>DASZMV010000064.1:0-10126 GCA_035551675.1 Caulobacteraceae bacterium | reverse complement strand
CCTCGGAGGGGCGGCAGAGCCGAGTCCCCTTGGGCGAGACGACGATCGGGCGGTTGACCAGGATCGGATGCGCCGCCATCGCCTCCAGGATCGCGTCGTCGCCGACATCGGGCTCGAGAAGCCCCAGCGCCTGGGCCGGCGTACCCTTCTCGCGCAGCAGGTCGCGCGGCCTCTTGCCCATGGCGGCGAGCAGTTCCTCGAGCTGCGGGCGCGTCCAACCGGTCTTCAGATAGTCGACGACCTGGGGCCGGTAGCCGGCGTCCTCGATCATCGCCAGCGCATTGCGCGAGGTCCCGCAGTTGGGATTGTGGAAGATGGTGACGGGGAAGTCCGTACTCATGCGAGGCGCTCCTCACGCAAAAGCCAGCCGAAGGCGAAGGCCCCCGCCACGGCGCCGGCGACCTGGGCGGCGATGAAGGCCGGCGCCGACGAGGGCGCGATGCCGGCGAAGGTGTTCGACAGCGACCGCGCCAGCGTGACCGCCGGATTGGCGAAGGAGGTCGAGGCGGTGAACCAGTAGGCGGCGGTGATGTAGAGGCCGACGATGATCGGGGTCGCGTCGGGGCGAAACCGGATCGAGCCCAGGATCGCGGCGATCAGTCCGAAGCTGGCGACGAACTCGGAGAAGACCTGGGCGGGACCGTCGCGCAGCTTGGTCGAGACCTGCAGGATCGGCTCCGCGAACATCGCGTGCGCGGCAAAGACTCCCAACACGGCGCCGACGACCTGAGCCGCGATATAGGCGACCGCGGTTCGCCACCCGATCTCTCGGCGCAACGCGAACACGAGAGTCACGACCGGATTGAAATGCGCGCCGGAGAGCGGGCCGAAGAGGGTGATCAACACGACGAGCCCGGCGCCGGTGGCGAGCGTATTCCCCAGCAGGGCCAGGGCGACGTTACCGCCCGACAGCCGATCGCCCATGATCCCGGAGCCGATCACAATGGCCAGCAGAAACGCCGTGCCGAGCGCCTCGGCGACGAGGCGCCGCGTGGTCGAGAATGGATGGAGCGGCGGTTCCAGCGAGGCTTGCGACATAGGTTCAGCAGCACGCCTTAGGAACAGCATCCGGCTGCGCGGGACAACAGGACGACGACGGCGCGGCGTCGGCGACGCCGCGATCGTCTTCGCCATAAATCGGCGCGGCGCCGAAGCTGTAGAAGGTTTCCCATTGCAGCCCCGACGGATCGCTGACCCAGGCCTTGTCCGACTTGGCGTAGCAGCAGACCGTCGCTGTCTGGTCGCGGGTCGTCTCGCCCGCGGCCTTCAGGCGGCCTGCGATTTCGGCAAGCTCTTCACCATCGTCGACCTGGATGCCGAGATGGTCGACGCCCGGCGTCCGTGCGCGATCGGAGATCGCGAAGTTCACGTGCGGATCTTCGAGCATCCACTTTGCATAGTCGTCCTTGACGACGACCGGCCCGGCGCCGAACAGCGTCGAATAGAAGGCGATCGATTTGCCGAGATCTTCCACCGCGACATGGACGTGCAGGCGCTTCATGACGTGATCTCCTGAGGGGCGGCGCAACAGGCGGCCTTGGCCGCGATCGGTGCGCAAATTTCGGGGCGTCCCTGACAGCAGTCTTCCATCAGAAAGCCGATGAGCGCGCCGATCCGGTCGTAGTCCGCCGCATAGAGGATCGAGCGGCTCTCTCGCCGCGAATTGATAAGGCCCGCACGCGCGAGGATGGCGAGTTGGGTCGACATGGTGTTCGCCGGCGTGTCGAACGAACGCGCGATCTCACCGGCCGCGACGCCGGTCGGTCCGGCCCGCACCAGGTGACGAAAGACGGCCAGGCGGCCCGGATGGGCCAGGGCCGCTAAGGCTTCGATTGCGGTGTTCATATTTCCACGATTCCGGAACCATGGAACTGAGTCAAGGCCTCGATCTAGGCCGGACCGTCGGCCAACCCCTCGTCCAGGGGGACCAGCGGTTCAGGCGCCGGCTCGACCGCCGCGACCGGTTCCGGATCGAAAGCTTCGGCGTACGGCTCGCCTTCCCGCTCCAGGTGCGGTTCGCCCAGGACGACGGCCCAGGGTCCGATCAGGAAAAGGCCGGCGAGATAGCCCGCGACGTGGGTGATCCAGGCCACCGGCATGTCGTCGGCGCTGGACCAGGTGGCGTCGGGACCGACCAGGACAATCGAAAGGTTGAGCGTCATGAAGGCGACCGTGACCAGGAACACCGCCGGGGTTAGGATCGGGCCGACGCGACCATTGCTGCCCCACACCCGCGCGCTGGCGCCGAGCAGGCCGGAGACCGCGCCCGAGGCCCCGATCACGGCGAACTCGCCCCCCAGATTGGCCACGACGAAGGCGATCCCTGAAAGGATCCCGCAGAAGACATAGAAGCCGAAGAAGGCCGCAACGCCCCGAGGACCCGCCCCGAGCAAGCGGGTCATGGCCCCGCCGCAGGTAACGGCGAACAAGAGGGCGAAGAAGGCGTTGCCGCCCACATGCACCCAGCTCGCGTGCACGATCTGGAAGGTCAGCAACTCCTGCCACTGCCCCGCCCGCAGCCCCGTCGCGGACAGGCCGAAGTTGGCGATCAGGGCCGGCTGGTCCCGGACCTGAATTTGGAAGAGGTACAGCAGCGGAATCGACAGGGCGGCCACATAGGACGGCCACGGCGCGATCAGGAACTGATTTAGCCGATGCCGCATCGGTCCTGCCCCACGCCCCACAACCCCGTTAACTACTAGCGGATATTCCACGGCCGCGCGCGCCTGCTCCGTCTGGGAGCCCATTCATAAGGGTGAACGCGACAGGCCGACCGAGGCTGCAAACCCATCGGCGGTCGCGGCCGCTGCAAGCCACTACAGCAGCTAGCAAGGGCGCCCTTCGCAAGCGGTTCTTAACCTAAAGGGCGGACCTTGCCGTGAACCCAAGGGGTTAACGGCGGGAGTTCGCCTGATGACTCGCAATCTGCTCGGCCTCGCGGCCGGCCTGACCCTCGCCGCAGCGGGACTTTCCGGCGTGGCGCAGGCGCAAAGCCTGTCGACCAGCGCGGCGGCCTTCAACGCGGGCTTTGGCCGGACGTTCGGCCAGGAAAACCGCCCCGTTGACCTCGACGGGCGCCTGACCACGCTCGCCGACGCGTCACTGTTGTCGTTGGCGCCCGAGAACGATCCGGCGCCGGACGCGACCGCCGGCGTTGCGGACCTTTCACTCGGCGCGAGCGACGGCGGAATGAGCCTCGTCCCCGCCGATCACCTCGTCGTCCTCACCCAGGGCAACTGGCGCACCAAGGCCACGGCTTCGGTCCAGGCTGGCGCCGACGCTTCCGCCAGCGCGGACCTCAACGGAAAGATCGACCTCAATGGCCCGAACTGATTTCCGCCCGGCGCGGGTTCTCGCGCTGGTCGCCGCATCCGCGGTGGCGTTGTCGGGCTGCGTCTCGCCGGTGGCGGGCTCCGACGGCCTTTACGCGCAGCCAATGGGAAATGCGCCGGTCACGCCCAACCCCACACCCTATTCGCAAGCGCTGGTGTGCCTGGGCGACTATGCCCGCGCGCACAACCTGCCCTCGCCGCGCATCGCGGTCGGCCGCATCAGCGACTACACCGCCAAGGACGAGCCCGACGGCGGGCGCAAGCTGACGCAGGGCGCCTCGCTGATGGCGATGTCGGCGCTGGCGAAATCCGGCGCCCGTCTGGTCGAGCGTTACGACACCTCGATCTCGGAACTCGAGCTGAAGTACGCCAACAACAAGCTGATCACCGACGCGCCCGACGCGACGCCGGGAACGCCCGCGCCTTACCGCCATATCACCTCGGGCCAGGTGCCGGGATCGGACTTCTACATCGTCGGCGGCATCACCGAGCTGAATTACAACATCAAGTCCGCGGGCTTCGACATCGCCGGCGGCGGCCCGAAGACGGGCGACCTGAAGGCGGAGGCCGGCGGTCAGATCTATGTGATGAACGTGGGCCTCGACCTGCGTCTGGTGTCGACGCGCACGCTCGAAGTCGTCGACGTCGTTTCGTATCAGAAGCAGATCATCGCGCGCCAGGTCGGCGTCGGCGCCTTCCAGATCATCAACCACAACGGCTTCGAGCCGATTGTGGGCGAGGCGGGCATGGAGCCGATCCAGCTCGCGGTGCGCTCCACGGTCGAGCGCGCGGTGCTGGAGATGATGGCCAATCTCTATGGCGCGCCGGGACCGCAGGTCTGTCTCGACAGCCGCCGCGATCCGCTGGCGACGACCGGCGTTACCGGCGGCTTCACGCCGGCCTACGACAACCGTAAGGGCAACAACGGCTCGACCCGCGCCGACCCCGCCCGCTGGAGCGCAGACCGCGACGCCGACGTCAAGGACGCCAAGCGCGGGCGTTACTGAGGCGGCGCCGGGCCAGTTAAACTGGCGCTGCCGTCCCCTCCATCCCAGGCCGGATAAGGCAGAGCGCGGATCGCCGCAGGCGCCTTGTTTCAGACCTCCCACAGGATCACCCTGGCCGTGGGCGTTGGTCGGGAGTCCCTTATTTTGAACAAATTCAGCAAGCGCGTGGCTGCCGCCACGGTCGCCGTTTCCGCTCTCGTACTGGCCAGCGCCGCCTCCGCCGCCCCAGGCTCTCCTCAGCACGCCGTCCGGGTGGGCGGCGCAACCGGCGCACGTAGCGACGTCCCGGTCGATCCGGCGCTGCGTATGGGGACGCTGCCGAACGGCATGCGCTATCTGATCCTGAAGAACGCCACGCCCAAGGGACAGGCATCGCTTCGTCTGCGGGTCGCTGCGGGATCGCTCGAAGAGAACGACAGCCAGCTCGGGCTGATGCACTTCATCGAACACATGGCGTTCGAGGGTTCGACGCACGTCAAACGCGGCGAGATGATCAAGACGCTGGAGCGTCATGGCCTCGCGTTCGGTCCCGACACCAACGCCTTCACAAACTTCGACCAGACGGTCTATGAACTCGACCTGCCCGAGACCGATCAGGACACGCTCGACACCGGCCTGAAGCTGATGCGCGAGACGGCGAGCGAACTGACGCTCGACCAGGACGCCATGGACAAGGAACGCGGCGTCATTCTCTCCGAAGAGCGACTGCGCGACACGCCGCAACTGCACATCGCGCGCCAGCAGTACGATTTTCTGTTCAAGGACCAGCTTGCGCCCAAGCGCTTTCCGATCGGCAGCGTGGACGTGATCAAGACCGCCCAGCGCGACAAGTTGCAGGACCTCTATTCCACCTACTATCGTCCAGATCGCACGACCCTGGTCGTGGTCGGCGATGTCGACGTCGATCAGGTGGAGGCCAAGATCAAGGCCGGCTTCGGCGATTGGCGGGCTAAGGCCTCCGACCACAAGAACCCCGACCTTGGCCGACCGGAGCCGCGCAAGTCCGAGACGCATCTGATGATCGAGCCGGGCGGCCCGACCACGGTGGACATCTCGTGGCTGAACCCGCCGGACCTGCGTCCGGATTCACTGGCGCTGCGCCGCGAGCACGTGCTTCGCGAACTGGGTTTCGCGGTCTTGGGTCGTCGCCTGGAAGCGGTCGCGCGCGGCGACAACCCGCCGTTCATCGCCGCCGGCGCGTCGCGCTATACCGAACTGAAGAGCGCCGACATCACCCAGGTGCAGATCTCGGCCCAACCTGGCCGTTGGCAGGACGCGCTCGCCGCCGCCGACAACCAGGTGCGTCAAGCCGTGAAATATGGCGTGACGCAGGACGAGCTCGATCGCGAGATTCTCGAAACGCGCACGGCGTTGCAGGAAGCGGTCGAGGGCGCCAAGACGCGCGCGACCTCGGCGCTCGCGGGAGAACTGGTTGAAGAGATCAACGACGACGACGTCGTCACCTCGCCGAGCGAAGACCTGCGCGAGTTCGAAGCCGACGTGAAAGACCTGAAGGCCGCGGACGTTTCGGCGCTGTTGAAGAGCGAGTTCGAAGGTCAGGGCCCGCTGGTGTTCATGACCAGCCCGACGCCCATCGAAGGCGGCCAGGAAGCCGTCGCCCAGGTGTTTTCCAAAGCCCAGCTTGCGGAAGTGACGCCGCCCAAGACCGAAGCGGCGAAGGCGTGGAGCTATACCGATTTCGGCAAGGCCGGCCACGTCGCCGAACGCAAGGAAGTCGCCGATCTCGGCCTGACCTTCGTGCGTTTCGACAACGGCGTGCGGCTGACCATCAAACCGACGAAGTTCCGCGATGATCAGGTGCTGGTCTCGGTCAGCGCCGGCGGCGGGTTCGAGGATCTGCCGCGCGACAAGGTGATCCCGACCTGGGAAGCGAGCTCGGTGTTCAGCGAAGGCGGCGTCGGCAAGTTCACCGCCGACGACATGGACAAGGTGCTGGCGTCGAAGGTCTATGGCGCCTCGCTCGGCGTCGGCGAGGACGCCTTCACCCTGTCGGGGGCGACGCGCCGCGAGGACATGTCGACCCAGCTGCAGGTGCTGGCCGCCTACCTCACCGACGCGGCCTGGCGCCCCGATCCGTTCGAGCGCATGCGCGTCTACGGCGAGACGCTGCAGACCCAGCTCGCGTCGACGCCGGAGGGCGTGTTCAGCCGCGAGGCCAATGCGCTGTTGCACTCGGGCGACGCGCGCTGGGCGTTTCCGACCAAGGCGCAGATGGCCGACGGCAAACTCGCCGACCTGAAGACCATGATCGGCGATCGTCTCACCACCGAGCCGCTGGAAGTGGTCGTTGTCGGCGATGTCGATGTCGATCAGGCGATCAAGCAGGTCGGCGACACCTTCGGCGCCCTCCCCGCGCGTCACGACGCGGGCGCGCCCGCGGATGCGACCAAGATCAGCTTCCCCGCCGGCAACGCCGAGCCGGTGCGCCTCACTCACAAGGGCCGCGCGGACCAGGCGATCGGCTACATCGCCTGGCCGACCACGGACTTCCCGTCGGACCCGCAGGGCGCGCGTTCGCTGCGCGTGCTGGAGCAGGTGATGCAGCTGCGTCTGATCGACGACCTGCGGATGAAGAAGTCGGTGACCTATTCGCCGTCGACGGCGCTCAACATGGCGTGGAGCTTCCCGGGGTACGGCTACATGTCGGCCTCGATCGAGGCGCCGCCGGACAAGCTAGACGACTTCTACGCGACGGTGAATGCGATCGCGAAGGATCTGCGCGACAAGCCGGTCTCGGCCGACGAACTGGAACGGGTGGTGAAACCGCGGGTGGAGACGCTGACCAAGGCGCAGCAGTCCAACGAATACTGGCTCGGCCAACTCATCGGCGCCCAAGCCGACCCTCGCCGCCTCGACGCGGTGCGCGACACCATCACCGGCCTGCAAAAGGTCACCGCCGCCGACGTGCAGGCGGCGGCGCAGAAGTGGCTGGTCGACGCGAAGGCGTGGAAGCTGGAGGTGGTGCCGGAAACCAAGACCGCCTCGGTGGCTAAGCCGCCGGCCGTGGTGGCGGGTTCGGCGGAGTAAGCGAAGAGAGTCCACGGACCACGGGAAAGCCACGACCTTACACGCCAGGGATTTCCTCGGCGCGCAGCGCCAATTTGAGTAGAGAACGCAGAGGAAGATTGAGCGCTCAGCGGGCTTCATTCACCGCCAGCTCTGCGCTTCTTTGCGGGCTCTACTAAAAATGGCGCCTACGGCGCAGCGTGCCCGACGAATATCTTAAGGGCGGCGATCCGAGGCGCTAGCGGACGACCCCGCCGACGCCGCCGTCGAGGACCAGCGCGGAACTCTGTGACTTTTCGCGCGTGGTCACCGTCTCCTCGCGGTACGCGGTGTAGGTTTCCTCGCGGATCATGGTCAGGATCTTGATCCCGGCGCCGTAGCGGCGGAGCAGGCTGCGTTCGTTGCAGTCGCGTTGGGCGATCTGTTCGCGGCAGGTGACCTCGCCGTGGGCGCTCTTGTAGAGCGCCTGGTTCTTGTTGCAGTCGATGATCTGGCCGCGGTCGAAGCGCACCTCGCCGGTGTATTTGGCTACGGTGGCCTGCATGTGCGTGCCGGCGATGCAGCGATAGAGCTCGCCCTCGTAGGCGTCGTCCACGTCGCGCTCGGCGTGAACCTGGGACGCGGGATGGGGAACCGTGCGGTCGTCGATGCAGACGGCTTCGATGACCACGCGTTCGGTGATCTTGCGTTTGGCCTCGTAGGCGACGCGGCGTTTCTCGACCTGTTCGCCAGTGTCGACGTTCAGCGCGCCGATCAGCGAGGGCGAGCCCTCCTCCACCGACCAGGATCCGGCCCCGGCGCCCGCGACGGCGCCGGCCTGCGCCTGGGCCTCGACGTTGAGCTTGAAGTCCTCGGGGCGGCGCCGCTCGTGGTGGTGGTGGTGCGCGGGCGGCGGCGGCGGAGGGGGCGGCGGTGACGCAGCCTGGGCCGCGCCCGCGGCGCCGGAAGCGCCCGCGACGGCCAGGGCCAGCAAGGCCTTTTGGAGATGGTGCATCGACAGCCTCCCACTCGACCGCCGATTACATCCGGGAATCCTTCCGAAATCCTTTACCAAGCCGTCCCGAGGCTCCGAAACGTCAGTGGGCCAGGGGCCGCACCTCCGTCGCCAGGTCCACCAGGACCTCGCCGGGCTGCTCGTTCACCACCATGTGCGCGGACTGGTCGAGCTTGAACAGCCGCTTCTTCGGCGCCTGGACCGTCGCGAACCAGGTCTCGACAAGGCTTTCCGGCGTGGTGCGGTCATGGGCGCCCGCGAAGATGAAGACCGGACATTCGAACCTGGTCGTGTGGCGGAAATCGACCCCGACCAGCTCCGGCAGGAGCGTCATGACCGAGACCATCTCGCCCTTTTCGTAGGCCCGGAGGTCGCCGTCGTTGTACTGCGGGCTCATGGCGCGCACCCCGTCCTCGAAGCTCTCGTCCGAATGGGCGTAGGCCATGCCGCCGAGCGCCACATCCCACTTTCGCTCTGCGACCACCTTCTGAAGCATCTTGCCTTCGTCGGGATCCGGATAGGGCGCGATCGCCTTCAGCTCTTTCACCGCATCGGCGTTTCCGACGCGCCCGGCCTCGGCGAGAGTCTCGCGATAGCCCACTTCCTCGTTCAACCGCCCGTCGATGAGTTGCCCGATGCCGATGTAGGCGTAGAGCCATTCCGGATGGTGCTGCGCCACGCGCACGCCCAGGACCGAGCCCCAGGAATGGCCCACCAGGAAAATGCGGTCCTGGCCGTAGGTCTTGCGCAGGTACTGGATGACCTCCTCCGCGTCGGCCTGCATACGGTCGATGGTGATTGAGGCGTCGGGCTTGCCGCCGGCGGCGGCGAAGGTCTTGCCGGCGCCGCGCTGGTCCCACTCGACGACGGTGAAATAGTCCTCCCACGGCCGCTGGAAGGTCCAGGACTCCGGCATCATCGGCGAGCCCGGGCCGCCGTGAATGTAGAGCAGGATCGGGTTTTTGCGATTGGCGCCGCGGACGCTGATCCACTGTTTCACGCCGCCGATGTCGATCGCCTTGAGCTCATCGATCCCTTCGGGCGGCAGCGCCTGCACCGCCGCGATCACGGCCCGAGGATCAGGCGCTTTGGCGTCCTGCGCCACGGCCGGTCCGGCGGCGATGGAAGCTGCGAAAGCCAGAGCTGCAAGCATGCGAGCGATCGTCATATCTTCTCCCCTTGTGTGATATCAGCGGCCGATCAGCTCGCGCGCCATCCGCTCCGCAGTGACCTCGGGCGTGCGCCGTTCGGCGGCCGAACGCTCGAAGATTTCGTCGAGCCGGTCCCCAATCAGCGCCAGGCGCTCGTCCAGCGGCGGGACCGCGACGGCCGCGCGCCCAGGCATATGGAAGAAGGCCTCGAGCCCGCTGATGATGCCCCCGGCGTTGAGCACATAGTCCGGCGCATAGAGCACGCCGCGCGCGGCGAGCGCCACGCCCGCCTGCGGCGTCGCAAGCTGGTTGTTCGCGGCGCCGGCGACGGCCTTGGCGTGGATCGCCCCCACGGTGGTTTCGTCGATCACGCCGCCGAGTGCGCAAGGGGAATAGATATCGGCCTCGACCGCGTGAATTTCATCGGGCGACGCCGCCTCGGCGCCGAAGGTCTCGCGCGCCTCGACCACGCGCTCTTCGCGTACGTCAGCGACGGTGAGCCGCGCGCCCGCGGCGTGCAGCCGTTCGGCCACGCCCCACCCCACCGCGCCCAGGCCCTGGATCGCAACGTGCAGGTCGTCGAAGTCGTCGCGCTGAAACCGGTGCTTCAACACT
>DASZMV010000063.1:0-3898 GCA_035551675.1 Caulobacteraceae bacterium | reverse complement strand
CCTTCACCGCCGACCTCGACGACGAGATTCCGTTCTAGGCGCCGCCGCTCGTCACGGCGGATACCGGGACCCGGTAGCGCTCGGCAACGGTGGCCTTCGCGGAGAATAGGGGCGCGCCGCAGGTGCTCTTCGTGTGATCTTGAAAAGAATGCCTGCGGCGCCGCCATGCCGGCCGGCGCTCGCGCCCTCTCAACCGCGTCTTCCCTGGGTCACGTGAGTTCGCAAACGAAGTGCGACACCCGCTCGCGGGTTGCTGAGGCAGCAGCTCAGTAAGGCGCCAGGAGCAGGCCGAGGACGGCGAGGATGGTGGCCCACTTCTGGGCTTCGTAGAGCGGGCGGTTCTTGGTCTTCAGGCCCTTGATCGCCTTCTGAACGCCCGCGAGGCGCGCGTAGAGGCGGTTGATCGCGCCGATGCGCTCGCCGTCCTCGTTCGGCGAGCCGGTGGCGCCCATCACGTGGCGCATGACCCAGCGGTTCAGCGGCCGCATGGGCGCAGCCAGCGGCCGTTCGATGTCGCAGAGCAGGATGAGGCGCGTCACGTCGGTCCCGTTCCAGGCCTCGTGGACGAAGGTCTCGTCGAACAGCACCGCCTCGCCGTCGCGCCAGCTGTGCCGGACGCCGTCGACGGCGATCCAGCATTTGGGATGGTTGGGCGTGCGAAGGCCCAGGTGATAGCGCAGCGCGCCGGCGAACGGGTCGCGGTGCTTGCCGAGGTTGGCCTTCGGCGGCAGCGTCGCGAACATCGCGCCTTTCACCGACGGGACGGACCGCAGAATCTCCGCCGAGCGGGGACAAAGCGCCTGCGCCGACGGGAGCGGGTGGTCGTACCATTTCAGATAGAAGCGCTTCCAGCCGTGCTTGAAGAAGCTGTGGAAGCCGAGGTCGTTGTCGCCGGTGGCGGCGCGCACCTTGCCCTCGTCGAGCAGCCGCAGACCCTCGTCGCGGAACACCTGCCAGTTCTCGGTGAGGGTCTTCAGGCCGGGGAAGTCGTCCAGGTCCAGGTATGGCCGCGGGGGCGCCCGCGAGGCGAGGTAGACCAGGGCGTTGTAGGGCGCCGTGAAGGTCGAATGGTCGGTCAGCTGCCGGGAAAAGCGCAGACGCGACCTGCCGCGGAAGTGCACCGCGGCGGCCGAGACGGCCACCAGCCCGAGCGCGATGCGGGTGGGGCCCAGAAGGTAGCTCACGAGCTGCATCGCCGCGCCGAAGGACCCGTTGCCCGTCCGCGCGCCGTCTAAGTCCACGCGGCGCCGTCCGTCAACGGACGGCTCGCCAGTTGGGCGCCAGACATGTACATCACAACGCGGCGAAGGCCCACGAATGGTGGCGCCGCGGGGTCACGGATGCTAGATGGAGTTCCTATCTAAGCGTCTGATTCTGGCCGACTGATTCCCATAGAGTGACTGACGAAACCCCACCGCCCGCCGCCGACGACCGGCGCGGCGCCATAACCCCCATCGCCATCGAGGAGGAGCTGCAGCGCTCCTACCTCGACTACGCCATGAGCGTGATCGTCGCGCGTGCGCTGCCCGACGTGCGCGACGGGCTGAAGCCCGTGCACCGGCGCATCCTGTTCTCGATGAACGAGCAGGGCCACACGTCCGACCGGCCCTACGTGAAGTCGGCCCGCGTGGTCGGCGACGTGATGGGCAAGTACCATCCGCACGGCGACCTGGCGATCTACAACAGCCTGGTGCGCATGGCGCAGCCCTTCTCGATGGGGCTGACGCTGATCGACGGGCAGGGCAATTTCGGCTCGATCGACAACGATCCGCCGGCGCAGATGCGCTACACCGAATGCCGCCTGACCAAGGCCGCCGAGGCGCTGATGGCCGACCTCGATGCCGACACGGTCGACTTCCGCGACAACTACGACGCCAAGGAGCAGGAGCCGACCGTCCTGCCGGCGCGCATCCCGAACCTGCTGGTCAACGGCTCGGAGGGCATCGCGGTCGGCATGGCCACCAACATCCCGCCGCACAATCTGGGCGAGGTGGTCGACGCGTGCCTGGCGATGATCGACGATCCGGCGATCTCCGCCGAGGCGCTGGTGGAAATCGTCCCGGGTCCCGACTTCCCGACCAGCGGCGAGATCATCGGCCGCTCCGGCGCGCGGGCGGCGCTGCTGACCGGCCGCGGGCCGGTGATCGTGCGCGGCGCGGCGGAGATCGAGACGCTGCGCGCGGGACGCGACGCGATCATCATCTCCTCGCTGCCCTATCAGGTGAACAAGGCCGCGCTCTGCGAGCGGATCGGCGAGCTGGCGCGCGAGAAGCGTATCGAAGGCATCGCCGAGCTGCGCGACGAGAGCGACCGGCACGGCCTGCGTGTCGTGATCGAGCTGAAGCGCGACGCCTCGCCCGACGTGGTGCTGAACCAGCTCTACCGGTTCACCGCGCTGCAATCCTCGTTCAGCGTCAACGCGCTAGCCCTGCACCACGGGCGCCCGCAGCTGATGCCGCTGCGCGACATGCTCGCCGCCTTCGTGGCGTTCCGCGAGGAAGTGGTGGTGCGCCGCACCCGCTTCGAGCTTTCCAAGGCGCGCGACCGCGGCCACACCCTGGTCGGGCTCGCCATCGCGGTGGTGAACATCGACGAGGTGATCGCCATCATCCGCTCGTCGAAGGACCCGACCGAGGCGCGCGAGCGGCTGGTCGGGCGCGACTGGCCGGTGGGCGACATGCTGCCGCTGATCGAGTTGATCGCCGACCCGCGCACGGCGCTGATCGATGGCGAGAAGGTGCGGCTCACCGAGGAGCAGGCGCGAGCCATCCTGGCGCTGACGCTGTCGCGCCTGACCGGACTTGGCCGCGAGGAGATCTTCTCCGAGGCGCAGGGCCTCGCCGACGAGATCAAGGCCAGGCTCGACCTGCTGTCGTCGCGCGACAAGATCCTGGACGTCGTGCGCGCCGAGCTGGCGCAGGTGAAGGCGCAGTTCGCGGTCCCACGGCGCAGCATCATCGTCGAAGGCGACGCCGACCTCGAAGACGAGGACCTGATCGTCCGCGAGGACATGGTGATCACCGTCACCCATGGCGGCTACGTCAAGCGCACGCCGCTGAACACCTTCCGGCTGCAAAACCGCGGCGGCAAGGGCCGCTCGGGCATGTCGACCAAGCAAGAGGACGCGGTTACGCGGGTGTTCTCCGCCTCGACCCACACGCCGATGCTGTTCTTCTCGTCGGGCGGCAAGGTCTACAAGCTGAAGGTATGGCGCCTGCCGATCGGCGCGGCGACCGCGCGCGGCAAGGCGTTCATCAACCTCTTCCCGATCGAGCCGGGCGAGACGATGACCTCGATCCTGCAGCTGCCTGAGGACGAGACGGCCTGGGAAGGCATGGACGTGATGTTCGCCACCCGCTCGGGCGGCGTGCGCCGCAACCGGCTCTCCGACTTCGTGCAGGTCAACAAGAACGGCAAGATCGCCATGAAGCTGGACGCGGGCGACGCCATTATCGGCGTGGCGCTCTGCCAGGCCGCCGACGACGTGCTGCTGACGTCGGCGCTCGGCCGCTGCATCCGCTTCGCCGTGGACGACGTGCGGGTGTTCGCCGGGCGCCAATCGGACGGTGTGCGCGGCATCCGGCTCGCCCCTGGCGATACGGTGATCTCTATGGCGATCCTGCGCGCGGTCGCGGCGACGTCCGCCGAGCGCGAGGCCTACCTGAAGCACGCGGCTGCGATGCGGCGCGCCACGGGCGAGAACGGCGACGATGAGAGCTCGTCGGCGATCTCCGACGAGGACGGCGAAGAGGTGTCCGAGCCTGAGATTGCGCTCACGCTGGAGCGGATCGGGGACTTGGCCGCTGCGGAGCAGTTCATCCTCACGGTTTCCTCCGAGGGGTATGGCAAGAGGACGTCGGCTTACGCGTACCGGCGCACCGGCCGCGGCGGTCAGGGA
>DASZMV010000062.1:0-43071 GCA_035551675.1 Caulobacteraceae bacterium | reverse complement strand
CATCGGCAAGGAGGTCATGGCGACCACGGCTAACCAGAACCTCGCGAGCGGATCGGCGACCTGGGACTACCAGCTCGCGTCGAACGCCGCGTCGGCGACCATGACCATCACCAACAGCCTGGGGCAGACGGTTTATCAGGGAGCGGCGCCGAGCCTGCAGGCAGGCCTCAACGAATTCACCTGGAACGGCAAGTCATCGTCTGGCGCGCAACTGCCCGACGGCGGGCCCTACACCCTTTCGATCAGCGCGACGGATGCGAGCGGATCGCCGGTCACCTCGCAGTCGGTGATCGTGGGTCAGGCGACCTCGGTGCAGATGAACAATGGAACGCCCTACCTCTCCATCGCGGGCCAGCTGGTCCCGCTGTCGTCCGTCGTCGGCGTCGCCGACACGGGAAGCTGATCTGACTTTCTTGAACAGGACGCGCCAGAAGGCGCGTCGCCCAGGGGCGGGGACCCCGAACGCACAAGGCGCGCGAACGCAACGAACTAAGGGATAAGACCTATGAGCCTCAACAGCGCCATGCTCGCCGGCGTCTCCGGACTGGCCGCGAACTCGGCCGCGCTGTCGTCGATCTCCGACAACATCGCGAACGCCAACACCATCGGCTACAAGCTGAACCAAACCACCTTCGAGACCCTGGTCGCGGGCGACAACAACGGCGACGCCGCGTCGGTGTCGGGCGGCGTGATCGGCGTGGCGCAACAGCTGGTCACCCAGCAGGGCCTGATCCAGAACACCAACTCGGTCACCGACCTGGCGATTCAGGGTTCGGGCTTCTTCGTGGTGACCCCGGCCTCGGGTTCGCCCGCCGCCGGCAATCCGGTGGAGTTCACGCGCGCGGGTTCGTTCACGGTCGACAGCGAAGGCAATCTGGTCAACGCCGCCGGGCTTTATCTTCAGGGCTGGCCGGTAAACTCCCAGGGCCAGGTGCAGTCGGATCCGACCGACCCGACCAAGCTCACCACCATCAACGTCACCTCGATCGGCGGCGCCGCGTCGCCGACGTCTCAGGCCACGCTCAGCGCCAACCTGCAGGGCGACCAGGCCTTGTCCGCCGACGCGACGATTACGCCGCCGGCGACGACGCCGGCCTACGACAGCACCACCAATTCGATGGCGATGTACGACGCTACGGCCGGCACGGGCGTGAAGCCGGACTTCTCGATCCAGATCCCGGTGTCGGACTCCAAGGGCGGCAAGCAGACGGTTCAGATCGACCTGTTGAAGAGCTCGGTGCCGAACCAGTGGTACGCCGAGATCGTCGCGGTGCCGGCTTCGAACGTGACCGACGGCACGGGTCTGTCCAACGGCCAGATCTCCACCGGCGTGATCGCCTTCACCCCGAACGGTCAGTACGACCCGACCAACACCACCCTGTTCGCCGACCCGACCAACCCGACGATCAGCCTGGGCGCCTCGAGCGATCCCGCGCCGGGCCCCGGCGCGGTGAACTGGGCGCCGAGCCTGGGCGTCGAAGCCCAGACCGTGGCGGTCAACCTCGGATCCTCCGGCTCGGCCGGCGGCCTGACTCAGTTCGACAGCCCCTCGGCGGTGCAGGCGGTGACCTCCAACGGCACCACCTTCGGCAACCTCACCTCGATCAAGATCGACGCCAACGGCTTCGTCACCGCGGTCTTCGACAATGGCGTGACCCGCCAGATCGCCCAGGTCGCCCTGGCCACGGTGCCCAACGCCGACGGCCTGAGCCAGCTTTCGGGGGACGCCTACCGGATCTCCACCGCCAGCGGGAATTTCACCCTGAAGGCGGCCGGCACGGGAGGGGCGGGAACCATCTCACCCTCCTCGCTGGAGGCGTCCACGGTCGACCTGTCGACCGAGTTCACCAACCTGATCACCACCCAGCAGGCCTACTCGGCGTCGTCCAAGATCATCACGACCGCGGACAACATGATGCAGGACCTGATCAACGTCATCCGATAGCGCCGTTCAGTCAGCGTGGCGGACCGGGGCGGTCCGTTAAAGTAAACAAAGGGTATCTCACCTCTGAATCAAAAGGAAACAAGGACCCCACCTCGTGATTAGTCCTTTATTCACTAACGCGATTAAGCCGCTGTTATGGGGCGGTGGGGTATCTTCTTCTCATGATGGTGGTGAGAGAGGCGTAAGCCCATGCTCCAAGAGCAACGCCTAAACAGTAAAGGCGAACGATATGTGGTTGGACCGACGGGGGCGCCTTTGACCCTCTCCGATCTACCGCCGGCGAATACTCAGCGCTGGGTCATCCGGCGCAAGGCCGAGGTGGTGGCCGCCGTGCGCGGCGGGCTCCTCACGCTCGAGGAGGCCTGTGAGCGTTACCGGTTGACCACTGACGAATTCCTGTCCTGGCAGCAGTCGATCGACCGCTGGGGCATGCCCGGCCTGCGCACGACGCGGATTCAGCAGTACCGCTGATCTCCGGCCGCGTGGCGAAGTTCAGGCGGCGCTGCTCGAAAGAGCGGCGCCGCCTTCGCGTCTGAGATCGACGCGCTAACGATTTGGGAACCGGTTATAAACGCCGCGTTTACCATCCACCGGGAAAATACTGCCTAGCGGGAGGCCACGTGTGCGCGGCCCGCGTTGGCGGGGCGTATCGGTGGGCGGCTTATTCGCAGTTCTGCAGAGGTTCGGCATTGCGCGCGTCATCGCGGTGCTGGGCGCGGCGGCCGGCGCGATCGCGGTGGTCGCCCTGGTCGTCTTCCACGTCGGGGGCGAGCCGGAGTCGCTACTCTATTCCAACCTGGACATGAAAGAGGCGTCGCAGATCACCGCGGCGCTGAGTCAGGCCAACATCAAATATGAATCCAAGGGCGACGGCTCCGTCATTATGGTGCCGCGTGACAAGGTCGGGACGGCGCGCCTTATGCTGGCGTCCAAGGGCCTGCCGACCTCGGGCTCGGTGGGCTACGAGATCTTCGACAACACCTCGGCGCTCGGCCAGACCGACTTCGTGCAAAATCTTAACCGCCAGCGGGCGCTGGAGGGCGAACTCGCGCGAACCATCACCTCGCTTCGCGGCGTCTCGTCCGCCCGGGTGCACCTGGTTCTGCCCAAGCGCGAGCTGTTCGAGGAGGAGGCTGCCCCTCCGACCGCCTCGATCGTGGTGGGCGTGACCGCCGGTCAACTCTCCGGCGAAGAGGTGCAGAGTCTCCGGAATCTGGTGGCCGGCGCGGTGCCCAATCTCAAGCCCGAGAAGGTGACGGTGGTCGACGAGACCGGCCGCATGCTGGCAGCCGGCTCCGAAGACGGCGACTTTACCTCCAGCCTGGCGTCGGACCGCCGGACCGAGGCTGAGGAACGCCTGCGCAAGGCGATCAAGGATGTGGTCGAAGGCGTCGTCGGCGTCGGCAAGGCGCGCGTGCAGGTGACCGCCGACCTCGACCTCAACCGCGTCACCACCCAGGAAGAGAAGTACGACCCCGACGGCCAAGTGGTGCTGTCGACCTCGACCGGCGCGGAAAAGTCCCAGGACAATTCCTCGAACCCAACCAGCGGCGCAAGCGCGGCGTCCAACATTCCGGGCCAGGGTCAGGCGGGCGGCGGCGGCAGTTCGAGCCAGGGCAACAGCAACGACAAGAACGAAGAGACCACCAACTATGTGATCTCCAAGACCACCACGACCCAGATCAAGGACCCCGGCGCGATCAAGCGACTGTCGGTGGCGGTGGCCGTCGACGGCGTCTCGACCACCAGCAAGGGCGGCAAGACCACCTACGCGCCGCGCTCGGCCGAGGAGATGCAGCACATCCAGGACCTGGTGCGCGCCGCCATGGGCTTCGACCAGACGCGCGGCGACCAGATGAGCGTGGTCAACGTCCGCTTCAACCGCGAGACCGACGCGGTCGGCGGGACCGAGGCCAAGGCCGGCATGTTCAACTTCGACAAGAACGACATCATGCGGGGCGCCGAGCTCTTCATCCTGTTCCTGGTCGGGGTGCTGATGATCTTCTTTGTGCTGCGCCCGATCATGAAGTCGGCGGGCGGCGCCTTGCCGGCGCTGGTGAGCGGCGGTCCGGGCCTGGCCGGCGGCGGGCCCTATGTGGGCGCCCAGACCGCGCAGCTCGCCTTTGCCGGCGACGCGGGCGGCGGCGGCCACCTGGCGCTCGCGGCGCCCGACCACGGCATCGACATCGCCAGGATCGAGGGCCAGGTGAAGGTCTCCTCGATCAAGAAGGTCGCCGACTTCGTCGACAAACATCCGGAGGAATCGGTCTCGATTCTTCGCGGCTGGCTGCATGAGGGCTGATGGCAACCGCAGTCGTCCGCAAGAAAGTCTCCGTCGAAGACGCGAAACGCCTCTCGGGTCCCGAGAAGGCGGCCGTGGTGCTGCTCGCGCTCGGTGAAGAGCACCGCGAGCTGTGGAAGGCGTTGGACGAGGAGGAAATCAAGGAAGTCTCCCAGGCCATGGCCAGCCTGGGCACGGTGCAATCCAACGTGGTCGAGCAGCTCCTGATCGAGTTCGTCTCCGGCATGAGCGGCACCGGCGCGATCATGGGTTCGTTCGAACAGACCCAGCGCCTGCTCAACTCCTTCATGGACAAGGAGAAGGTCGACACCCTCATGGAGGAAATCCGCGGTCCCGCGGGCCGCACCATGTGGGACAAGCTCGGCAACGTGAACGAGGCGGTGCTCGCCAACTATCTGAAGAACGAATATCCGCAGACGGTCGCGGTGGTGCTGTCCAAGATCAAGGGCGACCACGCCGCGCGGGTCTTGGCGTCCCTGCCGGAAGACTTCGCGCTGGAATGCGTGCAGCGGATGCTGCGCATGGAGCCGGTGCAGCGCGAGATCCTCGACAAGATCGAACAAACGCTGCGCAGCGAGTTCATGTCGAACCTGGCGCGCACCTCCAAGCGCGATTCCCACGAGTTGATGGCGGAGATTTTCAACAACTTCGACCGCCAGACCGAGTCGCGGTTCATCGCCGCCCTGGAAGAGCGCAACCGCGAGGCGGCCGAACGAATCCGCGCCCTGATGTTCGTGTTCGAGGACCTGTCCAAGCTCGACCCGGGCGGGGTCCAGACCCTCTTGCGCGCGGTGGAGAAGGACAAGCTGGGCCTGGCCATGAAGGGCGCGTCGGACGCGCTGCGCGAAATGTTCTTCTCCAACATGAGCGAGCGCGCCGCCAAGATCATGCGCGAGGACATGGAGTCGATGGGGCCGGTGCGCCTGAAGGACGTCGACTCCGCGCAGATGGCCATGGTGCAGGTCGCCAAGGATCTCGCCGCCAAGGGCGAGATCATGCTCGCCGGCCAGGGCGGCGACGACGAGTTGATCTACTGATGACCCAGCCGCGCCCCTTCAGTTTCGACAACGACTTCGGCGACCAGGAGCGTCGCTCGCCGGATCGGAAGAAGCGCGTCTACATGGCCGACGAGGTGGACGCCATCCGCGCCTCCGCGCGCAACGAGGGCGAAGGCGCCACCTCCGCGCGGGCGAAACAGATCGAAGCCCAGGCGCTCGCCGACATCGCCGACGCCTGCCGCCAGGCGCTGACCACCCTGACCGAGGTCGCGCGCGAACATCGCAGGGGCTCGGCGGAGCTGGCGCTGGCGGCCGCGCGCAAGATCGCCGGCGGAGCGCTCGAACATCTTCCCGAGGCGCCGATCAAGGCCGCGCTCGAGACGCTGGGTCGCGAGATCGAGTCGCAGCCGCGACTGGTCATTCGCATCGCCGACCCCGGCGACGCTTTGCGCGCGAGCATCGAGGCCGCCGTCGCCGACGCGGGCTTCGCCGGTCAGGTCGCCTTCCGCGCCGATCCGGAAGCGAGCTCACAGGCCGCCTTCGTCATCGAGTGGAGCGACGGCCGCGCCGCCTTCGACCCGGACGAGGTCGCGCTACGCATCGCCCAATCCTTCGAAGCCGCGCTCGCCGCCGACGGCGCGCACGGCGAGGCCCTTCCTTCAAATCCGTCCGCGGGAGCCTGACATGGCCAGTGAAACCGACCTTCCGCTCGAGGAATTTCCCGAATCCACCGCCGTCGTGCCGGTCTCCGACGAGACCGAGAAGAGCGCCGCCGATCTGGCGCCGGTGTTCGACGTGCCGGTGAACATCTCCGCCGTGCTCGGCAAGACGCACCTGTCGGTGTCGCAGCTCTTGAAGCTCGGCCAAGGCTCGGTGCTCGAGCTCGACCGCAAGGTCGGCGAGGCGATCGACATCTATGTGAACAATCGCCTGGTGGCGCGGGGCGAGGTCGTCGTGGTCGACGACCGGCTCGGCGTGACCATGACTGAAATCATCAAGAGTGAGGACGCGGCGGCCTGAACGGGCTCACGCTGACTGAGGAGAGAATACCATGCGGCTTCTGGTGGTCGGACGACTGAGCGGACAGCTCGCTGCAGCCGTAAAGATGGCGATGAGCCAAGGGGCCAAGGTCGGTCACGTGGAAACCATCGCGCAAGCGACGGACGCGTTGCGACGCGGCCAGGGCGCGGACCTGCTGATGGTCGACTATGAGCTCGACATCCGCGGGCTCATCGAGGCCAACGAGGCCGAACGCATCCACGTGCCGGTGGTCGCCTGCGGCGTGGGAGCCGATCCCAAGCGCGCGGCCGACGCCATCCGGGCGGGCGCGATGGAGTTCATCCCGCTGCCGCCGGAAGCGGACCTGATCGCCGCCGTGCTGGCCGCCGTCGCCGACGACGATCGCCCGCTGGTGACTCAGGACCCGTCGATGATCGCGGTCATGAAGCTCGCCGACCAGGTGGCGGCGTCGGAAGCCTCGATCCTGATCACCGGCGAGAGCGGCGTCGGCAAGGAAGTCATGGCGCGTTACGTCCACGCCAAGTCACGCCGTGCGCAGAGGCCGTTCATCAGCGTGAACTGCGCCGCCATTCCCGAGAACCTGCTGGAAAGCGAGCTGTTCGGCCACGAGAAGGGCGCCTTCACCGGCGCGGTGGCGCGGCGTGTCGGCAAGTTCGAAGAAGCCGACGGCGGCACGCTTCTGCTCGACGAAATCAGCGAAATGGACGCGCGGCTGCAGGCCAAGCTGTTGCGCGCCTTGCAGGAGCGGGTGATCGACCGCGTCGGCGGCTCCAAGCCGGTGAGCGTGAACATCCGCGTCATCGCGACATCGAACCGCGACCTCGCCCAGGCGGTGCGCGAACACAAATTCCGCGAGGACCTGCTCTATCGCCTGAACGTGGTGAACCTGAAGCTGCCGCCGCTGCGCGAACGGCCTCAGGACGTGATCGTGCTGTGCGATTACTTCGTAAAGAAGTACGCCAAGGCCAACGGCGTGCCGGAGCGTCCCCTGTCGGCGGAGGCGCGCCGCCGTCTTCAGGCCCATGCCTGGCCGGGTAACGTGCGGGAGCTGGAAAACGCCATGCACCGCGCCGTGCTGCTGGCCAGCGGGGCGGAAATCGACGAGACCGCCGTGCGTCTGCCTGACGGTCAGCCGCTGGCGGCGGCCGGCGCCGGAGGCGGTTACGCGGCCCACGCGGCGCAGGCGGCGGATGCGGCGGCGCGCGCCTTCGTCGGCCAGACCGTGGCGCAGATGGAACAGGCGCTGATCCTCGAGACCCTGACCCATTGCCTGGGCAACCGGACGCACGCGGCCAACATCCTCGGCATCTCGATCCGCACCCTGCGCAATAAGCTCAACGAGTACACGGCCGCGGGCATGAACGTGCCGGCGCCGCAGAGCGGTCTGAGCGCGGCGTGATTATCGCTCTTGCGCGAGTTCTGTAATGGTTGACGCCGTCCTTCCCCGCGTCGGCGATCGCCCGTCTCCCCGGGAGATGTGGGGCTGGATCGCGCGCGGCGAGGTGGCGATGGCGCTCGGCGTCATCCTGATCGTCGTGCTGTTGATCGTGCCCATGCCGAGGGTCGTGCTCGACCTTCTGCTGGCGACTTCGATCACCGGATCGGTGCTGATCCTGATGACCGCGCTTCTGATCAAGAAGCCGCTCGACTTCACCGCCTTTCCGACGGTGCTGCTGGTCTCGACGCTCTATCGCCTGGGCCTGAACCTCGCCTCCACGCGCCTGATCCTCGGCCATGGCCACGAGGGTTTGGACAGCGCCGGCAAGGTGATCGAGACCTTCGGTCACCTGATGATGCAGGGCAACTTCGTCATCGGCCTGATCGTCTTCATTATTCTGGTGATCGTGAACTTCGTGGTCATCACCAAGGGCTCGACCCGCATTGCCGAAGTGGCGGCGCGCTTCGCCTTGGATTCGATGCCCGGCAAGCAGATGGCGATCGACGCCGACCTGTCCTCGGGCCTGATCAAGGAAGACGACGCGCGCCGCAGGCGCAAGGAGCTCGAACAGGAATCGACCTTCTTCGGCTCCATGGACGGCGCATCCAAGTTCGTTCGCGGCGACGCCATGGCCGGCCTAATCATCACTGCCATCAACGCGGTGGGCGGCATATTGATCGGGGTGCTGCAGCACGGCATGCCGGTGGCGGCCGCCGCCAACAACTATGTACTGCTGACCGTCGGCGACGGCCTGGTCACCCAGGTGCCGGCGCTGATCGTGTCCATCGCCGCGGGTTTCCTGGTGTCGAAGTCGGGCGTGGAAGGCTCCGCCGACAAGGCGCTGGTCGCCCAGCTCGCCACCAACCCGATCAGCCTGGGCATGGTGTCCGCCGCCGCGGGCGTGGTGGGCCTGATCCCGGGCATGCCGATCATTCCGTTCGCCGCGCTGGCGATCGGGGCGGGCACGCTGGCTTGGCGCATGGGCCGCAAGAAGCCCGAGACCGAAGTCGCCGCCGAGACCAAGCCCGCCGCCGATGAAGACGAACCGATCGCCACCGCGCTGGCCATCGACGACGTGAAGATCGAGCTGGGCTACGGGCTCTTGACGCTGATCAACGATCTCGAAGGCCGCCGGCTCACTGACCAGATCCGCGCCCTGCGGCGTACGCTCGCGGGTGAATATGGGTTCGTCATGCCGCCGGTGCGCATCCTCGACAACATGCGCTTGCCGAACCAGGGCTACGCCATCCGCATCAAGGAAATGGAGGCCGGCGCCGGCGAGGTGAAGCTGGGACATCTGATGGCGATGGATCCGCAGGGGCGCCAGGTCGAACTGCCCGGCACGCACGTGCGTGAACCGGCGTTCGGGCTGCCGGCGACCTGGATCGACGACGGCCTGCGCGAAGAGGCGACCTTCCGCGGCTACACCATCGTGGATCCCGCGACGGTGCTCACCACCCACCTGACCGAAATCCTCAAGGACAATATGGCGGACCTGCTCTCCTACGCGGAGGTGCAGAAGCTGTTGAAGGACCTCCCCACCGAACAGAAGAAGCTGGTCGACGATCTGGCGCCATCGGTGGTCAGTGTCTCGACGATCCAGCGCGTGCTGCAGTCGCTGCTGCGCGAGCGCGTGTCGATCCGCGACCTGCCGACCATCCTCGAAGGCATCGCCGAGGCGGCGCCCCACACCTCCAGCGTCACCCAGCTGGTCGAACACGTGCGCACGCGCCTGGCCAAGCAGCTCTGCTTCCAGAACAAGGGCGACGACGCGACCCTGCCGATCGTGACCATGTCGCCCAACTGGGAGCAGGCCTTCCACGAGAGCCTGATCGGCCCCGGCGACGAAAAGCAGCTTTCGCTCGCACCATCCAAGCTGCAGGAGTTCATCGGCCAGGTGCGCGAAGTGTTCGAACGCGCCGCCCTGAACGGCGACGCCGCCGTGCTCCTGACCAGCCCCGCGATCCGCCCCTATGTCCGCTCGCTGATCGAGCGCTTCCGCGGCCAGACCGTCGTTATGTCGCAGAACGAGATCCACCCGCGGGCCAAGCTGAAGACCGTCGGCACTATTTGACGCGCCTGGCTGACGGGCCCGGCTGGCGCCCGGCCTGAACCTTTCTTGCCGTTAACTTGACCCCCCTGGACGCCCCGGCCCATGCTGGCGGCGAGGGACGCGCCAAGTCGGGAAAAATCATGAAGAAGTATCTGGGCTTAGTCAGCCTGGCCGCGCTCGCGGCCGGAATCGTCGGCGCTGGGGCGACGACCGCCGAGGCCGCGCCTCTGTTGCTGCAGCATCCAAGCCTGTCGCAGACGCAGATCGCCTTCAACTATGGCGGCGAGATCTGGACCGTCCCACGCGACGGCGGCCAGGCCCAGGTGCTGGTGGCCGGGCAGGGACGCAACGAGGGGCCGGTCTTCTCGCCGGACGGGCGCTGGGTCGCCTTCACCGGGACCTTTGACGGCAACAAGGACGTCTATGTCGTGCCCGCCGCGGGCGGCGAGCCGCGACGCCTGACCTGGGCGCCCGGGTCGGACACGGCGATCGGCTGGAGCCCCGACGGCAGGAGCGTCCTGTTCCGCAGCGACCGCGCCATGGTCCGCGACAACGAGCAATTCTACAGCGTCTCCGTCGACGGCGGCGCGCCGGCCGAACTGCCTCTGCCCTCCGGCAACGAGGGCAGCTATTCGGGCGACGGCACGCACCTCGCCTACACGCCCTTCATCCAGTGGCAGCCGGCGTGGAAACAGTACCGCGGCGGCCAGACCCAGCGTGTGTGGATCGCCAACCTTGCGGACTCGCACATCGAAAAGATTCCGCGCGAGAACTCCAACGACAAGAACCCGATGTGGGTCGGCGACACGGTTTATTTTCTGTCCGACCGCGACGGGCCGGTTGGTCTGTTCGCCTATGACGTAAAGACGCACGCGGTGAAGCCGGTGGTCGAGAACGCGGCCGGCTTCGACATCAAGTCCGCCCAGGCCGGTCCCGGCGGCATCGTGTTCGACGAGTTCGGCACGCTGAAACTTTACGACACCGCCAGCGGCCAGACGCGCGTCGTGCCGGTGAGCATCAACGCCGAGCTGCCGCAGACGCGCCCGCATTTCGAAGCGGTGAAGCCGGATGCGATTCAGAACGCGGCGATCACCGCTTCGGGCAAGCGCGTGCTCATCGAAGTGCACGGCGAGATTCTGTCCGTGCCCGCCGAAAAGGGCGACGTCCGCAATCTGACCAAAAGCCCCGGCGTGGCCGACCGCGACCCGGGCGCATCGCCCGACGGGACGCGCGTAGCCTATTTCTCCGACGAGTCCGGCGAATACGCCCTGCACATTCGTTCCGCCGACGGCCTGGGCCCGGTGACCAAGATCTCGCTGGGTTCGCCGTCGTCCTTCTACTATTCGCCGCGCTGGTCGCCCGACAGCCGCAAGATCGTCTTCTACGACAAGGCGCTGAACCTTTGGATGGTCGACGTCGACAAGGGAACGCCGGTCAAACTCGACACCGACCTGTTCGACTCGCCGTTTTATAACTTCAACCCCGGCTGGTCGCCGGACAGCCGCTGGGTTGTCTACACCAAGCAGCTGCCGAGCCACCTGCATGCGGCGTTCCTCTATTCGCTCGACACCGGCAAGGCGACCCAGCTTACTGACGGCCTCTCTAACGTGTCGTCGGCGCGCTTCGATAAGGGCGGCGACTATCTCTACTTTGTCGCCTCCACCTCCACCGGCCCCGCCGGCGGTTGGCTCGACATGTCGAGCATGGGTCGCGCGGTGGACGCCGCGGTCTACGCCGTCGTGCTGCGCAAGGACGTGCCCTCGCCGGTAGCCCCGCAGAGCGACGAGGAAGCGGGCGCTCCGGTCAAGCCGGGCGCCGTCGCCGACTCCAAGGCCGGCAAGGACAAGGGCAAGAAGGCCGACGCGACCGACGCCGCCAAGCCGGTGATCATCGACTTCGATCACATCGACCAGCGCATCGTGGCCCTTCCGATCCCGCGCGCCAACATCGCGGGGCTGGAGGTCGGCGCGCCGGGCGTCGTCTACACCGTGGTCAATCCCGTGGTGCAGACCGACGACGACATGCTGGAAGCGCACGGTCCTCCGGCCGGAACCCTTTCGCGCTACGATTCGAAGACCCGCGCCAACGCCAAGTTCGCCGACGGCGTCGACGGCTCGAGCTTCTCGGTTTCGTCCGACGGCTCGAAAGTCATGTACCAGGCCGGCGGCGCGCTGTTCCTGGTCGGCGGTGACGCCCCGCCAAAGCCCGGCGACGGCAAGGTCGGTCTCGACAACGTCAGCGTCTGGGTCGTGCCGCGCGAGGAGTGGCGCCAGGAGTATCACGAGGCGTGGCGCATCGAGCGCGACTTCCTCTACGATCCGAAGCTGCAGGGCCTGCCGCTGGCGCGCGCCGAAAAGACCTACGCGCCCTTCGTCGACGGGCTCGGCGGCCGCCAGGACCTGAACGCCCTGTTGGAGGAAATGACCGGCCACATCGGCGTCGGTCACACCTTCATCCGCGGCGGCGATATGCCGGAGGAGACCCCGGTCAGTGTCGGCATGCTGGGCGCCGATTACGAAGCCGTCGACGGCCACTGGCGCATCCGGCACATCCTACGCGGCGAGAACTGGAATCCGAAGCTGACCTCGCCGCTCAGCCAGCCCGGTGTAGACGTCAACGAGGGCGAGTTCATCCTGGCGGTGAACGGCCAGCCGGTGACGGCGGACAGCGAGATCTATCGTTCCTTCCAGGGCCTCGCCGGCAAGCAGACGGTGATCACCGTGGGTCCCCGCGCGGACGGCTCGGGTTCGCGCAACGTGACCGTGGTTCCGATCGGCAATGAGACGGGTCTGCGCCTGCGCTCGTGGATGGAAGCGAACCGCGAGAAGGTCGATCAGCTGTCGGGCGGCAAGCTTGCCTATGTCTATCTGCCGGATACGGCGACGGGCGGCTTCGCCAACTTCAATCGCTACTACTACGCCCAGGTCGGCAAGGAAGGCGCGATCCTCGATGAGCGCTTCAATCACGGCGGCCAGATCGCGGACTACATCATCAACGAACTGCAGCGCACGCCGCAGATGATCAACGCCACGCGTGAAGGCGTACCCACGCTCGAACCCGCGGCGGCGATCTTCGGACCCAAGGTGATGATCATCAACCAGCTGTCCGGCTCCGGCGGCGACGCCATGCCCTGGCTATTCCAGAAGAACCAAGTCGGCACGCTGGTTGGCGTGCGCACCTGGGGCGGCCTGGTCGGCATCGGCGGCTATCCGCCGTTCATCGATGGCGGCTCGATCACCGCGCCGCGCTGGGCGATCTACGGCACCGACGGCCAGTGGCACGTCGAGGACATCGGCATCGCGCCGGAAGTCGAGGTCGAACAGGATCCGGCGCTGATCCGCCAGGGCCATGACCCGCAGCTCGAGGCTGCGGTCGCGGTCGCGATGAAGCAACTGCGCGACAACCCGCCGCCGACCTTACCCGTCACTCCGGCGCCAGACCGCAAGCCGGTGATCCCGCAGGACTGAGAAGTCTTTCCGCATTGAGACCAGCCCCGGCGGATGCAATCCGCCGGGGCTTTTTTGTTGCGGACCTGGCGCCGCCGCACGTTCTCACGGATGCCTGAAGAACCTCAGATAGAAGGCGCCGAACACCAGGACGACGCCGGCGTTCACGATCAGCCGTTCCCAAAACCGGTTCCTGAAAAACGCGACATCGACGACGACGATGACGACGGCCATCGCGATCACGTAGAGTACGATCGTTATCCGACTGTCCATGGCGGCGACACCTCAACGCGACGGTGCGTTCGACCGGCCCCGACCTCCAGGCCAGGGCGTGCCGGCGCCTTTGCAACTGGACAGATCCGAGCGCGGTTCCGCCCTGGCCGACGAAGGGCGCGTCGGGCAATCGATGGCGAACGCTTGCCGGCGGCGCACTGAGGGCGGGGAACCAGGTCACTTGCGGCCGGGCCTTGACCGCTGCGACGCCGGCGTCCGTTGCGCCCGCAAGGAGGGGCTGGTAGCGGAATCCGGCTGTCTTCGGAGCGACTCATGGCCCGCGAGCCTTCCCCACCCCCAGCCCAAAGCGGCCGCCGCGCCTCGCTGGAGGATTTCGGGCGGACCTCGCCGGGCGACCTGTTCTGGGACCTGATCACCTTCGACCGTCTGGTGACGGGGCCGGTGGTCCACATCGTCTACTGGGCCGGCCTGTTGATCCTGCTGATCCTGGGCTTCGGCTCGGTGGGGGCGGCGGTGGGCGCGGCCTCGCACGAGGAGGGGCTGAACGCCTGGTTTCTCGGCGCCGTGTTCGTGGTCATCGGCCTGCTGTTCATCGGCGCCGCGGCCCTGATATGGCGCGGCGTTTGCGAGTTCTACGTCGCGGTGTTCCGCATCTCCGACGACCTGCGCGCCATTCGCGCGCAGATGGAGAGCGGTGTCGTGCTTCCCGAAGCCGAAGCGCCGAAGGCCGCGGCGCGCGCGCGTAAAGCGAAGGCGCCGGCGGCGGCTCCGACGTCCGCAGACCCGCTGAAGTTCGAGTAGGCGCTATACCTTGACAAAGGCGCGCGCCATCGGCTTGGCGCGGCCGGCGTCGTCGAAGAGGACCGGCGCGTCGGGGGTCAGGCCCTTGTTCTCAGAGCCTCGGCGCAGCCACGAGTCCTTGTCGCGCGCCGCCCAGATGGTCACGCCATAGCGCTGCGCTTCCGGCAGGGACGCCATGGCGTCGGAGACCTCGGCGGCGAGCGCGGCCTGCTTCTTTTCCAGGCTGGCGTGATCGAAACCGCCGGCGCGGTTCAGGCTGACGTCGAACTCCGAGACGTGGATCTTCAAGCCCAGGCTCGCAAGGTCGGCGACGCAGGCGCGGATGCTGCCCGGTTCGAGGTCGGCGTTCACGTGGGTTTGCGTGCCGAGGCCGGTCAACGGCGCGCCGGCCTTCAGCAAGGACTCGGCGAGCTTCATGAAGCCGGCGCGTTTCGCGGGTTTGCTTTCGAGATCGTAGTCGTTGAGGAACAGCGGCGCATCGGGTTCAGCTTCGCGCGCGTGCTGAAACGCAAGCCGGACATAGTCGTCGCCGAGCGACTTGCGCCACAGGCAATCGCGCAATGATCCGTCGTCGGCGATCGGTTCGTTGACGACGTCCCAACCCTGCACCCGGCCGCGATAGCGACCGGCGACGCCAAGGATATAGGTGCGATAGGCTGCGGCAAGACGCGCGCGATCGTTGGCGATCCTGGTGAAGGCGTCCGGCGCCTGGGCGTACCAGATGAGCGTGTGACCGTGGATCTTCAGGCCGTGCGAACGGGCGAGGGTCGCGAGCCTGTCCGCGCGCGTCCAGTCGAAGTCGCCGCCGGGCGCGACCAGCGACTCCATCTTCATCTCCCACTCGGGCGTAACACGACCGAAGTTGGTGACGGCCAGCGCCGTCCAGTCGGGATCGTCGAACTCGCCGGTCATGGCGGCGACGCCGAGCGGGAAGGGAACGAGCGTGTTCAGTGCGGGGAGCGCATTGTCCGACGCGCGAGCGCGTCCACAGGCGGCGAGGGCGAGGGCGGATACGAGCGCCGCCCGGCGCGTGATCATCTGGTGGCGCGACGGAGCGCGGTCTCGTCCAGCTGCGCCGTTTCGATGCGCGCCACCTTGGCCTTTTCGCTGAGGCGCGAGAGTTCGGCCACGTGCTCGAACTTCTTCTGCTCCTCGAACGCCTGGGCCAGGGCGTCGCGAGCGCCGGCCTCTTCGGCGGAGGCTTCCTCCAGCGTCGATTGGGCGGCGGCGCGGCGCAGCCTCCAGCCCTGGACGTAGGCGGCCATCTGCATGGCGGCATAGGCGTCGCCGGCGGCGCGTTCGCGCTCGACCTCATGCTCGGCGTCGAGCACGGCCAGGCGCATTTCCGCCGAGGCGCGGCGGGCCGAAACTTCGGCCAGGCGCTTCTGCAGGGTCTCCACCTCGTACTTGCTGAGGCGGATCAGCGAGTGGGCCCATTTGGTCATGCGGGCGGTCCTCCTTCGGCGAGGATGGCGTCAAGACGCTTAAAGGAGTCTTCAAGCCGGGTGACTTCGTGCTTGTCCTGGCTGAGGAAAGCCTCGAGTTCAGGGTTAAGCCGGATGGCCCGGTCGATCAGCGGGTCGGCGCCGGTGCGGTAGGCGCCGATGCGGATCAGCTCCTCCATGTTCACATAGGCCGACAGCACCTCGCGCGCGCCGCGCACGGTGCCGCGTTCGGGCGGGGTCTGGCACTCGGGCATGGTCCGGCTGATCGATTTCAGCACGTCGATGGCGGGGAAACGGCCACGCTCGGCGATGCTGCGGCTCATCACGATGTGGCCATCCAAAATCCCGCGCACCGCGTCGGCGATCGGCTCGTTGTGGTCGTCGCCGTCGACCAGCACCGTGAACAGTCCGGTGATCGGGCCGCCTTCGCTGCCATCGGGACGGATCGGGCCGGGCCCGGCGCGTTCCAACAGCTTGGGCAGTTCGGTGAAGACCGTCGGCGTATAACCTTTGGTCGTCGGCGGCTCACCGGCCGCGAGACCAATCTCCCGCTGGGCCATGGCGAAGCGGGTGACCGAATCCATCAGGCACAGCACTTCCAGGTCCTGGTCGCGCAGATATTCGGCGATGGCCATGGTCAGATAGGCGGCCTGGCGGCGCTTCAGCGCCGGTTCGTCGGAGGTGGCGACCACCACGATCGCGCGCTTGAGGCCTGCTTCGCCCAGCGTCTCTTCGATGAACTCGCGCACCTCGCGGCCGCGCTCGCCGATCATGCCGACCACGACCGCGTCGCAGGTCGCCTCGCGCGCCAGCATCGACAGCAGGACAGACTTGCCCACGCCGGAACCGGCGAACACGCCCATGCGCTGGCCGCGGCAGGTGGAGGCGAAGACGTCGAGCGCGCGAACCCCAAGGTCGAGGCGTTCGCCGACGCGGCCCCGCGAATGGGCCGACGGCGGCGAACCGCGCAGGGGATAGGCCGCAAGCCCACTGGGCAGCACGCCCTTGCCGTCGATCGGCTTTGCGAAGGCGTCGACCACCCGGCCCAGCCAACCGAGCGTCGGACGCACACAGGCCGCGTCGGACAGGATACGGATCTCCGCCCCCGGGGCCACGCCCTCGACCGGGCCGAAGGGCATCAGCAAGGCGCGCGCATCGCGAAAGCCGACCACCTCGGCCGGCAGGGCCTTGTCGCCGCGCCGCTCGATTTCGGCCCGGGCCCCGACCGCGAGCCGGGTCAGGCCGCCGCGCGCCTCGATCAGGAGCCCATTCACCGCCGCCACCCGCCCCGACACGGTCAGAGGGTCGATACGCTCCACGGCGGCGAGCAGATTGCGCAAGGGCGGGGACTCCGAGTCGTGGTTAATGGTGACGCGGAGGGCGTTAACCCGGGGTGAAAAATCTGCCGGGCGAGACGTCGCAATCTGCGACTCTCGCTTCCTCCTCGATGGGAGAAGGGTCGAGACACTCTCTAACTTCCGTCACCCTCGGGCTTGTCCCGAGGGCCCATCGTTTCGCAAGCTCCGAACGACAGAGTTAGCGTGCTGCGCTGAGAGCAAGCGATTGCGCCACGACACTAACCATGGGCCCTCGGGACAAGCCCGAGGGTGACGGGCGCTGACGGAAATTTACCCGCCGACCGCCAAGAAGCCCGGGTTCGCGAAGCCCTTGTCCGCCTTGCCATAGACGAGGGGTGCGCCGTCGTCGGTGAGGACCCGACCGCCGGCCGCGCGCAGCACGGCATCGGCCGCCGCGGTGTCCCATTCCATGGTGCGTCCGGGACGCGGATAGATGTCGGCGCGGCCTTCGGCGATGAGGCAGAACTTCACCGAACTATCCATGCCCTGCCACACCGGGCAACCGTGTTTGGCGGCGAGGCGTTCGGCTTCTTCGTCGGTCAGCGTGTGGCTGACCAACGCGACTCCATTCGCGGGTTTTTCACGCACGCGGATCTGGGTGAGGTCGTTGCCCCGCACCTTGCGACGGAAAGCGCCTTCATTGGTGGTGAACCACACTTGTCCGGTGGCGGGCGCTGCGACTGCACCGGCGATCGGCTTGCCGTCTTCGATCAGCGCGATGTTCACGGTCCACGACTCGGTGCCGCGGATGAAGCCCTTGGTGCCGTCGAGCGGATCCACAAGAAAGAAACGCTTAGGCGCCTTGTCGGGCACGCCTGTGTCGCACGCCGCCTCTTCGGAGATCACCGGGACCTTCGGAAAGCGGGCGGCGAGACGCTCGAGAATCAGCGTCTCGGCGCGGCGGTCGGCCTCGGTCACGGGGGATTCGTCGCTCTTGCGATCGACGTTCAGCCCCGATTTCCAGAGGGGAAGTATAAGGTCTGCGGCTTCTTCGACGATCTCGGCGAGGACTCGGCCGAGGTCGGCGGACGCGACCAGGGATGCGGATTCCATTTCCCCCATTACCTAGGGCGCCGGGCGGGTTTGAAGAAGCGCCAAATCACTTCAGTTTTGCGGCGTGTGAGAGGCGCCACATGACTGAACCGGTAAGCGTTCCCGTTCCTACCCCCTCCGAACCCGGACAAGTCCAGGATTTGGCGAAGGCTGCTACCCCAAATGCGGGTCACGATGTCTGGGGGGAAACGGAACTGGCCTCTCATATCGCGGCTAAGTTGTGCCACGACTTTATTAGCCCGGCGGGCGCGATCGTGTCCGGCCTGGACCTGTTGAAAGACCCGTCGGCCCAGGACATGCGCGACGACGCCATGGGCCTGATCGAGGCTTCCGCCCGCAAGATGGTGGCCATCGTCAACTTCGCCCGGGCGGCCTTCGGGGCGGCCACCACCGCCGAGCGGTTCGACGGCGAGGAGCTGAAGCGCCTGACCGAGGGCATGTTCGAGCATATGCGGGCCGAGCTGAGCTGGGCGCTGGACGTGGCGATCTTTGAAAAACCCGAGGCCCGGGCTCTGTTGAACCTCGCCTATCTGGGCGGATCGGCGCTCCCGAGCGGCGGCCAGGCGACGGTCGCGGTGCGCAAAGACCCCACCGACCTGTGGATGGCGGTCGAGGCGCGGGGCGCCCGCGCGCGACTGAAGCCCGAGGCCCTGGTCGGCCTGCGCGGCGAGCGGCTGGTCGAGGGGCTGTCCGGCCAGTGGGTCCAGCCGTTCTGGCTGTCGCGTGTGGTCGCCGACGCCAAGGGGACAATCGAGGTCGACCTGGACCAGGACTTCGTGCGCATTCGGGTGCGGCTCCCCGTCGCAACCGCTTAACCGGCGAACCAAACCTTAACCGAGCCCCGCGAGGATGCAGCTAAGGACGCGGGGGCGTAAGGACGCCCGGCGCCCGAAGTCGCGTGTCCGGGAGCCGCAACCCGTCATGAAGACCTGCCTGATCGTCGACGACAGCCGGATCATCCGAAAGGTCGCGCGGCGCATTCTGGAAGACCTGGCGTTCGAGGTGTCCGAGGCCGCCGACGGCGCCGAGGCGCTGGCCTATTGCCGTTCCGAAATGCCCGACGCGGTGCTGCTCGACTGGAACATGCCTGTGATGGACGGCCTGGCCTTCGTGCGCCAGCTGCGGGTCGAGCCGGGCGGCGACAAGCCGACGGTGCTGTTCTGCACCATCGAGAACGATCCGGTGCGCATCGAAGAGGCGCTGGACGCCGGCGCGGACGAATATGTGATGAAGCCCTTCGACGGCGACATTCTGGAATCCAAGTTCGCCGAAGCGGGTTTGCTCTGATGCCGTTGTCGCCGCAGGACATGCAGCAACTGGCCGCGCTGGTGAAGGCGGCGTGCGGCATCGTCGTGCCGCAGGATCGCGCCACCGCGATCGAGAGTCGTCTCGGGCCGGTGGCGCGGCGCGATAACTATCCCTCGGTCTCCGCCCTGATCGAGCGCATCATCGCCCAGCCGGACCAGGCCATGGTGCGCGCGGTGGTCGATGCGCTGCGCATCAGCGAGACCCAGTTTTTCCGCGACAAGACGCCGTTCGAACAGTTCCGCCTGGAGGTGCTTCCGGCCTTCCTGCAGACGCGGCCCGACGGTCGCGTGCGGGTGTGGAGCGCGGGGTGCTCGACCGGGCAGGAGCCCTATTCGCTGGCGATCACCGGGGAAGAGGTGCGTGCGTTTCTGCCGGCGCTGCAGCTCGAGATCATCGCCACCGACGTGTCGGACCGGTGTCTGGAGAAGGCCAAGAGCGGGCTCTACACCCAGTTCGAGGTGCAGCGCGGCCTGCCGGTGCGCATGCTGATCAAGCACTTCGAGAAGATCGACGATTTCTGGCGGGCATCGGCCCAGCTGCGCGCCGCGGTGCGTTGGGGCCGGTTCAACCTGATGCACGAGCCGACCAAGCTCGGCCAGTTCGACATCATCTTCTGCCGCAACGTGCTCACCCAGTTCGACGAGCCGACCCGCGCCGCGACCCTTGAGCGGCTGAACACCGCCCTGGCGCCGGATGGTCTGCTGTACCTCGGCGGCGACGAAGCTATCCACGACCTGACAGGGGCATTCAAACCGGTCCCGGGCCGCAAGGGCCTCTACAGCCGGACGCCGGGGCACATTCGCGCGGTGGCTTAGACGACCGCTGCATATTTGCAAGCGCAACCTCAACACATCGTACGGCCGCGCTCGCGTCGGGCGTCGAGCAATTAAATTTAGGAGAAAGCGGAGGAAGAGGAGAAAGAACGGGGCCAACTTCGCGTGGCGTTCAAGTCATCCTGACCGCGCTTCGCGCGGTCCATCAAACTCAAAGCGCAACGCCAACTGCGCGCTCAACCGCTCCTCTTTCTCCCCCTCATCCTCTTCCTCCCAAATTCAAACAGCGCGACGTCAAATCGCCTTTGCCGCTCGCCCTGGAATGTAGCCGTGGTCAGTGTCCAGTCGCGAGACTGCCGACTTCTGCGGTCGAGTCAGAGGCTGCATAGGCCATGACGTTTCCGGGCCGCGGAGGCAAAGGCTTTGCCTGCGCCGGCCAGCCGGGCGTGACGAGCGCATACTTCATGTCCAGCTTCGCGTCGGTGGGCGCGTCGAATTCCACCTTTACGCCCGGAGGACCGTCATCGCCCGGTGGGTGAGCCCAAACAAGAATCATCCAGGCGCCAGGCTTGACCTGTTTCGACAGCGGCATGCCGGCGACGGTCAACGATAGCGGCGCATTGGATTTGATTGCGAGCATCACGCGCTGCGGCCCAATCTGCGGCAGGGTGATCGAATAATGGGCTGCGTTGCCTGATGCGTGATCGACCGCGAGGACCGGAGGGCGGGTGGTGACGCTAACCTTCGGCGCGTCGGTGACGAAGACCGCGTCCTGCGTCAACGGCATGAGCTTTGTCTTGTGGACCGTACCGCCGTCGGCTTTCAGCGCCTGCTCGGTCCACGGGTCCAGTTTGTTGAGCAAGCTCGCGCGATAGTAACGGCCGGTGTCGGCGTCGTGGACGTACATCAGCTCGGTCGCGCGCGGGTAGCGCGTCGTGGCCGGATTGTCGGCGATGGTGGAGATGAGCACGCCGATGCACGCTCCGAAAGCGAGGGCGCCCAGCAGCATCGGGCGCGGCGTCGTGACGATCAACGGCGCCAGTGCGACCGCCGCGACCCAGAAGAACGGGCCGAGCGCCGCGGGCAGGTCGGCGCCGACGCCGAGCGCCAGCATGTGCAGCTGGCCGAGGCCCCAGCCGAGGAACAACACCGCGGCGACACCGCAGGCGATCTGCGCCGCGGGCCGGTCGAGGCCGCCGGTGAAGGAGGCGACGAGTACGCCGGCGCAGATTAGCACCAGGGGCCACTCCAGCACGAAGGCGGCGGGCGCCGCGAACAGCTGCAGCAGGATAGCGATCAGGAAGCCGAGCTTGAGAAAGCCCGCGACCGCGCTCCACGGCCGCACAGGGCGCCCCAACGCCGGCGCCGCGAACAGGGCGGTAAGCACGCCCGCGCCGGCGCCGATCAGGTCTTTTCCGATCAGGTAGCAGGCGGCGCCTAGAACCACAGGAACGATGAGGCCCCACAGCCGGCGCTGGCCTTGCAGCAATGCGCCGATGCCGACCAGCGCGCCGCCGAGCGCGGCGAACGCCAACGCCGCTTCGAACCGGCCGAAACGCGCGAGCAAAGGCAACTGGTCGACGAAGCCGTGCGGCACGAGAGTGGCGTCGCGCACGAAGCTGCAGAGCGCCGCGGTGAAGAACAGGAGCGCGACCGCGCCGCTGAACGCTCGGGTCGTCTCGATCCAGCCGATTTCGCCCTTCTGCCGAACGCGCACGACCGCGACGGTGAAGAACGCCAGGCCGACAAGCAACACCAGCCAACCGACCACCGGCGGATAGGCGACGACGACCCTGCCGTAGAGATCGCCGAACACCTTGTCGGGCGCCTTGCCGGGCAGGACCTTGGAGAAGGCGACGGCTTGCGCAGGGGCCAAGACCTGGCGGCCGAGATCCTGGATCGCGCCGGGCTGGGTGCGCGCGGGCGTCGCGCTGGGCGAATGGTAGTCGAATTCGCGGCCCATGAAGGCGTAGTTCAGCCCCTGGATTCCCGCCTTCCGAGACACGGTAAAGTCGGTATCGTTGGGCATGTGTTCGTAAATGAACACGGCCAGCGAATTGGCGCGCGGGTCGACGGCGGTCTTGCGGAACAGGTCCAGCGTCTGGCCGTCGCCGGCCGCGGTCTGAAACATGAAGGTGCGGCCGCCTGAACCGCGCGTGTCCATGTTGATGACGAAACCGATCTGCTTGGCCAGGGGATCGTCGTTGAAAAAGGCGTGCGCGCCGACGAGGCCGCTCTCTTCGCCGTCGGTAATGATCAGGTCGACGTCGCGCTCCGGCGGGCCTTGCGCCTTGATCGCGCGCGCAACCTCGAGCGCGACCGCGACACCCGCCGCGTCGTCGGCGGCGCCGGGCGATCCTGGCACGCTGTCGTAGTGCGCCATGATGGCGAGCGGCCTCAGGCTGCGATCCTTGCCCGGCAGCACGCCGATCAGGTTCTGCACGTCGGCGCCCATGACGATCTGGCGGCCGCCGGCGTCGATTTCGTGGAAGGCGCGGCCGTCCTGCACGCGGGTCTCGAGACCCAGCCCCTTCAGCCGGCTGATCAGATAGTCGCGCACCTGGTCGTGCTGGACGCTGTCGACGGGATGGGGCGCCTTGCCCATCTCGTCGATGTCCCTGAACGCCCTCGCCGAGGAAAATACCGTCGACGCCGCGCCCGGCCCGACCGGATCCGGCACGCGGATGTCGAGCCATGCGAGCGCAAGGCCCAAAACCAGGGTGAGCGCCAAGGCCAACCAACGCATCACAATCCTCCCGAACAGCGGGGGCTACTGTGCGACGGCGGGGGCGGGTGGGGCAAGCGGGCGCCCCGCTTCAGGGATTTCCGCTCATTCGTTGGCGATGGTCAGCACCAGTTTGCCGAAGTTCTCGCCGGTGAAGAGCTTGTTGAGGGTGGTGACGAAGGCGTCCACGCCGCCCTCGACCACGTCTTCCTTGTGCTTCAGTCGGCCCTCGGCGATCCAGCCGCCCATGGCGCGCGCCGCCTCGCCGTAACGAGCGGCGAAGTCGAACACGATGAAGCCTTCCATCCGCGCGCGGTTGACCAGCAGCGAGAGATAATTCGCGGGGCCCTTCGGCGGGGTGGTGGCGTTGTAGACCGAGATGGCGCCGCAGATCGGCACGCGGCCCTTGAACGCGAGGTTGGCCAGGGCCGCGTCCAGAATCTCGCCACCGACATTGTCGAAATAGACGTCGATGCCCTTGGGGCAGTGCTCGCGCAGCGCCTTCTTCACGTCTTCGCTCTTGTAGTCGATGCAGACGTCGAAGCCGAGTTCACTCACGGTATAGCCGCATTTCTTGGGGCCACCGGCGATGCCGACGACCTTGCAGCCCTTGATCTTGGCGATCTGGCCGACGACGGCTCCGACCGCGCCCGAGGCGCCCGACACCACCACCGTCTCGCCGTCCTTCAGCGCGCCGACCTCGAGCAGGCCGAAATAGGCGGTCATGCCCGGCATGCCGAGCACGCCGAGATAGGTGGTCAGCGGCGCGAAGCTGAGGTCGATCTTGTGCAGGCCCTTGCCCGGCAGACGCGCATACTCCTGCACGCCGGTCATGCCGGTCACGTAGTCGCCGGGGCGAAAGGCCGGATCGTTGCTCTCGATCACCTTGCCGGCGCCGCCCGCGCGCATCACCGCGCCGATTTCGACCGGCGGGACGTAGGACTTTCCCTCGTTCATCCAGCCGCGCATGGCCGGGTCGAGCGAGATGGCCAGCACCTTGACCAGCACCTCGCCCTCGCCGGGGCTTTCGACCGGGATGCTCTCGAAGCTGAAGTTCTCGGCCGTGACCATGCCCACCGGGCGGGACGCCAGTCTTGCCACGCGGTTCATGGGGGTCGTCATGGGCGTCTCCCGATCCGGCGTCCTGCCGAAGAGCTTGCGAAACCACTGCACGCGCCGCCTCCCGTTTTCAATCGAAACTTCACCCGTGCGACCCGCGATTGCAACCGCAGGCGCGGGCGCGCTAGGGTCGGGGCAGGGGGCCGGTATGAGAGTTTTGGTCATCGCGTTGCTCGCCGCGCTCACGGCGCCGGTGGGTTCGACCCCCGCGGCCGCCTCGGAGTCGCACAAGCCGGTGGTGGTGACCAACCCCGACTGGATTACCAAGCCGGACCCCGCCGACATGCAGGCGGCCTATCCGAAAGACGCCATGATGAAGGGCGTCGAGGGCGCGATCGTGCTCGAATGCGAGGTCGAGGTCGACACCACCCTGAGCGCCTGTAAGGCGATCACGGAAGATCCCCCAAACATGGGTTTCGGCGCCGCGGGCATCGCGCTTGCGGTGAATATGCGAATGAAGCCCAAGACCGTGGATGGCGTGCCCGTTCGCGGTGCGCAGGTCCGCATTCCGCTGCGTTTCAGAGTCGGTAAGCCGCCCTGGTCACTTGACGACGCCGAACGCTGCCTCGGCGTCGCCCAGGTCGAACTGACCGGCGAGCAGGAAACGATCACCGCTTATGCGCGCTGGGTCTACGCCTATTCGGGCATGGCGCGCAGCGCGGGATTGTCCAACGACCAGATCGTCGCGCACATCGACCAGTCACGACGCAACGCCCAGAAAGACGCCGGCTCCGCCGCCGGCATTGCCGAGTCAAAGAAATGTTACGACTTCACTCATCCCGCGTCCGCGCAGGCGACTGCGCCGCCGTCGCGCTAGCCTTAGCGTTCGGCCTCGCGACTGCCGCCGCCGCGACCGATCCGATCGTCGCGCCTGCACCCGTGCGGCTGCCTAATGAGGTTACCCTCGAACGCGCGGATCTGTGCCTGGCGCACTGGATGAAACTGTCCGAGGCGACACCCACCGACTACGCGTCGGCGCAGAACTTCGCGCGCTCGATGTATCGAGAGTCTTCGGGGCTCGCGACCTTGGGCTGGAGCGCCGAGCAGATTTCCAACCACTTCGCCAGCGTCGGTCGCCGCGCGGCCGAAGCGCCCACGCCCGAGGACGTTCAACTGGCGGCCAAGTGCGGCGTCTATGTACAAGCGGAGTGGGTCGACGAGCCCGACTTCGAGGCCATGCTGATGGCTTTCCCCGCGGAGGCGTTCGCCAAGGGTGTCGGCGGAAAGGGTCTCATCCTCTGTCAGATCGAAGCGGACACCACGATCCACGACTGCCACGTAACCAAGGAGGAACCGCCGGGCATGGGCTTTGGCGCCGCGGCGGTCGCAGTGATCGAAAAAGGCCACATGGGGCCGACGACCGTCGACGGCGAGACCTTGCCGCGCATCAAACTGAATCTCCCCTTCACCTTCGAATACGGCATGGCCCAGCGCATCGAGGACGCCGAGCGCTGCCTCGGTTACGCCTCGGCCCAGGCGCCGGGCGATTCGCTTGAAGACACCGCGTCCGTTTCCTGGATGTACTGGTTTACCGTCGACGCGAAGAAAGCCGGCGTATCGGGCGAGGAGAGGGACAGGCGAATGGCGGCGTCGGTCAAGAACGCCAAGTCGGCGCTCGCGACGGACAAGGGGATGGCTGAGGCCGCCGCCTGCAGCAAATATTACGATGAGCATGAGGGCAATTCCCTTCAACAGGCGCCCGACAAGACGCCGACCGCGTCGTCCAAGTCGGAAACCTTCCGATGACCTGGAATCTGCCGCCGCCCAGCGTTCCGCTGAGCGCAGTCTCGACCCCGGCGCCCGCAATTGCCGCGCCGCGGGTCATCACCAGTCCGGCATGGCTGCAAAAGCCCACCCAGGACGACCTGCTGAAGGCCTTTCCCCGCGACGCGCTTAACGCGGGCGTCGAAGGCAAGGTCGTGCTCGAGTGCAAGGTCGCGGTGCAGGAGACGCTCTACGACTGCAAGGTGATCATCGAGACGCCGTCAGGCAGAGGATTCGGCGCCGCGGGCCTGTCGGTGGTCGACAAGATGCGCATGCGGCCAAGGACGGTCAACGGCCTTCCCGTGAGCGGGGCGCGGGTGCGCATTCCGCTCAACTTCAAGGTCGCCGGCGCCGACTTCGACTTCGCCATGGCCAATGCGCTGCCCGACGCGGAGCGCTGTGTCGGCTACGTTTTCCAACTGACGGGCGCACCCGACCGCGACGGCATGCTCGAGACCTGGACCGACTGGTACACCGCCGACGCCTTTAAGGCCGGTATCAAGCCTGACGAGGCGGCGCGGCGCTTCACAGCGTCGGTCGACGCCGCTTTGAGCGCGATCAAGACCGTCAAGGGCGCGGCCGAAGCCAACGCGTGCCGCGACTACTATCGCTCCTGGAAAGCCCAGGACGGTGATGACAGCGGGCCCGCGAAGATCGGCGCGCCGCCGCCGATCGCGGTTCCGCCTGCGCCCAAATAGAAAAACGCGCCTGCCGGGGGGCGACAGGCGCGCGTTACTCAGGTGACGCTTACTGGTACGCTACTAAAACGGGTCAGGCGGCGACGGTGGCCACCGCTTCCTGCGGGTCGCGCAGCACATAGCCGCGGCCCCAGACGGTCTCGATGTAGTGCTTGCCGTCCGCGGCGGTCGCCAGCTTCTTGCGCAGCTTACAAATGAACACGTCGATGATCTTCAGCTCCGGCTCGTCCATGCCGCCGTAGAGGTGGTTCAGGAACATCTCCTTGGTGAGAGTCGTCCCTTTCCTCAAGCTGAGCAGCTCGAGCATCTGGTATTCCTTGCCGGTCAGGTGCACCCGCAGACCGTTCACTTCGACCGTCTTGGCGTCGAGGTTGACCAGGATTTCGCCGGTCTTGATCACCGACTGGGCGTGGCCCTTGGAGCGACGGACCACAGCGTGGATGCGCGCGACCAGCTCGTCCTTGTGGAATGGCTTGGTCATGTAGTCGTCGGCGCCGCCGCCGAGGGTCTTGACCTTGGTGTCGATCTCGGCCGAACCGGACAGGATCATCACCGGCGTGTTGACCTTGCCCACGCGCAGTTGGCGCAGCACGTCCAGGCCGGACATGTCGGGCAGGTTCAGGTCGAGCAGGATGATGTCGTAGTCGTAGATCTTACCCAGATCCACGCCTTCCTCACCCAGATCGGTGGTGTAGACGTTGAAACCTTCGGACTTGAGCATCAACTCGATGCTCTGCGCAGTCGCGCTATCGTCCTCAATCAACAGTACTCGCATTCAGCCCCTCCCGGCGAAGCGCTGCCGTACCAAGAATCCGCGAGCGGACCCCAAGTCCTTCACAGACACGCTAGGCCGTCAGTTACTTAAGATTGGTTAATCCTAAACCCTTGGCGAATCGTAGGGTGATTTGCGAGTCCGCCACAACCCGACGAGTCAACGATTCGAATCCGGACGCGGATTTTTCCTGGGGAAATTTCCTGGCCCCAGAAGGAAATCAATAATTGTTAAGCGGAAATTAAAATGGGCCCGGTTGCACCGGATTCGACCCTGTGTGAGACCCCGTGTCGCAGGGGTTCGGAGCAAGAATTCATGAACGAAGCGGGCGAAAAAACGGCGGACGAAATCAGGGTCGGGGACTTCGACGCCGCCGCCTTCCGCCGCGCCGGCCGCGGCAAGATTTACGACGGGATCATCGACACCATCGGCGACACGCCCCTGGTGCGCCTGCCGCGCCTCACCGCCGAACTGAAGCCCAAGGCCGAGGTGCTGGCCAAGCTCGAGTTCTTCAATCCGATCGGCAGCGTGAAGGATCGCATCGGCGTCTCGATGATCGCCGCGCTGGAGGCCAAGGGCCTCTTGAACCCGGGCTCGACCATCGTCGAGCCGACCAGCGGCAACACGGGCATTGCGCTCGCCTTCGTCGCCGCCGCCAAGGGCTATCGCCTGATCCTGGTCATGCCCGAGAGCATGTCGATGGAGCGCCGCAAGATGCTGCTGCTCTTGGGCGCCCGGCTCGAACTGACCCCGGCCGAGGGCGGCATGCGCGCTTCCATCGCGCGCGCCCAGGAGATCGTGGCCCAGACTCCCGGCGCGGTCATGCCCCAGCAGTTCGACAACCCCGCCAACCCCGCCATCCACCGGGTCTCCACCGCCGAGGAGATCTGGAACGACACGGCCGGCAAGGTAGACGTGGTGGTCGCCGGCATCGGCACCAGCGGCACCATCACCGGGGTCGGCCAGGTGCTGAAGGCCCGCAAGCCTTCCGTGGAAATGATCGCGGTCGAGCCGGTGGCCTCGGCCATCCTGTCCGGCGGCACGCCCGGTCCGCACAAGATCCAGGGCATCGGCGGGGGCTTCGTGCCCTCGATCCTGGACCGCAGCGTGATCGACCGGGTCGAGACGGTCGATAACGAGGAAGCTTTCGCCATGGCGCGCAAGGCGGCCGACACCGAGGGCATCCCGGTCGGCATCTCGTCGGGCGCGGCGCTCGCGGTCGCCTTCCGCGTGGCGGCGCGCGACGCCTATGCCGGTAAGATGATCGTAACCATCGTGCCCAGTTTTGCGGAGCGTTACCTGTCCACGGCGCTGTTCGAGGGCCTGTAGGCGGGCCCTAACAGCTTGGCCGCACACGCGAAGTTAACCGGGTTAGGTTTAACTGACTCAATGACCGAGACCTCGGCCAGAAGCGACCTTACCGCGACGGACGTCGCCGCGCCCCCATCGCGTGCGCGCAAGGCGCTGTTGAAGCGTCTGGCGGACGTCGTCTCGCTGCCCGCGAGCCGCGTCAACGCCTTCGAACGCTCGATGACCGCCGACCTCCTGGTCGAGATGCTGCGCGAGGCCGAGGCCGACGAGCGCATGAGGGTGGCGCTGCGGCTCGCGCCGTTGGCGGAAATCCCGAACTGTCTCGTGCGCCTTCTGTTGCGCGACAACATCGACATCGCGCGGCTGCTGATCGACGATTGCGGCTCGCTGACTGACGCGGACCTGGTCGCCTGCGCGCGCGACGCCTCCCCCGAACACCGCCGCGCCATCGCACATCGCAAACAGATCCCGGAAGTGGTGGCCGAGGCTCTCGCCGAGCCGCTCGAAACCGAGGTTTTGCAGACGCTTCTGAACAATACGACCGCGCGCCTGTCGCAGCCGGCGATGGAGGCGATCGTCGGCGCCTGCCGTCACGAACCGTCCCTGATCCCGGCCTTGCTGAAGCGGATCGAGCTTCGCCCGTCGGGCGCCTACATCATGTTCTGGTGGTGCGACGCGGACGCGCGCCGCACGATCCTGCAGCGTTTCGCGGTGTCGCGCGAAGTCTTGCAGGACGCCGTCGAAGACGTCTTCGCGCTGGGCGCCCAGGAGAACTGGGCCGATCCGCTCGCGCGCAAGGCGCTGCAGTTCATCGAGCGGCGCCAGCGCAATCGCGGCGCCATCGAAAAGTCGCCCTACGGCAGCCTCGAGGAAGCGGTGGCCGCGGCGGAAGGCGGCCTCACCCGCAAGATCGCCGAAGAGATCGGTTACCTCGCGGGGATCAAACCCGCGACCCTGGCCAAGATTCTCTCCGACCGGGGCGGCGAGCCGATCGCGGTGCTGTGCAAGTCGACGGGCCTCGGCAAATCTGCGCTGAAGTCGCTGTGGCGCTCGATGAAGCGGCCCGAGACCGAGAGCGACGGCGCGGTGTCCGAAGCGCTCGAGCGGGTGTTGATCACCTACGACATGATCGCCACCGATCGCGCCCAGACGGTGCTGCGGTATTGGAACTGGGCCCTGTCCTCGGCGCTTACGCCGACACTCATGAAGGCTATTCGCGACGGCGACGAAGACTCGCTCGACGAATATTCCGTGCCCCAATGGGCGGCGATGCTTGCCTTGGCTGAAGATTTCGGCCGTTGAGCAACCTTCCCGCGTTACACGAATTGCCCAGCCTGCTTTGAGCGGCTTCTCTATTCAAATAAACCTAGCCTGGGATGTTGTGTAACCCGGGGAAGCTCTATATTCAGCCTAACCCAACACTCAAGACTCGAATCGAGTCGGAATAGCAACCCAGGCTTCGGGAACCCAAGCATTATGGACGACAAGGTTGAAATCATTGAGATGACGGCGGACATCGTGTCCGCCTACGTCGGCAACAATTCGGTTTCCTCCAGCGATCTGCCCAACCTGATCCAGAGCGTCCACCGCGCCTTGTCGGCGGTCACCTCGGGTACGGCCGAGGTCGCGCCCGCGCCGAAAGAGCCTGCGGTCCCGCTTAAGCGCTCGATCACCCCCGACTATCTCGTGTGTCTGGAAGACGGGCGGAAATTCAAGTCGTTGAAGCGCCACCTGCGCACCAAGTACGACATGAGCCCCGACGAGTATCGCTCCAAGTGGGGCCTGCCCAAGGACTATCCGATGGTCGCGCCGAACTACGCCAAGGCCCGCTCGGACCTGGCCAAGCAGATGGGTCTGGGCCAAGGCGGCCGTAAGCCCGCGCGCAAGGGCCGCGGCGGCTAGCCCGGCCGGCTGACGGGTTTCAAGTTTCGCCTGGCCTCTTTCTGACGAAAAATGGCGGCGCCCCGTGGTCCCAACCGGACCGCGGGGCGATTTACTTACTGCGACAGCTTTGCGCTTGCGACTGAGAGCAACGCTCCCCAAACTGTGACGCGGAACCTCGGGGAACGCGATGATCGCGCAGACGGGCGCGCCCGCCTCGGCGCTTCGGGCGCACGAGGAACTCTACGGCTACTGGGCGCGGCTGAAGCAGGCCGATCGCCTGCCGGGGCGCCGCGACATCGACCCCGCGGACTTCAAGCGTCACCTGCCCACCGTCAGCCTGGTCGACGTGCGCCGCGAGCCGATGCTCGACTTCCGCACCCGTCTGGCCGGCACCGGCCTCTACAGCGTCTATGGCCGCGAGATCACCGGCCTGCGCATGGAAGACATCTACCCGCCGGCCGAAGCGGTCGAATGGCGCGATCGTCTGAAGCGCGTGGTCGAGACGCGCAAGCCGGCGATGGGCGTGCATTCGCTGGCCTGGCGCGGCACCGGCCGCCTGTCGATCGTGTGGCTGCGCCTCCCGCTCGCCGCCGACGGCGCCACGGTGGACATGATCCTCGGCTACGACGCGGTCGTCGGCGTGAGGGACGACCCGCCGAGCGGCGTCAGAGCGGCCTAGCCGCTTAACAAAGAGATTTCGGATTGAACGAAAGCGCGAGCCGCGCCGTAGGCGCCATTTGGAAGAAGAGACCGCAGAGAAGCGCAGAGCCGACAGTGATGAAGCCAACTGCGCGCTCGATCTTCCTCTGCGTCGTCTGCGTTTAATTGGCGCTGCGCGCCGAGGCAGGCTCCGACGTATGAGATCCGTGCATTCCGGGTAGTCCGTGGATACACTTGATTACGCCGCTGCGCGCGCCTCGCCGCGGATGCGTTCGATCATCGCGTTCAAGCCATTGGCGCGTTGGCTGGAGAGGGCTTCGGGGAGGCCCAGTTTCTGCATTGCCGCGTGCGCGTCGAACGCGGTGATCTCTCGCGGCGTGCGGCCCGAGTAAAGCTTCAGCAGCACCGCGATCAGGCCCTTGACGATGTGCGCGTCGGAATCGGCGCGGAAGCGCAGCGTACCGTCCGGCTCGCGTTCGGTCGTGATCCACACCTGGCTCGCGCAGCCGCGGACCTTGTTGGCGTCGATGTGGTCGGCGGCGGGGAGGGGCTCCAACTCGCGGCCCATGTCGATCAGAAACCGGTAGCGCTGCTCCCAGTCGCCCAGCACCTCGAAGATGTCGGCCAAGTCTTCCAGCGCGGCGTCCATGGTCTCGGCCATGGGCGCCACATAGGGGTTTAGCGACTTTCCGGCAAATTACCCGGCGCGGCGCAGGCTGATCGTCGCGCAGAGGCCACGGCCCGGCGCGGTGTCGATCTCGAAGGTCCCGCCGAGGGTCTTGCAGATCAGGTCGACCAGGGGCCAGCCGAGGCCGGCGCCTTCGACGCGCCGCACCAGGGCGTTCTCGCCCTGCTCGAACGCGCGCATCAGGCGCGGCGTCTCGGCGGGGTCGAGGCCTTCGCCGGCGTCGATGACGCTGAGCTGCACCAGCGGTCCCTGGGCGCGGCCGACCAGACGCACGGTCGAGCCTTCCGGCGCATACTGGGCGGCGTTCTGGATCAGGCACACCAGCGCCGTGCGCGCGGCGCGGGCGTCGGCCAGGGCGGACGGCGCGGGGATCGGCGTCTCGATGTCGATCTTCACCCGGCGATGCTCCAACTCTTCGGAACAGGCGTGGGCGGCTTCGGCGAACAGGGCGTCGATGGGTTCGGCGCGCGGGTCGAGCTCGACCTGACCGCTCTCCAGCTTGACGATCTCGAGCACCTGATTGACCAGTTTCAGCAGGCGGTGGCCGCTGACGCGAATGATCTCGCCGTACTCGCGGTACTGGGCCGGGATCGGGCCGCACATTTCCGACGAAATGATTTCGGAAAACCCGATGATAGCGTTCAGCGGCGTACGCAGCTCATGGCTCACCATGCGAAGGAACGAGCGCGGGGCCGCATCGACCGGCGCCTGGGAAGCGCCCGACGTCGCGACCGCGCGCGGGCGGGTTGCGTGAGCCTCGGAAGCCGGCGCCTCCGGTGCGGAAGCCTGGCGGCCTTTGGGGAGGGCCTGGGACATGCTGGGCCTTAAGCCTTGCCATTAATACCGGGACAGCATGGCAGAACGCGATTACCGGACCGTTTCCCCAGCTTATTCGTCTTACCCCTCGCGCGAAGCGTGCGACCGCTCGCACTTGGCCCCTGGTGCAGGTACGATCCCCTTGCAAACCCTTGAGTCGGGCGATTCTTTGGTGAACGCCGCACAAACCATTGAGACCGGGCCCAAGCCCGCGCCTGAGCCCTCTCCTGGGCCGGGGGGCTCTGGCATGTCTGAAGATCCGGCGCGCGACGCGGCGCTGCTGCAGAGCGGCCTTTGGAGCGTGGGCGTGCTGGCGGCGCTCGGCCTTTTCATCTGGCTCGAACCGCAGCTGTCGACCGCCACGGTCGCGGCCCTCGTCGCCGGCGCCGTCCCAGGCATCCTGGCCCAGGTGCTGCGGCTTCGCGACAGCGAGCGGATGCGCACACTGCTGATCGGCGTCTGGGCCGCATGCGCCGCCTTCGCCGCGGGCATGACCGGAGGGCTGGCTGGACCGCTCGCCGCCTGGTGCGCGGCGCCCTTGGCCGCGGCGCTTGCCTTCGACAGCCGCAAGCTTGCGGCCGGAGGCGCGGCCCTGTCGCTGGTCGCCTTCGCCCTGGCGCTGTGGGCGTCGCTCGCCTCGGGCGTGGCGCTGCCGGATCCTGGCGTCGCGGTCTGGCTCGGCGCTCTGTCGGTCGGATCGGTGGCCGTCTGGATCGTCGCCAGTGTCGCGCGCGCGCTCCGCGGCCGCAGCGAACGCGCCGCCAGCGCCGAGGTCGCGCTGTCGCGTCTCGAATATGTGCTCAGCCAACAGCCGCACCTGATCCTGACCCTTGACGCATCGGGGCGTTTGAGCGGCGCCTACGGCGCGCCGCCGCCGGGCTTTTCGCTCGATCAACTGTTCACCCAGGGCCTGATCGCGTCGGCCTATCACCCCGATCGCGCGGGTCTGCAAAACGCGCTGCTGCGTGCGGCGACACACGGTTCGGCGGAGTTCGGTTTTACACCGTGGGCGTCGCTCGACCGCTTCTCCGCCATCGCCATCCGCAGGCTTCCCGACGGGCTGCTGATCGGCGCGCTGCGCGACGCCTCGATCCAGCATGCGCGCGAAGCGGCGATCGAAGCTGCGCGCTCCGAGGCCGAGAATCTGAACGCCGGCAAGTCGCGGTTCCTCGCCAACATGAGCCACGAGCTGCGCACGCCGCTGAACGCGGTGATCGGCTTCTCCGACGTGATGCGCCAGCGCCTGTTCGGCCCGCTGCCGGAGCGTTACGCAGAATACGCCGAACTGATCCACGAGTCCGGCGGCCATCTGCTCGACCTGATCAACGACGTGCTCGACATGTCCAAGATCGAGGCGGCGCGCTACGAACTGCACAAGGAATATTTCGACGCGCGCGAACCGGTGTCGGCGGCGCTGCGTCTCGTGCGCGGGCAGGCCGAGGACGCGGAGATCACCCTGACCGGCGTGCTGCCGCAGGCGCCGGTGAATGTCGAAGCGGACCAGCGCGCGCTCAAGCAGATCGTGTTGAACCTGTTGTCCAACGCCATGAAGTTCACGCCCGCCGGCGGCTCGATCACCGTGGTGGTGAACGAAGACGACAATGTGCTGGAACTCTGCGTCGCCGACACCGGCGTGGGCGTCGCGCCGGAGGATCTGAAGCGCCTCGGCCGTCCGTTCGAACAGGCGGGCGACGCGCTTTCCAAGGCGCAGGGCTCGGGCCTGGGCCTATCGCTGGTGCGTGCGTTCTCACGTCTGCACGGCGGCGAGATGACCATCGAGAGCATGCTGGGCGAAGGCACCGCGGTAACCGTGCGCCTGCCGGTGGTCATCGCCGAAGAACGCGGTCAACGCCGCGGCGCGGAGATCATCCCGCTGATCCGCTAAAGCGGGCCCAGTTTCAAGAACGCCCGCCCGGCGGCAAGATCCCCGACTTCGAACGCGGCAGTGCGCACGTGATCGCCCGCGAACAGAAACTCCACCGCGAAACGTTCGCGCGGGTCGAGCGCCGACAAGGCGTCGAGCGTCGCCGCCGGGAAGCGGAACGCGATGGCGTGATCGCGGCCGCGCGGCGTCAAGACCGCGCTCGCATCCTCGACATCTTCGGCCATCACCACCGACGACGCCCAGCGCGGCGGCAGCGGCCGGCTCTTCGGCGCGCCGACCCAGGCCGAGTGCGTTTTGTTTCCGTCGCGGTAGACCAGACGCGCGGCGTAGGGCCGCTCGCCGTTCGGGAAGGCGGCGACCGCGATCAGGCCGGTGGCGTTGTTCTCGCCCGCCAGGCCGAACAGCACAGGATCGGATCCGTCGTAGGCCGTCTGCACCAGACGCCAGGTAATCGAGCGGTAGCTCATGCGGTCCGCGCGCCACGGCGCCGTTTCGCCGGGGAAATCCATGTGCGCGGTGCGGCTCCAGCCTTCGAAGGCGGTGCGCACGCGTTGCGCGGCGAGCTTCAGGTCAGGTGAGGCGCAATCGACGCTGACCGCCTTTTGGTTGGCCCGCGTGGTCACGCCGTTGACGGTCGCGCCATCCACGCCCGCGCGAAGCGCGGCTCCGCGCGCCTGGTTGGCCGAGGCTTCGAGCGCCGCACCGATCTGGGGCGCGAACAGGCGGCAGCGATTGTCCGCCGCGGTCATCAGTTCGCGGTCGTAGTAGAGGTCGATGGCCGAGGCGGCGCTGGCGGCCACGGGCGTAAGCGCCGCGGCGAGGGCGAAAATCCAGACTGTCTTGGATGTCAGGCGACGGGCGATGCCCATGGACCGGCTTTCGTCTATGTTCACGCAATGAGGGTGAGCCTAAGGCCTCGCCCTTGAGGTCTGGTTTCCAGTCAGGGTTAAGCAGGTGTTGCTCTCCACCGACCTTTGGGCCGGCGCCCTGATCCGGCGCGCGGAACTCGCCGGCGCCTTCGCCACCGTCGCGCGCAAGGGCGACACGCGGGCGGGCACGGTGCTGGTCAAGACGCTGAACCGCCGCTCCGGCGAGGCGCGGCTATACGCCGAAGCGCTGCGCGGGGAGGGGGAGCGGGTGTGGATGCAGCCCGTCCCGTCGCAGACCGAGGCCGACCTCGACGCCTATGTCCAACGCCAGGTGCGCATTGACCCGGACCTCTGGCTGATCGAGATCGAAGACGCGGAAGGAAGGCACTTCCTCACCGAGGCGGTCGAGGAACGCTAGGCGAGCCGCCGCGCCGCAAACGGTAGGCTTCGGTTAACCGCCTTTCTCAACCTGACTGCAAGCGACCCCGGGTTAGGGTGAAGCCACAGTCCGGTCGCTCCAAGACCGGCGTTCGTGATGGGTGTGCGGTGCTTTTCCTGATCAACGACACGGTGTTCGACGTCGACGCCCGCGAGCTCGTCCCGCCGCTGGACGCTCAGCGCTTTTCAGCCGTGAGCCTGGGGTACGTGATCCAGCTCGGCAAGGAGCTCTATGCCGAGGAGCCCCTGCTGCACCGGGTCGCCCCCGAGCGTGCGCGCCGTCTGGCTGCGCTCCTGTCCATGAAGCAGCCCGATATCAACGCCGCCCTGTTCGTAGCCCCCGCCCGGGGCTGCGCCGCCGACCAGGTCACCGCGCGCTTCTGCAACCTGGCCATCGAGGTCATGGCCCAGCTGCACACCCAGAGCCAGCGGGGCGCGCTCGACGCCCTGGCCGCCGACCGCGAGGTCTGGCGTCGCCTGGCGGCCTGAGCCCCGGAAGCCCAGTTCCCAGAAGGCTTAAGCAAACCGGTTGACGCCGACCCTGGCGGGTGCGATTTCCGCACCCGTAGTTCAGGAGATCGGGATGTACGGCCGCTGGGTCAGCACCACTGTCGTTGTCGTGCTCGGCGCCGCCGGCATCGCCATCAGCCTCGCCCTCGAATGGGCCCTGCTCAAGGCCATCTTCCACTGGTAAGCCGCCCCTAGCCCGCCGCCGATTGCGCGGCTGTCCCGGTCGCGCTACCCGCCCCCCATGTCCAAACCAACCCTCGCCGCCGAAGCCGCGCGCCGGCGCACCTTCGCCATCATCTCGCACCCTGACGCCGGCAAGACGACCCTGACCGAGCACCTGCTCCTGGCCGGGGGCGCGATCCACGCCGCGGGCGCGGTGCGGGCGCGGGGCGAGAACCGGCGCACCCGGTCGGACTGGATGAAGATCGAGCGCGAGCGGGGCATCTCGGTCTCCGCCTCGGTGATGACCTTCGAGCACGACGACAAGCTGTTCAACCTGCTCGACACGCCGGGTCACGAGGACTTTTCCGAGGACACCTACCGCACGCTGACCGCCGCCGACGCCGCGGTGATGGTGCTGGACGCCGCCAAGGGCATCGAGCCGCAGACGCTGAAGCTGTTCGAGGTGTGCCGCCTGCGCGACATCCCGATCCTGACCTTCATCAACAAGATGGATCGCGAGGCGCTCGATCCCTACGCGCTGCTGGATGAGATCGCGGCCAAACTCGCGCTGGATCCCGCGCCCCTGTACTGGCCGCAGGGCTCCGGCAATCGCTTTCGCGGGGTCATGGATCTCGCCGCCCAACGCTTCCTTCCCTTCACCAGGAAGTCCGCCGCCGACGAGGACCAGGGTCGCCCCGCGGCCCTCGCGCTCGATGCGACGAATATCGGCGACTATCTCGACGACGCCGAGCGCATGGAGATGGCCGACAACGCCGAACTCGTCTCCGGCGCGTCGAAGCCGTTCGAGCTGCAGTCCTTCCTCGAGGGCCACATGACGCCGGTGTTCTTCGGAACCGCGCTGCGCCATTTCGGCGTGGATGAGCTGCTGTCCGCCATCGGCCGCTTCGCGCCGCCGCCGGAGCCGACGCCGGTCACCCGCGCGGGGGCCGACAGCGAGATTGCACCGGGCGATAGCGAAGTCACCGGCTTCGTGTTCAAGGTCCAGGCCAATATGGACCCTAACCACCGCGACCGCATCGCCATGCTGCGGCTCTGTTCGGGGCGCTTCAACCGCGGCATGAAGCTGAAGGTGCAGAATACCGGGCGCCAGCTGTCGGTGAACTCGCCCATCATGTTTTTCGCGTCGGATCGCGAGCTTGCCGAAGAGGCGTTCGCCGGCGACGTCATCGGCATTCCCAACCACGGCGTGCTGCGCGTCGGCGACAGCTTGTCGGAAACCGGCGTGCTGCGTTTCGCGGGCTTGCCCAACTTCGCACCCGAAATTCTCCAGCGCGTGCGCGTGAAGGATCCGCTGAAGGCCAAGCACCTGAAAAAGGCGCTCGAAGGTCTCGCGGAAGAGGGCGTGACACAGTTGTTTCGTCCCACCCATGGCGCCGACTTCATCGTGGGCGCGGTGGGCCAGCTGCAGTTCGAAGTCATGGCCGACCGCCTGGCCAACGAGTACCAGCTCGAGGTGATCTTCGAACCGAGTCCCTACGCCGAAGCGCGCTGGCTGAGCGGCGAACGGGCCGAGGTCGAGAGTTTCATCGACAAACACAAGACCGCAATCGCGCAGGATATCGACGGTCAGTCGGTGTTCCTGGCCAAGTCGGCCTGGGAAACGGGCTATGTCGCCGAGCGCTATCCCAACGTCACTTTCCTGAAGACCCGCGAGCGCGGCTAAGGTCGACACGCGAAATCTTGAGCGAATATACGCCCGTCGCGTGCAACCGGCCGCGCGGCGTCACGTTTGCTCTGTCCCACACCGAAGCCCTGCGGACGTCCCGCGGCGGGACGGTAAGGCCGGAGCGATGTTCGAGTTTGGACGCGAGTTGAAGAAGGCGTTGGGCGCCAATGACGCCCTGGGGGAAGCCGACCCCTGCCTTTTGGAGTTGCTCGACGTCCAGGCGCTCGCCGCGCGCGGTCGCGCCGGCGACATCGACGCCGGCCGCGTCTCCGCCAAGCATCCCTTCCCCCTTTGGCTCCGGTCCGCCGCCGTCTGGCGTGAGCATGCGCGCCGCACCGGCGATGTGCTGGCGCTGCGTCGCGCCGCCGCCGCCGCCGTGTCCGCCGGCCGTTGCGCCGCCAGCCCGGCCGAGCAGGCGCGCGCAACCCTGGAACAGGCGCTGACCTCCTTGTTGGGCGCCGACCTCTACGGTGACGAAGTTCTGACCGGCGCCACGCGCAATTCGCTCAAGATCGCCGCGGCGACTGAAGCGGATGACCTTGGCGGCGCCAAGATCGAGCATGCCCACGCGCGGTTGGTGTCGCGCGACGCGTTGGCCTGTGGCGACTACGCCAAGGCGCTGGAGGCCGCGGCCCTGTTCGACTGTGTGGTGCACAAGCTCGACACCCTGGCGGCTGCGCACCGCTGCAGCGCCACGCGCTACGAAGCCAACCTCGCGCGCATCGAACGCGCCGACCTGTTGGCCGGATTCGGCGCGCGCCTGCACGATGTGAAGCTCTTGCGGCGCGTTGAAATGAACCTCGCCGCGCTGCTCGACCAGATCGACGCCGACTACGAGCCCTTGCTCTGGGTGCGCGGCGCCGAAGTGCTGGGGGCGGTGGAAACTGCGCTCGGCGAAACCCAGGGTCATCCCGAGACCATGGCCAGGGGCGCTGCGATCCTCAGCAAAGCGCTCGAGCGGTTCACCCGCGAACACAGCCCGCTGGATTGGGCGAGGTTGCAGCACGCCCTGGCGGTGGCCCTGCAGTCGCTGGGCGATGCGACCGAGAACCGCGCGATCTATCTCGAGGCCGAGCGGGCGTTCGAGGACGCGCTGGAGGTCGTCGATGGAACCTCCCTGATGCTGCGCGCCATGACCGCGTCCAATCGCGCGGCCTGCCTGGCGCGCCGGGCCGAGCGCACCGGCGACCTCAACGCGCTGTCAGTGGCCGAGACCGTGTTCAAGGGCGAGGCCGCCAAGATCGATCCTAACAACGATCCAGTCGGCTGGGCGGTGCTGCAGATCAACCTCGCGCGCATCTACGAAGCCCGCGCCGATCTGCTGGGCGGCTTCTCCAACCGCGACGCGGCGGTCTATGCGCTGGAGGAAGCCCGCGAGGTGTTCTGCGAACACGGGCTGAAGACGCTGGCGGAAAGCGCCACGGCCGGCCTCGAGCGCGTCCGCGCCGTCTGAGCAAACACCCGCCGGCGCGCGCCACTTCCTGGCGTATCAGGCCGCGATGTCGCTCGACTGGCGGCGCATGCGCCAGAAGCGCAGGGTGCGCATGGCGGTGTCGCGCGGCAGGTCGCTGTACAGCCGTCCGTACTCGCCCGCGCGGCCGAGCGCGTCTGAGCTGTGGCCGAGCAGCACCAGCGCGTAGGTCAGGAACAGCGCCTTATCGAGATCCGCCGCCTTGCAGACGATGGCCAGGCCGTCGAGCTGCTTCGACTCGACAATGCGCTTGGCGGTGAAGAAGTCGATGTCGGCGAGCTGGGCGAGCGCGACCAGCACATGGGTCATGCCGCCCGAACGCAGGAAGCGCGCCAGCACCTTGGGCGTGAGTTCGCCCGCGGCGCGCAGCTCCGAGATATAGGCTTCCGCCTGCTCGTAGTCCTCCGGCAGTGCGCCGTCCCGGGTGGCGACGCGGCTGCGGCCGGTGGCCAGCGCCTTTTCCAAGAGCGTCGGGTCGAGCCGGGCGTTCTCTTCCAGAATCCGTTGACGCAGGCGAAGCTCGACGACGAAATACATTTCGTTCAGCAGGTCCGGCGGCAGGGTGGCGCGACCGATCACCGCGTCGTGCAGCGCCGGGTTGGCCTGGGCGCGCCCGACCGCGGCTTCGGAGGCCGCGCGCGACAGCTTGGCGCCGTCGTTGCGCAAGAGGACGTTCAAGGTATCGTCGTCGCCGCGATCGACGATCACGTCGGAGACCGCCTCGGGCACGTCGGTGCGTTCGGATACCGCGCGCAGGTGACCCTGACCCTTGGTCTTGACCACGTGCAGGAGGTCGTTTTCGCTCAGCATGCTCGAGCGTTTCAGCACCGGGCCGGCGACCTCGGCGCTGTCGTTGGCGAGGGTGAAGATCAGCCGCCGCGGTCCGACCGACGCATCGGCGAAGCGCAAGGACAGTTCCGCGCGCACCACCTCTTCCATCTCACTGGAAAGCTGGGTCAGCACGGCGTCGAACAGGGCCATCTCGGCGGGGTTGCCCGACGGCTGGCCGAAATAGAGATCGGTCAGTTCGCGCAACAGCTCGCGACGCTTGGCGCTCGACGGCTCCCTGGCGAGGGTGATCAGGTCATGGAGACGGGTATCGCTCATGCGGTTCAGGCGGCTCCGCCGCTGTTGTCGTCACTGTCGGCGGCGTCGGGCTTGTCGGCGTCGTCCTTGGCCTGTTTGCTAGTCTTATCCGACTTGTCGGAGAGATCGACCGGCAGGTGATCGAGATAGACCGGCGCGGGAATAACGGCGCGATCGGGCTGTTCGCCATAGTCGCGGTGAAGCGAATAGAGACGCGGCCGATCGGTCGATGCGCTCGCGACCGATGCGCTTGCAACGGGGGCGACCGCGGCGGCGGGCTGCGCCGCGTCGGCGGCCGCAACAGGCGGCGGTGCGTCGTAGATGGATGTCGGGGCGAAGGTCTGTGCGGGCGGTGTCGCCGCGGCCATCACCGGCGCGGGCCCTACCGAAGGCGAGGGCGCGACGGTCTGCGGGGCCTCGACCGGCGCGGGTTGCGTCGCGGGCATCGGGATCGCGGCGTTCGGGCGCGGTTTGCCGGGCCAGTCGAGGTATTTGACCTGCGCTTGCGCGTCGGCGGCGCCGGCGTTGGTGAACACCCACAGGAGCGCGGAAAAGATGACGAAAAGGGCGCGCATGGCCGGCCGTCCCCGAAAACCCGAGTTCGGATAGTAAGAAATACGGCTTAACCGACGCCTAACGCGGGGCGCTTGCCCCAGCGTCGCAAGGCGTAACGTTCAAACATGCTCAGCAAAACGTTAAGGGCGAGCGCGAGCGCGACCAGCGCGACCAGCGCCGCGATCATGTCGGCGATCTGCAGGCGGTGCTGAGCCTCCACGATGCGCCAGGCGAGGCCTTGGGTCTGTCCCGACCCCGCCACGAATTCCGCCACGACGGCGCCGACGATGGAGAGACCCAGTCCCACGCGGTGGCCTTCGATGATGAAGGGGATGGCCGAGGGCAGGCGCAGCTTGAACAGCCGTTGCGTCGGGCTCGCGTCGTAAAGATCGAACAGGCGCTCGAGATCCGGGTCCGCCGACTTCAGACCGGTGAACACGCCGGAGAAGATCGGAAAGAAGGCGATCACGGCCGCCAGAGCCACGACCGCCCGCAACGCATGGTCGAGGCCCGACCAGACCTGGATGAGCGGCGCCAGCGCCATGACCGGCGTTACCTGCAGGATGCTCGCGACCGGCCGCACCGCGCGTTCGAAGAGGCCGCTGAGCGTCGAGCCGAGCGCCAGGGCGGTGGCCACAGCGCTCGCGAACACCAGGGCCAGGATCGCCATGACAAAGGTGTTCCACGCGGCTTGCAGCAGCAGAGGCCAGCGCACGATCAGGGCGGCGACCACCTCGGTCGGCTTGGGCAGGAAATAGGACGGGACATCCAAGACCGTGCACGCCGCCTGCCAGATCGCGATCACGGCGACGACGAGGATCAGGGGCGCCAGAATGTCGACGAGGCGCTTCATGCCGCGCGTCCCATGGCGTCGCCGAGGACTTGGGCGATGGTTTCCGCGGTGTGACGAAAGTCGGCGGTGGCGCGAAAACCCTCGGGACGCGGGACCTGGCCCTGCGTGGCGATTTCGGCGGCGGTGCGGCCGGGTCCCGGCGTCATCACCACCACCCGCTCGGCGAGATAGGCCGCTTCCTCGACGTCGTGGGTGACGAACAGGATGGCGGACTTGGACTGCGACCACAGCCGGTGCACATCTTCGATCAGATTGCGCCGAGTGACCGAATCCAACGCCGCGAACGGCTCGTCGAGCAGCAGCAGTTTCGGCTCGGTGACGATGGCGCGGGCCAGCGACACACGCATGGCCATGCCGCCGGACAATTGGTCGGGCCGCGCGTCCTTTGCATCGGCCAACCCCACGCGGGCGAGCGCCGCCAGCGCCCGCGCGCGCCGTTCGTCGGCGGCGACCTTGGCGAGTTCGAGCGGCAGGGCGACGTTATCCAATGCGCTCACCCAGGGAATCAAAGTCGGCGCCTGGAACACGAGCGAGGTCTCGCCGCGGGCGAGATGGCGGATCGCAACGCCGCGCGTCGGCTGCTCCAGGCCCGCAAACAGCCGCAGCGCCGTAGACTTGCCGCAGCCGGACGGACCGGTGAGGGCCACGATCTCGCCAGGCTTCAGCGACAGTGAAAACGGTCCAAGCGCGCGGCCACGGCTCGGATAGTCCACCTCGGCGTCGGTCAGCGCGGCGAGGATGTCGCTCATCGCGCGGGCCTCGCGTCAGGCCTTCAGGCGCGGCAGGAAGTCGAGCGTGTAGGCGCTCTTGTAGTCCAGCGTGCGGGGGAACAGCCCCTGCTGCGTCGTCGTGTCGAAGAAGGACGTCCATCGGGCGTCGGTCATCGCCCCGATGCCCTGACTCTTCGCGTCGCCGCCCTCGACGAGTCCATAGGCGATCATCTT
>DASZMV010000061.1:0-29871 GCA_035551675.1 Caulobacteraceae bacterium | reverse complement strand
CACGATGTGTTTTATTTTTTCTGTTTCCCGTTCAAGACTCACAAGCTCGGCCTGCCGCTGCCGGAGACGATCTCCCACGTGAGCACCGACTTCGATTTGATCGAGGAGGAATTCTATCTTTCGCTTCTTGTCCGCGATCAGATCAAGATTGAACTGGAGTTCGGGTTGACCTTGCGCAATCTCATTTTCTTTAAGACGAGCACTGGCGAGAAAGTCGATCAGGCCACTCTCCAATTCGCGGCAGTCATACTTGCGGCGATTGGTGCACCTGTGTTTGCGCGCAGCATCGTTGCATGACAGGGTTAGCTTGTTACCGAAACTGCGACCGCTGTTGTGAATGCCGAGTCGTCCCCCACATTTTTCGCAACGAGACAGCCCAATGAGTAGGTTTGGAAAGGTCTTACCTCGACGACCTCTCCCCTTCCCCCGCCTGTTTCGATCATCGATGATTGATTGGACGCGATAAAATATTTCATCGGAAACCACTGGAGTGAAATAGTTTGGAATCGGATCGCCATCCGGCGTGCGGCGCGCCGTGCGGGCGGCGCCCTTTACAAAGTTCTTCGGCTGATAGAAACCGATGCAAGCGGTGCCTCTAAGGATCGTAAGAACATAATTCGCGTGCCAACCATCCGCACGACCGAATGGCTCGATCCCCTCTTCGTTGAAGCGCGACGCTATGGCTGTCGTGCCAAGTCCATCAAGCGCGTCTTGAAACATCCGCCGGACAATCGCCGCGCGCTCTGGAATCAGGTCGAAACGTTTTGTCCGTTCATTAAACGCCAACCAAGCTGGACCGCGCTTCGAAAGAATTTCTCCAGTTTCCCGTGCCCGCCGCTTCTTATCCATCCAGGCAGCAGCAAGTTTTTTAGACTTCGCTTTGTTTTCCTCGTGAGCCCGGCTCATGACGATGATGGCGCGCATGAGGTCCATGGCATCCGACGTCTCATCGTAAATGGCGCCATCCGTGAGGGTGACGACCTTGACCCCGGCGAGTGTGATTCCGGTGAGGGTATGGATTGCAGTGGACTCGTTCTCGCGGGTCAGTCGGTCGAAGCCCTCAATGAGGAAATAGGACCCCTTTGGGATATCCCCCTTCTCGACCCGGTTAAGGAACGACGAGAGGGCGCCGTTGATTCGGTTTTGGCCCCGGTAGGCCGAAACGCCCAAGTCCCGAAGAGACGTGTCTAGCTCGACTTCGGGATGCTCAGCCGCCCATTCCAGGGCCGCCGAAAGCTGGCGCCGGAGCGAGTCACCCTCCGCCTGGGGTGCGGAGGAAAATCGGAAGTAGGAAAAGGCTTTGACGGGCATATTGCCGCGATCCCTAGCCGTTCGGAACCCGCCTGTCATTATCCTTTCAGTTGAAGAACTGCCATCTCCTGCGCCGGCCGGGCCTGGCGGAGTTCCCCGACTGCAGGACCGAACGGGGCGTCAAGCACCTGAAGGCCCTGGAGCGCATGGTCGCCGAGGGCCACCGGGCAGTCATGCTGTTCGTGATCCAGCGGATGGACGCCGAGGCCTTCGACACCGCCGACGACATCGACAAGGTCTACGGATCCGCCCTTAGGGAAGCGGCAACCCGAGGGGTGGAAGTTCTGTGCTATGGATGCCATCTGAGCCCCGAGGCCATCCGCCTCGACCGCCGGGTCCCCTGGCGGGCCGAAGTTCCTGACGCGTAACCTAAGAAGCGCAACCATAATGACCGTCGACGCCGTCCACGACACCCTCGCCCGTTCCGAACAGATCCGGGTGCATGCGCCGAAGGATTTCGAGGGCATGCGCCGCGCCGGCAGGCTGGCGGCCGAGTGCCTCGACGTGATCACGCCCATGGTGGTTCCGGGCGTCGTCACCGACGAGATCGACCGCGTGGCGCGCGAGTTCATCCTGGACAACGGCGCGCTCCCCGCGTGCCTGTTCTATCGCGGTTACGCCAAGACCACCTGCATCTCGGTCAATCACGTCGTCTGTCACGGCATTCCCGGCGAGCGCGCGCTGCGCGAAGGCGACATCGCCAACATCGACGTCACCGCCATCGTCGACGGCTGGCACGGCGACACCAGCCGCATGTATCCGGTGGGCGAGATCTCGCCGCGCGCCCGGCGTTTGATCGAAGTGACCTACGACGCGCTCGAGCTCGGTCTCAAAGAAGTGAAGCCGGGCGCCCATTTCGGCGACATCGGCGAAGCGATCCAGAAGTACGTCGAGGCGCAGCGCTGTTCGGTGGTGCACGACTTCTGCGGCCACGGCGTGGGCCGCGTGTTCCACGACAGCCCAAACGTGCTGCACTTCGGCCGCCGCGGAACGGGCGAGGAGTTGAAGGCCGGCATGTTCTTCACCGTCGAGCCGATGGTGAACCTGGGCAAGAGCCAGGTGAAGGTGCTGAACGACGGCTGGACTGCGGTCACCCGCGACAAGTCGCTATCCGCTCAGTGCGAACATTCCGTCGGCGTGACCGAGACCGGCGTCGAGATTTTCACCGCGTCGCCGAAGGGTTTGTTCCGGCCGACCTTCGACTGAGAACGCCTGGCCGTCGCGCGTGCGGCCGGCTAAGAGGATCGCGACAGGGGGACGCGAGTCGTGACCGATCTCGAAACCGTCGACTATGTCGAACAGCCGAGCGCCTATGCCTTCGACGAGACGGTTCAGCGTTTGCTGAAGGCGATCGACGGGGCGGGCATGAGCGTGCTCGCCCGCATCGACCATGCCGCCGGTGCGCGTCACATCGGCATGACCATGCCCTCGACCATCGTCATCCTCTACGGCCACCCGCGCGGCGGCACCCCGATCATGCAGGCCGCGCCGCACGCCGCCCTGGACCTGCCGCTCCGCGCCCTGGTTCGTGAGACCGAGGGCGGCAAGGTGATGGTCGCCTACCACCCGATCGCCGCCCTCCTGCGCCGCGACGGCGTGCCGGACGACCTGGCCCGTCGGCTGGAGCCCGCGCAGAAGCTTTTGTTGGAAGCCATCCGCTAGACCCCTTGGACTCGGCGTCGTTCCGGTATAAGAACATTTCAGGAACATCGCGCGAGGGTCGCCGGGTGGACGACGCGGCCGTCAGGTTCGAGATCGAGACGGCGGCCCTGCCCGACAATTCAGGGCACCGGGGGCGGTTGCGCGACCGCGCGCTGAAGGGCGGGGTCGAGGCCCTGCCCGACTATGAGCTGCTCGAACTGTTCCTGTTCCGCTGCATCCCGCGCCGGGATGTGAAACCGCTGTCCAAGAAGCTGATCGAGCGGTTCGGCTCGTTCAGCGCCGCGCTGTCGGCGTCGGTGGAGGCGTTGATGCAGGTGCGCACCACCGATGCGGCGGGACGGCTGCTCAGGCTCACGCCGGAATCCGCGCTCGATCTGAAACTGACCTACGAGGCCGCGCGGCGCATCGGGCTCGAACAACTGCAGAAGCGCTGCGTCATCTCCTCGTGGTCGGCGCTGCAGGCCTATGTGCGCACGACGCTGGCGCACGAGCCGCGCGAGCGGTTCCACGTGCTGTTCCTCGATCGCAAGAACCAGCTGATCGCCGACGAGACCCTCGCCGAGGGCACGGTCGACCATGCGCCGGTCTATCCGCGCGAGGTGGTGCGCCGGGCGCTGGAACTGGGATCGAGCGCGCTGATCCTGGTGCATAACCACCCGTCCGGCGATCCGACACCCTCCAGCGCCGATGTCGACATCACCCGCCAGATCGTGGACGCCGCCAAGGCGCTGAACATCACGGTGCACGACCATTTGGTGGTCGGCCGCGACGGCACGGCGAGCCTGAAGGCGTTGGCGTTGATGTGATGGAAGCGAATGCACTGGTAGAAATGGACGAGAACGCGATTGGCAAGATCGTGCTGGGCTGTGCGTTGCGGGTGCACAAGGCGCTTGGACCAGGGTTGCTGGAAAAGGCCTATGAGGACTGCCTGGCTCACGAAATTCGCAAGACAGGACTGACGGTCGCGAGCCAACCGACGATGCCGCTCGTCTATGACGGCATTAGGATAGGCAAGGGTTACAAACTCGATCTACTGATCGCGAAGCGCGTTGTCATTGAGGTCAAGGCAGTCGAAGGGCTCGCTCGCCTCCATCATTCGCAACTGTTGAGCTATTTGAAGATCGGCGGTTACCGCCTCGGCTATCTGCTGAATTTCAACGTACCTCGGATGAGGGACGGCATCTTTCGGATTGCCAACGGGCTTTGACGGCCGCGCCTCGCATTTGCGTCGGCGACAATTGAAGATGAGGACGCAGAGAAGCGCAGAGGACGCAGAGAGTCGTAAGAAATTTGGAAACCGCCGTGCGAGGGCGTACGACCCCTCCGCGTCCTTTGCGCTTCTCTGCGTCCTCTGCGTTAAAAGGCCGCCACGTCGGCGACGCACGCTTTGGTTCCCGCTATCGCGGGACGGCGAAGGTCACGCCGCTTGGCCGACCTCCGCCACCGCGGCGCGTTCCCAGTCCTGGAAATCCGGGTCGTTCAGCAGGGTTGCGCAGTAGGCCCCCGCTTCGCCGGTGTCGCCGTGGTCGGATAGCGCAATGCCGTAGCTGCGGAAGCGGGTGGCGACGGGGGTGAAGAAGGCGTCGGCGACGGACCAGGTTCCGCAGAGGTAAGGGCCCGAAGCGCCGAACCGGCGGCGACCCTCGGTGAACAGCGCGACGAGGCGGCGCACGTCCTTGGCCGTCGCCTCCGAAAGGTCTAGCGTGGTGCGCAGGGCAAGATTCATCGGGCACTCGCCGCGCAGGCTGGGGAAACCCGAGTGCATTTCGCACGACGCCGAGCGGGCGTAGTCGCGGGCGGCCTGATCCGCAGGCCAGAATTTGCCCGGCTCCTTTTCCGCGATGTGCACGCAGATGGCCATCGAATCCCACACCACGTGGCCCTCGTCCGTCCGCAGGGCAGGCACCTTGGCCGTCGGCGAATGCTTCAGGATCTCGGCGGCGGTGGATTCGACGTCGAGGCGGATCACCGTCTCGGTGAACGGCCGCCCGGACCGCTTCAGCACCAGCCAGGGCCGGAGCGACCAGGAGGACTTGTTCTTGTCGCCGATGATCAGTTCCATGGAAAGGCTCTCGAATTTGGGGGTTTGACGGGTCGCTTGTTCCTGAAACGCACGAGGGTCGCAAGATCGGTGCGTTTCCCGCATGACAAAATCCGCGGAATGGCTTCTGTTCGAAGGGGCCCCATTCGTGGAGGGGCGTCGCGGGGGTGGACATGAAACAGATCGCCAGACTGGACCGGCGCGAGGGTTTCAGCCGGCGCGCTTGCCTGGCGGGCGCCGCCGCAGGCGGTCTCGCGCTCATGGCCCACCCGGCCCTCGCCCTGCCCGTCCGCGCCGGCCGCGCCGCCGCGCCTCTGGTCGATCACCATATTCATCTCGGCAGTCCGACCCTGAGTGATCGGATCGCTCAAATCGACAAGGCCGACCCGTCAGCCTTCGACCATCTGTCGAGAGACATCTTCTCCAGGCCCACGCTCAGCGACGCCTTGCACCTTCTCGACGAGGCGGGGATCCAGCGCGCCGTGCTTCTGTCCTCCGCCTACCTGTTCATGCCCGGTTCGACCTTTTCAGACGCGACCGCCGCCGACGCAGCCGGCCGCCAGATGCGCGAAGAGAACCGATTCGCCGTCGAGGCCGGACGCGCGTCGCACGGCCGGCTGATCGTCTGTTTCGCCGTCAACCCGTTCGCCCCGAACGCCAACGAAGAGTTCGCGTACTGGAAGTCAAATCCCGGCGTCCACGGACTGAAGCTGCATCTGGGCAGCGCGGATTTTCACGCGAGCAACCCCGAGCAGGTCCTTAAAGTAGCGGCGCTGTTTGCGGCGGCCCGCGAAGCGCGCCTTGCGCCGGTCGTTCACCTGCGCGGCGGAGGACCCTTCCCCAAGGCCGAGGTCGAAGTGTTCATCGACAAGGTCGTTTCCCAGGCGGGAGACCTGCCGGTGCAGATCGCTCACGGCGGCGGCTACGGCGGCGCCGATCCTGCGACCATCGATTCGCTCGCAACCTTCGGTGCTGCGATTGCGCAAGGCGCGCCGGGTACGAAGAACCTGGTGCTCGACCTTTCGGGAATTGTGTTGCCCGACGCGGACGCCCAGGCGCTCGGCAGCACCGACGCTCAGCTCAAGGTCTTCGTCGCGTTGATGCGTAAGATCGGCCTCGACCGGTTCGTCATGGGCAGTGATTGGCCGGCCATCGGCCGTATCGCGCCGTACTACGACCTGATGCGCCGCAGGCTCCCGGTGACCGATGACGAATGGGCGCGGCTCTGCAGCAACGTCGCGCCCTATCTCCGCAAGCCGCGCAGCGCGTAACAGTCCGGCGCGAGGCGGACGCCGGGCCTACCCGGTTGGTTCTCAAATGGACCTGTCGCGCAACCGCTTGGCCTCGGCGAAGCTCACCAGACGGCGCGAAGCTTCGTCCCAGAGCGCAAGGCGCACGCCCTTGATGCTCTGCCACAGGGTCACGCGGCCGACAGCCTTGAGTTCGGGGTGATCGCGCAGAACCTGGCTAAGTCGATAGAACGGCACGCGACTCGATACGTGGTGCACGTGATGAACGCCGACGTTGGCCGTCAGCCAGCGAAGCACCGGTGGGAGATCGTAGTGAGAACTTCCCTCCAGGGCGGCATCCTGCGCATGCCAGTCGCCGTCGCGCGCCCAGGCCACGCCTTCGTACTGGTGCTGCACATAGAACAGCCACACGCCGACCGAGGCGGCGATCGCTAGCGACGGAATGACCACCGCAAAGAACGGTCCCGGACCGGGCAGCAGGATAAGGGCGACGACGATGGCGGCGACGCCGGCGTTGGTCGCCATCACGCTGAACCAGGATTTGGCGTCGCGCATCAGGCCGATCGGCAACCGATGCTGCAGGATGAACATATAGGCGGGGCCGATCACGAACAGTACGGCGGGGTTTCGGTAGAGGCGATAGGCCGTCCGGCCCAGCCATCCCTTGGCGCGATATTCGTCGACCGTGAGCATCTCGACGCTGCCCAACCCCCGCCGGTCGAGATTGCCCGACGTGCCGTGATGAATGGCGTGGGTGCGCCGCCAGTAGTCGTAAGGGGTGAGGGTCAGGACGCCGATGATTCGTCCCGTCCAGTCGTTCAATGGCTTCCAGCGGAAGAAGGCGCTGTGGCCGCAATCGTGCTGGATCATGAACAGCCGCACGAGAAACGCCGCCGCCGGCAGCGACAGCGCCGCCGCCCACCACCAGCCGTGGGCGCACGCCCAGATGGCGAATCCCCACAAGGCCAGCAGCGGCCCAGCCGTGATCGCGAGCTCGATCGAGCTGCGGAGATGGCTGGGGTTGCGGTAAGCGTCGAAGATCTTGCGCCATGACGGCGCGGCGGATTCAACGGTCAAGGGGGACTTCCCTAAGAAGGGCCGAATAGTACCGGGTCACGCCAATCCGGTCCATCGGACGAAACAGCGCGGCCGTTCCAGGGCGCGCCACACAGACCGCACGCTTTTGGGGTTTTTTGTGGCGCGAAGGGTTAACGGCACGCTAGCTTGAGCGAACCGCGATCGCGGTGGAGGGGGTGGTCATGAGCGAACCGGCGACGGCGGCGCCCAAGGGATCGGGCCTGGGCGGCGGCTACAAGGCCTATGCGCTCCTGATCCTGGTCGGCGTCTATACCTCCAACTTCATCGACCGGCAGATCATCGGTACGCTGGGCCAGGCCATCAAGGTCGACCTCAAACTCACCGACCTCGAACTCGGCGCGCTGTCGGGCATCGCGTTTGCGATCCTGTACTCGCTGATCGGCGTGCCGATCGCGCGTATTGCCGAACGCCGGAGCCGCACCACCATCATCGCCATCTCGATCGGCCTGTGGTCGGCGTTCACCGCGGGTTGCGGCCTGGCGACCAATTTCCTGCAGCTGTTTCTGACGCGCGTCGGCGTCGGTATCGGGGAGGCGGGCTGTTCGCCGCCCGCGCAGTCGTTGATCAGCGACTATTTTTCGCCGCGCAACCGGTCGACGGCGCTCGGGATTTATTCTCTGGGCATTCCGCTTGGATCGCTGTTCGGCGCCTTGCTGGGCGGCAAGATCGCGCAGCTGTGGGGATGGCGCGACGCGTTCTTCATCGTCGGGCTGCCCGGTCTTCTGCTGGCGATCATCATCAAGCTGACGCTGAAGGAGCCGCCGCGCGGCGGCTATGACACCGTCGCAAGCGATGGACCCGCGCCTTCGTTCGGCGCAGTCCTGAAGAAGTTGTTCGCGGCGAAGTCGTTTCCGAACCTCGCCGCGGGCGCTACGCTGGGGTCGCTCGCCGGCTACGGGGTGGCCTTCTTCGCGGTGCCCTATCTGCTGCGCGGACCGTTCCATCTGGACATCGCCCAGGCGGGCGCGGCCTATGGCATCGTCGGCGGACTGGCCGCCGCCGTCGGCGTGTTCCTGGGCGGCGCCGTCACCGATCTGATCGGCCGGATGAGCCGCACCGGCTACGCGGTAATCCCGGCGCTGGGCTTTCTGGCGTGTTCTCCGCTTTATGTCTGGGCGTTCCAGCAGGACGACCTCGCCACCCTAGCGTCGCTCATCATCGCACCGCTGATCCTGCAATACCTCTATCTCGGACCGACCTTCGCGTTGACGCACAACTTCGTCGAACCGCGCATGCGCGCGACGGCGACGGCGCTCCTCTTCCTGCCCATCAATCTGATCGGTCTCGGCGTCGGGCCGCCGCTGGTGGGTTGGCTTTCGGACACCATCGCCGGCCGGTACTTTGTGGCGCACGCACACGATCCTCGTTTCAAGGCGATCTGCCCGGGCGGAAAAGCCGCCGCTCATCTCCCGGTCGACTTTCATTGGACGGCCTCCCAAACCGGAGACCTGTGTCACGCGGCCTCGTTCCACGGCGTGAAGTGGGCGATCATCATCGTGTCGGGCGTGGTCTTTGCGTGGGCCGGGCTGCATTACCTGTTGGCCGCACGCACGGTGAAGCGGGACCTCGCCGCTGCGGCGACCTAGTCGCCCATGATCGGTACGCCCTTGCAGGTGATGGTCGTGACCGCCGTGCAGTCGCGCGCGTCGTCACACCCCGCGTCGATGACCGGTCGCCGCGTCGTCCATTCGACGAAGCCGCCGCCAAAGCCCTGTTTGCGACACCAGGCGTCGCCGAGAGCCTCGTCGCACCGACGCTGGCCATCCAGTGTGGCGCAGGCGGTCAAGGCGCCTTGATCGGCCCGCGGCTCGCGGATCGTCGTCTGCAGCGCCGGAAAATGCAGCTGGTCGTCGCCGGGCGGGTCGAGGCCGGGCGGCGGCGTGGCCGTAGTCCAAAACAGCGCAGCCGCGGCAAGGATCGCAGGAGCTTTCATGCGGCGACTGTCAGCTTTTCTCGCCGGTTCGGCAATTACCAAACCATTGCGAGCGCGGCGGGGGCTACATAGGTGAGGAACCCCCTCGCTCGAGCGGCCGTTGGAGCCGATGTCGCACACGCTCACCCGAGATCGCAACGCGGCCCAAAAGCGCGAACTGAGCGGCGGCGCCGGCGCCTACGCCGCCGCGACCCTGGTCGGCGTGATGTTCATGGGCTCGACCCTGCTCACGCCGCTCTACGGCGTCTATCGGCGCGAGTTCGGCTTTTCCATCATCGTGCTGACGCTGCTCTATTCGGTCTATGTGATCGGCAATCTCGCCGCCCTGCTGCTCCTGGGCGGCCTGTCGGACCAGATCGGGCGGCGCAAGGTGGCGCTGGGCTCGCTCGCCGTCGCCGCGGTCAGCACCCTCATCTATCTGTTCGCGCCCAATCCCACCTGGCTGTTCCTGGCGCGCGTGATCAGCGGCCTTTCCATCGGCGTCGCGAGCGGGACCGGAACCGCGTGGCTGGCCGAGTTGATCGGCGGCGACCGCCGTCGCGCCTCGACCATTGCGACCAGCGCGAATTTCATCGGCGTCGCCGCCGGTCCGATCCTGGCGGGCGTGCTCGCGCAATACGCGCCGTGGCCCACGCGTCTCAGCTTCGTCGCCTATTTCGTCGTCGTCGCCCTCACTGCGATCCTGATGGCGCGCACCACTGAAACCATCTCGCACACGACCGGCAAACCCAATCTGAAGCCGCGCGTCGGCGTTCCGGCGGAATTGCGCATGCGCTTCATCCCGCCCGCGGTCAGCGTGTTCGGGGTGATGGCGCTGGTCGGCTTTTACGCCGCCCTGATCCCGACCATCCTCAGCCAGGATCTGCACCAGAAGAACCTCGCCCTCGGCGGCGCCGTGGCGGCGGCCATGTTCCTGATTTCGGCCATCGTTATTGTCGTCTCGCGCAAGATCGCGCCGCGCACCGCCATGCTGTGGGGGCTCGGCTTGATGCCTCCGGCGGTGGGGCTGCTTGTGCTCGCCCAGGCCGAACGGTCGATGGTGCTGGTATTGCTGGGCGCCCTGCTCTCCGGCTCGGCGGCGGCGCTCGGCTACCGCGGCAGCCTGCAAGTCATTTACGAGCTGGCGCCGGCGGACCGGCGCGCGGAAATCGGCTCGGCGTATTACCTCTGCGGATTCGCCGGCAACGCCCTTCCGGTCATCGGCGTGGGCGTGATCACCGCGCTCGCCAGCGCGCTCGCCGGCAGCGCCGCCTTCGCGGTCCTGATCGCGGTTTTCGCGCTCGGCGCCCTGGTCATGGAGCTGAAGCGCAAACGGCGCGCAGCCTGACGCCTCAAACTTGACTCGGAGCCCTGCCCGGCCGAAAGGCCCCGCATGATCCCTCGTTACGCCCGCCCCGAAGCTGCGGCCCTCTGGTCGCCGGAAACCAAATACGCGATCTGGTTCGAGATCGAAGCCCACGCGGCTGCCAAGATGGCTGAACTGGGGACCATCCCGGTCGAGGCCGCAGAGGCGATCTGGGCCAAGGGCAAGGACGCCAGGTTCGACGCCGACCGCATCGACGCCATCGAGCGCGAGGTGAAGCACGACGTCATCGCCTTCCTGACCCATGTGTCGGAGATCGTCGGCCCCGAGGCGCGGTTCCTGCACCAGGGCATGACCTCGTCGGATGTGCTCGACACCTGCCTGGCGGTTCAGTTGAAGCGCTCGGCCGACCTGTTGATCGAAGGCGTCGACAAGGTGCTGACCGCACTGAAGCGGCGCGCGTTCGAATACAAGATGACGCCGACCGTGGGCCGCAGTCACGGCATCCACGCGGAGCCGACGACGTTCGGGCTGAAGCTCGCGGGTTACTATGCGGAGTTCATGCGCGCGAAGACGCGGCTCGAAACCGCGCGCGAGGAGATCGCAACCTGCGCCATCTCCGGCGCCGTCGGCACCTTCGCCCAGGTCGATCCGCGCGTGGAGGAATACGTCGCGCAGAAGATGGGCCTGAAGGTCGAGCCGGTGTCGACCCAGGTGATCCCGCGCGACCGGCACGCGGCCTATTTTTCGGCGCTGGCGGTGGTCGCGTCGTCGGTCGAGCGCCTCGCGATCGAGATCCGTCACCTGCAGCGCACCGAAGTGCTGGAAGCGGAGGAGCCGTTCGACCCGGGCCAGAAGGGCTCCTCGGCCATGCCGCATAAGAGGAACCCGATCCTCACCGAAAACCTGACCGGCCTCGCGCGGCTGGTGCGCTCGGCGGTGATCCCGGCGCTGGAAGACGTGGCGCTCTGGCACGAACGCGACATCTCGCACTCGTCGGTGGAGCGCGGCATCGGTCCGGACGCGACGGTGCACCTCGACTTCGCGCTGCGTCGGTTGGCGATGGTGATGGAGCGCCTCGTGGTCTATCCCGAGAATATGGCGAAAAACATCGACCGCCTCGGCGGCCTGGTGAACAGCCAGCGCGTCATGCTCGCCCTCACCCAAAAAGGCGTCGCGCGCGAAGCGGCCTACGCGGCGGTGCAACGCAACGCCATGCAGGTCTGGCGCGGCGAAGGCAATTTCCGCGACCTGCTGAAGGCGGACCCCGAGGTGGGCGATAAACTCACCGACCCCGAACTCGACGCCCTGTTCGACATCGCCCACCACACCAAGCACGTAGATACGATTTTCAATCGCGTTTTTTCGTAACGAAGCGCCTCAACTCAGTTTGCCCGGCCCGTGGACCTTTGCGCTCAGCCGCGCACGGCGAACGCGCTCACCCATCGTTTGTTGACAGGCGCCCTTCGCGGGCGTGTGCTTTCCCGGTCGAAAGACCAAGACCTTAGGGAGGCATTTTGTCATGATGAAAACAGTCGGCGTGTGCGCCCTTTCCCTTGCCCTGCTGGGCTTTACAGGCCTGGGGGCTCACGCGCAGCCTGCGGGCGGAGGCTACGGCGCGGCCGCGCACAGCGACCAGGTCGACCGGGCGCGCCTGCAACGCACGACCGCCACGGCCGAGGCGCGGATCAACCGCTCCGCGCCCGAGAAGCGCGCCCTGGCCGAGGCGGTGCGTTCGAAGAACAACGAGCAGGTGCGCGCCGTCCTGATCCGCAACGGCATGACCGCGGGCGATTTGAAAGGCGTGGACCTGCGCTACCAGGAGACGGGCGCGCCGGGGCATCCCGGCGAACTCAGGTCGATCAAGCGCGTCACCATCAGGGCCGGCTGCTGCCCGCCCTGGCTGACGATTACGATCTACTTCTGATCGGCGACGCCGCCCGCTTGCTTGCAGATGGGCGGCGTTTCAGCTCAGCCGCCGCTCTTCAGCTCTTCGCGCGCGATGGCGAGCAGTTCGTCCACCTTCTGGCGGATTTCGCTTTCGCGCACTTCCACCTTGGCCGCGCTCAGGTCCTGGACCAGCTTGCGGATGACGTCTTCGTGGTCGGCGTGTTCGACGTCCGAGCGGATGATCGCGCGGGCATAGTCCTCGCGGTGCTCGCCTTCGAGGCCCATCTTCTCCGCCGCCCACAGGCCGATCATCCGGTTGCACCGGGCCATGGCCTTGAACTCGAGCTCCTGGTCGTGGGCGAACTTGCCCTCGAACCCTTTTTCACGATCGTCGAAAGTGGACACGGCCTGCTCCGTCGAGGCGCGACGTCTACAACCCCGCGCGCGGGTCACGCAACGCCCGATCGCAATAGAACCCGAGGAAAATCAGGAACTCGTGGGGACAAACGGCGGAGCTTTGAGCAACGCCTTGTCCGCGCTGAGGAATTATTCGCAGGGCAAACCCGAGGTCAGCCCTCACCCCCGCGCAGGCGGGCGAGAGGGCTACCGAGGACGGCGCAGGGGGACTGTCGGGGTTCCCGCCGCGCGGGGCTAAATCGCGCCGGGGAGAGGGAGTCAGTTAGGCTTCACCACGACCTTGCCAGTCATGTGCGGGTGGATGGAGCAGAAGTAGCCAAAGCTCCCCGCCGTGGTGAAGGTGAAGGAGAACTGGTCGTCGGTATCGAGCGGCTTGGAGCGGAAGCTCTTGTGATCGTCGGCGACCACCGTGTGCGGCGTGTCGTCGTCGTTGACCCAGGTGACGGTCGTGCCGACCGACACGGTGATGACCTGGGGCGTGAAGGTGAAGTTGTCGATCTTCACCGTGACCGGCGCCGGCGCCGCGTGGGCCGGGGCGAGCGGCGCGAGCGAGAGCGCAAGAATAGCGGCGGCCACGCGGACGCGGCCGATGTACTGGACGTGCATGGTTTTGGTCTTTCGTTGGGTGCGGAGCTTAGGCCAGAGTCGTATCGACGAGCGCCAGCGGTCCGTGCCCGCGCGCAACGCGCACGCTGCGAACGCCGAGCGTCGAATGCAGTTGTTCCACAGGCACCTTCATCGGCCCCGGCGACGGCGCGGTTCCGGGCACCGGTTGCGGGAAGGCTGTGGAGCGCGCGGTGTGGAAGGTGATGGCGCCTTCGGTCTTGGTCAGCACCTGATGGATGTGGCCGTTCAGCACCGTCACGGAACCGAAGCGGCGCAACAACGCCAGCGCCTGCTCGCTGTCGTCGACGCCCCAGCCCCAGGGCTGATAAACCACCCACAGCGGCACGTGGGTGAACACCACGATCGGCTGGCTCGACGGACGGTGAGCGAGATCGGCCTTCAGCCATTCGATCTGGTCGGGGCCGAGATGGCCCATGCCGCCGGCGCGCAGATCCTTCACCGTGATCAGGCCGACGAAGTGGACGCCGGAATGGTCGAAGCTGTACCAGCCGTCGCCCTTCGCATCCTTGCCGTAGCGCGCGAGGAACGCCTTGCCGCCGCCCTCGTCGAGCATGTCGTGCTCGCCCGGCACGTGGAAGGTAGTGACGCCAGTCTCCTTCAGGATCTGGTCGGCGTCGTCGAACTCGTCGTCGCGGGAGAGCTGCGAGACGTCGCCGGTGTGCAGGATGAAAGCGGGCTTTGACGGCAGGGCTTTGATCTTGGCCACCGCCTCGCGGAAGGTCGCGCGCGCGTCGGGGTTGGGGTCCTTCTTGAAGCCGATGTGGCTGTCGCTGACCTGGACGAAGGTGAAGGGCGTGACGCCGCCCGCGGGCCTTGTTCCCGCCGCGGCCGCCTGGTCGAGGGAGATGGAGGAGGCGATGCCGCCGCTGAGCGTCCACAGCGCGCCCGTGCCCGCCCAGGCCATGCATTCGAGAAGGCGTCTGCGATCGGGTCTGCGATCGGGCTTATGATTGGAAGAGTCCGCCATGTCCGTACCTGTCGACCTGTGGGTTCGATCAGGAGACGCCAGGGCGAACGCGGTTATTCCCGAAACGGATTTCGAAGCGTATTCGGGAGCCGGGAATAGATCGGCCCGTCCCCGCGTCCTGGTTCCAGTAGAGGAATTCGCGTTGCCCGAGCGGCCGCTCGACACGTCCGAAGGCTGGGTCTTGGAAACCAGGCGCTTCGAAAGGCTCGTGCTGCCGCATCTCGATGCGGCCTGGCGCCTTGCGCGCTGGCTGACGCGCAACGAAGCCGACGCGGAGGACCTGGTGCAGGAGGCCTATGTGCGGGCCTGGCGTTTCTTTTCGAGCCTGCGCGGCGACGACGCCAAGCCCTGGCTCATGCGCATCGTGCGCAATTGCTGGTACAGCCGCGCGCGCACCGAGGCGGGCCGCGGGCGCGCGACCTCGCTGGAGGATGCCGAGGCCGAGGTCGAGGCTGTGCTCCAGGCGCAGGCCGAACCCGACGGAGCGGAGCACCGCCTGATCCGGATCGAAGACACCGCCCTGGTGCGCCGCGCCATGGACGGCCTGCCCGACGAGTTTCGCGAGGTGCTGGTGCTGCGCGAGGTGGAGGACATGGCCTATCGCGACCTCGCCGAAACGGTGGGCGTTCCGATCGGCACGGTGATGTCGCGCCTGTCGCGGGCGCGCAAGCTGCTGGGCGAACGCGTGCGGCGTTTGAGCGAGGAGGCCGGTCATGGATCACGCTGAAGCGCTCGGCCTGATCGAAGCCTATGCCGACGGCGAGCTCGATACCGCGCGCGCGGCCGCGTTCGAAACGCATCTGGAAAGCTGTGCGTCCTGTCGAGAAGCGCTCGACGCCTGGATGGCGGAACGCAACGCCGTGCGTTCGGCGCTCGATCTCGGATCGGCGCCGCAGGCGCTGCGCGAGCGCATCCGAGCGGCGACCGTGGATGCAACGCCGCGTCGTCGAAGCGCGCCCGCGTGGGCGATGCAGGCGGCGGCGCTCGCAGGCGTGGCGATCCTGTCGAGTGGCGCGACCTTCGCGGTGATGCAGACCGCGCACCAGGATCGCATACAGACGCTTTTCGACGCGACCATGCGCGCGGAAGATCCCGGCCGAAGGATCGAGATCGCCTCGACGGACAAACACACGGTGAAGCCGTGGCTCGACCAGCGGCTCGACTTCGCCCCCCCGGTGGACAATTTCGCGGCCCAGGGCTTCCCGCTGATCGGCGGACGGCTCGACTATGTCGAAGGTCGTCGTGCGGCGGTCTTGGTCTATGGACGGCGCAAGCACTTCATCGACGTCTATCTGCGACCGAGCGGCGATGCGCCGGCGCCGCCCGCGTCGGCGGACCGTCGCGGCTTCCACCTGATCGGCTGGCGTCACGCAGGCTTCGACTATTGGGCGGTGTCCGACGTCGATGCGTCGGAGCTCAAGGCGCTGCACTCCCTGCTGGATAGCCCGCCCCCTTCCAACGCTTCGACTCCGGGCGCCTGACGCTCGACACGGCCCGACCGCTCGCCCAAAGTGCGAATTGAGAGCGCCTTCGGGGGAAGGCGTGGAGGGGATATGCGCCTTGGCGGATGGGGTATGGCGGTTCTGCTGGCGCTTGCGCCGGCCGCCGCCGTCCGCGCTGCGCCCCTGCCGGTTCAAGGCGCCTACGTGATCGTCGACCTCGACGCCTGGGGCCAGCGCCAGGCCCAGATCGAGCAGGACCGCGACGACCTGCTGCGCACCCTGGACGCGGCGAACATCGCCTATACCTCGCCGCACTCGGAGGGGCCGGTCACCAGTTTCCGCCTGGTCGATCCGGCGCAATATCCGGCCGCGGTGCGCGTTCTGAAGAGCTTCACCATCAACAACACGCCCGCCGTGGTCACCGCCGAGCCCGACGGGCGGACCAAGGTCGTCATTCCCAACGCCTGGACCGACCCGGGCGGCGCGGCCGAGCTGGACGCCGCGGTGAACGAGGTGGTCGAACGCGCCCAGGCGCGCGGCTTCGAGGAGCCCGACACCACCGACCTGACGCCGCGCCGGGTGCGCATCGACTTCGCCGGCGTCGCCGATGCGGAGCTGATGCATGCGCTGCGCCGGCCGGAACCACGCCTGACCATCCAACTCATCGATGATCGCGCCTCGCTGGACGAGGCGCAGAAGGGCCGTATTGCCGGCGACGATGAATTGGTCCCCTGCGACCTGACGGGCGAGCCGTTTCTGGTGGTGAAGCGCCAGGTCCTGCTGTCCGGCGACAACCTCGAGGACGCCCAGGCCGACACCGATCAGAAGGGCCGGCCGAGCGTCTTGATGCGCTTCGACCGCAAGGGGGCGGACCTGTTCGCCCAGGTCACCCAGCGTCACATGGGCCAGCGTTTCGCGGTCCTGCTGAACGGGCGGGTGATCTTCGCCCCGACGATTTCGATGGTGGTGACGGACGGCGTGGGCCAGATCTCCGGCGACCTGACCGACGCGGAGGCGCAAGGGTTGGCCAAGGCGATCCGCTCCAGCGCGCCCTTGAGCCCCCTGGTGGTCGAGGACGGCCCCCTGCCCTACCAGGACCAGCACGTGGGACCGCACTGATGGCCGGAAGTCCGATAACTGCCGCGCCGACCACGGACTCGGACCGGGCCGCGCGCGGCGGCTGGCTGACGCCCTTCGTGGTGGCGCTGTTCTTCGCCTGGGGTTTTGCGACGGTGCTTCTGGACACCCTGATCCCCAAGCTGAAGGCGCTGTTTTCGCTGAACTACGCGGAAGCGATGCTGGTCCAGTTCTGCTTCTTCATCGCCTATCTGATCGTCTCGGTCCCGGCGGGCCTCCTGCTCAGCCGCATAGGCTATCTGAAGGCGACGGTGGCGGGGCTTCTGATCATGGCGGCGGGCTGTCTGCTGTTCGCGCCGGCGGCCAGGCTCGGCGTGTTCGCCGCGTTCCTGCTGGCCCTGTTCGTCATGGCCTCGGGCATCACCGTCCTGCAGGTCGCCGCCAATCCGCTGATGGCGCTGCTAGGCCCGCCCCGGGGGGCGCATGCCCGGCTGAACCTCGCCCAGGCGTTCAATTCGCTGGGCACGGTGCTCGCGCCCCTGGTCGGCGCCGCGACCTTCCTGGCGAGCGGCCTGAACAATCCCGACCCGGCCACGACCTCGCCGGCCGCGCTCGCAGCCTTCCGCCGGCACGAGGCCGTCTCGACCCAGGTCCCGTTCATCGCCATCGCCGCGGGTTTGGTGGTCCTCGCCCTGATCTTCTGGTTCGCGCGTCGCCACACCGCCGCGCCGAAGGCGGAGAAGGCGGCCGGGTTCTTCGAGACCCTGGCGCTGCTGCGGCGGCCCAAGCTCGCGCTGGGGACCTTCTGCATCTTCATCTACGTCGGGGCCGAGGTCGCCATCGGCAGCCTGATGACCAACTATCTGCTGTCGCTCCACCTGACCCACGAAAAGCTGGCGGGCCTGATCGGGCCCCTCGTCTCCCAGCTCAAGTTCGACCCGACAGGCGTCCTGTCCCCCGAAGGCGCGGGCCGGATCGTCGCCTGCTACTGGTTTGGGGCCATGGTCGGCCGGTTCCTGGGCTCGGGAATCCTGCTGGCGGTGAAGCCCGGCCGGGTGCTCCTGGTCTGCGCCGTGGCGGCCGCGGCGCTGGCGGCGGGGTCGGCCTCCACGACCGGACTGCTCGCGGCGGGTCTGGTCGTGGCCATCGGCCTGTTCAACTCGGTGATGTTCCCGACCGTCTTCACCATGACCATCGAGGGCCTGGGCGCCGACACGCCCAAGGGTTCGAGCCTTCTCTGCATGGCCATCGTCGGCGGGGCGGTGGTGCCCTGGTTGACCGGCCAGCTGGCCGACGCGGTGGGCCTGCACACCTCGCTCCTGCTCCCCTGCGCCTGTTATCTGGGGATCGCGGCCTTCGCCTTCCTGAGCCGCAGCCGGGCCCCTGTCCAGGACGTCCCGGTCGCCCCGCCGGCCGGCTAGGCCGAACGGCAAAGCCACACAGCCGCCTGGAGCGCGGCTTTATCGCGCTATTGCGGTGCAATTTCCCGCCGGCCTCTCTATATTGGCGCTGAGGCCGATTCCGGACCGAGCGCGCGCCCTCCCGGCCGCGCTTTTTCATTCCGGGACGGCGCTCCCTTACTCCCGGGGGAGAAATGATCCGGCGCAAGAAAATCTACGAAGGCAAGGCGAAGATCCTCTACGAGGGTCCTGAGCCCGGCACGCTCATCCAATACTTCAAGGACGACGCCACGGCCTTCAACGCTCAGAAGAAGGCCGTGCTGGAGGGTAAGGGCGTCATCAACAACCGCATCAGCGAGTATGTGATGACGCGGCTGAACTCGATCGGGGTCCACAACCACTTCATCAAGCGGTTGAACCTGCGCGAGCAGCTCATCAAAGAGGTCGAGATTATCCCGCTCGAGGTGGTCTGCCGCAACATCGCGGCTGGATCGCTGTCGACGCGCCTGGGCCTGCCCGAGGGGCAGTCCCTGCCGCGCTCGATCATCGAGTTCTATCTGAAGGACGACAAGCTCGGCGACCCGATGGTCACCGAGGAGCACATCACCGCCTTCAACTGGGCCTCGACCCAGGAGATCGACGACATCCTGGCGATGACGCTTCGCGTCAACGACTTCCTGACCGGCCTGTTCGGCGCGGTCGGCATTACGCTGGTCGACTTCAAGATCGAATACGGCCGGGTGTTCGAGGGCGACTTCTCGCGCGTGATCCTTGCCGACGAGATCAGCCCCGACAGCTGTCGACTGTGGGACTCCACGACCAACGAAAAGCTCGACAAGGACCGCTTCCGCCGCGACCTGGGCAATGTGATCGAGAGCTATACCGAAGTCGCCAAGCGCCTCGGCATCATGGGCGACATGCCGCGCGTCATCGACGGCGGGATTCACTGAGAAGACTCTGGCGTTGAGAAGGAACCGACCTTGAAAGCGACCGTCCACGTATACCTGAAGCCCGGCGTTCTCGACGTGCAGGGCAAGGCGGTCGAAGGCGCGCTGCACGGCCTGGGCTGGGGCGGCGTGTCCGGCGTGCGCGTCGGCAAGACCATCGAGTTCGATCTCGACGGCGCCGACAAGGCCAAGGCCGAAAGCGACGTAAAGGCCATGTGCGAGACCTTGCTCGCCAACACGGTCATCGAAGGCTACCGGGTGGATGTCGCCTGATGCCAGCGTGTTCTGACCCTTTGCGGAAAGCATGCGCCTGAGGCTCGCCGCTCCGGCGTTTTGTCTCTTGAGTCTCATCACGTCCGCCTGCGGCCATACCCACCGCGCCTCCGCGTCGACGGACGAATGGGGCGACCGCAAGGTGACGCGGATTTCGGCGGGCGGATCGCACCTGATGGACTGTAAGCGCGGGTTCACCATCCTGATCAACGACGCGGCGTCGGCGGAAGGTTCGTCGGTGGTGAACGCGCCCACCGACACCAATCTCAGCGCGTTCCAGGTGTCGAACACGACCGAGCAGGCGATCTATACGATGACCCTGCCGCAGCATCCGGCCTATCCGATGATCGTGCACCGGGTGTTTCACCAGACCGGGCGCAACAAGGTCTCCATCGAGATGGACGCCTGCCCCTACGGCGACAAAGCCGCCTCGCTCGCGCTCTACAAACAGTTCCACGACCTCGACGCCAAGGCCATGGGCGAAGCCGCCAAGCCCGCCGCCGATCATCCGCGGCACGGTCGCCGTCATCCCTCCCCAACCCAGGACCAGCCCCAATGAAAGCCGCCGTCGTCGTCTATCCCGGCTCCAACTGCGATCGCGATTGCAAGGTCGCGGTGGAGCGCGCGACCGGCTCGGCCGTCGACATGGTCTGGCACCAGGAGACCGCGCTTCCCGACCGCGTCGATCTGATCGTCCTGCCGGGCGGGTTTTCCTACGGCGACTATCTGCGCTGCGGCGCCATGGCGGCGCTGTCGCCGATCATGGGCGCGGTGAGGGCGGCGGCGGATCGCGGCGTCGCGGTGCTGGGCATCTGCAACGGATTCCAGATCCTGTGCGAAGCGCACATGCTGCCGGGCGCCATGCTGCGCAACGCGGGCCTGAAGTACGTGTGCAAGCCGGTCGACCTCGACGTCACCAACGCACAGACGCGCTTCACCGCGGCCTACGGCGGCAAGCGCACGGTGCGCTTCACTCAGGGCAACGGCGACGGCAACTATCAGGCGCGTCCCGACGAGCTCGACCGTCTCGAAGGCGAGGGTCAGGTGGTGTTCCGCTACGTCGACAATCCCAACGGTTCGGCGCGCGACATCGCCGGCATCGTCAACGCCAAGGGCAATGTGCTGGGCCTGATGCCGCATCCCGACCGGGCGTTCGAACCGGAGCTGGGCTCCGCCGACGGCGCCGACCTCTTCCGCAGCGCGCTGTCCAGCGCCCTCTGATCGCATTAGAAGCCGACACCATGACCGCTCTCGCCGCTGAAAAGACCTCGGCCGACCTGGCCGCCGAATTCGGGCTGAAGCCCGACGAGTACGCCAAGATCCTCGCGCGTCTGGGCCGCGAGCCCAATCTCGTCGAGCTCGGTGTGTTCTCGGTGATGTGGTCCGAGCACTGCTCGTACAAGTCCTCACGCGCGCACCTGCGCAAGCTGCCGGTCACCGGCGACAGGGTGATCCAGGGTCCGGGCGAGAACGCCGGCGTCGTCGACATCGGCGATGGTCAAGCCTGCGTGTTCAAGATGGAGTCGCACAATCACCCGTCCTTCATCGAACCCTACCAGGGCGCGGCGACTGGCGTCGGCGGGATCATGCGCGATGTGTTCACCATGGGCGCGCGTCCGGTGGCGTTGCTGAACGCGCTGCGCTTCGGCGATCCGTCGCATCCGAAGACCAGGCGCCTGGTCGCGGGCGTGGTGGCGGGCATCGGCGGCTACGGCAACTGCGTGGGCGTGCCGACCGTGGGCGGCGAGACCCAGTTCCACAAGGGCTACGACGGCAACATCCTGGTCAACGCCATGTGCGTGGGCCTGGCCGACGCCGACAAGATCTTCTACTCCGCCGCGCCGGGGCCGAACCTGCCGGTGGTCTATTTCGGATCGAAGACCGGACGCGACGGCATTCATGGCGCGACCATGGCCTCGACCGAGTTCGACGAGGCGTCGGACGCCAAGCGTCCGACCGTGCAGGTCGGCGACCCGTTCGCGGAAAAGCTGCTGATCGAAGCGACGCTCGAGCTGATGGCGTCGGGCGCGGTGGAGGCGATCCAGGACATGGGCGCCGCGGGCCTCACCTCCTCGTCGGTGGAGATGGCCGGCAAGGGCGGCGTCGGCATCGAGATCGATCTCGACCAGGTGCCGCAGCGCGAAGAAGGCATGAGCGCCTATGAAATGATGCTGTCGGAAAGTCAGGAGCGCATGCTGGCGATCCTGAAGCCCGGCCGCGAAGGCGACGCGCACCGCATCTTCGAGAAGTGGGGCCTCGACGCGTCGGTGATCGGCGCCACCACCTCGACCGGTCACATCGTGCTGAAGCATCACGGCAAAGTCGTCTGCGATCTGCCGCTGGCGCCCTTGAGCGACGACGCGCCGCTGTACCACCGTCCCTATGTGCGGCCGCAGCCGGATCGCCGGATCGATCCGGGCCAGGTCGAGGCGCCGAAGGACTGGCGCGCGGCGGTGCTGAAGCTGATGAGCTGTCCCGACATGGCGTCCAAGCGCTGGGTGTGGGAGCAGTACGATCGTCACGTCATGGCCGACACGGTCGCGGACTCTTCGACCGGCTGCGACGCGGGCATGGTGCGCGTGCACGGGACGAAGAAGGCGCTGGCGATGACCTCGGACTGCACGCCGCGCTACGTGCAGGCCGATCCCTATATGGGCGGACGCCAGGCGGTCGCCGAAGCCTGGCGCAACCTGACCGCCGCGGGCGCCGATCCGATCGCGGTCACCGACAATCTGAACTTCGGCAATCCCGAGCGGCCCGAGATCATGGGCCAGATCGTCTGCGCCATCGAGGGCATGGCCGACGCCTGCAAGGCGCTCGACTTCCCGGTCGTGAGCGGCAACGTCAGCCTCTACAACGAGACCAATGGCCAAGCCATTCCACCGACGCCGACGGTCGGCGCCGTCGGCCTGATCCCCGACTACGATCTGCGCATGGGCTATGCCTCGATGCAGGCCGGCGATGTGCTGGTCCTGATCGGCGAAACCCATGGCGAGCTGGGCGCGAGCCTCTACCGCCGCGAACTGTTCGGCCAGGAGGACGGCGCGCCGCCGCCGGTGGACCTGGATGCGGAGCGCCGCAACGGCGACTTCGTGCGCGGCCTGATCCGCGGGCGCAAGGTGAGCGCGGTGCACGATCTTTCCGACGGCGGACTCGTCTGCGCCGCGGCGGAGATGGCGCTGGCGTCGAATGTCGGCGTGGCCCTGACCGCGCGCTCCGAACACAACGCGGCGCCTTACATGTTCGGCGAGGACCAGGCCCGCTATCTCGTCGCGACCACGGACGCGGACGCGGTGCTCGCCGCGGCCAAGGCGGCGCACGTGCACGCGATCGTCTGCGGCGAAGCCTATGGCGACCTGTTCGCGTCGCGCGAGCTGTTCAGCATCGCGATGACCGATCTGCGCGCCGCCAACGAAGGGTGGATGCCGGGGTTCATGAACTGAACTTCCCGAGCGGACTAGAGAGTCAGTGCAGGCGTGGGGCGTCCGTGGTCAGGGGTGCATAGCCGTGACCGTGGAACGGCGCGTCGGGGCGCCGGCCGGGACGCAGGAACAGGCGCGTCACGCGGGGTTCGATGGCGCTGACCGTTTCGCTAATTTCTTGGGCCGCGATTTCCACCGCAGGACCCGGCAGCCCGTCGTCGAAGTCGATGGTGACGCCCATCAGGATTTCCTCGGGGCCGAGGTGCAGGCTGAGCACCTCGATCAGCCTGGTCACGCGGGGGTCGGCCTCGATGGCCGCGCGCACCCGCGCCACGACCGGCGGCGCGGCCGCCTCGCCGATCATCAGGCTGCGCGTCTCGATCAGGAGAAAGATCGCCACGGCCACCAGCAAAAGGCCGATGGCGATGGAGGCCAGACCGTCGGCCCAGACCAGATGCAGGCTGGTCGACCCGAAAACCCCGATTGCTGCGATGGCGATACCCACTAACGCCGCGCTGTTTTCGATCAGCGAGACGAACAGGCCCGGGTCCTTGCTCCAGCGCACGAAACGCAACAGGCGTGTCCGAGGGAAAGCCTTTCGCTGTTCACGCCACGCCACCAGGAACGAAGCGCCTTCGAAGACCACGGCCACGCCGAGCACGACATAGTTCACCATCGGATCGCCGACCGGTGACGGCGCCAGCAGCTGCCGCACGCCCTGATAGATCGACGCGACGGCGCCGGTGACGAAGATCATCAACGCCACCACCAGGGTCCAGAAATAGAGTTCGAGACCGTAGCCGAACGGATGCCGCTCGCTCGGCGGCCGCGCCGCGCGCCGCATGCCGAACAGCAGCAGTCCCTGGTTCAAGGTGTCGACCAACGAGTGAACCGCCTCGGTCAGCATGGCGACCGATCCGGAGAAGAAAAACGCCACGACTTTCGCGACAGCGATGGCGAGATTTCCCGCGAGGGAAGCGTAGACCGCGAGCTTGGAGCCTTCGACCATCGAGCCCTAGCGCGTCGGCGCCACGGGGGTTCCGGCGCCACAGGGCTTCCGTCAAAAACGCCTTCACCATATGGAACCGCGATGGCGTGATATGTTTTTAACCATTGCGGCATAACTGCGGCTAGATGGCGATCCCCATGCACCGGATGAGTACGACTTCCAGACTGATCGACGCCGTCGGCAAGGCGGTCGCCGCGGTCCAACTCGCGCCGTCGATGAAGATCGCGCACGACGCCGATGCGCTGGAGGCTTTGTTCGGGGACGAATCGCTGGAGCAGGTGCGCGGCCGAATCCTGCGCGCCGATCGTGCACACCGGCGCGACCTCTATCGCCTGCACGACGAGCTGGCGCGGCGCCGACGGCCTGCAACGATTGACCGGTTCGCCGGCGCCGGCGCCTAGACCTTCGAGTCGACCTAGCGGCTGAACCCGTTGCTGCGCGGGTGATGCACATCCACGCACATGGGCCGGCCGTCGTAGGTCGCGCCGTAGAGTGTGCCGGTCTTCATCGCCTCGCGCCGCGCGCGGTCGACCGCGACGCTGTCGGGCGGCGGCTTCTGGCCGGGCGCGCAGACGGGAATTTTGAATCGCATGCCGCTCTTGCAGGTGCAGAGATCGGCGTCGTGCCAGACGTCGCCGCGCTGACACACCGAGGGCGACTCGGACCCGTTGGTTTCCAGGCAGATCATGCCCTCTTCGCGCTGCGGCTGGCCGGCGCCTGCGGCATAGGCCCCCGCGCCCACGAAGGCCGTGGCGGCGACGAGAACCCCCGCGATCAATCCGCGCATTGTGGTCTCCTTTTCGCTCGACAACGCCTACGCTGGGTGAAGCGTTGCGCTGACCGGCCCCAGTCGCGAACGATTGTAGCGCAAATCGCCTGCGCGCGGAACGCCGTTCAGTCTTGGTCAGCTTTCGCCGGCGCGCACCCAGTGCATCTGCATGAGCTGGTCGGCCCAGGCGCGGCTGGGTCCCGCGGCGGCGCGCACCGCCGCCTTGTCCTTGGGCGAGCATTCGCCGTTGTCCATGGTCATGCCCGGCAGCGGCTGGGTGGTGCCATAGGCCTTGGGGTCGTTTGAGGCCGGCGTGCCGTCCTTTGGCTTGGGCGGAGGCGGTCCGCACTGGATGAACCAGGCCTCGGCCTTGGTGATGCGCCCGTCGCCATCCTTGGCCAGCGGGTTTACCGCGATGAACAGGTAGATCGGTCCCTTCTCGGTCACCGTCACGTTCGAGCCGTTCATATCGGAAAGGTCGGCGATCGCCTGCATCACGCGCGGATCGCCGGCGGCGAGGATGAAGGCGCTGGCCTTTTCCTTGTGGCCGACGGCCCAGGCCTTGTCGTCCATGATCACCGCGCCGGACGCGCAGCTCGGCCACTCGCCGGCGGGCTTGGCCTCGTCGAAACTGCAGCCCTGATCGGGCGAGGCCCAGACTCCCGGCCTGAAGCCAGGCGCGCCCGACGCATCGGCCGCATCGAACACCGGCTTGGCCGATATCACCAGATTGCAGCCGCTGAGCGCCATCGCGCCCAAGGTCGCCAGAGCCAATACCACCGGCTTTGCTCGGAACACGGCGTCCTCCCCCAGATGGACCCAGTCTCAAGTCAAGCTGTCAGCATGGCCGCAGGAAGTCCAGGGGCGCCGGAGACCCGCGTTCAACCTCGTGCAACTTCGCCTTCCCTTGCGGGTTTATTGGCCGCATCTTTCCGGAGTTTCGCGTAATGACGACTTATCGACGCGGGATGCGCAGGCTCGCGTTCTTCGTGAGCATCATCTACTGGGGGCTGGTCGCCTTCCTGATCATCAACCCCTGGGAAGCTGGGCCTGGCCTCGGCGATGACGCCCCGCCGTTCCTCTACCAGGACGCGGTGGTGCAGATCCTGGCGGCGGCGGCGCTGATCTATGCCCTGATCTTCGGCCTGGGCTGGACGCTCTATGGCTTCTATGACGACCGGCCGCGGCGGACCTACCTCGACGAGTGAACCGCTTCGCTTAGGCGGAAGATCGCGCTAAAGCGCCGCCGTGCGCCTTTCCGATTTCGACTTCGACCTGCCTGAGGACCGGATCGCCCTTCGCCCGGCGAACCCGCGCGACAGTGCGCGGCTGTTGGTCGTACGGCCCGATCGACTCGAGGACCGCGTCGTGCGCGACCTGCCCGACCTGCTGCAGCCGGGCGACGCACTGGTGTTCAACGACACGCGGGTGATCGCGGCGCGGCTTTCCGGCTGGCGCCCGCGCGAAAATGCCGGCCTTGGGGGCGGCGTCGCGGTGGAGGCGACCCTGCACAAGCGCCTGGCGCCCGAGCGCTGGACCGCCTTCATGAAACCCGGAAAGCGGCTGAAGCCCGGCGACCGCGTGCTGTTCGGCAGCCGCTCGGACACGGCGTGCGAACTGGAGCGGCTGGACGCGACGGTGGAGAGCAAGGGCGAGGACGGCGAAGTCACCCTCGCCTTCGACTTTTCCGGCGACACGCTGGATCAGGCGATCGCGTTGCACGGCGCCATGCCGCTGCCGCCCTATATCGCCGCGCGGCGGGGCGAGGACGAACGCGATTTCACCGACTACCAGACGATCTATGCACGCACGAAGGGCTCGGTCGCGGCGCCGACAGCGGGGCTGCATTTCACGCCGGAGCTGATCGAACGCCTCGGCGCGCGCGGCGTGTCGACCCATTTCGTCACCTTGCACGTGGGCGCCGGCACCTTCCTGCCGGTGAAGACCGACGAGGTAAGCGAGCACAAGATGCACGCCGAGACCGGCGAGGTGAGCGCGCAAACCGCTGACGCGTTGAACGCCGTGCGCGCCGGCGGCGGCCGCATCGTCTGCGTCGGCACCACCTCGCTGCGCCTGCTGGAGAGCGCCGCCGGCGAAGACCGCAGCATCCACCCGTTCAGCGGCGATACGGCGATCTTCATCACGCCCGGCTATCGCTTCCGCGCCTGCGACGTCCTGATGACCAACTTCCACCTGCCCAAGTCGACCCTGTTCATGCTGGTTTGCGCCTTTGCAGGCCTGGAGCGGATGCGGAGCGCCTATGCCCACGCGGTCGAAGACGGTTACCGCTTCTATTCCTACGGCGATGTGGGCCTGCTATTCCCCGCGCCCTGATCTGGGAGACGCAGCCATGCAAGAGTTCACCGGCGGCTGCCTTTGCGGCGACGTTCGAATGGCGACCTCGGGGACGCCTTACCGGGTCGGTCTCTGCCATTGCCTCGATTGCCGCAAACACCATGGCGCACTGTTTTATGCGTCCGCGATGTTTCCGAGGTCCGCGGTGACGATCGAGGGCGAGACGCGCGGCTATGCCGGGCGGCATTTCTGTCCGCGATGCGGCTCGTCGGTGTTCGGGCTGAGCGGTGACGAGATTGAAGTGCCGCTCGGCGCGCTCGACGCCCCCGACCAGCTGACGCCCACCTACGAGTGCTGGACTGTGCGGCGCGAGGCGTGGCTGCCGCCGTTTCCGCTGACGCGGCGCTACGAGCGCGATCGCGATCCTGCCAGCCGGTTCGAGGCCTGAGCGCGCGATGGCCGCCTTTCCCTTCGACATCAAAGCCCGCGACGGCGCCGCGCGCACCGGGGCGCTAAAGACACCGCGCGGCGACATCCGAACGCCCGCGTTCATGCCCGTGGGCACCGCCGGCACGGTGAAGGCCCTGACCGTGGATCAGGTTCGCCAATCGGGCGCCGACATCCTGCTCGGCAACACCTATCACCTGATGCTGCGCCCCGGCGCCGAGCGGGTGGCGCGGCTGGGCGGCCTGCACAGGTTCATGCGCTGGGACGGCCCGATCCTGACCGACAGCGGCGGCTTTCAGGTCATGTCGCTGTCGAAGATCGCCAAGGTCAAGGAAGACGCCGTCAGTTTTCAGAGCCACATCGACGGCTCGCGCCACGTGCTCTCGCCGGAACGCTCCATCGAAATACAAGCCGACCTGCTCGGCAGCGACATTGTCATGCAGCTCGATGAATGCGTCGCCTGGCCCGCGGAACATGCGCGCGCGGCGGAAGCGCTGCGTCTGTCGGCGCGTTGGGGTCAGCGCTGTCGGACCGCGTTCGGGACGCGCGACACGCAAGCCCTATTCGGCATCCAGCAGGGCTCGACCTTCGAGGACCTGCGTCGCGAGTCGGCCGAGCGCCTGATCGAGATCGGCTTCGACGGCTACGCCATCGGCGGTCTCGCGGTCGGCGAAGGCCACGAGCAGATGAAGGCGGTGCTCGACTACGCGGCGCCGATGCTGCCGGCGGATCGTCCGCGCTATCTGATGGGCGTCGGCAAGCCCATCGACCTGGTCGAGGCGGTGGCGCGCGGCGTCGACATGTTCGACTGCGTGCTGCCCACGCGGTCAGGCCGTCACGGTCAGGCCTGGACACGCAGGGGTCCGATCAATCTGAAGGTCGCCGCCTACGCCGAGGACGAGGCGCCGCTCGACGCGTCGGTCGATTGTCCTGCGAGCCGCGACTATTCGAAAGCCTATCTGCATCATCTTGTGAAGTGTGATGAGATTTTGGGCCAGGTTCTATTGTCCTGGCACAACGTCGCCTTCTTCGAGACCCTGATGGCGGAAATGCGCGCGGCGATCGCGGATGGCCGGTTCGAGGCCTACCGGAAGGCGTTCGTGGCGACCCGGCATGAAGACGAGAGCCCGCAATAGCTGGAGTCGAATTTCCGCTGTCGCCGCACGCTTCGCGAATGCGCACCCGGTGGGTCTTCTTGCCGGAGTGGATTCTTAAAGAAGAGGCCGCAGAGAAGCGCGGAGCTGTTGAGCTTGATGGAGCCGCGCTCTCCGAATTGAACGCGGGTCAGCACTGCGCGCTCTGCGCTTCTCTGCGGCCTCTTTCTTAATGGGCGCGACGCGAATGCCATGCGCGCACGTCCACACCCGCGGGAATCCAACTTTGATGCAGGCGGCAAGCCGCCGCGCCTCAGTTGCCCGTGTGCTTGCGCCTGGGTTTCGGCTTGGGGGCCGGGGCCGACGCATCCTGCAGGCGCGTGGGGCGGTACCAGCTCGGCGCCGCCGGCGGCGCGCAATCCATGCGCATACCGATGCCCTTCAGATAGGCTCTGCGCTCCGCGCCGGCCTTGATCGCCGCCTGCACCGCCTTGGAGTGTTTCTCCGCACCGGTCAGCATGCGCACCCAGCTGCGGAAGGGCACCACGCTGTGGCTGGCGCCGCGCACCACGTCCAGGGTGGTCGCCGCGGCCTGGTCGGCCTGTCTCTGCTGCGGGGTTGTGGGCGGCGGCGGTTCGTCCAGGTCGGGCCCCAGCGCATCGTCCAGCGCCCCCACCTCGGCGGCGACCGCCTCGCAGCTCTTCATCCGGGCGAGGTCGTAGGCGTTGGCCTCGGACCGCAGCAGCACCGGCGGAATCTCGTGCCGCTTGATATTGAGGTCTTCCAGGGGTGCGCTGACCGCATCGCCGAAACCCGCGCGCACCTTGTTCGCCCCCTCCCCCATCTGCTCCTGCTGGTCGGTGCTGCAGGCGCCAAGGCCGAAGGCCAAGGCGCTCAACACGCAGACCGAACCGAAAACCGACAGGCGGGACGTCATGGAAGGCTCCCCAGCAGCCGTATTGTTGCCGCAGAACCCCCGGATTCGCAAATGAATCTCCGGAAAGGCGGGTGTAAGGTCCGCCCCCCGGCTTGCCCCCGGAACGCCCCGCCGCTAGAGCATGGCCCCGCGCCGAATCCCGGCGCGCGCCGCACGATCGGGGCCTCGCGAGGCCGCGCCGTGACGGGAGCCCCTAGCTCAGCCGGTTAGAGCATCTGACTTTTAATCAGAGGGTCCTGGGTTCGAGTCCCAGGGGGCTC
>DASZMV010000060.1:0-2514 GCA_035551675.1 Caulobacteraceae bacterium | reverse complement strand
AACTCGTCGAAATGGTATTTGGCCAGCACCGCCCCGGGGCCGTACTCCACCGAGCCCAGCTTGCCGAGCGGCGCCAGCGAGCCCTTGCCGGTCGCGGTCAGGGTCGGCGGCACGCCGACCGTGAGCGACGCCGAGATGTTGCGGCTGAAATAGTACTCGCCCTCGACGATGGCGGTGGCGTTGTCGGACAGCTTCAGGTCGGCGCCGGGCAGCGGCGCCCCGCCCAGCTTCAGCTTGCCGCTGGAGTTGAACAGGATGCCCGCGCCGCCGACCTTCAAGGCCAGCGTTCCGGCGTGGGGCTGATAGCTCTGGTCCTGGTCCTGCGCCCGGGCCGCGGCCGCGCCGAGGGTCAATGTCAGGCTGCAGGCGAGCGCGCCGAGGCGGAAGCACCATTTGCGCGTCGTCATGAGGCCTCCTTGAGTTTCTTCTGGGCCGGCCGCCGCCTGGCCGGGTTGGCCTCGGCCGTGTCCACCAGCTCGGCGACGGCGATGTCGGCCAGCCAACGGGCGATCTGGGTGATGGCGTCTTCCGAGACCAGCAGGTCCCAGTGCCCGATCGGGCCGGCCGAGCGGACGCCGGCGTGCGGCGCGACCGTGGCGAATGCGGCGGGGTAGAGCGCGGGGTCGAAGCAGTCGTCCTCGTCGCCGGCCAGCACCAGGACCGGCTTGTCCGCGGGGATCGGCGGGGCGTCGGGCAGCCAGCGGCCGGGGCCGAAGGCGAGCATGGTGTTGTAGGACCAGTTGGCGGCGTAGCGCGCGTCGCTCGCCTCGCGGATGTCGAAGTCCACCACCGTGGCGTTGTTGAAGCGCTCGATGCCGAACAGGTTGGCCAGGGTCAGGGCGCGCAGCTTGAGCGCGCGCAGCGAGACCCAGCCGCCGAAATAGGGGCGGTTGGCCGGGCAGCCCAGGCCCAGGAACGGCGCCAGGAACAGATAGCTGTCGACCAGGCTGTCGGCTTCGCAGCGCGACAGGCCGAGCGCCAGGCCGCCGCCGGCGGAATGGCCGGCCAGGCACAGGCTGGCGCCGGGGTGCGCATCGCGGACCTGGGCGAGGAAGTCGCCGAGGTCGTCGATCAGCTGCCAGGGATGCTTCACCGCGTGCCCGGTGCGCCCGTCGGACAGGCCGTGGCCGCGGATGTCGATGGTGTAGGCCGAGGCCACGTTGGCCGCGGCGAGGCGGCGCGCGATGGTCCCCATCTGGTCGCCGTAGCCGGCCGAGCCGTGGATCAGCACGATCACATGGCGGCTCTCCGCGGCCGCATAGGCGCGGTAGGCCAGGCGGCAACCGTCGCGGGCCTCGAACTCCTGCACCGGCGGGTCGCTGATCGCGGACGTGGCGTTGATGCGCGCGAAGGTCCGCGCGCACAGTCGGGCGGGGGCCTGCCGCGTGAAGTCGTCCAGCGCGCGCACATAGGCGAGCAAAGACCGCCAGTCGACCGGGCGGGCGCGTTTCGTGACAGACTTTGGGGTACTCTTCGCCAAGCGCCGAATCTTTCAAATTCGCCGCTCTATTCTCAAGCGCTATAGTTAAGCCTTTGTTGCCCCTGCGATCATCACCGAAACGCTTGCGACAAACCGTCCATCGCGGCCGCGCGACATCAGATCGGCGGTGGCCTTGCCGACTTCTTCTTCGGTCAGCAGGCCCTTGGAATACATGCCGCTGACCACCCCTTCGAGATCGAGGATCCTGGCCACCGAGGCCGGATCGAAGGCGGTCACGGGCCAGATCTGGAAGGCGACGTCCGTCAGGCCCGCGTCCTTGAACGCGGCATAGAGGTCGCGCGCGAAATAGGGGTGGGCGCAGGACCTGGCGATCTGGCCCATGATCTTGTCGCTGAGGCCGTAGTCGTCGCTGGCCACCCAGCAGCCCGGCATGTCGGGCTCGCTGATGACGATGCGGCCGCCGGGCTTGGTCACCCGGATCATCTCCTGCAGGGTCTGCAGCGGGTCCGGCACGTGGATCAGCACGCGATCGGCGCGGATGCCGTCGAAATGCTCCGAAGGGGCGGGGATCTCGCCGCCGGTGAGCCTGACGAAGTCGAGGCCGGGCGTGTGCCCGTGCCGATCGCGCGCCTGGTCCAGCATCGCCTCGCTGATGTCGAAGCCGGTGACCGTCCCGCCGGGGGCGACCCGGTCGGCCATCCGCTTGGCGTCGTCGCCGGTGCCGCAGCCGAAGTCGGCCAGGGCCGCGCCGGCCCGCGGATGCAGGAGGTCGAAGGTGGTGCGCTTGTACTGCTGGAAGGCGCCCAGGGCGTGCATCGCGTCTAGCCGGTCGACGAGGTTCGAGGCGTCGGCCTTGTCCACGTCGGCGAAATCGCCCAGGCGCCGCTCGGCTGCTTGCTGTCCGGTCAAGGTTGCACCCTCGAGTTGAAATGGCCGTCAGGAACGCGACTCGGGATTGTCCCGCCGCCATCGTAGGGCGACAGGCTGTATCGGCAAGTAACAACAATAACCGCGTTCAGGCGAACGCCGTCATGTCGCGCCCCAGGCTCTTTATTCCGCCGCGTGATGCGCGG
>DASZMV010000059.1:0-2323 GCA_035551675.1 Caulobacteraceae bacterium | reverse complement strand
GGGCCCCACAGATAGACGCCGCGCACCGGCTCCGGCTTCTTGAAGAGCGCGGCGATGCCGGTCGTCTTGCCCTCGGAAAGCTCGGCCTCCAGGCGGTCGAGGGCGTCGACCGCGCCCGCCTGGCCCGCGTCCGCCTGCATCTCGCCGCTCGAAAGGCGCTGCTCGTAGGCGGCGCGGAACTGGCCGGGCATCGGCCCCGCCTAGCGGCTCAGGTCCCTGGGCTCAAGCTTCGTCGCCGCCGACGCGGAACCGTCGTATAGGCTTGGCACGTTGGTCACATGCGGGGGTTTCAAGCGCAGGAGGAGCGCCGATGCCCGACGAGCCCAAGACCTTCGATCGCGAAACGCCGTCCGTCACGGACGAAGAGGTCGAACGCCTGGACCCCTGGGACGACGGTCCGCCCACCACCGCCCAGCACGGCGAGACCCACACGCGGCGCCCCGAACTGGTGAAAGCCGAACGCTTCCAGGGCCCCAAGACCCGCGCCGCCAACCGCGAAAAAGCCAAGGGCTCGCGGCTCTTCAATCCGCGCTGAACGTCAGACCGGCCGCACCGGCGCGCCGACCGCCAGGCTGACAGCCGCCGCCAGCCGCGCCTTGAACGCCTCGCGGGTCAGGCCGGCGTGCTTCAGGCCAAGGCCGCACGCCTCCAACGTCAGCGCCGCGTCGGCAGGTGAGAGGCCCCGCTCGGCAAGCCGCGCGGCCAGTGGCGAGGCGGCGATCGACGCTTCCAGCTTGCGCGCGACTTCAGCGCCCGAGCGCTCCATCACATCGCCAAGCAGCGCGACGCTGCGCGCGAAGAGCTCGTCGGCGTTCTGCGCGGGCGTGCCGACCGAACGGCCGTACCAGGCCTTCATGGCCCCGTAGAGCCGAGGGCCGATCGGCGCGTCGCGCGCCAGCTCGGCGTCGACAGCGGCGACACCGGTCTCCAGCATCCGGCCGATGGCGGCCCTGAACAGCGCCTCCTTGTCGCGAAAGTGCAGGTAGAGGCCCTGCCGCGAGATGTCGGCCGCACGCGCCACCTCCTCCATCGAGGTCTTGCGGAACCCGTAGCGGGCGAACACGGCGAGCGCCGTGTCGAGCAGGCGCCCGCGCCGATCCGAATCGATTGACGTGTCCGGCATATGGGCATACTAGACAATTACAGCTCTATTTGTCTACATCATACAGGAAATCGGTCATGCCAACAGCCCTGGTGACCGGCGCCAATCGCGGGATCGGCAAGGAGACGGCGCGCCAGCTCGCCGAGCGCGGCTATTTCGTCTGGCTGGGCGCCCGCAGCGAAGCGCAGGGTCGCGCCGCGGAGGCGGAGCTGCGCGGGCAAGGGCTCGACGTCCGCTGGCTGGCGCTCGATGTCGCCGACGACGCCTCGGTAGCGGCGGCCGCGGCGCGGGTGGCCGACGAGACCCCGGCGCTCGACGCGCTCATCAACAACGCCGCCATCAGCCGTGAGCGGGCCGAGGGCGCGGCGACGCCTTTCGCGCCGAGCCAAATGCCGATGGCCAACCTGCGCGAGACCTTCGACGTCAACTTCTTCGGCGCAGTGGCGGTGACGCAGGCTTTCCTGCCACGCCTGCGCGCCGCGCCGGCCGGGCGCGTCGTCAACGTCTCCAGCGGGCTCGGCTCGTTCGGCTTCAACACCGACGGCGCCGACGACCTCAACCGCTCCCTCAACATCCTCGGCTACAAGACCTCGAAGGCGGCGCTGAACATGGCGACGGTGCTCTTCGCGCGCGAGCTGGAGGGCACGCCGATCAAGGTCAACGCCGCCAGCCCGTCTTCCCCGACGCCCGGCCCGGTCGCCACCGACCTCTCCGGACCTGGCCGCGCCGAGGTGCTGCGCAAGCAGGGCTTCGGCACGCCTGCCGAGGGCGCCGAGACGGTGGTGCATCTGGCGACGCTGTCCGAGGACGGGCCGACCGGTGTCTTCTACGACCTCAACTACGCGGGCCGCCTGTTTCCATGGTGAGCTAGAGTCCCAGCTCCTTCTCCACGAAGCGCCAGCTGTCGGGGGACGTGCAGGCGCAGGCGCGCATGTGGCCGTCCTTGGTCCACCAGACGAGGGTCGGATAGGCGAACGCGACGCCGTTGGCTTTCAGGAGCGGCGTGAGGTCGGCGACCAGGGTGCGGCCGGCCTCGACCACCGCGGTGCGCGCCGCATCGCCGTCGGCGGGCGGAACGCCGGGCGCGGTCCAGGTCTGCGGCGGCGCCAGCGACCATTGCTGGAAGAGCTTCCAGCTGCGGTTGATCCAGAGCTCGGCCACGGTGGCGCGCTCGGCCGGCGAAGACAGCGTCTGGCCGTTGACGTCGGCGCGGGCGACCAC
>DASZMV010000058.1:0-1512 GCA_035551675.1 Caulobacteraceae bacterium | reverse complement strand
CCAGTTCATGGCGACGCCGCGCGAGAGCGCCAAGGTCGCCTTCGAGACGAGCGCCTACTCCTACAAGGCGCTGGCCGAGGTGGTGGCGCCGCTGATGAGCGATGGCGGCGCCCTGGTCGGGCTCGACTTCGACGCCACGGTCGCCTGGCCGTCCTACGACTGGATGGGCGTGGCGAAGGCGGCGCTGGAGTCGGTCAACCGCTACCTGGCGCGCGACCTGGGGGCGCAGAAGATCCGGGTCAACCTGGTCTCGGCGGGCCCCGTCCACACCGCGGCAGCCTCTGGGATCTCCGGCTTCTCCGACCTCGAGGGCCTCTGGCAGGACGCGGCGCCGCTCGGTTGGGACCCGCACGACGCGACCCAGGTCGCCGACGCCGCCCTCTTCCTGCTCAGCGACCTCTCGCGCGCGACGACCGGCGAAATTCTTCACGTAGACGGCGGTGCGCACGCCGTTGGAGCTCCGCCGCAGCAGAGCTAGCTGTCGCCCGGAACTGAAAGGGACGCGGCCGTCTCGGCCACGACCCCGGCTGGGTGTGGCCGTGGCCGAGACGGCCGAGGGTTCGGGGAGAGGGCCTAGGACGGGCGCGCTCCGGCGTAGGACGGGCGGGTGTCCGCGACGCGGCGGAGAGGCGCGCGTGTCCCGGCACGAAGGCGCGTGGTTCGTCACGAAGGCCCGTGTTCCGTCACGAAGGCGCCGGGAAGGTCACGGTTCGTCCCTTGTTGCTCATGCGCCCCGATCACGCTGGGTGACTTGACCCTGCTATGGCAAGGTCAAGTCACCCAGCGCGTTTTCGACCCTCGGAACCAGTCGCGAAATGCCGAAGGATCTGTGACGTTCCGGGCGTCTTTCATGCGTCTTAGTGAACTTCCCTGCGAAAGCCTCACGTCCCGGGCGTCTCGTGGCGGCCACACCCTGCCGGGGTCGCCACGAGACGCCCGGGACGTAGAACCCCCGCCGCCGCGGCTACGGACCCCACGCCAGGGCGGCAGAAACTCCGCTACCCGCTGACGACCGGGTGATTCGCGTGGAACAAATTCTCGGGGTCGTACTTCTGCTTCGCGGCACGGAGGCGCTCGACCGTCTCCGGCGGGAAGGCGACCGCGATGTCCTCGCTCTTGTCTGAGAAGTTGAGGTAGCGGCCCGCGTCCCAGGGCGACATCGCATCGGTCATCGCTTCCAGCCATTGCTTGGTCGGTGCCATCGCCTCGGGCACCAGGGTGATGCCGACGCCGAACATCAGGAACGAGCCCGGCAGGCAGTCCATCGCCCCGTGCTCGGGCGCCGTCCGGCCCATCGCGCCGCCGTCGTGGCGAATCTCGGCCGAGGACAGCCGTGAGCCCGAGTCCGGCCCGACCGCGGCCACGAAGGCGTCGATCCCCGCGTCAGGCAGGTCACCGAGCAGCATCCCGGCGCCGGCATAGGGGACGGGATCGGGCGGGTCCATATGGAGGCCGGCGATCCCGGCGGGCGGTTGCATCGCGAAGGTGTCCACCGCCGGGCCGAGCTCGCGC
>DASZMV010000057.1:0-5955 GCA_035551675.1 Caulobacteraceae bacterium | reverse complement strand
CCTTCTCAGCTTCAACCGGTTCGCCATCGGCCTCGGCGCCGCGTCGCTACTGCTGGTCGCCGCCTACCCTTTCATGAAGCGCATCACCTGGTGGCCGCAGGCGTGGCTCGGTCTCACCTTCAACTGGGGCGCCTTGCTCGGCTACGCCACGGTCGAGGGGCGCCTGGGTCTGCCCGCGCTCCTGCTCTACGCCGGCGGCCTGTTCTGGACTCTCGGCTACGACACCATCTACGCCCTGCAGGACATCGAGGACGACGCCCTGGTGGGGGTGAAGTCCACCGCACGCCGGTTCGGCCAGCGCGTGCCGCTGGCGGTCCTGATCTTTTACGCGCTGGCGGCGCTGCTGGCGCTCCTGGTCTGGCTGCCGGCCAAGCTCGGGCTGCTGTTCTTTCCGTTCGCGGCGCTTTACGCTCTGCACCTGTCGCAGCAGGTGCGCCGGCTGAAGCTCGATGACCCGGCGCTGGCGCTGAGGTTGTTCAAGTCCAACCGCACTGCAGGACTGATCCTGTTCGCGGCCCTGGTCGCAGGCGTCTGGAGGTGAAGCGATGAAAGGCAAGACACCCTGGCTCATCGCCGCCGGCGCCGTGGTGCTGGTGCTGATCATCGCCGCCGCCTTCGCCCTGCTGAACCCGACGCATCCGGCGAAGCGACCCGCCGCCGCCGTTGGACCGCAACCGCCGTCGCCGTCCGCGCCCGCCGCCCCGCCCGCGCCGCCGGTTCCGTTCGCCTATTCGTCCAAGGCCAACGGCGTGGACCTGTCCTTGAAGCTGCCGCAGGCTCTTGCCGATGCGCCGGAGTTGCACGCACGGCTGTACAATTCCGGCATGACGGAGTTGCACACCTTCGCCAAGCAATCGGCCGGCCAGAAAAACGACATCGGCGTGCCTTACGAGCACGACCTGGTCTGGACCGTCGCCGCCCAGACCGACAAGCTGACCAGTCTCGAAAGCGACACCTATGAATTTTCCGGCGGCGCCCATGGCAACACCGCGCTGCAGTCGCTGCTGTGGGACCGGTCGCTGAAGGCGCAGATCAAGCCCATGGCGCTGTTCAAATCCGGCGCAGACCACGCACGGCTCGACGGCCTGCTCTGCCGCGCGATCATGACCGCGAAGAAGGCGCGCGAACAGGACGGCTTTAATGCGAGCGACAGCATGTGGCCCTGCCCGAAATGGGCGCAATCGGTCTTCGTGCTCGCGCCCTCGGACCAGGCCGGCAAGGCGGGCGGCGTCACCTTCCTGTTCTCACCCTACGCGATCGGGCCGTATTCCGACGGCGTCTATGAGATCACCATCCCGCAGCAGGCGTTCCACAACGCGCTGGCCCCCGCCTACGCCGACGAGTTCGCCGGCAAGCCACCGAAGGTCGGCGACACGACGCCGACGCAATAGGCATGCGCGTCTTTCACTCGCCATCGTCGGCGCTGCACGACCCCAAGACCTTCTTTCGCCGCGGCAAGCTGATTCCGGCGCCCGAGGGCGTCGAACGCTACACCGTACTGCGCGACGCGGTGGCAGCCGATCATGACCTGTTTGAAGCGCCGGATGCCGGCTTGGCGCCGGTGCTGGCGGTGCATGACGCCGGGTACGTCGAGTTCCTGCGCACCGCCTGGGATCGCCGCGCGGAGGTGGGCCTCGATGGCGACGAGCTTGTGACCACCCAGTTCGCACGCCACCAGATGCACCGCTTGAGCGGCAAGCTCGCAAACCAGATCGGCTATTATACGGCCGACACCTCGGTCGCGATCCGCGCCGGCACGTGGCAGGCCGCCTATGGCTCGGCCCAGGCAGCGGTGGCGGCGGCGCACGCGGCGTTGAGCGACGGGCTCGCCTATGCACTGGCGCGACCGCCGGGACATCACGCCTTTGCCGATTGCGCGGGCGGGTTCTGCTATCTGAACAGCACGGCGATCGCCGCCCAGTCGCTGCGCGCGTTGACCGGCGGCCGCGTCGCGGTGGTCGATCCGGACGTTCACCACGGCAACGGCACGCAGGGTATCTTCTATTCGCGGTCCGATGTGCTCACGACCTCGGTCCACGCGGACCCGTCCAACTATTTTCCGCTCTATGCCGGTTACGCGGATGAAACCGGCGAAGGCGAAGGCCACGGTTTCAATCTCAACCTGCCGCTCGCCCACGGCGCGGGCGACAGCGAGGTACTGGCGGCGCTCGAAACCGCGCTCGACCGCGTGCGGGCGTTCAAGCCGGCAGCGATGGTCGTGGCGCTCGGCCTCGACGCGGCCAAGGACGACCCGCTCGGGGTGTTCAATGTCTCGGCGGAAGGCTTCGCAGAGATCGCGCGGCGGCTGTCGGCGCTCAACCTGCCGACCGTGTTCGTACAGGAGGGCGGCTACCTCTGCCCCGCCCTGCCTCTGAACCTGAAAGCGGTGCTCACCGCCGCCGAGGCGACCCGCTAACAGTGCTCCAGCCCGTACACCGGATAGCCCAGGGCCTCGCGCGGCACGGAATAAAAGTCCCGAAGGTCGAAATACCGCGCGTGCGCCCAGCCGGCGACGTTCACCCCGCACGCCCTCAGTGCCAGGCGCGTGCGCGGGACGTGGAAGTACTGGGTGATCACGAAGGCCGAGGTCCAATGACGTTGACGCATGAGCGTCGCGGTGTGGCGCGCGGTCGCGAAGGTGTTGTCGCCGTGGCTGTCGGTCACAATGGCGACGGCCGGCACGCCGTGAGCGACGAGGTAGGCGCGCATCACCTGGGACTCGTCGAAGCCTTCTTTGCCGAGGCCGCCGCTGACGAACAGGTTCTTGACCAGGCCACGGCGATAGACGACCAGCGCCTCGTCCAGCCGCGACTGCAGGCTCGGCGACGGGAGGCCACTCCGATAGACCTTCGACCCCGGCACCACGCCGACGTCGGCGGAGCGGGCGCGATCGCTCAATCCCGAGACCAGGATCAGACCGCAGGCGGCGGCCCAAAGCGCAAGGATGGCCAGCGCGATGTTGCGGACGACGGACGGGATCTTCGGCTTCATGGGTCGCCTTGCGACGGCGCGTTGAAGTTGTAAGCTGTGCCGCACGGGCTTTCCGGGGGGAAGCATGAAAGCGGCCTGGTCGTTCACGGTTCTGGCATTGCTGGCGCTCGTGAGTGCGATCAGCTTCGCTAAGGCCGCCCTGCCGAAATTTCCCTTCATGCTCTTGCTGCGCGCGCCACCGCTCATAGCGAAGATCGATGAACTTTGCCTCGCTCTGATCCTCTTCGTCGCGTTGCTCACCGGCTCGATTCGGTTCGCCAGTACAGAACCAGCAAGCGGTCCGGCATGCTGACGGCAGTGACCTGGCTCGCTGCCTGTCTTGGGCTCGTGATGTTGCTATTCGCAGGCATTGAACTGGATATCTACCGAAAAATCCCCACGGCGGCACTGGATGCGTTCGAGTCGCTGTGGGCTGTCGCTCTTGGTTTTGCTGTTGCGGCGGTCGCGGCCTGGATCGACGTCGGCATTATTGCGGAGGGGCGCAAGCGCGCGGCAATCGATGCTGTCGGCTGAACGTCGTCAGTACCCCGGCCGCTGCTCCAGCCCATCGGCGATGTCGTAGTAGTCGCCCTTGTCGGCGACGAAGATGTGGACGTGCAGTTTCGTGCCCGTCGGCTTGTCGAAGGCGCCCATGGCGACGGCGATGACGTCGTGGTCGAGCGGGTCCCAGAACAGGAACGAGCCGCAGGTCGCGCAGAACCCGCGGCGGACCTTTTCCGAGGCCTGATACCAGCGGAGGTTCGCCTCATCCTGGAGTTTGAAAGCCGATGTCGCCACATTGGTCGAGGCCCAATAGTGGCCCGACTGTTTGCGGCACTGGCTGCAGTGACAGGCGTCCGGCGCCTTCAGCTCGCCCTCGACCTGAAACGTCACCGCGCCGCAGAGGCAGGAGCCGGCGTGCATCGAAATCCTCCGTCGGGATGTTGCTGCAAGCGTACAGGATGCGTCTGCGTGGGATAAGGAGGCGCCGATGATCCTCCCCGACCGCCTCGCCTTCATCCGCAGCCACACCCGCCTACAGCATCCCCCGCATGCGCCGGAGCTTCAGCTGTGGCTGGCGGACGAGATCACGCCGATCTGGCGGATGACCGAGGAGGAACTGGGGGCGATGGGTCTGCCGCCGCCGTTCTGGGCCTTTGCCTGGGCCGGCGGTCAGGCGATCGCGCGCTATCTGCTGGATCATCCCCGCGAGGTCGCGGGCAAGCGGGTGCTGGATTTCGCCACCGGCTCGGGTCTGGTCGCCATCGCCGCGGCGAAGGCCGGAGCGGCACAGGTCACGGGCGCCGACATCGACGACTTCTGCGCGGCGGCGGTCGTGCTGAACGCGCAGGCGAACGGGGTGGAGATCGCCTTCACCGGCGAGAACCTGCTGGAGGCGCCCCCGCCCGAGGTCGACGTCATCTGCGCCGGGGACGTCTGTTACGAGAAGCCGATGACTGAGAAGGTCCTCAGCTGGCTCGCCGCGGCCCATGACCGGGGCGTCCGGGTGCTGATCGGCGATCCGGGGCGCAGCTATTTCCCGCGCGAGGGGCTGACCCAGCTGGCCGAATATCAGGTGACGACGACGCGCGAGCTGGAGGACTACGAGGTCAAGCGCACGCGCGTAGCGACCTTCGTCCAGTAACCATTCGCGCCGCGGGGGAATTTCGGCCCGCCCTTTGCAAATTTCCTGTCCGAACCAGCCGCGGGCTCCAAAACGGGACGCGCGGCTCAAGATCGTGATGGAAGCCATGAGCAAGGCGCGTCTCACTCTCGTCCCCCCGGAGGCCGGATCGGCCCCCGAAACCGCCCCTGAAACGGCGGCGGACCGCATTCGCCGTCTCCAGGCCGAAGCCCAGGGCCTGGCGCGCGAACAGATCGAACAGTTGCACGTCGCCATGACCGGCGTCGCCCGCCAGGCGGAGGAAATCGCCGTCGGCGGCGAGGCCTACCCCGTCGGCGCCCGCGAACTCGCCCGCCGCCTGGTCGACGAAATCAACCAGCGCGCCGGAATCCTGCAGGCGATCCTCAGCAAGGTCTGAACCCGAAACCCGCGCGAAACGGAAACGGGTCCGGGCGGGTTGAACGTGTAAAGCGTGCTACCGGCGCCACTCGTCCGGACCATCGCTCCGACCTGACCGGGTCTTTATTTGACGCCCTTAACCTTCGCCCTATGGTCGAAAAGGGCTTGCAGGGTTTTCGTGTTCCATGAAGCAGTTCCTGATCACTGTCGCCGGCGTCGTGGCCGGCATGTTCATCTTCTGTTTCCTGGGCCTGTTCCTGCTGTTCGGGTTCATCGGCTCGCTGGCGGCGTCCTCGACCAATGAGGCGCGGCTGAACCATCCGACCGTGCTCGAGCTCGACCTACGTGGGGGTCTCACCGACCAGGACCCGCTGTCCGCCTCGCTGTTCACCGCCAGCCGCATGTCGGTGCTGAAGGTCATCGAGACCCTGCGCTACGCCGAAAAGGACGCCAAGGTGCGCGGCCTGCTGGTGCGCCTGCCCGAGGGCGGCATCTCTCCCGCGGCGGCCGACGAACTGCGCCTCGCCTTCCGTCACTTCCGCGCCTCGGGCAAGCCGATCGTGGCGCACAGCCAGGGGCTCTATCCCGACGGCATGGTGGTCTCGACCTATGAGCTGGCCGCGTCCACCGGCGAAGTCTGGATGCAGCCGGACAGCTCGTTCCAGGCCACCGGCATCGCCACCTCGGACATGTTCCTGAAGGGGCTGTTCGACAAGTACGGGGTCAAGGCCGACTACCAGCAGCGCTACGAGTACAAGAACGCGGTCAACCCATACCTCTACACCGACTACACCCCGGCCCACCGCGAGGCGAACCTGTCCTGGATGGGCAGCGTCTACGACACCGCCATGGGTCAGGCCGCCTTCGACCGTAAGAAGGACGTGGTCTCGCTGAAGCGGGTTCTCGAGGCCGGGCCCTATTCGGCGGAAGACGCCATGAGCAAGGGCCTGGTCGACAAGGTC
>DASZMV010000056.1:0-180374 GCA_035551675.1 Caulobacteraceae bacterium | reverse complement strand
TATGACGTGGTGCGCTTCAGCCAGCCGTCGACCGGTATATCCCGCTACGACTACGTCGACGTTCAGGAAAAGACGCAGACCCAGCTGGCGCAGCGTCACGTGGATATTGCCGTGGTCTTGTTCGGCACCAACGACGAGCAGGGCATCATCGACGGACGCACCGTCTATGCCTTCAACACGCCGGGCTGGCGCCAGATCTACCAACAGCGTGTCGACAATCTGATCGGCCTGCTGAAGCGCCAGGGCGCCACCGTCTACTGGGTCGGCCTGCCGAAGATGGGCCGCAACGGCTTCGACCAGCGCGCGGGCATCCTGAACGCGATCTTCGCCCAACGCGCGGCGGCCAACGGGATACCGTTCATTTCGACGGTGCCCTACACCGTCAACGCCCAGGGCGGCTATGACGACTATCTGCCGGGCGAGAAGGGGCGCCGCGTGCTGATGCGCGCCCGCGACGGCATTCACATGACCATGGCCGGCTATCTGCGCATAGCGTCGCCGGTGACCCAGCGCATCCGCGCCGACGTCGCCCTGCAGATGGCGCGCCGCGATCAACTGGGCGGCGGGCGCGTCGCCAATGTCGCGCCCGGCGAGGCGGGCTCGAACCGATGAAGGGCCGTGCCCGGAGCGGCCGGGCGGCGTTGGGCGTCGCGGCGGCGCTCGTGGTCGGCGGCGACGCGCTGGCGCAGACCCCGCCTCCGCCTGCGACCTTGCCGGATGGAATCGAGGGCGCCGAAAATCTCGCGCCGTTCTTCCAGGCGCTGCAGGCGGTGAAGTCCGGCGCCCGCACGCGCCCGGTGCACATCATCCAACTCGGCGACAGCCACACCGCCGCCGACCACATCACCGGCGCGCTGCGCGCGCGGCTGCAGGCGAACTTCGGCGAGGGTGGACGCGGGGCCTTGCCGCCGGGCCGGCCCTACGCGGGCTATGCGCCGCGCCAGGTGAACGTGGCCCAGTCCGACGGCTGGCGCCTCGATGCGAGTTTCCTGCCCGCCAACTGGACGGCGGCGCAACGCGGCGCGCAGCCGGGACAGCCGGCGGCGGCGGAGTCGGCTCACGGTCCCTTCGGCCTGTCGGGTTGGCGGCTGGTTTCGACGCGTCCGGGCGCGACGCTGACCCTGACCGCGGATCCGGAAGCGTCGTTCGACCATGCCACGGTGTGCGCGCTTGCCGGGCCAGGCGCCGGGGCGATCGTGGTCACGGCCGGCGACACGCGCGAGCGGATCGATCTCAACGCGCCGGCGAGCGCGCCGGTTTGCCGCGTGCTTGCCTTCACCACGCGTCAGTCGCGGCTGGATCTCGTCGCGGACGGCGCACCGGTGTCGCTGTTGTCGTTTGCGACCTTCCGCGACGGCGGCGTCGTGCTGTCGAACTTCGGCGTCATCGGCACGACCCTGGCAGACTTCGCCGCGCGCGACGACAGCGTGATGCAGGCGGAGCTTACCGCCTACCAACCCGACCTGCTCGTGCTTGCCTTCGGCACCAACGACGGGTTCGAGAAAGATATCGACGGCGCGCTCTATGAGGCGGAGGCGCGGCGCCAGATCGAGCGGCTGAAGCGTCTGGCCCCCGGCGTACCGGTATTGGTGCTGGGCCCGCCCGACGCCAACCGCGTGCGGCCCGATATTCCCGAGGACGGCAAGGCGGACCTGGGCTTCGCCTGTGCACCGCTCAGCCCGTCAGAGATCGCCGACTACAATGCGCTGGTCGCCGAGCATAACCCCGAACTCGCACGCTGGTATCCTCCGGTGAACCTGGGCATCGTGCGCGAGGCGCAGCGGCAGGCCGCGGTGCAAGAGAAGGCGGCCTTCTGGGACTGGTCCGCGGCGATGGGCGGCCCGTGCAGCGCGCACCACTTCAGCCAAGCCGATCCGCGTCTGGTGCGCGGCGACCACATCCACTTCACCACCGCCGGCGGTGAGAGGGTGGCGGATCTGTTGGCGCAGGACCTGCTGCGCGCCTATTCGAACGCAACGACGGTGAGGAACTAGCGCATGCTGTTCCCCACCATGATGTTCCTGTTCTTCTTCCTGGTCGTGTACATCGCGGCCTGGAGCCTGGAACGGCAGAACGCCAATCGCAAGGCGTTCCTGGTTCTGGCCAGCTGGATCTTCTACGGCGCCTGGGACTGGCGCTTCGTCGGCCTGTTGTTCCTGAGCGCGGTGTTCAACTGGTATATCGCGCGCTCGATCGTGAAGACGCAGCGTCGCTCGGCGCGTAAGTGGCTCATCGCGCTCGACGTGTTCGTGAACCTCGGCGTGTTCGCCGTGTTCAAATACTACAACTTCTTCACCGACCAGTTGGGCGTCGCCCTGCAGTACATGCACTGGGAGCGCGACCTGCCGCTGATCAACATGGTCCTGCCGGTGGGGATCAGCTTCTTCACCTTCCAGGCCATCAGCTACGTCGTCGACGTGCATCGCGGCAAGGTGCCGCCGGCCAAGTCGTTGCTCGACGTCATGCTGATGATGTCGTTCTTCCCGCACCTGGTGGCAGGCCCCATCGTGCGCGCGTCGGACCTGTTGCCGCAGTTCGCGCAGACGCCGAAGCTGAACCGGGGCATGGCGACCCATGCTCTGCTGTTGATCGCCTGGGGCCTGTTCAAGAAGACCGTGATCGCATCGGAACTCGCCAGCGGCCTCGTCGACAAGGTGTTCTTCGATCCGTCCTCGCACGGCGCTATCGACCTGCTGGCCGGCGTCTATGGCTATGCGGTGCAGATCTATTGCGACTTCTCCGCCTACACCGACATCGCGATCGGCCTGGCGGCGCTGCTCGGCTATCGCTTCCCACGCAACTTCGATCAGCCCTATCGCGCGACCTCGTTGCAGGAGTTCTGGCGTCGCTGGCACATCAGCCTGTCGAGCTGGCTGCGCGATTACCTGTTCATTCCGCTGGGCGGCAGCCGCGGCGGCCTGTTGTCGACCTGCCGCAACATCATGGTGACCATGCTTTTGGGCGGCCTGTGGCACGGCGCGTCCTGGACCTTCGTCGCGTGGGGCGGCCTGCACGGCGGCGTGCTCTCCGTCGAGCGCATCTGGAAATCCGTCAAGCCCGCGCACTGGCCCAAGTGGCCCGCGATCGTGGGTCTGCTCATCACCTTCCACGTGGTGTGCCTGAGCTGGATCCTGTTCCGCTCGGAGAGTTTCGATCTCGCGCTCGCCTACCTCAAGGGCTTCGGCAACTGGTCGACGCCGGCGATGGAGCTGACGCCGTTCCTGGGACTGCTGATCGTGTTCGGCCTCGGCATGCACTTCCTGCCGCCGCGCGCGGTCGAGAGCGTGACGGCGATGTTCCGCAACCTGCCGTCGCCCGCCTTCGCCGTGGGTCTCGCCGTCGTGCTGCTGCTCGTGGACGCCATGCGTCCCGAGGGCATCGCGCCCTTCATCTACTATCAGTTCTAGGGGCCGCGCGCATGACCGACGACAAACGCCCCATCACCCCCGACGACAAGATCGCCATCGAGGACTCGCCCGGCGCCGTGGTCGCGCCCGCCCCGACGCCTGCGCCCGCGACCGCGCCGAAGGTCGGGACGCCGCCGCCGGTCGTGCGAGGTCTGGAATCCTCAACGCCCGCCCCCTCCGCCTGGCAGCCGGCGCCGCTGGCGGAGCGTCCGCCCTGGCGCCCGCCGAGCCAACGCGCAGCCTTCGCCGCCGAGCCGCTCGAGCCATTCCCGGCAGCGCAGACCTTCGATACATCGCCGCCGCCGATCCAGACCTTCGACGCGCGCGAGCCGACCCCGCCGCCGCGTGTGTTCGAACACGTCGATCCCGACCACTTCGCCATCGCCGAGACCGACGACGGAGCGGACACCATCTTCGATAGCGGCTTCGGCTGGTTCGGCCGCCTGGTCGGCGACCAGAGCGAACTCGCCGAAAGCGCCGCCGCCCGCGCCGAACGCGCGCTGGGCTGGACTTCGCGCACCATCCTGATCGCGGCATTGCTGATGCTCGTGTTCAACGCCCGCTCCCTGCAATCCTGGGCCTCGACGCTGCCGCCGCAATGGGGCAGCGAGACGCTGCGCCTGGTCGCCGGCGAATGGGCCGGGCGCTTGCAGGACGCGGGTTTCGACGAACCGCGCCGGCGCGCGCACGCGGCCTACGAGACGTCGAAGACGCTCCGCTGGGACGGCAGCGTGACCCAGGCGAAGTAAGATTCACTACGGCGCTTTCGAAAGGCGCTCGACCGCCTGCTCCAGCGCACCCAGACGTTCGTGCAAGGCCGCGCGTTCGCGGGCGTGATCGGCGGCGATTGCTTCATGGCGCGTTGCGGCGGCGAGGCCCTGGGCGATGGCGCCGGAGATCTCCGTCAGGGTGTCGCGTTCGTCCCTGCCGTAGAGGCTGCCGTCGGGTCGGGGCCCCAGAAGCAGCCAGCCACCGGCGCCCCGATGGGTGGCAAGCGGAACACGCATCGGTAAGGCTTGCGTCTCGGCTTCGGTGACGTCCTGAGCCGCGAATACTCGGCCGTCAGCGCCAAGGACCGCGCCCGACACCGCGTGCAGCGTGCGAGCGATGCGGTCGAGCACGGCTCGCGCAAGATCGGTCGGCGTGGCATGATCGGCAAGGTCGTTCATCATGGCGGGCACGACCGTCTTGAGTTGCAGCAGATCGTGGCGGAACTGGTGATCGACCCAGCGACTGATGCGGTGGTGAAGCGGCCCCAGCAGAACCGCAGCGATTCCTGCGCCGAGCCCGCCGGCGAGCACACCAAGGTTTTGCCCGAAATACTCTTCGCCGAGCAACTCGATGATCTTTTCTGTGCAGGCGAAGACCGCAACCAGGACCACCGCCAGCACCGCATAGACGGTTGAACGCGTAATCACTGTGTCGGCGTCGTACAGCCGGTAGCGCAGCAGCGATACGAGCAGACCTAGTGGGAAGGCGATGCAATTCAGACTGTCGTGAAACTGTCTGAGCACAAACGTCGGGACCGGTCCGAGCGCGGCGGTAATCAATGGGACCTGCGCAATAAACCCGATGAAAGCGGCGAGGATCATGATCGCGCCACCGAAGAGCGCCCATTTAACCTGCTGTCGCTGCAGACCCGGAGGCGCGGTGCGGTATCGCAACAGAACTGACGTCGTCACGGCCACATATATTGGGACATCGAGACCGATTGTCGCCAGTTGGCTGGTCCATAAGGTAAAATTGGTTGCCGCGTTCAAGAGCACGTAAGCGGTTGGGACCATCCAGGCAATGCGCGACCAGCGCGTGGCAAAACGGCCGTCCGGAAAGGCGCAAAAGCCGACAAACATCGCCCAAAATCCGAGCACTGCCAGGACGTTCTCGATCCATCTGCCCGCCGCGGGCGACAGTGGCGGATGTAGCTGCCAGAACCAGAGATCGTTGTTGAGCCCGAATGCGAGCAGCAGGAAGCCGAAAGACAGGAGCATGGCCTCCGGATCGCGCGGCCGCTTTCGCGCAAGGAGTAGCGAGATGGCGATAAGCAAAAGAGACAGAACGAGGGGTTGGACGACCTGCACGGCGCCATAGACGTTCATCGGAATGCCGGCGCTGGAGTCGAGAAGGTTGTCGACCGGCTCCGAAAGCGACAGGACGTGGTGGGAGACCGCGCGCCTATCGTCAATCGTGTCAATGCTCAGGGCGCCGTTCGTTCGCATGATCGTCTTGCCGGCGTCGAGTAAGGTGGCGTTGTCGGGCAAGGCGCGTCCACCGAGCCCAACGACCCGACTGCCCGGCGCGATTCCCGCCGCCTTCGCGGCGCCTTGAACATCGGAGATGATGGGGGCGCCCGCAGCGCCATCGACCAAGTGGAGACCGTAGCGAGCCGCCGACGGAATAATGCGGAAATAGGCGGTGATGTAGCAGCCCGCATTCCCCAGCGTGATCGCTGTCATCAAGACGGCGGCGATCATGAATGCGATCCGCACCGCCCCCGCACGCCGGCCCTCCAGCGACGGCAACCTATCAGGCAACTTCATCTGATCTCCGGTGGCTGGCGTCTTGCGGCAGTGTGCAGTGCTACCCCAGGTTCGGCAAGAACGCGGGCTTAGCGCGCGCCGGGTCTGGTCGGCGCCTTGCCGCCCGGAAGCGGAAGTTTGGCCTCGTCGATGATCTGGCCGCCCTTCATCACGAAGTAGATCTTCTCGGTATTGTCGATGTCTACGGTCGGGTCGGCGTTTAGCAGGACCAGGTCGGCGTAGCGGCCTTCGCGCACCGAACCGAAGTCCTCCTCGCGGCCGAGGAAAAGGCCGCAGTTGTAGGTGGCGATCTTCAGCACCTCGAGCGGCTTGATGCCGGCCTGCACCAGCAACTCGAGCTCGCGGTGGGTCGAGGCCCCGCTCGACTGGTCGGTGCCCAGACACGCCACGCCGCCGGCGGCGTCGACCTTACGGACGTTGTCCTGCGCAACCGGCGTCATCACCTTCATGTAGCCCGTCCACACCTTGCGGCTGGTGTTGAACTCCTCGCGCTGCTTGGTGCGCATCCAGTCCCGCTCCGCAGGCGAAAACGACGCCTTGTAAAGCGGCGTGTCGAGAAATTCCGGATGGTCGACAAGGCGGCCGTAGTTCTCGCCGATGGTCAGGGTGGTGGCGAACGGGATGCGCTTGGCGGCCATCAGCCTCACGAAGCTGTCCGACACCGGCCCTTGGATCACCGGATGGGCGAGTGTGTCGGTCCCAGCATAGATCGCCTCTTCGGCGCGCAGCTCGCTCGACACGTGGATGGTGGTGCGCACGCCATGCAGGTTGTCGAACTTGATGATCTCGCGCAGCAGGTCCTCAGGCAGCAGCGGGATCATCGGGCGCGCGCCCCAGCCTTCCTCTTCCAGGGTGATCTTGGCGATGTCGGGGTGCTGTTCGGCGAAGTACTTCTCGAGGATCGCCTTGCCTTGCGGCCAGCTGTCGATACGCACCGCGATCGCGTCGCCGTGGCTGCCGGGATAGGTGACCAGGTTGCCGGTGGCGAAGATACGCGGCGACAAGATCTTGCCTGCGCGTTCGTCGGCGCGCAGCGGCAGGATCAGCTCGGGAACATTGCCCGCGTCGTAGACGGCGGTGACGCCGGCATAGAGGAAGCTGGCGAGCTTGCCGAGGCCCTCGGCGCGGTCGACCGCCTGGGGCGCGCCGGCGGGCTTGGTAGGGTCGAAGGCGCCGGCGAGGTGAATGTGCATGTCCATCAGGCCCGGCATCAGCCACTTGCCGCGACCGTCGATATGGTGGCCGGAGGGATGGCCGTCGACGGCGGAGGGGACGACGCGGGCGATGCGCTCGCCGTCGACCACCACAGTCATGTCGGGCCGCACCGGGCCATCGCCCTCGATGACCGTGACGTGGTCGATGACGATGGGCTCGGCCTTGGCCGCCAGGGGGGCGAGCGCAAGGACGGCCGCGGCGGCCAGGAGGTGGACGGGTCTCATATTGGTTGCCCCCTAAAATAACTGGGGCCACAGTGGACCCAAACCGGGCCTGTTGAACAGATGTCAGACGACACCGCACCGATCACGCCGCTGGAGCCGCCCGTGCGGGCGAGCCGCAAGCCCTACTATGTCGAGTTGCGGAAGGGCCGGCCTTACCGCTGGTGCGCCTGCGGCCGATCGAAGAAGCAGCCGTTCTGCGACAACTCGCACATCGGCACCGGCTATGAGCCGATCACCTACGTCGGCCGGTTCGACGGCGAGGAGGTGTTGTTCTGCGGCTGCAAACAGTCGAAGGACGCGCCGTTCTGCGACGGCACGCACGCGAACCTCGAGGGCGGCTACGTCTACGACGACCCGCTGAGCGCAGAGAATGCACTGATCCGCGAGGTGGCGACGGGGATGGACGCGCGGGCGATGCTCGACAATGGCTGTTACGTGTTCTCGCCCGAACGCGCGGCGCGGGAGAGGGCAGGGACCCTGACGCATTGCCCGATCATTTCGCAGGCGCAGGGCTCGGTGCATCAGTCGCAGTTCCATCTCGAGGTCGAGGGGAGTGTCTCGCCGATCGTGTCCCTGGGCGAGGCGGACGTGATCCTGTTCGTGAGCGGCGGCGCTGGCATCGTTGAAATCGGCGACCGGTCGTTCGAGATCGCAGCGACCGACGGCGTCTATGTTCGCCCCGGCGAGGGCTTTCGTCTGACGCCGATCGAAGGTGCGACCCTGACGGTGTTGGCGGCGGGCCTTCCGGCTGTGGCCGCCCTGACCTTTCCGAGCGAATGGCCGAAACCGTTCGACAGGTCCGCCCCCGAGCGCGTCGTTCGCGTCGACGCCGCCCAACGCCACGCCATGGGCGAACGCTGGTTCCAGATGCTGGTCGACAAGGCGGTCGGCTCGACCACGGCGGCCCAGTTCATCGGCCACATCCCGATCAGCAAGGCCGAACCGCACCGCCATCTCTACGAAGAGTCGATCATCTGCCTGAAGGGCGAAGGCATGATGTGGACCGAGACCAAGAAGGCCCGCGTAAAAGCCGGCGACATCATCTTCCTGCCCCGCAAACAACTGCACTCGCTGGAATGCACCGTCGCAGGCGGCATGGAAGTGGTGGGCGTCATCCACCCGGGGGATAATCCGGGGATCAATTACTAGAGATGGAGAGCGACAGCACCGTCGGCAGGGCGCGACGGCTGCGCAAGCGGATGTCGCTGCCGGAGGTGGTGTTTTGGAAAGCGGTGCGGCGAGAGCAGACAGGTCTTAAGTTCAGGCGTCAGCACCCCGTCGGGCCATACATTCTCGATTTCTACTGCGCTGAGTTAAAGGTCGCGATCGAGATCGACGGCGCCGGCCACGATTTCACTGCAGAATACGATACGCGGCGCGATGCGTTTTTGCGGAGCAGGGGCATAAACGTCGTGCGCGTTCCTGCAAAGGCGATCCTTGAAAACCCTCACGGCATTCTCGAGCTCATAATCGCTGAAGCGAGAAGAACCTCCCCGCGCGCGTAGCGCGTGGGGAGGGGGACCATGCGCAGCATGGTGGAGGGGCCGGCGCGGCGATCGGTGATTGGCGTGCAAGCAGCGGCGCGTCCGTGCGCCAGTCGTGGCCAATGGCGGCGCCGGCCCCTCCACCGCCTTCGGCGGTCCCCCTCCCCATCGCTACGCGACGGGGAGGTTCTAGTGCGTCAGCGCAACAGTGCGCGGTTCGCCTCTAACCCCGCGATCAGGGCGTCCACATCCGTCATGTCGTTGTAGGCGTGGAACATGCACCTCACGTTGCCGTCGCGGTTGGAGACGACGATGTCGCGGGCGGCCAGTTTCTCGACCAGGGCGTGGTCGTCGAGCGATTTGATGGTGATCTGCGGGCCGCGTTTCAAAGGATCCACGGGCATGGCGAACTTGCAGCCGATCTCGGCCAAGCGTTCGATGGCGTGGGTGGTCAGGTCGCGGACGTAGGCTTCGATGGGGGCGGTTCCGATCCCGTTGATGATGCCGATGCCGGCTTCGGCGGCGTAGCAGTTGGGGACCGGCGGGGTGCCCATCTCGAAGCGGCGTGCGGTGGGCGAGGGGTCGTTGGCGAAGATGTCCATCTTGAAGATGTCGCGCTGGGCGAACCAGCCGGTCACGGTGGGCAGCAATTCGCGGATACGATCCTCGCGCGCGTAGAAGAAGCCGATGCCGGCGGTGCCGAGCAGGTACTTCAGCATGCCGCCGGTGGCGAAGTCGACGTCGAGCGCCTTCAGGTCGATGTCGGTGACGCCGACGGCCTGGTAGATGTCGAGCAGGACCATGGCGCCGTGGCGACGAGCAATCTCGACAATGCCCTTCACGTCCTGCTTGGCGCCGTTGCGGTAACAGACGTGGGCGATGGCGACGAGTTTGGTGCGCTCGTCGATGGCCTTCTCGAAATGTTCGAGCGGAATGTAGCCCGCAGCGTCCTCGGGCACGTGTACGATCTCGGCGCCGCGCGGCTGTTGCGCGTGCCAGATCTGGCCCGAGGTGGGAAACTCGAAGTTGGAGACCACGACCTTGTTGCGGCCGTCCTTTCCGGAGAAGTCCAGCGCGCTGGCGACCGCGTTCACGCCCGCCGACGCCGACGCCGTCACCGCAATCGTGTCGCCCGACACGCGCAACAGCTCCGCCATGCCCGCACGCACGGCTTCGGCGCGCTCGACCCACCAGCCCCATTCGGACCCGCAGCGCAGGCGCGCGTCGAGGTAGGCGGCGAAGGCGTCCTGAACTTCCTGGGCCAAGAGGCCGTAGGAGCCGGAGTTCATGTAGGTCTTGGTCTTCAGCGTTGGAAAGCGCGCGCGGAACGCCGCGGGATCGAAGGCGAGAGCGGCGGGCTGGGCAAGCGTGGCGGCGGTCATGGTCAGGTCCTGAAGCTCAGGCGTGGGGCAGCAGATGCCCCAGGATCGCCTTGGCCGTGTCGGGGAATATCAGAGAGACCATCAACACCGCCACCAGAACCGGCGACAGGATCATTACCGAGATGCGCCAGCCGAGTTCGACGACGCCCTTGAGACTGAGTTCCTCGTCCGCGGTGGCGCGCTTCACGCACCAGCCGACGAACAGCGCGATGAGCAGGCCGTTCAGGGGCAACAGCAGGTTGGCGATGGAGAAGTCGAGAAGGTCGAAGAAGGTCTTGCTCGCGAACTGCGGCACGGCGGACAGGGGGTGAAGGTCCTTGAGCGTCGAGAACGAGAGCAGCGACGGCAGGCCGACGGCGAAGCAGGCGGCCCCGGTGATGAAGGCCAATGGACCGCGCCCGAGCTTCGACTTTTCCTTCAGCCACGCGACCACCGGCTCGAGCATGCCCACCGCCACGGTGAAGCCCGCCAGCACGATCATCACGAAGAACATCAGTCCCACCCAGCGTCCCGCCGGCATCTTGTCGAACGCGGCGGGGAGGGCGACGAAGATCAACGGCGGACCGGCCGTCGGCTTGATGTGATAGGTGAACAGCGCCGGAAAAATCGCCAGTCCCGCCATGGTCGCCACCAGCGCGACCGTGAGGTTGATCGCCAGCGACGCCTGGCCGAGCGAGATCTGTCGCGGCACATAGGCGCTGTAGGTGATGATCATGCCGACGCCGATAGACGTTGAAAACAGCGCCTGGCCGAAGGCCTCGAGCACCGCCTCCGGCGTGAGCGCCGACCATTTCGGATTGAACAGGAATTCCGCGGCGCGGCCCATGTCGAGGTTCATGGCGCCGTAGATCACCAGCCCGACCATGATCACGAACAGGCCGACCATCTTGATCCGCGCCACCCACTCGATGCCGCGCTGTACGCCGAGCGCGACGATCACCGAGACCGCCGCGATGAAGCCGCCTTGCAACAGGGCGCCGCGGACCGGTGAGTTCATCAGCGTGTCGAATTTCGATCCGGAGGCGGCGGCATAGCCATCGAACCCGTGCGCCGCCGCCACGCCGATGTACTGCAAGCCCCAGCCGGCGACGACGCTGTAATAGCTGAGCCCGAGGAACGGGATCAGGATCGACAGCCAGCCGATCGCCTTCCATGCGCCCCAGGCGCGCTCGCCGCGGATCATGTTGGAGATGGACAGGAGCGCCGAGCCGCCGCCGCGCTTGCCGATCAGCATCTCGGCCATCATCAGCGGCACGCACAGCACCAGGATGAAGACCAGGAACAGGATGACGAAGGCGGCGCCGCCGTTCTGGCCGGCCGTGTAAGGGAACCGCCACAGGCTGCCCAGGCCGATGGCCGAGGCCATGCAGGAATAGAGAAAGGCGAACCCGGACGTCCAGGTGTCCCGCGCGGGCGCTCCGCTATCGGCTTGGCTCACGGTTCTTTCCCCCAACAGTTCCGCCTTTTGGAGCGCGTTTCTCGGCGATTGTCACGCCCCGCCCGCCGATCCGACCCCAAACATCGGAGCTTGGTTGGAAAGTGTGCTCTTAACCCCTGCACAGACGGGCTTTTTCTGTTTTATATCGGGACTGAGGCGCACGCCGGCGCCCGACGACCCGACCCAAGGGGAAAGCCCATGACCGCAGCCGCCCAGCTTCTCAGTTCCCTGGCCAATTCGATCCAGGTCGGTTCGGTGAAGGTCGTCGACCTGACCCAGACCCTGACGGCGGAGACGCCGGTCATCGCGCTTCCGCCTGAGGTGGGGGCCAATTCGCCGCCGTTCTCGATGATCCCGGTCTCCAACTTCGACGAGAAGGGACCGGGCTGGGCCTGGAACGAGATCCGCCTGGGCGAGCACACCGGGACCCACTTCGATGCGCCGAACCACTGGCATACCGGACGCGCACACCCGGACGGAGGCCCCGCGACCATCCCGCCGCAGCAGCTGATCGCGGCGGCCAACGTGCTCGATTTCTCGAAGGAGTCCGCGGCGAACCCCGACTTCACGATGGAGGTCGAGCACATCCAGGCGTGGGAGGCCAAGCACGGCAAGATCGAGCCCAAGACCTGGGTGTTGATGCGCACCGACTGGTCCAAGCGCACCGATCCCGCCCAGTTCCTGAACGGGGGCCATACGCCGGGGCCGTCGATCAAGGCCGCCGAGTTCCTGGCCAAGGAGCGCGACGTGATGGGCTTCGGCGTCGAGACGGTCGGCACCGATGCGGGCATGGCCGGCATGTGGGATCCGCCGTTCCCGGCGCACCACTTCATGCACGGCAACAACCGCTATGGGCTGGCCAGCCTAACCAACCTCGATCAGCTTCCGCCCAAGGGCGCGGTGATCATCACCCCGCCGCTGAAGATCGCGGGCGGGTCGGGTAGCCCGCTGCGGGTGCTGGCGCTGGTCGCCGGCTGAGACGATGGCGGAGCGGTCCTTCGCCGAAGAGGTCGAGAAGCTGCGCCTTGGCGCCGGCGCGACCTTCCACGGCGAGGGCATTTTAGCGGTCACCAAGGCGCTGCTGCAGTCGGGTGTTTCCTACGTCGGCGGCTATCAGGGCTCGCCGATTTCGCACCTGATGGACGTGCTGGCGGACGCCCAAGGATTGCTCGGCGAACTCGGCGTGCATTTCGAGGCGAGCGCGAGCGAGGCGAGCGCTGCGGCCATGCTGGCGGCGTCGGTGAACTATCCGCTGCGCGGCGCGGTGACCTGGAAGTCGACGGTCGGCACCAATGTCGCATCCGACGCGTTGGCGAACCTCGCCTCGGGCGGAGTGACCGGCGGGGCGCTGATCATCGTCGGCGAGGATTACGGCGAAGGCTCCTCGATCACGCAGGAGCGCAGTCACGCGTTTGCGATGAAGTCGCAGATCTGGCTGCTGGATCCTAGGCCCAACCTGCCGTCGATCGTCGATCTGGTGGAGACCTCGTTCGAGCTCAGCGAGGCGACCAACACGCCGGTGATGCTCGAGCTGCGTGTGCGCTCGTGTCATCTCTACGGATCGTTCGTCGCCAAGGACAATGTGCGGCCGGACTTCACCCCCGCAATCGCGCAGAACAATCCGCGCCGCGACGTGAACCGCATCGTGCTGCCGCCGGCGAGTTTCCAGCACGAGCGCGAGAAGGTCGCACAACGCCTGCCGGCGGCGCTGAAATTCATCAAAGACCGTCGCCTGAACGAGTTCCTGGGCGGCGCCGCGGGCGACGCCGGGATCATCGTCCAGGGCGGGCTGTACAACACGCTGATGCGCGCGCTGGAGCTGCTGGGGCTCGCGGACAGTTTCGGACGCACCGAAATTCCCATCTATGTGCTGAACGTGACCTATCCGTTGGTTCCCGACGAGATCGTGGGGTTCTGCGCCGACAAGAAGGCGGTGCTGATCGTCGAGGAAGGGCAGCCCGACTATCTGGAGCAGGCGCTGAACTCGATCCTGCGCCGCGCCGACATTCAGACACGCGTCGTCGGCAAGGACGTCCTGCCGATGGCGGGCGAATACACCGGCCAGGTGCTGCTCGACGGCTGCCGCACCTTCCTGGAGGCCTGGGCGCCGAAGCTGATCGACGCCGCAACGCCCCTGCTGCGCACGCCGGGCGAGCCGACCGCGGAGATTCGCGCGCTGGCGCAGGACCTGCCGCCGCGACCGCCGGGTTTCTGCACCGGCTGTCCGGAACGGCCGCTGTTCACGGCGATGAAGCTGGTAGAGCGCGAGATCGGCGCGTTCCACGTCTCGAGCGACATCGGCTGTCACCTGTTCTCGATCCTGCCGCCGTTCAACATCGGCGCGACGACCATGGGCTATGGCCTGGGTGCGGCGGCCGCGTCGGCGTTCGCGGACAAGGGCGCGCGCCGCGCGGTCGCGGTGATGGGCGACGGCGGCTTCTGGCACAACGGCTTGACGTCGGGCGTCGGCAATGCGGTGTTCAACAACTCCGATAATGTGCTGATCATCGTCGACAACGGCTATGCGGCGGCCACCGGCGGCCAGGATCTGTTGTCTTCGCGCCCCGGCAACAATACCAAGAGCACCAACCATCCGATCACCAAGGCGGTGCGCGGCGTCGGGGCCAACTGGGTGCGCCAGATCGACCACACCTACGACCTGCAGCGGATGAAAGACACGCTGAAGGACGCGATGACGACCAAGCAATCGGGCCCCAAGGTCATCGTCGCCTCGTCCGAGTGCATGCTGAACAAGCAACGTCGCGTTCGGCCGCTGTTCGCCAAGGCGGTGAAGGAGGGGCGGCGCATGGTGCGCCAGCGCTTCGGCGTCGATTCCGACACCTGCACCGGCGATCACGCCTGCATCCGGTTGTCGGGCTGTCCGTCGCTGACCATCAAGCCCAATCCCGATCCGCTACGGCCCGATCCGGTGGCCTATGTCGATAACAGTTGTGTGGGCTGTGGCTTGTGCGGCGAGGTGAGTCACGCGGCGGTGCTCTGCCCCTCGTTCTACCGCGCCGATATCGTGTTCAATCCGAACGGCTGGGACCGGTTGTTCGACGGCGTACGGCGCGGGGTTATCGGTTGGCTGCAGAGCATGGCCAACCGCCGCCGACTGGCGCGGGCGTTCTGAGATGAGCGGGAACGCCACGCGACCGATCACGCTTGCGATTTCGGCCCTCGGCGGTCAGGGCGGCGGCGTGCTGTCCGATTGGATCGTCGCCGCGGCGGAACGGTCGGGCCACGTGGCGCAGGCGACCTCGGTGCCGGGCGTGGCGCAGCGCACGGGCGCGACGGTCTATTACATCGAGATCTTTCCACAGCCCGCACGTCGCGCGTCCAACGCCGATCCCGTGCTGGCGCTGATGCCCGTGCCGGGCGACGTGGATGTGGTGGTGGCGGCGGAATTGATGGAGGCGGGACGCGCCATCCTGCGCGGCATCGTTACGCCGGACCGCACAACGCTGGTGACCTCGACGCACCGCGTCTACGCCGTGTCGGAAAAGTCGGCGATGGGCGACGGGATCGCGGATTCCGACAAGGTGATGGCGGCGGCGCGCACCGCGGCCAAGACGCTCGTCGCCTTCGACATGGACGCGGCGGGGGAGACCAGCAAGAGCGTGATCAGCGCGGTGCTGTTCGGGGCGCTCGCGGGATCCGGCGCGTTGCCGTTCGACCGCGCGGTCTACGAGGACGCGATCAAGGCGTCGCGCATGCAGGTCGAGGCAAACCTCGCGGGCTTCGCGCTCGGCTTCGAACGCGCCAAGGGGCAGGCGGAGACGCAGGCCGTCGCTTCGGGCGCGAGTGAACCCAGGAGTGCGGCGGGAAAACGCCTGGCCGCGCGCGTGCAGTCGCAGTTTCCGGCGGTGACGCACCCGACCCTGATGCTGGGCGTCGCCAAGCTGTTGGACTACCAGGACGAGGCCTACGCCGATCTTTACCTCGACCGCCTGCAACCGGTCGCCGCGTTGGAGGCTCAGGCGGGCGATCCGCGGTTGTCCTATCTGCTCACGGTCGAGACCGGCCGCTATCTCGCGCTGTGGATGGCGTACGAGGATGTGATCCGCGTCGCCGACCTGAAGACGCGTGCGGAGCGGTTCCAGCGCGTGCGCGAGGAAGTGCGCGCGACGCCTGACCAGATTCTGCAGGTATCGGAATTCATGCATCCACGCCTGGTCGAGGTGGCCGAGGCGATGCCGGCCTGGTTCGGCCGCTTTCTGATGTCCGGCACGATGCAGCGTTTGCTGGCGCCGCTGTTCAAGAGTGGGCGCCAGGTGCGCGTGACCTCGGTTCGCGACTTCCTGCTGCTATCCTGGTTCGCGAGTCTGCGTCCGGGGCGCCGTGAGACGCTGCGCTTTGCGCAAGAGCAGGCGCGTATCGAAGGCTGGCTGACAGCCATTCGCGAAACGGCGCCGAGCCAGTATGACGTCGCCGTCGAGATCGCCGCCGCCGCGCGCCTGATCAAGGGCTATGGCGACACCCACGCCCGGGGCGTGCGCAACTTCGAACGCATCATGGCCGAGCGCGGGCGCCTGCACGGCGCGGCGGGCGCGGCGGTAATGGCCAACCTGATCCGCGCGGCGCTGGCGGACGAAGCCGGCAAGGCCTTGGACACGGCGATCCTGGCGCTGGTCGATCCCGCGCCCCTAGCCGCGGCATAGGTTGTGGTTCAGAGCGCCGCGAAAGCCGGTGCGTAGTCGACCCTGCCGCTGAGTACGGGCAAGGCGCCTCGTAATGGCGCGACCATGAAATGCGAGCCGGCGTAAGGACACTCGAAGCCTGCCGCGAGGTCGGCGCGGAAGCCGAAGCGCTCGTAGTACGCGTTGTCGCCGAGGACGAAGACGGCGTCCCAGCCTCCGACCCTGGCGCGTTCGAGGGCGGCGATGCTGAGTGCGCTCCCGATGCCGCGGTTTTGGTGGTCGGGAAGTACGGACAAGGGTGCGAGGCCAAGGGCACGGAACGGCGCATACATAGGCGATAGCAGCACATGACCTACGACGATGTCGCCTTCCGTGGCCACGAGCGAAATAGCGTTATTGCCGTCACGCCGCAACGCATCGACGAGTTGAGCTTCGTCGGCTTGTCCAAATGCCCGTTCGGTCAGGTCGCGAACGGAGTCGATGTCTTCCGGTTGTTCGTCGCGGATTAACATATCAATCCTCCTTCACATAATCCGCGCGGTCGGACGAATCAACGACGTAGAAGTGAAGCTCGCGCGTTCCGTCAGGGTATTCGTAGTACCAAGCGTTGCCAGCGTAAGAGCCACCGTCAATCCTTACGCCGTCGTCGTCGGGGAGTATCGACCAATCGATGCCGCCAGTTCGCGGGATGTTTATGACATTTCCGAAAACGGCGGGCGGCGCGTCTGTGTAGTCGACAGTGCCATCGATTTTGAAAGTCATTTTTGCCGTCCCCGGCCCATGCCAGGCGCCGATGATGTCTGCTTTTGTCGGGCGCTGCACTGCGCATGCGCTGCACAGCAAACCTGCGAAAAGCGAGATGAAAACGAGTTTAGCGGTCATCTAGAATCCAATTGCTATGTCAAGTTTTCAAGCCGACGCCGAGGGTCGCAATGAAGGCGGCGTACAGGAGCGCGCTCGCGCCGATCCAGGCCCAGCTGCGGGTGAGCGCGGGAGCCCTTGCGATGGGCTCCGTTGGGATGCGGAAGGAGAGCAGCAGCATCGGCCAGCTTGCGGCGCCGATTTCGAGGGCGGCTTGTCCAATGGCGGCGCGGTCCTGGGTGTAGAACAGCGAGGCGACGACCGCGCCGGCGGCTCCGGCGAGCCAGCCCCAGCGCAACAGCGCGCCGGCGCGCGCGCTCGCGGGCCCGTAGGGACGCATGGCGCGGCGCATCGCGGCGATCCCGATCGCATAGAAGACAACCCCCAGCACGACGCCGCCGATGCGCCACGGCTGCTCGGGACGACCGAACAGTTCGCGCGCGGCGAACACCCAGTCGCCGTCGTCGTGGATCATGGCGTGGATGACGTAGCCGGCTTCCCAGAACAGGCTGAAGGCGGTCACGAAGACCAGCAGCAGGCGCAGGCGCGCGTGCGTGGTCGGGACCATCCGACGGAGCGTCCAGGCGAGGAGCGCCGCGACCAGGTTGCCGACCGGCCCGGCCAGCGCGACGCCGTCCATGGCTGGGCGGCATTGGAAATAGACCGAGGTGAGCTGGGCGATGCGGCCGCCGTGCAGGAGGCAGAAGCCGCCGTGGCCGACCGCCTCGTGGGCCGTGGTGGTCATCGCCGCGGCGAGCAGGCCGAGTGCCAGGACCGTCAGGAGGTCGTCCCGCGCGGACGGAGGTGCAGGCGGCGTCTCGCTCATCGGCGGGGTCCTCGAAACTTTCGTCGGGATAACACTGGCATGCGTATACGCCCATTGCTATCGCGGCTCGGGGGCGGTTTGATCGCGCCGCCTATTCGAGGGGAGTCGACCGTGACGCGTTTTCTGGCCTCTGCCGCTCCGGCGGTTCTGATCGCGGCGCTCGCCGCTTCCTCCGCGCTGGCCGACGTGCCCCAGGACCGTTTCCAGGCGCTGCACTGGCGCTCGATCGGGCCGTTCCGCGGCGGCCGCGTTTTGGCGGTGACCGGCGTGCCGGGCGAGCCGGAGCACTTCTATTTCGGCGCGGTGAACGGCGGGGTGTGGGAGACGATCAACGCCGGGCGCACCTGGGCGCCGATCTCGGATTCCGTGCCGAACGGCTCGGTCGGGGCGCTGGCGGTGGCGCCGTCGAACCCGAAGGTGCTCTACCTCGGCACCGGCGAGGCGGACATGCGCTCCGACATCGCCCAGGGCATCGGGGCCTTCAAGTCGACCGACGGCGGCAAGTCGTGGTCCCCGATCGGGCTGAAGGACAGCCAGGCGATCGGGCGCATCCTGGTCGATCCACGCAACCCCGACGTGGTGCTGGCCGCGGTGCTGGGGCACCCCTACGGGCCGAACCCGGAACGTGGCGTCTATCGCAGCGAGGACGGCGGCAAGACCTGGACCTCGGTGCTGAACAAGGGCCCCGACATCGGCGCCATCGACATGACGTTCAAGCCGGGCGATCCGAACACGGTCTACGCCTCGATGTGGCATACGCGGCGTCCGCCGTGGAACGTCTATCCGCCGGCGCTGGGCAAGGGCGGCGGCCTCTACAAGTCGAGCGACGGCGGCAAGACCTGGACCGCGCTCGGCGGCGGCCTGCCGGCCGTGCCCGGGCACATCGGCGTGGCGCTGTCGGCGAGCAAGCCGGACCGGGTCTATGCGCTGGTGGACGCGAAGGATGGCGGGGGCCTCTACCGCTCCGACGACGACGGCGCGACCTTTGCGAAGGTGAGTTCCGATCCGCGGGTGTGGGAACGCGGATGGTATTTCGGCGGCATCACCGTCGATCCGAAGAACCCCGATCGCGTGTGGGTGTGCGACGTGTCGGTCTATGAGTCCGACGACGCGGGCAAGACCTTCGTGCCGGTGAAGGGCGCGCCGGGCGGCGACGACTATCACGTCATGTGGGTCGATCCGGACCATCCCGAGCGGCGCATGCTGGGCGTGGACCAGGGCGCGGTGATTACGCTGGACAACGGGGCGACCTGGTCGAGCTGGTACAACGAGCCGATCGCCCAGATGTATCACGTGGTGACCGACAACCGCACGCCGTACTGGGTCTATGGCGCACAGCAGGATTCCGGCGCCGCGGGCGTTCCCTCGCGCACCGGCAGCCTCGACGGCATCGACATGCGCGTGTTCAAGGAGGTGACCGCCGGCGGCGAGAGCGACGAGATCGCGCCCGACCCGAACGATCCCGACATCGTCTACGGCGGCCGCGTCGACAAACTCGACCTGAAGACCGGACAGACCAAGAGCGTCGATCCGACGCTGGACTATCCCGACCACTATCGCCGCACCTGGACCTTGCCGCTGGTGTTCTCCAAGCGCGATCCCAAGCAACTCTATTTCGGTAACCAGCGCATCTTCCGCACCGAGGACGGCGGCAACCACTGGACGCCGATCAGTCCGGACCTGACGCGCGAGAAGCCGGGCGTGCCGCCGACTGCGGACGAGGCGACCGCGATCGACTCCGACAATGCGTTCCAATCGCGCAAGGGGGTGGTCTATTCGATCGCGCCTTCGCCGACGCGCGCGGGCGACATCTGGGCCGGCACCGACGACGGCCTGGTCTGGAAGACGCAGGACGACGGCCAGCATTGGGCCAATGTGACGCCCAAGGCGCTGACGGCCTGGTCGAAGGTCGGCACGGTCGAGCTTTCGCCCTTCGACGACGACGAGGCCTATATCGCGGTGGACCGTCACCGCCTGGACGATTTCACGCCGCATCTTTATCGCACGCGCGACGGCGGCAAGAGCTGGACGTCGATCGTCGAGGGTCTGGTCGGCGACGGGCCGATCAACACGGTCAACGTCGTGCGCGAAGACGTGCGGCAGAAGGGGTTGCTCTACGCCGGCACCGAACGGGGCGCCTTTGTCTCGTTCGACGACGGCGACCATTGGCAACCACTGGACCGCAACGGCCTGCCGCCCACGTCGGTGCGCGACATCGAGGTGAAGGGCGACGACCTGGTGATCGCCACCCATGGCCGCGGCTTCTACATCATGGACGACATCGAGCCCTTGCGTGAACTGGCCCAGGGACAGGTGAGCGCGACGACTCTGTTCGCACCGGCGACCGCCTATCGCCTCCGGCCGTTCGGTTTCACCGGCACGCCCATGCCCAAGGACGAACCGCATGCCGACAATCCACCGGACGGAGGCTATATCGACTATTATCTTCCGGGCGCGGCCAAAGGGCCGGTGCGCATCGTTATCCGCGATGCGAACGGTGCGATGGTGCGGCGCTATTCGAGCGCCGATCCGGTGCCGGCGCCGGACGTGAGCAAACTGCGCCTGACGCCCGACTGGGCGGTCCCGCCGCCGGCGCCTTCGGCGGCGGGCGGGATGCACCGGTTCGTGTGGGATCTGCACTATGCCGTGAGCGCGGGCGCCGATGCGCAGGACGAGGACGGGTTGGAGACGAAGGGCGTGTGGGCGCCGCCGGGCCGATACACCGTCGAGCTCACGGTCGACGGCGAGACGTTGCGCCAGCCGCTGACCCTGCAGCCCGACCCGCGCGTGAAGGACACGCCGCAGATGTACGCCGCCGAGTTCGCGCTCGCACGCCGCATCGAGGCAGACACGGCGAAGGCGGGTAGGGGGGTGGCGACGGCCGAGGCGCTGCACAAGAAGCTCGAGGCTGCAGCCACGGGCGCGAGCAAAGGCGAACGCGCCAAGATCGAAGCGGCCGACCGTGAGGTCATGGCCGCCGGCGGCATCCGCGGCAACGACGGCAAGGCGGAGCTGGCGGGGACGACCAACCTCTCCGACGTCTCGGGCGCTCTGCGCGCGCTCGGTCGTGCGGCCGACGGCGCCGACGGCGGTCCGACAGCGGATGCAGAAGCCGGGGTGAAGACCCAAGAAGATGCGTTGGCTGCCTCGTTGTCGGCGTTGGATGCCGCCAACGCGAGGGCGAACGCAGTGCTTTCGGCGCCGGCGGGCGTCGCGAAAAAGAAGCGCCGCTGACCTAGAACTTCAGGTCGTACGCTCCGCCGCGTTCGAGCGCTCGCTTGTAGGCGGGGCGGGCCTGGAGCGCTGCGAGATAGCGCGCCGCGTTGGGATAGTCTTTCAGGCGGCCGCGCGCGTCGGCGGCTTCGAGGGGGAAGGACATCTGGATGTCGGCGCCGGTTAGGCTCTTGCCGACCAAAAAGTCACGGCCGGCGAGCGATTGCTCAATGTAGCCGAAGTGGTTGGCGATCTCGCTCTGGATGCGCGGCTGCAACGGCGCACCGGCGTCGCCGAGGCGCCCGACGTAGAGCGCCAGCAGCATGGGCAGGGCGACGGAGCCCTCGGCATAGTGCATCCATTGCAGATAGGAGACGAAATCGGCGCCGTGCTCGGACGGCATCAGGCGGTGACGGCCGTAGCGGCGGATCAGGTACTCGACCACCGCGCCGGACTCCGCGACGGTGAGCTTGCCGTCGGTGATCACTGGCGATTTTCCCAGCGGATGTACGGCCTTCAGGTCCGGCGGCGCCAGACGCGTGGTCGCATCACGGGCGTAGCGTTTGATGTCGTACTTGAGTCCGAGCTCCTCGAGCAGCCACAGGATGCGCTGGGAGCGGGAGTTCTCCAGATGATGGACGACGATCATGGCGTGGCGGGCTCCGTTTCCCGGGCGACGAGTTCAGCCTTGCGGGCGCCCTTGCTGAGCATGATGGCGAGCCAACGCAGGGACTGGGTCTCGCCCGCGATGGCGATGACGATGACCGTGAGCGGGGTCGACAAAAGGGCGCCGGTGACGCCGAAGATCAGGCTCCAGAAACCCAGCGACAGCAGCACCACCACCGGATCGACGTCGAGTTTCTCCGCCTGCATGCGCGGCAGAAGCACGCTGTCGAGTGCGACCACGAGCCCTTGTAACAGGACATAGAGCGCGAGCGGACGCCAGGTCATGTCGAACTGCAGGATGGCGAGGACCGTGGGAACCACCACCGCCGCCGCCGGCCCGATGATCGGGATGTAGGCGACGAGCAGGATCAGGAAGGCCAGGAAGATAGCGTTGTGCAGACCGAACGCCGCCATGATCCCCCAGGCGATGACCGCGAGCACCACCGCCTTGAGCGTCTGCAGGCCGATGTAGTCCTCGGTGCTCTGACGCACGCGCTGGATCACGCGCTGGGCGTGGCCGCGCGACTGCTTGTCGGGAAACAGCAACTCGACCTTGTGCCGGAAGGCGGCGCGCGAGGCGAGAAGGAAGCCGAGATAGATGGCGCCCAGCAGCGTACTCTCGGTGAGATGTCCGGCCTTGCCGAGGACGCCGAAGACGAAGGCCTTGACGTCGATGCTGTGGAGCATGGTGTCGGCGGACGCAATCGAGAACGGCAACTGCGCGGTCGCCGAGTCGACCATGGTCAGGAGCTTGTATTTCGCCGCGCCCAGTTCGAGGGCGAAACCGTGCACCGAACGAACAGAAACCGTAGCGGCGAGCGCGATCAGCAGGAGCATCAGTACGAAGCCCGCGCTGACCCGCATCCACTCCGGCGTCCAAGGCGCCACGCGCGCGACCTGGCGCGAGACGGAATCGATCAGGATCATCAGGAACACGGCCACGATCAGCGGCGTCAGCAGGTTGCGGAGCAGCCAGAGCGATATGATCGTCGCGATGATGGCCAGGACCGAAGCGCTGGTCGCGATGCGGCCGAGCTGGCGCGACTGCAGGACCGCATAGGCGTAGTCGTGCCCGTGGGTGTGGTGCGGCTCGTGGTGCGCCTCGTGTGGCGGCGGTTCGCCGCCGGGTGTGTGCGTCATGCCCGTCCCTTGCCGCGTCGGGTCGTTAGGCGCCCGCCGCTTGAGTCTGGGCGCAATGCTACCCTATTCGCCCGCCTGGACCGCCTTCATAACCGCGCTGGCCAGATAGCTCTTCTCGGCAAGGTTCTGCAGCTGGGCGAGCGCCTGGAGCCGCCCCCCGGGGGCGCCGTCGAGGGCGTCGGCGGCCTGCATGGCCCCTTCTTCGTTGGTCGAGGCGGACGGCGGCGTGGTCTGGACCACGGTGACCTGGATGACCAGGGGCCCGGAGGGCTGGGCGCCGATCTCGATCTGGTACTCGCCGGCCGGCAGGCTCTTCTTGCAGTCGACCAGGGCGAACCCGTTCTGGCCGGGCGCCGCCTGGGCGACGACATTGCCCGTGCCGTCCTTCAGCACCACCGCGGCCGGATCGCCCATCCAGACCACCGGCAGGATGCGGGCGCGATACATCTGCTGTTTCGTGAGCGGGAGATAGCGGCTCGCGGCGAGGCCGCTGGCGACGGCGCTGCGCACGCCCTTAGGCGTAGTGGATTCAGTGTGCATGCCGGTTTTGGGCTGCAGCACGTAGCCCCATTTCTGCATGAAGGTCATGAAGGTCGACGCGCTGCCGCCGGCGCCGCGCGCGTTCACGCGATACGGCTGGGCGTGGGTGACCTTGACGTCGCCGCCGCCGGCGAATTCGAGCGTCGCGCTTCCGTTGGCGGCGGTGACCTGCACGAGGTCGCCGGTGTAGAGCGGCTGATAGGGTTCGGCGGCGAGCTTCTGGCCGTTGGCATGGGTGACGGTCGCGCCGCCGGTGATGGCGATGACCTGGCCCACGATGCCGACATGCGGCGTCTCAGGCGCGGCCTGGGCGGCGGCGGCGAGCAGCAGCGCCGCGAGCGCGGGCGCTGCAATCAGGTTGGCGATGCGCGTCATGCTACGTCTCCCCCTCTGAACCGTTGTGCGCCTTACCCTGGTGGGTCAAGCGATGGTGCGTGTACACGACGACGCGTTCGACCGTGTGCTCGATGCGGTCGATCGCCCAGCGCGCGCCTTCGGCGAACCCCTCCAGCGACAGGGCGAAGATCGGCGTGAAGAACTCAAGCGCGAACCCTTCCTCGAAGCCCTTGCTCAGGGGCCAGACCGTGACCACGGCCGCCAGCGCCATGGCGGCGGCGACGGTCACGACGAACCCCACCGTGGCGAACAGGGGCTGGATGACCATCCCCGCCCGCGACCGGCGCATCAGCGCTCCGATCTGGAAATATAGCACCCAAAAGACGAGGTAGGGCAGGGAGGAGGCGCCGATGACCACCGCCTCATGCTCCAGGCGCGCGCCGAGGCCGGGTTCGTGGAGGATCCCCTTGTCCAGAAAGGCTTTCACGGCATTCAACACCACCTCGGCGCCGGCCATGTCGCCGAGCGGGGTGTCGTGGTGATCGAGCGCGGTGAGCGCGCTGGTCGAAACTATGACGATCTTGTCCTTGAACAGCACCGGTTGGCGCAGCTGGTCGTGCTCGTCGAGCATGGCCGAGACCGGATAGAGGTCGTAGCGGCCCTGGAGCTGCGCCGCCTGGAACGGCCGCTGGCCGTCCGGCCCCGGAACGAGGGACGGCAGGGAATAGAGGATGCGTTGTTCCTCACCGGCCTTCAGCCCGGCGTCGAGCGGATGCACCGCGGGAAGTGCCGCGGCCGTGGGACAGGCGATCGGTTCGGGCCCGATGAGCGATCGGTAGAGGCAGTCGACCGCCTTCAGCTTCCTCTGGTCGTGGTCGGCGTCGGCGTAGAGCGCCGAGAGGTAAGGCAGGGTCGGCGTCTCGCGCGCGGTCGGGTCGTTGGGCGGATCTTGCGCCAGCACCGTCGATGGATAGCGGCGCATGACGCCGTCGTTCTCGTATGCGCCGCGCCAGGCGAAGGACGGCGCGAAGGTGATCGAGTCCTTCGCGAGCGGCGGCGGCACAAGCGTCCAGTCGACGACGCCGGAACGGTCCGCGCCCGTCGGGCGGAAGGGCGCGACCGCGATGACGCGCGTTTCGGGATGCGCCTTGGCGGCGGCGGCGAGAGCTTCGAACGCCGCGCTATAGGCCGTGGTGGGCGTGTCGGGGTCGTTATCCCACAGCGCGACGTCGACAATCACCACGCGAGGATCGGCGGCGAGGGCGGCTGTCGCGACGCGGGCGGCCAGCGCCGGATCGGCGGGCGAACGCGTGGCGCAGCGCGCGCCGCCGTGCGCGGCCGCGCAGGCGGCGGGATCGATGTCGAGGAAGACGTAACCCGGCTGGGCGCCGGCATCGGTGAAGCCGCGATCGCCTTCCGACATCAGGCGCACGCGCATGGCGGCGTCGACGCCCTTCACCTCCATGGTCGAGAGGAAGTCGCTCAGCACCGGCACGTGCGGGCCGACGAGCAGGATCGCGAGCGACAACAGGACCGCGAACACCACGCCCGTGAGCCAGTGAATGACCGCGTGCACGAACGGGCCGTGAGTCGTTGGACTGGTCGCGTCGGCCATGTTCGCTCGTGTTGAACTCACGTCCGGGTCAGGGAAGAATCTGAACCGCCTTGGTGGAGGGGATTTCGCTGGCGTTCTTGTTGGCGTTGATCAGCTGGTTGACCAGCGCCAGGACCTCGAGCGTGTGATCGTTCGGATCGCCCTGGCGCACATAATAACGCTGACCGCGATAGTTCACCGCGATGCGGTCGAGGCCAGGTTCGCGATGCAACTGAAACAGCGTTTGCTTCGCCCCGTTCTCGGTCCATGTGACGCCTTTCATCGCGTTGTCGGGGCCGGGCGTCTCGTCGACCACCTGTTGCACGCGGCCGAGGTAACGAAGGATCCCGTCGACGGAGCGCAGCACATAGCCGCCGCCTTCGACGGAGGATTCCTGCAGCTCGGCCCAGGAGCGCTTGCACTGCACCACCTGCCGATGGGTGCAGGCGAACATGGCCATGTCGTCGGGGCTGAGCGCGGAGCCGGAGGCTGACGGCCCCTGCGCGCCCGCGCCGCTGGACAACAGCGACTGCGATGCGCTCGAGCCTGTGGCCGGCGTCGCCTTTGCGCCCCCGGCGGCGGGGCAGGGATCGACCTGATAGCGGGTCAGTCGGGTGAACATGTCGGCGACCTGGCGCGGGTCGCCCTGCGGCGGCGTGCAGATGGCGACCTGCGACGCAGACGATTGGAAGGCGATCGACTTGCCGTCGATCAGGACGACCTTCACGCCATCGGGAATCTTGGTCGGATCCTTCAGCTCCGTCGGCGTCAGCGTCGAAAAGATGTTCAGATAGACGCCGCTGTCCGCCAGCTTGTCGACCTGTCCCGTGAAGGAGGCATAGACGTCGCACGACGCCTTGGCCGAGCTGGAGACGCAGGGGTTGTTGTTATAGGTGTTGGTGCCCTGACTGATGCTGGCCAGGAACAGGTGGAGCAGGATCTGGGGCGAGTAGTTGCGGTGCCAGTAGTACTCCCAGTTCATGGGATCGACCGGCTTCAGCATGCCCAGGGTGAATTGCTGGGTGTCGAGTTGGGTCGCGTCGAACGAAGGCGCGGTAACCAACGAGGCGTTGGGAAGCGCGCTGTAGGACTTGGCGTTGGGAACCTTGCCGCGGCCGAAGGGCACGGTGACGTTGCCGGTGCCGACGGTGCCGGTGAAGCTGACGTGGATGTTCTGGAATTCGGCCAGGTAGATCGGAGCGCCGTCGCGGGCGCGCAGAATGTTGGTCACCAGGATCTGGTTGTTCACATCCTCTTCGACCTGATTGTACTCGATGGCCGCCGGCGTAATCAGGGGCGCCATCGAGCACCCGCCGAGCATCAACGACCCCAGGATAGCGATCCCCATCCGCCGCATGGACGCCCCCTCCAGGCTGCAGGCGGCCCGATTCCCCCTGGGTTCGCCCGTGGGAGGAGCTTAGCCGAGGGGCGGGAAGGCGGCAACGAACGCCGTTGGGCGAACGGGACTCCCTTCGCTTGCGCAAGGCTGTCGGGCCGCGGAGGCTGTTTCTTCGTTTCCGCACCCTTCCCCTTGAATCGAAATGGTTTAGGCAGAGCGCATGCGGTTTTTTCAATCCACGGCCCGCCCGGGGCCGCGGCCCCTTCAAATTGCGCCGGTATTTGCTAGGCTCTGACGCCTTAGGGGGACGCCATGGGGCTTTGGCGGTGCGCCTTCATCGCAGCGCTTCTGCTGGCCGCGCCGATGGCGCGGGCGGCGCCGCTCGCCCAGGCCGCGGTCCAGGCGGCCAACGACGAGCCGGCGCGTCTGGCGCTGGTGATCGGCAACGCCGATTACAATCTCGATGGCAAGCTGGACACGCCCGAGAGCGTCTCCCAGCAGGGCGGCTACGCGGTGGACCTGCCCAACACCGTGAACGACGCCGCCGACATGAAGGACTCGCTCGAGCGGCTGCACTTCAAGGTCACGGAGGTCACCAACGCCAGCTTGTCCGACATGAACTTCGCGCTGGCCAAGTTCGGCGCGGACGTGAAGGCGGCCGGACCCAACACCATCGTGGTGGTCTATTATTCGGGGCACGGCATCGAGGTCGGCGGCGAAACCTATCTGATCCCGGCGGGCGCCAAGCTGCCGATGAACCAGGACCTCAGCGCCATGGACGCGGAGGGACAAAAGCTGGTGATCCAGGGCTACGCCGAGCCGCTGGGCAACATCTTCCAGCAGCTTCGCGTGCCCGGGCAGAGCGGCATGAACCTGATCATCCTAGACGCCTGTCGCGACAATCCGTGGGAGGCGCTGCTCTACGGCGCGCACAAGGGCATCGACGGGCGCACCAACCTGCCGGCGGCGAGCACCAGTCTGCCCCGGACCGTGATCGCGTTCGCGACCTCGCCCGGCGCCGAGGCGTCCGATGGCAAGGGGCGTCACAGTCCCTACACCGAAACCTTGCTGGCCTGGATCGAGAGCCCGAACATGTCAGTGCTGGATATGCTCGACCAGGTAGGAACCGACGTCGGCAAGATGACCGGCCAGACGCCCTGGCTGAACCTGTCCTCGATCTCGCGCATCTGCCTGGCCGGCTGTTCCGACCATGCGGTGCAGAGCCGCGCGGTCATCGCCCAGAAGACGGTGCAGACGGCGCCCGCGGTCGCGAGCGAGCCGGCCCACGATGCCACCGACGATTCCGACTTCAAGGCCGCCCTCGACAAGGCGACGGCCGAGGATCTGATGGCCTATGCCATCGCCCATCCCGACAGCGCCAATACCAAGACCGCGCTTCGGCTGATCAAGGCTATGAAGAACGCCGCCCCGACCAACAACCAGTCCGCGCCGGCCAAGACCGACAATCCCGGGGCCAAGGAAAGCGGTCCTGTGCGTCAGACCACGTCCAAACCGAACGGCGATCACTGACGTCCGCCGGAATCGCCTGCGACGTCGCGTGAATCATACGGCCCTGGACAAGGGCTCTTGGTTGAACAAGAACAATCAAACACCGCGCCATCCGGCGAAGAGCATTGCACTATTGGGGGAGTTCGCGTGAAAACCTTTCTGGCATCCGTATCGTTCGCTGCGGTTTTGGCCGCCGCAGGTCCGCTCGCCGCCCAGGACGCTCCGCCCCAGCCCCAACCGCTGCCGCCGTCCTCTGAAATCCCGTTCCCCAGGGATGTGGCCTACCCGGGGACCATCGGCCTGCAGGTCGACGCCACCGACCTCGATCGCCGCATCTTCAACGTTCACGAGACCATCCCGGTCACCGGCCCCGGGCCCATGACCCTGCTCTATCCCAAATGGCTGCCGGGCAATCACGGTCCGACCGGCCCGATCGACAAGTTCGCCGGCCTGATCATCCACGCAGGCGGTCAGCGGGTGGAGTGGACGCGCGATCCGGTGGACGTCTATGCCTTTCACGTGAACGTGCCCCAGGGCGCGACCCAGCTCGACGTCGAGTTCCAGTTCCTGTCGCCCACCGAACAGCGCCAAGGCCGCATCGTCGTCGCGCCGGAGATGTTGAACGTGGAGTGGAACGCGGTGGTGCTCTATCCCGCGGGGTATTTCTCGCGCGACATCATGTTTGCGCCGAGCGTGAAACTGCCGACGGGCTGGACGCCTGCGACGGCGCTCGAAGTAGAACCCGTCCACGACAAGACTCTTCCCGACGTGACCTATTTCAAGAACACGTCCTTGAACACCCTGGTCGACAGTCCGCTGATCGCGGGGCGTTACTATCGCCAGTTCGATCTCGATCCGGGTGGTCCGGCGCGCGTCAGTCTCGACGTCATCGCCGACAAGCCCGAGCAGCTCGACGCCACGCCGGCGCAGATCGACATCCACAAGCAGCTCGTGCAGCAGGCGTACAAGCTCTACGGCTCGCACCATTACAACCACTACGATTTCCTGTTCTCGCTGTCCGACCAGATGGGCGGCAACGGGCTGGAGCATCACCAATCGAGCGAGGACGGCACCACGCCGACCTATTTCACCGAGTGGGACAAGAACGCCGCGTCCCGCGACCTGCTCGCGCACGAATACACCCACTCGTGGAACGGCAAGTTCCGCCGGCCCGCGGACCTGTGGACGCCGAACTTCAACGTGCCCATGCGCGACTCCTTGCTCTGGGTCTACGAGGGCCAGACGCAGTACTGGGGCTATGTGCTGGCCGCGCGTTCGGGCCTGCTCACCAGGCAACAGACATTGGACGCAATTGCCGGGGTCGCCGCGACCTATGACCACCGCATCGGGCGTGAGTGGCGCGCGCTGGAGGACACGACGGAGGATCCGATCCTGTCCATGCGCCGACCGGAGCCATGGCGGAGCTGGCAGCGCAGCGAAGACTACTATTCCGAGGGCCAGCTCATCTGGCTCGACGCCGACACCAAGATCCGCGAGCTGACCCATGGCCAAAAGTCGCTCGACGACTTCGCCCGCGCCTTCTTCGGCGTGCACAACGGCAGTTTCGTCACCGACCCCTATCGGTTCGAGGATGTGGTCGCGACGCTGAATTCGGTCGCCCCCTACGACTGGGCCGGGTTCCTGCGTACGCGGCTTCTGGGCCACGGACCGGGCGCGCCGCTCGACGGCATTGCGCGCGGCGGCTATCGCCTGATCTATACCGATACGCCTTCCTCCTACGAGAAGTCTGCCAATGCGCGGCGCAAGAGCGAAGACTTCACCTATTCGATCGGCCTGAACCTCAACCACGAGGGCGCTATCGGCGACGTGCTGTGGAACAGTCCCGCGTTCAAGGTCGGATTGATCGCGGGCGCGCAGATCGTGGCGGTGAACGGCGTGGCGTTCGATCCCGAGGACCTGAAGACCGCGATCACCGCGGCCAAGGCCGGATCGGCGCCGATCGAGCTTTTGATCAAGGACGGCAAGCGCTATCGCACGGTCGCCATCGACTACCACGGCGGCCTGCGCTACCCGCACCTGGAGCGCGATCCGGCCGTGCCGGCGCGGCTGGACGACATCCTGGCGCCAAGGAAGTAGCCGCTACCAGGTCTTGGGCGTAAGCCGGCGCGCGAGCGCCGGCGCCGACACGCCGCCGAAGCGGGCGACCGCCGCGCGCAACCGGTCGGCAAAGCGCAGGCGCACTATCCCGCCGTCGCGAGGCGTAAAGCCGATCGCGTCGTTTGCTTCATCCAGCGTCCAACGCGAACCCGCATTGGCGGAGACGAGGTTCACCACCGCGAATCCGGCGACCTCGGCCTCGATCGCGCGAACGACGCCATCGCAGAAGTCGCGATTGGACAGCCAGCAGGCCTGGTTCCAGTCCGGCAGCGGCGCGCGCGGGCAGAAGTCGTTCTCGCCTTCGCGGCAGCCGCCGATGCGCAGGGCAACGGTCGATACGCCGAAGGCCGCGCTGAACGTCTTGCCTGCACGCTCGCCGAACAGCTTGGCGACGCCGTAAGGGCTCGTCCCCGGATCGGCCAGCGGGTCCGCCTTGATCGCACCCATTTCGAATCGGCGCGCGGCCATGGTCCAGACCGAGCTGGCAAAGACCATGCGCGGCACGCGGTATCGCGCCGCCGCGGCATAGACATTGAGCATTGCGTCGAGATGGGCCGGAGTCGTCTCCGGCCAGTCTTTCGCGCCGCGCGTCAGGCCGACCAGATGGACGACCGCGTCGGCCCCGTCGAAGGTGGAGGCCCACGCCTCGTTCCAATGGCTCAGATCGGCGACGATCACGCCCTCGCCGCCAGCGATGTCCAAGAGTCGCAGGCGGAAGTCGTCGCGCGCCGCCAAGTGCGCGCGCAGTTTGCGGGCGAGGACGCCCGCGCCTCCGGTAATGACGACGGTTCTTTCCGCCAAGGTCGTACGGTCCTGGCTCCGGTCCGGCGGAGATTGCCGATGGCGACTATCGAGCTTCGCGACCGGGTGTCAAATCTCAGGACGTAACGATCAGCAACGGACGTCGCGGTCGCGCATCTGGTCTGTGGACGGATCGACGTCGAACCCGTGCGCGACGTCTTCTTTTCTTGAAAAATCCTTTCCCGGCTTGGTACTATGCGCCCCGTAGTTGCGGAGCGGCCGCCACTGGGGAAGATGGGATTGGGCGTGGACAAGGTCTTTAGCGTCCGTGCGCCGGCGGTGGTCAGTGAAGTCATCGACGGTGAGGCGATCATCATGGACCTCCGAACCGGCAACTATTTCAGCGCGGACGGGTCCGGCGCGCTTGTCTGGCAGGCGGTCGCGGACGGTTGCGGTCGTGCGGCGATTGTCGGCTGGGCGATGGGCGCCTTCGACGGCGATCCGGCGCGAATCGAGGCCGACATCGACGCTTTTCTTGCGCAGCTGACCGACAACGACCTGGTTGAGGCGGTCGAAGCGTCCGCAGCCCCATCGCCGGCGGCCGTGCCGCGAAGCGCGTGGCGCGCTCCGGTGCTCGCGATCTATACCGACATGCAGGACCTGTTGCTGCTGGACCCGATCCACGACGTGGACGAAGCCGGCTGGCCGACCCGCAAGGTCGACGAGCCGCAGGGTTGACCGCGATGACGACCGCGACCCGATCGGCGGTCGATGTCAGCGTCGTGATGGCGGTCAGGAACGGCGTGCGCTTCATCGACCAGGCGCTGGACAGCCTCGAGGCCTCGACCGTCACGCCGCGGGAGGTGCTGGTCATCGACGGCAGGTCGGAAGACGGCACCGCCGAGGTCGTGCGACGGCGATCGTGGACGACGCTCGTGGCGCAGCAATCGAGCGGTATCGCCGACGCCTATAACGAAGCGATCGCGCAGACGCGCGGTGGCCTCATCGCCTTCCTCTCACATGACGACCTGTGGGCGCCGCATAAACTTGCGCGCCATGTCGACGTCATGACGGCAAGGCCGGATCTCGCGTTGACGGTCAGCCTGGTCCAGCACTTTCTGGAACCCGGCGCCGTCGCTCCTTCCGGCTTTCGCCGCGAGCTCCTGGATGAGCCGGTCCCCGGCATGTTGATGGAAGCGCTGGTGGCGCGCCGCGACGTGTTCGAGGCGGTCGGCCCCTTCGACAACCGGTTCGCCACCGGCGAGGACACCGACTGGTTCGCCCGCGCCCGCGACCTGGGCGTCGCACAGACCGTGATCCCTGAGGTGCTGGTCCGCAAGCGGGTGCACGCCGCCAACGCCTCGCTGAACGACTCGCAGACCAACACCAACCTTCTGACCGCCCTGCGACGCTCGGTCGAGCGCAAGCGGGCCGCGCCATGAGGATCAGCGCGATCATCCCTGCCTACAACGCCGAATTATTCCTCGGCGAGGCCATCAACAGCGCGCTCGACCAATCGCGGCCGCCGGACGAGATCGTCGTCGTGAACGATGGTTCGACCGACAACACCGCTGATGTGATGTACGAATACGGCCCGGCTGTGCATCAGGTCAGTCAAGCGAACGCCGGCATCGGCGCCGCACGGAACCGAGGTCTCGCCGAAGCAACCGGCGACTGGATCGCCTTTCTCGATGCCGACGACGTCTGGCTGCGCGACAGCCTCGCCGCCCGTGTCGCCGCCATCCAGGCGTCGAGCGACGTCGTGGTCGGCCTGACCGAGGAATTTCAGCACGACGACAGGCTGTCGGGCTTGGCCGTGCCGGCAATAGCATCGGCCGTCTCCGCGCGGATAGCGGGCGCGATGATTATCCGTCGGTCTCTGTTCGATCGTGTCGGCGGCTTCGACGAAAGCCTGAGGGTCGGCGAGACCATGGATTGGGTCGCACGCGCGAGCGAGAGCGGCGGACGGTTTGCGATGGTCGATGCGGTGGTGCTTCGCCGACGCCTTCACGGCGCCAACACCGTGGTGCGCGAGCGCGCCTCCCAGGGCGACTATCTGAAGGTGCTGCGCGCCTCGATCGCGCGCCGAGCCGCGACGCGGGAGGGCTAGGCGATGGACGCCAGGGTCCGACCGGTGCTCGAACGCCTCTATCTGTGGCCCACGCCGGAGCAGGCGCTGTTGCTCGATGCGGCGCTGGGGCCGGACACTGAGGTCGCCGACCGTTTTCGAGCGTGGCGCGTCGCCGCCGACCTCGACGCGCGGTTCGACTGGGGAACGTTTCGGCTGCTGCCGCTGGTCTATGATCGCCTGCGCGCGTTGGGCGTCGAAGATTCGCTGATGCTGCGGATGAAGGGCGTCTATCGCATGGCGTGGGTGGAGACCCAGGCCCTGTTCGCGGAGGTTGCGCCCGTGATCGCGGCGCTCGAGACGGCCGGCGTCGAGACCATGATGCTGAAGGGTGTGCCGCTCGCGCTCAGCGTCTATCGCACGCCGGCGGCGCGACCGATGCGCGACGTCGACATTGCGGTGCGCTGTGCCGACGCCGATCGCGCCATCGCGGTGATCGAGAGCCTGGGCTGGGCGCTGGAACGGCCGATTACGAGCGGCGATCGCGCCTATCTGCAGGCGATCACCCTGCGCAGCCCCGCCGGTCGTGAACTCGACCTGCACTGGCGCTGTCTCTATGAGGCGGGGAGCGACCGCGCCGACGCGTGGTTCTGGGACCGGGCGCAACCGTTCGACTTCCAGGGCGTCGCAACCCGGCGTCCGGCGCCGGACGCGATGGTGGTTCAGTTGATCCTGCATGGCCTGAAGGCCAATCCCGAGCCGCCGATCCGCTGGATCGCCGACGTCATGGCGGTGTTGCGTCACGAAGCGGCGTTCGATTGGGAGGCGCTGGTCGCCTTCGCCGAGCGCGAGCGGGTGACCCATCGTCTCGGCCTGGGCCTGGACTATCTCGCAACCCATCACGCCGCGTCGATTCCGCCCGGCGTGCTGGAGCGATTGACGGCGCGCAAGCCGAGCCTGGCGGAGCGGATCGAGAATTCGAGCGTGCTCGACACCGAACGTGACCGGTCGTGGTTCGGTCGGCGGTGGACCAACCTGGCCGACTACGGGCGTTTCTTCCGCCAGCGCTCGACGATTGCGGCGCTGTGGGGCGGCCTCGATTACATCCGCGTCGGTTGGCGTCTGAAGCGGCGGCGCGAGTTGCCGGCGGAAGCGATCCGGCGGACCGGGCGGCTGTTGCGGCGCGCCTTCACATGACCGTCGCGCTCGATGCCGTTGTGGAAGAAGGCGCGATGGGCGCCATTCAAGCGCCGCCGCGCGGCGGGTTCCATCCGTCGGCGTGGCGCTATTTGCTCGGCTTCTACAGGTCGCGGTGGCGCAGCCTGGTCGGTCTGTTTCTCGTCGCCGTGGCGCAGGCCTTGATCCTGATCCCGCTGCTTTTCTGTGTGCGGCTCGCGATCGACGTGGCGATCGGTCGGCGTGACGTGACGCTGCTGGTGCTGTTGGGCCTGGGGGTGCTGGGCGCGCGTGTGGTGTCTGCGATCCTGGCGCTTGTCGCGCGGTCCATCGGCGCATCGGTGGCCAAGACGGCGGTGGCGCAGGTGCGGCTCGATCTGATCCGGCGGCTCTATGGCCTCTCGCGCGAGTTCCACGGCGCTTCCGAAGCGGGGCGCACCTATGCGCGGATCGCACAATATACCGAGCGCGTCGACCAGGCGACGACCAACGCCCTGTCCGACGCGGGACCCGCGATCGTGGTGATGATCGGCATGCTGGCGTGGCTGGTTCATCTGAATGCCTGGCTGGTGCTGATGGCCGCGCCGGTGGCGGCGATCGGCTGGTTCGCGGCGAGGCTCGCGCGCCAGCACGTGCGGCGCGAGGTGCGCATTTTTTACGAGGCCTATGAGCGGTTCAGCAAGGGCGTGCTGTTCGTTCTCGCCCAGATGGACCTGACCAAGGCGCGCGGCTTCGAAGCCGGGGAACTACGGCGTCAGGGCGAGATGATCGACGCCGCGAGCGGCGCGAGCCGCGACATGGCCATGAGTTATGCGATCTACAGCCAGACCCAGTCGCTGATCGGCGGCGTGGGGGCGGTGGTGATCCTGGTCGGCGGCGGCGTCGCTATCGTCCACGGCGCGTTTACCGTCGGCAACCTCATTGCGTTCCTGGCGGCGGCGGCGATCTTCAACACTCAGCTTTCGCGCGTCATCGGCCTGGCGCCGGACCTGATCGCCGCGGAGGAATCCGTGGCGCGCATCCAGGAGTTGGGCGCGCTGGGTCCGCCGGAGCCCTACGGCGAGGGCGGCCAGGCGATCGCGTTCTCGGGCCGGGTCGCCTTGCGCGACGTCGACATCGGCTTTCGCGGCCGCCCCGTGCTGAGCCAAGTGTCGCTCGAGATTGCGCCGGGGGAGACGGTTGCGATCGTCGGCGCCAACGGCGCGGGTAAGTCGACCTTGCTGAACCTGATCCTGGGATTTCTGCGGCCGAGCGCCGGCGCCGTCTATGCGGACCAGCATCCTTATGACGCCATCGACCTGCGCGCGCTGCGCCGTGAGATCGGGTTGGTGCCGCAGAAGCCGACCTTCTTTTTCGGCACCGTGGCGGAGAACATCGCCTACGGCTGGCCCAACGTCGAACGTGAGGAGATCGTGGCGGCGGCGCAGTGGGCGGGCGCGGGCGATTTCGTCCGCGGCCTGCCCAAGGGCTATGACACCGAAATCGGCGAGGGCGGAGTGCTGGTGTCCGGCGGCGAGGCGCAGCGGCTCGCCATCGCGCGTGCGGTGATCGGGCGACCGAAGCTGTTGATCCTGGACGAGCCGACCAACCACCTCGACGCCGAAGCCGTGCGTTCGATCATGGCGCATCTGTTACGCGGACCCGCGCGCATGGCGGTGATCCTGGCGAGCCACGATCCCTCGGTGGTCGATCTCGCGCGCACGGTCTACCGGCTCGAAAATGGAGCGCTTACCCGCGTGCGGGGCCAGTGACCGAAGCCCTTGCCCACCGCGCCGACCGTCCGGCCATGAGCGAAGAGGATCAGGCAACGTTCTTCGCCGCGACCCTGGAGCGTGCGCGCGAAGCGGAAGCCAGGACCGGCGTGCGCGAGCGCTTCATCGCCGTGGCCGATGCGACGGTGCGGCTCGTGTTCGCGGGCGAGGCGCTGGAGCGCGTGTTGTTCGCGGCGTTGGCGCACCTGGAGGTGGAGGCGGCAGCGCCTGACGCGACGATCCACGTCTGGGATAGCGAGACGAGCGGCATCGAGGCGCCGCCCGCCCCGTGCGGACGCGATTGCTACACCGACCGCGGCGACATCTGGGGTATGACCAGCCGGCGCTTTCGCAGCGCGTTCCACTGGGCGGAGTTCTCGCTGAATCTGTTGGACGCGGCCTCGGGAGAGGCGGTGTTCTGGGTGCGCACGCCTAAGACCCTACCCTACTGGACGCGCGCGTCGCCGTTCCGAACCCTGTTGCACTGGCTGATGGAGGCGCGCGGCAAGCAGCTCCTGCACGCGGCGGCGGTATCGACAAAGGATGGCGCGGTCTTGATCGCGGGACGCGGCGGCGTCGGCAAGTCGTCGACGGCGCTGGCGTGCCTCGAGGCGGGATTCGGATATCTGGGCGACGACTATGTGGTGGTCGGTCTCGATCCGGAGCCGACGGTCTTCAGTCTCTATAATACCGCCAAGCTCGATCAGGCTGAGCGGTTTCCTAAGCTGGCCGCGATGATCGCGGAGACGCCGGGAACGGGCGAGAAGACGGTGTTGCGGCTGCACCCCGACCGCGCGGACCAGATCGTTCTGCGGGCGGCGATCAAGACGATTCTGACGCCGCGGTTCGGCGACGGGGGACCGACACGGTTCGAGCCAGTGGACACCGCGACGCTGTCACGCGCGGCGGCGTTCACGACCTTGGCGCAACTGCCGCACGCGGGATTGGCGACCCACGACTTCATCGGCCGGATGATCGGTGCGGTCCCGTCGCGCAGCATCGTTCTCAGTCGCGATGGAGAGGAGATCGCGCGGTCCATCGCCGGGCTGTTGGCTGACCCGCCGTCGGAGGTGGCGGCCGCGGGGGCCGGCGTGGCGCGGGACGCGCCCTTACTCAGCGTGATCGTGCCGGTGCACAACGGCGCGCGATTCCTGGCTGAGGCGATCGGCAGCGTGCTCGCGCAAGCCTACCCCCGGCTCGAGATCATCGTGGTCGATGACGGATCCACCGACGAGATCGAAGACACGGTGCGCGGCCTGCCTGTCGACGTGCGGTTTCTGCGCCAGAACAACCTGGGCGCCGCGGCTGCGCGCAACCGCGGTTATCGCGAGGCGGCGGGCGAGCTCATCGCCTTCCTCGACGTGGATGACCTGTGGCCGGACGGCGCGCTCGATGCGATGCTACGTCGCTTGATCGACGGCGGCTTCGATGTCGTGCAGGGACACGGTCAGCTGTTCAGCCGCGAGGGCGCGGCGCCCGTCGAATATCTCAGCCACCCGGGAGAGTCGTTTCCCTATTACATAGGCGCGGCGGTGTTCCGGCGTTCGGCGCTGGAGACCGTGGGACTGTTCGACGAGAGCCTGCGGTTTTCGGAGGACACCGACTGGTTTGTTCGTGCGCGAGAGGCGGGGCTCGTGACGGAGCGGCTGGACCAGGCCACGCTGTTGGTGCGCAGGCACGCTGGCAACATGACCCGCGGCAAGTCGCTGGTCGAAGTTAACGCGCTGCGCGTGTTCAAGAAGGCGCTGGATCGCCGACGCGGTCAGTAGGAATTAAGGCGTCCAGAAGGCCCAGATGCAGACGAAGGCGATGAGGGTGGCCAGCATGGAGAGCACCAACACCCACAGCAGACGTCCGTTCAGATAGCCGCCGCGCGCTTCCGCCTCGGTTTCCACGTTCGAGTCGGGGTGCAGGTCTTCCTTGTTCCAGGCCGTGTCGCTGTCGGCGCCGTGGTGTTCGGTGTGCTCAGGATTCATGCTCATGACGACCCAGTCGGCGACGGAACCGTGAGCGGGTCCCACGCGGTGGAGGAACGCCCCCCAAGCCTGAGCGTTCCCCCCGAATCGCCCTTAATCGGCCGTTAGTGACCCGCGGCCGGCGCCCCGGTCTTCGAGATCGCGCCGGTCATCGGGATGAAGAACACGCCCACGTCGCGGCGCGAGTGAACCTTGCCCTGCGCGTCCTTGGTGTAGACATAGAGGATCTGGCCACGCTTGAACGGCTGGCCGATGGGGATGATCATCCGTCCGCCCGGTTTCAGCTGGCTGAACAGCACCGGCGGCGCATAGCGCGCGGCGCAGGTGACGATGATGATGTCGAAGCCGCCCTTGACCTCGGGCCAGCCGTAGTAGCCGTCGCCCACGCGGGTGGAGATGTTGCTGTAGCCGAGCGGCGCGAAGATCTTGCCCACCGCGTGACCGAGCGGCTGAATGATCTCGATCGAATAGGCGTGCTTCACCATGCGCGACAGTAACGAACTCTGAAATCCTGAGCCCGTGCCGACCTCGAGGGTCACGTCATTGGGACCAGGTTTGCAGAGCTGGGTCATGTAGGCTTGGCCGAGATAGTCCGACAGCGCCGAGCCGTAGCCGATGGCCCAGGGTTTGGGGTTGGTCTCATAGGCGTCTTCCGGACGTGCTTCGCCGAGCATTCCCGCTTTCCCGTGACCGACGGCGTAGTTGTAGTGGTAGTACTCGCGCGGCACTTCCCGGAACGCTTGGACCACGCGGGGATCGGCGGCGCCGAAGCGTTGGTTCAGGTAGGTGTGGATGCGTTCGATCGCCGGGCCCTTACGCTTTTGAATCGCATCGAAGGCGGCTTCGCTGATGCGGGTCGGGCGGCCTGACGCATGCATCGCAGCTTCATAGGCCGCGCGCGTCCAGGCGTGCGCGGGCGCCGCGTGCGCGAGTTCCGGCGTGACGGTCAGGGCCGCGGCGGAGGCGATCAGCCCGCGGCGGGAAAGGGATCCAGCTCTGTCTCTGTCGATTCGGGCGTCGTCGTTACGGGCGTCGTCGTTACGGGCGTCGTCCATGGCTTCGTCGTCCCCCTTGGGAAGGTCATAAAGGCTAGCAGATAGAGTGCCGAGGCGCTGTAGATCAGCCAGGAGAACCCGGCCTCGCGCGCGATGAGATTGGCCAGCGGCGTCGCCACCACCGAGAAGGCGCCGTTGAGGCCCCAGGCCCACGGCAGGAAACCGCCGTCGCCGGTGCGGGCGAGGCCGAGCGGGAACGGCATGCCGAGGGCGATCGAGACCGGCGCGGTGATGCCGAGCACCATGGCCGCGCGCATGCCCCAGTCGAGGCTGAGCGTGGACAGCATGTACTGTTCGGCGCCCTCATAGATGGCGGCGCTGAGCCCGATCAGGGCGATCACCGCGAATACCATGCCCACGCGGGGAAGCCGCGAGAACCACGGCGCGATCAGGCTGCCGAGACCGCCGAACACCAGCATGCCGGTGAGCACCAGCGCAAAAGCGCTGACGCGGTCGTTCAGATAGAAGGACGCCTTCTCGATCAGGAAGATTTCCACGAACAGGAAGCCGAGACCGAGCGCTGCGAAATAGACCACGGGACGCAAGCCGCTGGACCTGGTCTCGCGGCGCAGACGGCGCGGCGACAACAGCGGCGTCGCGAGCACGATCAGCGCGATCATGATCGCCTGCGCCAGCACGGCGAGATTGACCAGGGCGCCGATCTCAGGCTGCGGCAGGACCTCGAGCCGGTCGATCAGGACGTTGATCTGCTGCAATTGCAGGATCGCGTAGAAGAACGGCCGGTCGAGGCGGATGGGTGTGAGGTTGAACGCCGCTTCCGACGGCGAGGGCTGGCCCGCGAGCACGGCCTGGGCTTCGTCGGCGACCGCGTCGTCGAGGCCCTGGGCGGTGACCTTGCCGGTGATGAAGGAGACCGAGGGCAGGTCGTTATAGATGTTGCCGCGCACCGCCTCGACATCGATGCCGGGGTAATAGGAGATGTCGAAGGAGCGGTCGTCGCAGAATTTCTTGATCTGATCGATCTCGGCGGCGGTCCACGGCGAACGCTTCACCAGGATGCGCACGCCCCAGGCCGAGCGATAGACCACGACGTGGCTCAAGGGGTCGTTGATACTGGCGTCCAGCAGGCCCGCGCGCACGGTCGCCAGCATGCGGACGGCATAGGCGGGAAACTCGCGGATCGAGACCGGGATCGAGACCATGCCGTCGGGTGAGAGCGCCTTCAAATCCGAGGCGATGGCTTCGGCGGCGAAGGCGGTCTGGTTGGTGTCCTGGGCGTCGAGAAAATCCGACGACACGTCGATAAGGTCGTAGCCTTCGCGGCCCGCATCGCGGGTTACAGCCAGCGGACTGCCGTTCAACAGGCGTACGCGCGCGTCGATCGGTAGCGGCGGCGAGGGATTTAGACCGTCGAGGAGCGCTGAGTGCAGGATCGGCTCGGGTTCGAGCACGTCGACCTTGCCGGCGCCGAGGCGCAGGGCCTGGGCGACGCGGAAGCCGCCCGACGCGCCGATCAGCAGCACCCGCGCCTTGGGCTTCATCAGATAGGGCGCCGCGGAGAGGTCGGATGGCGCGTAGGAGGCGTCGATGGCGCCGGGCTTGGGCAGCGACGCGATGCGCACGCCGTCGCGGTAAAGGCCGTAGCTGCGTGGCGGATCGGGCATGCCCATCATTGTCGCGTTGTTGGACACGTCCGCGTCCATCCGCTCGGTGAAGTCATCGAGCAGCAGATAATCGCCGCGCGGCGAGCGGGTCTCGCTCAGCACCTTAGCATTGGGCGTATGCAGCGGCGGATAGATCGCCTTGTATTCGTTGAAGGCCGGCTGCGGCCCTTCGAGCAGCAGATATTCGCCGCCGGCGAGCGCCAGGACGGCGAGGCCGATCGCGACCAGCTTTCCCTTCTTCGGCAGGAACAGCGCGCTCAGCGCCAGCACCACCAGGATCGCCGGCGCGAGATCGAACGGGTGCAGGATGAACATCAACACCAGTACGAAGGCCGATCCCAGGCCCGCCCCGGTCAGGTCGTAGCCGTAGACGCGGCCGATCTCCTTGCTGTTCAGCACGAAGGTCAGCGACACGAAGACGCCGGCCAGGAAGAAGAACGGCAAGAGCGCCGCGTAGTAGAGCCCAATATTCTGGACCTGTGGAATCCAGGTCGCCGGATTCTGCAGCTCGAGCGGATTGAACGGATTGGTCACCGTGTAGTGGAAGCCCGCCGCCGCCGCGGCCACGAGTGCGCCGGGCAACAGCGCCTGCAGCCAGCGCCCAGCTCGCGCGAAGGCGTCGCGGAACAGGGCCACGACCACGCCCGAAAGCGCAAAGCCCGCCATGACGATGGAGATGACCCAGTAGCCGTACTCCGACCACTTGGCGACGGCGAAGTATCGCGTCAGAGCGATCTCGAAACCGACCGCGCCGGCGGAGACGAGGAACAGCGGCCACAGGTGCGCGCGCCCCTGCGGCGTTTTCCTTGCGAGCGCCTGCCCCCCAATACTCGCTTCCTCGGCCGCGCTCACGGCCAGACCTTTCGTTTCACGAAGTCGGCGACCTTGGCGTCGAAGGCGTCGGGCTCATCGACGAAGAGGGCGTGGCCGGCGTGGTTGAACACCGCGACCTCGGCGGACCTGTGCTTGCGCTCGAGGTTGGCGGCCTGGCCCTCCCAGCGCGGACGGATGACGTAGAGCACCGGCTTGCCGGTGGAGTAGATCGCGTCGCGCCAGAATTCGCGCGGCATGGGATAGGCCTTCAGCGCCTTGGCCGCCGGTTCGGGCGTGTGCAGGGACGCCGCGGTCAGACGATCGATGTAGTCGGCGCTCTGTGGGGTGTGGAACAGGCCTTCGACGAAGGCGTGCATGGCGATTTCGGGCGGCTGTTCCGGCGCCGCCCGGTGTGCGCCAGACGCAACGGGCGCCGGTTCCTCGCCGACGGAGTTGTCGACCAGCACCAGGCCCGCGATCCGGCTGTCGCCGCGTTCGGTGACATAGGTCAGGGTGTCGAGCACGCCGAGCGACCAGGCGACGATCAGGACCGGCTTGGGGCCCAGGTGGTCGATCAGCTCGGCCAGGTCCTTGCCCCGGCGCTCGGGGTCGTAGCCTTGCGCGGGCGCATCGCTCTCACCCTGACCGCGAGGGTCGAAGGCGACCACGTGAAAAGCTTTGGGATTGGCTTTCGAGAAGGCTTCGATCTGGCGGTCGAAGATCCAGGCCGGCATGCGCCATCCCGGCACGAAGACCATGGTCTCGCCATCCTGAGGGCCGGCCTCCAGATAGTGCAGGCGCACCCCGTCGCTGGTGGTGAAAAACCGGCTCTCGACGGGGGCCGCGAAAGCCCGCGAACCCAGGCCGCACAAGGCTGCGGCCAGGACAGCCAAGGCCATCCAGCCGGCGGTCCAGGCCGGTCTGCGCGTCGAGAACCCCATCCTTTCCACTATGAGGGGAAGAACCGGGCGTCTGTCGCGGAAATTCTCCTGTCGAGACGCCAAATCGGCCCCCATAGGCGGCATGCCGCCGCTTGGCGTCCGCCTTGCAATCTTCGGTCCCGAGGGGCCGCGAGGCCCGTTTCGAGACGTCAGCCATGGCGAGCCGAGCCACAGCCAAGCTGCAGCCCGCGAGCGTTCCGGACAGTGCGCCGGAGGCGTTCGACAGTCTTGGATTCCGTCGGGCGCTCGGCCAGTTCGCGACCGGGGTGGCCATCGTCTCGGCCCTGGATCCCGAGAACGGGCCGGCGGGCGAGCCGGTCGGCCTGACCATCAGTTCCTTCAACACCGTGTCGCTGAGCCCGCCGCTGGTTCTGTTCAGCGTCCAACGCAAGGCCTACGCGCTCGGCGCCCTGCAACGCGCCAAGGGCTATGCGGTCAATATTCTGAACTCGGATCAGCAGCACCTTTCGCAACGCTTCGGGCGCGCGCTCGACGCAAGCCGCTGGGCCGCTGCGCCGCATGCGCTGGGTCGCACGGGAGCGCCCCTGATCCACGGCTCGCTCGCGCACTTCGACTGCGAGCCCTACGCCGTCCACGACGGCGGCGATCACCTGATCTTCGTCGGCCGCGTGGTGAGTTTCGCGACGGCGGAGGCGGACGCGCCGCTGGTGTTTTTCCGCGGCGCCTACTGCAAGCTCGAGGTCTAGCGGAGTCTGCTTGTTAAACGGGGGCGCCGGCCTTGCGCCGCACCGCGATTACGCGTTCCAGCTCGTCGCGCGCCTCCAGCACCTTGCGTCGGAGATCGACGCCGAGCTTCGGATTGTCGGCAAGGTAGCGATCGACGACGTCGAGCGCCGCCTGAGAGTGCTGGCCGCCGATGAAGGCGTTGACCCAGCCGGGAAGAAAGAAGATGCGTCGATGCTCTTGAATCCAGGGCAGGCGGTCGAGCGCTTCGCGCAGGTAGGGAAAACTGAGGGCGGCCTGGTCCACGGCATTGAAACCCGCAAGACTCGCCGACACCCACTCTTCGTTCAGGGACGCGTCGTTAAAATAGCGTTCGAAGTAGGCGCGCTTGACGTCGGGCGAGGGCGCGGCGGCGCCGACGACGAAGGCGCTGCGGCCCGACTCCGGCGTGGTGTCGCGCATGGCCTCGGCGGCGACCAGGGCGGGCCCGTCGGGTTCACCGAGCGCGAGCAGGCGCTGGGCGATGTTCCAGTGGGTAAGCTGTTTCACCGGACCGCCGTCGAACAGGACCGCGCCCGAGAGGTAGTCGCGCAGCCGCTTGCGGCCGTCCGGCGTCCGCGCCGTGGCGACGAAGGCGTCGAGCGCGTCCTTGCGAAAGCCATAGCCCAGCGCGGGGTCCTGGGCGCGGACGGCGAGGAGGGTTTCCCATCGCGGATAGAGCCGCTGGGCGTCGGCGTCCGAAAGGTAGCGGACCAGCGCGGTCGTCGCGCGGGAAAGGATGAAGATCGATATCTGTTCGTCGAGTTCCCGTGAAAGTGCATCGATCGCAAGGTCGACGAACCGCGCCGGTGTCAATCGCGTCTCGCGCACGAGGTCCCACAGCGCGCCCCATAGCATCGCGCGCAACAGGCCGTCCTTCACCCCGCCGACATTGGCGGCGATCCAATGCGCGCTACGATCGTCGGGCAGGAACAGGCCATAGCCGTAGTCGCCGTCGTTGGCCCAGACGTAGTCGGGCGCGGGCAGGCCTTGGGCTTCGACGACCACCGCCTCACCGGCTCTAAAATGCGCTGCCAGCACCACGTCGGGCCGGTTCGTATAGCCGAGGCGAACCTGAACCTTCATCGGCCACCAGCCGCCGGGATCGTTCGGCAGCGCGCGCACCGGACGCTGGGTGAGTTTCAGGCCGCGGATCTTGCCGTCGGCGAGGTCGAGATCGGTCTCCACCCGCGCCATGCCGGCGCGCAGGATGTACTGCTCGCCGAAACTCTTCAGCGCGCCGGATGCATCGATCGAAGACAGCAGGTCGCGCCAGGTCGCGTTTGCGTAGGCGTGCTTGGCTAGGAAACGGTGCAGGCCGGCGCGAAATTTCTCGTCGCCGACCAGGAAGGCGAGCTGTTTGATGATCGACGGCGCCTTGTTGTAGACGATCGGGCCGTAGTTGCTCTTCGCCTGGTCGAGATTGGCGAGCGGTTGCCACACCGAGTTGGTCCCGCTGGTGGAATCGGCGGCGTAGGCGATCGGCTTTTCACGCAGGTAGAACGTCTTCCACGCCTCGCTCTGCGGCTTCAACGCATCCTGCACGCGCGCGCCCATGTAAGTGGCGAAGCCTTCCTTCAGCCAGAGATCATCGAACCATTGCATGGTGACGAAATCGCCGAACCATTGGTGGCTGACCTCGTGGTAGATGGTGGAGTCGCGGCTGAGCAGCTGCGGCGGCGTGGGCGGTTCGCGAAAGATGAAGCTGTTCTCGTTGTAGAAGATCTCGCCCACGTGCTCCATGCCGCCGAACGGAAAGGCGGGCGCCAGGAGGGCGTCGAGCTTGCCGAACGGGAAGGGGACGTTGAACCAGCTCGCGAGCCATTTGGCGGCGTCCCGGTTCGAGGCGATGATAGTGTCGGCGTCGACTTCCTTTTGGCGCGAGGCGCGCGCGTAGAGGGTGATCGGTCGCTCGCCCTGCGGCGCGGAGGGCCACGTCGCCCAGGGGCCGGCGGCGAAGGCGGCGAGGTAGGTCGGGATCGGCTCGGTCTGGGCGAAACGCCAAACCTGTGCATCGCCGTCGGCTGCACGCGACAACACGCGTGCGTTGGCAAGCATGGTCCAGGCGGCCGGCGCGCGGAAGCTCCAGGTTATGCGCGCCTTCAGGTTCGGCTGGTCGAAACAGGGGAACAGGAGGTTGGCGTCGCTCGGCACCAGCAGGGTGTAGAGATAGGTCGCACCGTCGCTCTTGTCGTCGAAGCGGATGATCGAGGCGCCGCTGGCGGCGATGGGCGTGGTGAAGGTCGCATCGATGCGGTTGACGCCGCCGGCGAGGAAGTCTTCCTGAACGATGAAGTGCCCGTTGCGCCTTACCACCCTATTCATGGAACGGCCGTTCACACGCACGTCGGCTAAATCCATGCCGCGGAAGTCGACGATCAGATCGCCGGCCTTGGCGCGCCGGCGGAAATTGATCCGCACCGATCCCGACGCCGCATCGCGCTTCGTCAGGTCGAGGCGGATGGCATAGCGGATGTCGGACAGGGTCGCGGCCCGCGCGTCGGCAAGCTCACGCGAGATGCCCGGGTCAAGCAGGCGCGGTGCAGGCTCGGCCGCCTGGGCAAGCATGGGCGGCGCCACGGAAACGAGCGCCCCGGCGGCAAGCGCTTCGCGGCGGCTCATGCCGAAAGAACGCGGTTCGGATTTCCTGCTCATGCCCGACTCTCAAGCGGCGAACAACGCCAGCGCCTTGAATGTCAGGTTTCCGTCCTCACGCCAACGTCAGACCGGCACGGCGCTGCGCTGGCCGTCGGTCAGGCCGTAGAAGCGGATCTTGAACGGTTTCCACCAGAACACCTTGCCGAGACTGCGGGCCAGTTTGTCGAACGCCTCGGCGCGGTCGCGACGGCGGGTCACCCAGGCGAGGGCGGCGAGCGGCGCGCGCATTGTGGCTTGCGCCACGCCGACCGCCATCCAGCCGATGGCCCCCCACTCGCGCCCGGGGGTATTGACGCAACGGCAGGGCGCGCCCTGGCCGAAGGCGAAGGCGCGGGCGATGGTGTAGCGCAGAGTCAGGCGATCGGGCGCCGGGTCTTCGTAGACCAGAGCGCGCGGCGACCAGGCGAAGACGCTTCCCGCCTCGCGCATGGCGGTGAACAGAACGTCGTCCTCGCCGCCGATCTGATTGCTGAGCAGGTTGAACGGTTGAGTGCGGTCGGGGAGCGCCGCGACGCGCACCAGACTGTCGCCGCAGCCGTAGACGTCTTCGAGCAGACAGGCGTCGACGGGGCCGAGACGCGAGAAGAAGCGTGTCAGATAGGCGCGATGGTCGCTTACGGCCGCCGGGATACGCGCCTCCACAGGGCCGAAGACCACGTCGGCGTCGAAACGCGCCTGGGTTTCGATGAGCGCCGCGAGCCAGCCGGGCGACGCTTCTTCGTCGTCGTCGAGGAACGCAACAAACTCGCCCTGCACCGCCGCCATGGCCGCGTTGCGCGCGCTGGAGACTCCCGCCCTCGGTTCATGGACGTAGCGCACCGCGAACGGCGCCTCGCGGTCGAGGCGCTCGACCACCCCGCGGGCGGAGGGAACCGAGTCGTTATCGGCGACGATGAGTTCGATGTCCCGAGGATCGACGCCGGACTGGACGAAGGCCGAGCGCATGGCGCGTTCGAGCGGTTCGGGGCGGCGTTGGGTCGGGATGACGATGGAGACGCGCACGGCGGTCACGCGGTGGCGGCTTCCGCGACGGTGGCCTGGGCGGCCTTGCGCGCGGCGATCTCGCCGATCCAGTTGGCGTAGAAGGCGACGGCTCCTTGGCGCCAGGCGTGGGCCGGCGCGGTGGCGACGGCAGCGAAGCGGCTCATCAGGCCGTGGCCCGGCATGCGCTCGGCGAGGCCGGTCAGGTGGCGCAGCTCGGTTGCGACTTCGGGGGCGAAGTAATTGGCGGGCGGCAGGGGCGCGGTAGGTCGCTCGCCCTTCAGGAAGCAGCCCACGTCGCGCAGATATTCGCGGCAGAGCGAGTCCGCGTCGTATTCGGGGTGGCCCTGCAGAAACACGAACAGGCTCTTGCCGTGGCGCACGAAGGCGTCGACGCCGGCTGCGTCAGAGCGAGTGAGGATCTCGTAGCCGGCCTCTTCGAGGTCGCGGGCGTCGAGTTCGTTCAGACGCGAGTGCGGGACCGCGATCTCGTCGAAACCCTGGGTCAATGGGTCGAGACGCGTACAGTGCGCGTCGAACACGCCGGAGAGCTTGGCGGAGCGCGGGCGGCGCTTCACGCCGTCGAGATGCAGCACCGCGGCGTGAGCGGCCAGACAGGACCATAGGGTCGAGAGCGTGTTCGCCTCCGCCCAGTCGGCGAGCCAGGCGAGGGCGGGGAAATAGGGCTCGGCCTTGAGGTCCGCGGTGCGCGGCTCGGCGCCGGTGACGATCAGCGCGTCGAGCTTGGCGGCCGCCAGACCTTCGAGGCTGGCGTAACGGCCGCGCATCTGGTTGCGCATGTAGTCGCTGCGCGGCATGTTCGGCAGGGAGAACAGGCGCACGATGACTTCGCGCCCGTCCGCAGCGGCCGTGAGCAAGTCGGTGAACTGACGCTCGGTTGCGGCGAGCGCCGCGTCCGCCATGTTGTTCACCAGTCCGATGGTCAGAGGCGCGCGCATGGCGATCAACCCGCCGCCCGTTGCGCGGCCGCGGGACGCGCCGCGGCCGCAAGCGCCTGGTCGAGGTCTTCGAGGATGTCGTCGATGTGCTCGACGCCGACGCTCATGCGGATCATCTCGGGCCGCACACCGGCCTTGAGCTGGTCGGCGGGCGGCATCTGGCGATGGGTGGTCGAGGCGGGATGGCAGGCGAGGCTCTTGGCGTCGCCGATGTTGACCACGCGCTTCACCAGCTTCAGCGCGTCGTAGAAGTCCTTGCCCGCGTCGAGGCCGCCCTCGACGCCGAAGGTCAGGAGCGAGGTCCCGTCTCCGCCGAGGTATTTCTGAGCCATGGCGTGATAGGGACTGTCTTCGAAGCCCGCATAGTTGACCCAGGCGACGCGCGGATCGCGGCGCAGATATTCGGCGACCTTGCGGCCGTTCTCGACGTGACGCTCGACGCGCAGGGCGACGGTTTCGATGCCCTGCAACAGGAGGAAGGCGCTCATCGGCGCCAGCACCGAACCGGTGGCGCGGAGATAGACGCTGCGGCAGCGCGCGATATAGGCGGTGGCGCCGAATTGCTCGGCGTAAACCAGGCCGTGGTAGGAGGCGTCGGGGGTGGTGAATTGCGGAAAGCGCCGAGCGTGCTGGGACCAGTCAAAGCGGCCCGCGTCGACGATGGCGCCGCCCAGCGTGGTCCCGTGACCGCCCATGAACTTGGTCAGGGAGTGAACGACGACGTCGGCGCCGTACTCGATCGGGCGCAACAGAACCGGGGTCGCGACGGTGTTGTCCACGATCAGGGGCACGCCGGCGGCGTGGGCGACCTTGGCCAGGGCTTCGAGGTCGACGATGTTGCCGGCCGGATTGCCGACGCTCTCACAGAATACGGCGCGCGTATCTTCGTCGATCAGGCGTGCGATGGCGTCGGCCGAATCGTTCTCGGCGAAGCGGGTGGTGATGCCGCCGCGGGGCAGTATGTGGGAGAACAGCGAATGGGTGGTGCCATAGAGCTGCGGCACAGACACGATATTGCCGCCGCAGTCGGCGACGTTGGCGATGGCGTAGTGCAGCGCCGCCTGGCCCGAGCTGACCGCCAGCGCATCGGCGCCGCCCTCGAGCGCGGCGACGCGTTGCTCGAGGATGCGCACCGTGGGGTTGGAGATGCGGCTGTAGCGGTAGCCGTCCGCCTCCAGGTTGAACAGCGCGGCGGCGTGGTCGGCGCTGTCGAAGGCGTAGGCCGCGGTCTGACAGATCGGGATCGCGAGCGACCCGGTGGCCGGATCGCTGTCGAAGCCCGCATGGATGGCCAGGGTTTCCCGACGCATCATTAACGCTCCCGTTCCCCTCGCAGGCGTGCCGTTTTGGCGCGCTGCGGTACGTTCGAGCGTGAGGGTTGCAGGATGTGAGCCGTGCGCGCGGCAGCGCGGTTAACGCCGTGAGGACGCGGCGATATCTCCGTGTAAGGGAATCTGGCTTGCCCCTTGCAGCGCCGGTCGCGCGCACGGGGCGCGGTGTTTCATTGCGGATCGCTTATGGCTAACAGGGCGGTGCAACCCGAGGTTTTCGACACGCCGCGCGCCGAACCGGCGTCGCGCGCCTGGTTGCGGGCGCTGGAGTGGACCGCCAACATCGACCGCGAACCCACGCGTGTGCTGCCGCGCGCGATCGCCGAAGTCGCGGCGCGGACGCCGCGCGCGCCGGCGCTGCTGTCGGATCGGGAGCGCTTCACCTATGCCGAGCTGATCGACCGCGCGAACCGCTATGCCCGCTGGGCGATTAACCACGGAGTCGACAAGGGCGACGTGGTCGGGCTGATGATGCCGAACCGGCCGGAATATATGGCGGTCTGGTTGGGCGTGGTGAGCGTTGGCGGGGTCGTCGCGCTCTTGAATACCAGTCTGAGCGGACCGTCGCTGGCCCATTCGATCGGTGTCGCGGCGCCGAAGCACCTGATTGTCGATGCGGTGTTTGCGGACATCGTTAATGCGGCGTTGGCGGACCGGGAAGGCTGTCCGACGATCTGGGCCCACGGCGCAGGCGATCGGCGGATCGACCTCGAGATCGAGACTCTTTGCGGCGACGCGCTGACCGACGCCGAACAGCGGCCTGTGACGCTCTCCGATCCCGCACTGCTGATCTACACCTCCGGGACGACGGGCCTGCCAAAGGCGGCGCGGGTCAGCCACCACCGGCTGATGAGCTGGAGCGGCTGGTTCGCGGGGATGATGGGGGCCGAGCCGTCGGACCGGCTCTACAACTGTCTGCCGATGTACCATTCCACCGGCGGGGTGGTGGCGACCGGAGCGGCGCTGGTGGCGGGCGCTTCGGTGGTGGTGCGCGACGGATTCTCGGCGCGTGCGTTCTGGGATGAGGTGGTGCGCTGGGACTGCACTCTGTTCCAGTACATCGGCGAGCTCTGCCGCTATCTGCTGGCGGCGCGGCGGAGCGAAGCGGAGACGCAACACCGCCTGCGCCTGTGCAGCGGCAACGGGCTGCGTAAGGACGTGTGGCTCGCCTTCGAGGCGCGGTTCCGGATTCCCAAGATCCTGGAGTTCTACGCCTCGACCGAGGGCAATTTCTCGCTGTTCAACGCCGAGGGCGTGGCGGGCTATGTCGGCCGCACGCCGTCGTTCCTGGCGCACCGCTTCCCAGCCGCCCTGGTGCAGCTCGATCCGGCCACCGGCGAGCCGACGCGCGGAGCCGACGGCCTTTGCGTGAAGTGCGCGGCGGACGAGCCGGGCGAGGCGATCGGGCGGGTCGGCGTGCAGGGGGCGAGCCGGTTCGAAGGCTATACCGACGCGTCGTCCAGCGAGCGCAAACTGCTGCGCGACGTGTTCGAGCCGGGGGACGTATGGATGCGCACCGGCGACCTGATGAAGAAGGACGTGCGGGGGTACTGGACCTTCATCGATCGTCTTGGCGATACCTTCCGCTGGAAGGGTGAGAACGTTTCGGCGAGCGAGGTGGCGGCCGCGATCAGCGGATGTCCGGGCGTGAAGTCGGCGGCGGTTTACGGCGTGCAGATCCCTGGCGCGGAAGGGCGCGCGGGGATGGCGGCGCTGGTGGTGGAGGCGGGCTTCGACGTCGAGGCGCTGCGGGCGCGGCTGGCGGCGCGGCTACCGGACTATGCGCGACCGTTGTTCCTGCGCGAGGTGAACGCGCTCGATCATACGGGGACGTTCAAGCAGCAGAAGGGCGCGCTGCAGTGCGAGGGGTTCGATCCGGCGCGGGTCGCGGATGTGTTGTGGTTCGATGACCGGTCGTCGGGCAGGTACGTGCGGTTGGATTGTCCGCTGTACGACCGGATCGTCAGCGGGGCAGTGCGCCTCTAACGGGTGGACGAGCTAGGCGGTACGGCGAAGGGCAGGCTGAACCATCGCGTCCCGGACCTGCGCCCCGATCATCTCCGCCGCCTTCAACGCGTACGGGATCGTGCGGGGCATGGCGTAGAAGTAGTGGATCATGCCGGGGTGACGGTGAGACGATGCGCCCAGGCGCTCCGCATAGGCTTCGCCCTCGTCGCGGAAGGGGTCGTATTCCGCCGTGTGGATGATCGCGGGCGGAAGGTTGGCGACGTCGGCGATCAATAGCGGTGACAGACGCGGGTCCGCCAAGTCGGCGTGGCCGGCCAAGTAGAAAGCCAGGTCCTTTTCCATCGAGGCGCGGTCGAGGAAGTAGCCGTCGGCGAACGCTTTGCGCGACGGCGCTTCGCGGGACAGGTCAAGGATCGGGCACATCAGGAGTTGGAGGGCGAAGCGCGGGCCTGACGCGCGGGCGGCGGTCTGGCAGACGGCGGCGGCGAGGCCCGCGCCGGCGGAGTCGCCGGCGACGCCGAGGCGCGTGTCGTCGAGGCCGTAGGCGCCGGCGTTAACGCTGATGTGGAGCGCGGCCGCCCAGGCGTCGTCATAGGCGGCGGGGAACGGGTGTTCGGGCGCGCGACGATAGTCGATGGCGATGACCTTGCAGCCCGATGCGTTGGCGAGACGGCGGCAGACGCCGTCGTGCGTGTCGAGGTCGCCGGCGACCCAGCCGCCGCCGTGGAAATAGACCAGGCCCGCGAGGAGGCCCGGCTCCGCGTCGAGCGGCGTATAGGCGCGCGCGTTAAGCATGCCGCCGCCGCCGGGGACGCGGATAGCGTCGATGCGCGCGACGTCGCAGCGATCGTAATCGGCGATCCTGGCGAGGTCCTCGAGCGCGCGGCGGCGATCCGTCGGACCGTTATACGCCGAGCCCTGACCGGCGGCGCCGAACATGGCGAGGAAGCGCGCCGCGTGACGATCGAGGGGCATTAACCGGGTCCGTACATCTTTGGCCGCTCAGTACGCCGGGCCGAGAGAGCCGACCAGGCGCTCGATGGCGACGATTGAACGGAAGTTGTCCGGCGTCATGTCCGTTTGCGGGATCTCGATGTCGAACTCCGCCTCGACGCTCAGCATCAGGTTGACCATGTCGAGCGAAGTCAGGCCGCTCTCCAAGAGATCGGCGCCCGACGCCCTGGCGCCGGGACCTTTGCGGCGTTCCAGCATGGCGGTCACGATTCCCGCGATCCGCGATTTGTTCGAAACCATCGACCCGTCAGCCATCGTCGTCCCCAAGGCGTCAAACGCGCGCCCAACCTGGGACAATTCCCCGGGCGCTTCAGCGTTTCGGTGAGGGAATTGCAAAGGGCGGGCCGACCCGATCGCGTTAGACCTCCTCGCGCCCGGAGCGAAAATGGGACGGTTAAGACGGCACATCGCTTGCTGAGCGAGTGGCAAGCCGGGAAAGGCGGGCCTCGCCGGTCTCGGATTGAGCCAAGGGCTTAACGATGTTGAAGTCGCACCTGAAAGCCGTCGACACCCAAATCGAAGGGCGTGTCGAAGCGGACAACGATCCGGCGCCGGAGCGTGGCGACATCCTCGCCCGCGCGCAACGCGTGGCCGCCGTGGCGGCGCTGCACGCCGACGTGGTCGACCGCGAGGGGCGCTTTCCGCACGAAGCGATCACGGCGGCGAAGGAGGAGGGCCTGTTCGCCCTGTTGGTTCCGGCGCATCTTGGGGGCGAGGCCGCGAGCCTCGCGGACGTGGCCGATGTTTGTTACGCGCTGGGCGCGGCCTGCGCGTCTACCGGTATGATCTACGCCATGCACCAGGTGAAGGTCGCCTGCGTGGTCGACCACTGCGCCGACAGCGCCTGGCACCAGGACCTGCTGCGCCGTCTCGCGCGTGAGCAGCTGTTGTTCGCCTCCTCGACCACCGAGGGCAAGAAGGGCGGCGATGTCCGCTCGAGCGAGGCGCCTGTCGTGTGCGACGGCGGCGGGATTTCCTTGACCCGCGACGCCAGCGTCATCTCCTACGGCGAATACGCCGACGCGATCATCACCACGGCGCGCCGCAACCCAGAGGCCGACGGCGCGGACCAGGTGCTGGTCTGCCTGATGAAGGGACAATACAGCCTCGAGCGCACCATGAATTGGGAGACGCTTGGCATGCGCGGCACCTGCAGCGCGGGCTTTACCCTGAAGGCCGAGGCCGCCGCCGAACAGATTATCCCCACCGGCTATGAGACCATCCACGCCCGGAGCATGGTTCCGGCCGCGCATCTTTTGTGGTCGTCAGCCTGGACCGGGGTTGCGTCAGGCGCGGTCGAGCGCGCGCGCCGCTTCATGCGCCGGGCCGCACGCGGGGGCGCAACGCCGCCGGGCGCGCAGCATTTCACCCGCGCGGTAACCGACCTGAACACCCTGCGCGGCCTGGTCGCTGCGTCGCTGGCCCGCTACGAGGCCGCGATCGCGGCGGGCGGCGAGGCGCTGCATTCCATCGACTTTCACACCGCCATCAGCCTGCTGAAGGTCGAGGCGTCGGAACTCGCCGTCGCTGTGGTGATGAGCGCGATGCGCGCCACGGGCCTGTCCGGCTATCGCAACGACACCGACGTCTCGATCGGGCGCGCCCTGCGCGACATCCTGTCGAGCCCGATCATGATCAATAACGACCGCATCCTCGGCAATCTGGCGTCTTCGGTCCTGGTCGCCGGCGCGCCGCGATCGCTGCGCGGTTAACGAGCAACAACACCGTCTCTCACGCAAGGTCGCATCCCATGAGCGCCACCGCCAAGCGCCAAGAAGAGCCGAAGTCCCGCACCGAGCCGGGTCTTCTCAAGCAGGCCCTATTCCATCCGATGGGCGCCGACGGGGTCTATGCCCGCACCGCGCTGTACGAAAACGTGGTCGAATCCCTGAGCAGGCTGATCACCCGCTACCGCGACCCGCGCGCGGAGGTGATGCGGTTTCCGCCGGTGATGAGCCGCACGATCCTGGAGCGCTCGGGCTATCTGAAGAGCTTCCCGAACCTGCTCGGTTGCGTGAGCTGCCTGCATGGTTCCGAACGCGAGATTCGCGACGTGGTGGCGGGCTTCGAGGCGGGCGGCGAGTGGGCGAATGCGCTGGGCGCGGCGGACCTCGTGCTCAGTCCCGCGGCCTGTTATCCGGTCTATTCGATTGCGGCTGGGCGGGGGCCCGTGGCTGCGGGCGGGCTGATGTTCGACGTCGCGTGCGACTGTTTCCGCCGCGAGCCGTCCAAGGACATCGACCGCCTGCAGTCGTTCCGCATGCGCGAGTATGTGCTGATCGGGACGCCTGAAGAAATCCAGGGCTTCCGCGGCGACTGGATCGAACGCGCCAAGGGTATCGCTGACCTGCTCGAGCTGCCGTACACGGTGGACGTGGCGTCGGATCCGTTCTTCGGCCGCGGCGGCCAGATCATGGCGATCAGCCAGATGCAGCAGTCACTGAAGTTCGAACTGCTGATCCCGACGCACTCGGACGCAAAGCCGACGGCGTGCATGAGTTTCAACTACCACCGCGACCACTTCGGGGAGACCTGGGGCCTGCGCAACAAACACGGCGAGACCAGCCACACCGGCTGCGTCGCGTTCGGTATGGACCGCCTGGCCGTCGCGCTATTCGCAACCCACGGGTTGGATACTGAGCAATGGGCTACCGGCGTGCGCGGCGCGCTGGAGATGTGAGTTTGCACCATTTTCCGGGGAGACGGGAAATGAAGTGCCCGACTTTCAGGAATCTAAGGCATAGGCGTGCGGCCTCGCGCGGTCCGCTGTCACTCCCGCCGGGCTACCCAAGTTATGCCTGTCCGCGGCCCGATTCCCCGGTCAAACGAATCGGCTTGGGCCAAGGTTAACGCCTGTCAGATTGGCGGCGCTGCAGGGGGCTGCGGCCGGACGGGGTGAGCCGTCGCCGGGGGGCCGCGTTGTTTGTTCAAGGTTTAGCGTCGGCCGAAAGGTCGTTTGGCGCCGCGTCGCGCGTGCGGGAGGTCGACCCGTGCGTGGCGTGAAAGCGTGGATTCCCATCGTCGGCGCGATCCTCGTCATCCTGATCGGCGGGGCATTGCTCTATCCGTTCGCACAGGCGCAGCTGGCCAAGCTGGATCGCGGCCCCTATCCGGACGCGATCAAGGCCGAGGGCGTGATCGACAACGACGCGGCGGGCGGGAGCAGCGTCTATGTGTTTCCCGAGGTGACAGGCACGGTGGCCGATGTGCCCGTGCATGAAGGCGACCGCGTGATGGCGGGCCAGCCGCTGTTCGCGCTCGACGACAGCGTGCAGCGCGCCAATGTCGAAAATTTGCGCCAGCAGGCGGTCGCGGCCGACGCGACGCTCCGCAAGCTGCGAGCGCCGCCGCGCAGGGAACAGGTCGCGGTGGCGAAGGCGCAAGTCGATCAGGCGAAGGCCGCGTGGAAAACGGCGGTCGACCAGCAGAAGCGTTTGAGCCGGTCCGCGGCGCTCGACGCACGCTCGGTCAGCAAGGAGAATCTCGAAGGGGCCGCCGACGCGGCGAAGTCGGCCAAGACCGGCGTCGTGGTGGCTCAGCGCGAGCTCGATCTCTTGAACGCGGGCGCCTCGCCCTTCGACATTTCGAACCAGGCGGCAGCGACGGCCGCGGCCTATCGCGCCTATGACAGCGGCAAGGCGTTGCTCGGCAAATATGTCGTGCGCGCGCCGTTCGACGGGGTCGTCACCACGGTCAATGTACCGAAGGGCGCCTATATGGCGCCGGTGGGCGTCTTCGATCCGGCGACGCAATATACCCTGCCGGCGGTGGTGCTGACCCGCGACGGCGGCGCGCTGAAAGTGCGGGCCTATGTCGACCAGACGGCGGCGGCGACGATAGCGCGGGCGCCACACGCGGTGATGATCGTGCGCGGGTCGAAGGGTAGCGTCCCGCTCGAATTCGTGAGCGTCGAGCCTCTGCTCACGCCGCGCGCGCAGTTGACGCCGGCGGACAAGGACAAGGGCGATCCGCGTGTCCTGCCGGTAATTTTCCGACCCAAGCCGGGCGCCGGAACGCGGCTCTATCCAGGTCAGATTGTCGATGTCTATATCCTGGACCGCTAGGAGCGCCGCGTTCGGCGCGGGTCTCTTGCTCGCCGGGTGTGCGGTGGGGCCGACCTTTGCGCCGCCCGCGTCGCCGCACGCGAACGACTATGGAGCGGGCGCCACTGGCGAACGCATGGTCGCCGACGGCGCCGTTCAGCAGCTCGAACTCGGCAAGCCGGCCGATCCGAGGTGGTGGACGCTGTATGGTTCGCCGGCGCTCGACGAACTGGTGGCGCAGGGCTTGCGCGACAGCCCGAACCTGACCGCCGCCCGCGAGGCGCTCAGCGCGAGCCGCTACGAGGTCGAGGCCGGCGCGGGACTGTTCTGGCCGGTCGGGGTGGTTTCCGCGAACGCGGGACCCCATCGCGGCAACCCGGCGGCGATCGGCTTCGCCGGCGACAGCTATTTCTACCGACTCTACACGCTCGACGCGACCGTCGCCTACGCCATCGACCTGTTCGGCGGCCAGCGGCGCCAGGTCGAGTCCCTCGCCGCGGATGCGCAGGCGCATCGCTATGCCGTGGGCTCGGCCTATCTGCTGCTGACCGGCTCGATCGTGCAGACTGCGATCGCGCGCGCGGCCTATGCGGACGAGATCGCGACGCTGGAAGATATCGTGCAACGGAGCGAGGCGCAGCGCGACACCATCGCCGCCCAGGTGAACAGCGGCCATCTCGCCGCGTCGGCGCAGTTCGATCTGGACAGCGCGCTGGCCCAGGCGAAGAGCGATCTCGCCCAGGCGCGTCAGCACGAGGCGGCGTCGGCGGTGTTGCTGCACACCTTGCTTGGCCGCGAGCCTGGGGAGGCGCTGTCCGCGGCGCCGGTTTTCGACGGGCTGCGATTGCCCGAAGCGGCGCCGGTCGACCTGCCGTCGGCCCTGGTGCATGACCGGCCCGACATTTTGCAAGCGGAGGCCGCGCTGCACAAGGCCAGCGCCGACGTGGGGGTGGCGACCGCGGCATTGTATCCACAGATCAGCCTGACCGGCGACTACGGCCGGGTCAGCGGTCAAATCTCGAGCCTGCCCTATCCGGTGGCGCGATACTGGTCCGTGGGGCCCGCGATCGACCTGCCGATCTTCAGCGGCGGGACGCGTTGGTACGAACGCCGCGCCGCCCAGGCGAACCTGAGAAGTGCCGCTGCGAACTACCGCGCGACGGTCTTGTCGGCTTTGGAACAGACCTCAGATGCGATCCGCGCTCTCGACTCCGACGCCGCGAATGCGAACGCCGCGCGCGTAGCCTTTGACGCGGCACAGGCGAAGGCGCAGATCGCCGTAGCGCAACGTAGAGCGGGCCTGATCTCCGACGCGGACGCTAACGCCGCGGCGCTGGATGCCGACCGCGCGCGATTGGCGCTGATCGGCGCGCGCGCGCAGCGTCTGCAGGATACGGCGGCGCTATACCTCGCGACGGGCGGCGGATGGACAGGCCAAACCGATTAGAGCGCGCTAGTGCGGGGTTTTCTTCACCGCATAGAACGCGCGCAGCGCGCTGATTGCGACCGGATCGTAGATGGTGTCGTGGCGTTCGGTGGGGTGCGGGTCGTAGGTCCATTGCAGGTCCGGCGCGTTCGCGGCCTTCAGTCCGGCGACGACGCGATCGACCGGCGCCTGGAGCTCCGGTCCCTCGTCCTCCATGGCGAGCCATAGACGCTTGCCGGTGAAACCGCCTTTGCGGAGATCGGCTTCCGCGTCGCGGCTGAGCGCCTGTTTGTTCCACCAGAGACTCGGGCTGACCGAGATATAGTCGTCGAAATCCTGTGGCGCGGTCAGGAAGGTCTCCAGGGTGAACAGGCCCGCAAGCGACTCGCCCATCAGCGCGGTGTGGCCGTCGGTGCGGTAGTGGGCGGCGACCCAAGGCTTCAGCTCGTCGGCGAGGTAGCGGCGGAAGGTGTCGGCGCCGCCGCCGGTGGGCACGAGCTTGTGGTCGGCAGGCTCGGTCGAGGGCGAGGTGAGGTCGTGATGGCGGTCGGGGGTGACGACGCCGATGACGATCATCTCCTGGTAGGCGCCGTAGGCGCCGTCAACGGCGACCAGCCCGGTGATGTGGTGAAAGTCTTCGTCGGCGCCGCCATCGAGCAGATAGAGCACTGGGAACGAGCGCTTCGGATCGGCGTAATCGGAGGGCAGATAGACGTTCACTGTCCGCGCTACGCCGAAGATGGCGGAGGGCACGGCGTAGGACAGGCCGATGACGATGGGCTTGCCGCCGGCGGGCGGGGTCTGCGCCTGGGCGGTCAGAGCGAACGCGCCAAAGGCGGCGGTGAGGATGAGTGTCCGCATGATCAATCAAGCGGACCCTTGCCGCCGAAAATCTTTTTCCGAGCCTTCGCGATGCGATCGACCCGCGTCTTCGACTGTTTGGCGCCGGAGAAGTGGAGGAGCCACGCGCGCTGGCGGCCGGGGGTGAGCGCGTCGAAGGCTTCTTTCAGTTCGGGATCGTTGTCCATCGCGTCGACGAATTCGGAGGCGACTTCGAAGTCCTCGGTGGTCTTCTTCTGGACCCTCTGGCCAGAGTTCTCGACCTCGATCGCGTTCTTGATATAGCCCTTGAGCGCGGGCGTGAGCTTTCCGATCTCCTTCACGCTGGTGAAGCGGATCTGGCGCGCCGACTGCACGTTCTTGGTCTGCTGGATCAGGATGTCCTTGGGATCCTTCAGCAGCGCGCCTTTCATGAACAGGAGCGCGCAATAGTCCTTGAAGCCGTGGATCAGGACGACGTTGCCGCCGCCCTCGACCGAATAGCAGGGCCAGCCCCACTTCAGCTCCTCGGCGAGCCCGCAGCCGAGTGCGATGTCCCGCAGCGCTTGGTACTCGGCCTTCCAGGCCTTCTTTTCGCGCAGGGCCTTGGTGACCTCTGGGTTCTTCGGGCTTGCCGGCACGGCGCATCCTCTCGTTCCGCGCCAGTTGAGGACGGAGCGGTCTCCAATTCAAGCCTTGCGCTACGAACGGCGGCTCAGGCGGTGTTGCCAGCGTCCACCGTCATAACCGTGCCGGTGATGTTCTTTGCCGCGTCGCTCAGCAGATACTCAACCATGACCGCCACGTCCTCGACCTCGGCCAAACGGCGGAGCGCGCTGCGCTTGGCGATCTTGGAGCGATCGGCGTCGTCCAGGCCCGTCGTCATCTCGGTGTCCATGAAGCCCGGCGCCACGGCGTTGACGGTGACGCCGACGCGGCCGACTTCGCGGGCCAGCGACTTGGTGAAGCCGACCAGGGACGCCTTGGTCGCGGCGTAAACCGACAGTCCACTGTAGCCGGTCGAGGCGATGATCGAGCTCATGTTGACAATGCGGCCGCAACGCTCGGTCAGCATGGAGCGCACGATGTACTTGGTCAGCACGATCGGCGAAACGGTGTTCAGCCGGATCAGCTGCTCGATCTGGCTGTTGTGCATGTTGGCGAGCACGCCCTCGGTGCCGAGGCCGGCGTTGTTCACCAGGCCCCAGATCGGCCCATGATCGCGCTTGAGAGCGTAGGCGAAGTCGGAAATGGCCTCGATGTCCGACAGGTCGAAGGGTCGGAAGATGATTTCGCCCTTGCCTTCTTTCGCGGCGGTCTCGATGGCCTTGGCCAGGGTCGCGTTTTGCTTGCGACCGACACCCACCACGCGATAGCCGGCGGCGGCGAGGCGCACGCTGACGCCCAGGCCCACGCCGCGCGTGGCGCCGGTGACGATGACAGAGCGGGGCGGCTTCTTATCGGGCATCGGCGCGCATCAGCTTTCCGGCGTCGGTCATGGCGAGAGCCAGGACGACGCGCACGACGGCGGGCGTCTTGTGGGGCGCGAGGTCGCGGCGACAAGCGGCAAGCACTTGCGCCTTCACTGCGTCGGGCGAGGCTGTTGCGTCCTCGAGCACGATGTCGGCGGTGACCACCGCGCCGGTGATCGGGTTGCGGCGACCGGCGACGCGCGAAAGGCGCACGCCGGGCTGGCGGTTGATGACCGCTTCGATCTCTTCGGGATGGACCTTGAGGCCGCCGACATTGATGACGCCGCCGCGCCGGCCGACGAAGTGAAAGCGATCGCCGCGCCGTTCGACCATGTCGCCGGTGTCGACGAAGCCGTCCGTGTCGGCGACGACGCCACCGCCGATATAATGCGTGGCGACGCGGCGGGAGCGGAGCTGAAGCGCGCCGTCGACGACGCGCATGTCGACATCGTTGAGGGACGCGGCGAGATAGGATGCGGGGAAGCCTTCGCGGCCGTCGGTGACTTCGAAGCCGACGCCGGCTTCAGTTGAGGCGTAGGCGTGGCCGACCGAGGCGTCGGGAAAGACGGCCTTGAGCGAATCGAGGACCGCTTGGTCGGCGATCTCGCCGGAGAGACGCACGTAGCGGGGCGAAAGGGCGACGAGCGCAGGGCAGATGAGCGCTCGCCGCCAGTGCGAGGGCGTCCCCGACAGATGGGACACCCCGTACTGCGCCAGCCGCGAGAGGGCGCTGGCCGGCGCTTCCCCCGCTCGGGAGAAGATCATGGTCGCGCCGCCGATGAGCGCCCGCAGCAGGATCTGCAGGCCGCCGTAACGGCGGATGTCGTAGAAGGTGCCCCAGACCACCGGCTGCTCGTCGGCGTGCGGACGTATGGCGCCGGTGAGACCGGCAAGCGTGTGCGCGACCATCTTGGGGCGGCCGGTCGTGCCGGAGGTGAACATCACCCATTCCGTCGCGTATTCGGCGGCAGGCGTCTTGGCGGGACGCGGCGTCCCGATGCGCGCGAACGGCACGCCCTCGACCGCCAGTGTTTCATCGTCGGACACGACCAGATCGATCGCCGCTTCGGCGATGACATGGTTAAGATGCGTCGGATCGAAGTCGGGCGGGCAGAGCACCATGCGCGATGCCACGCCGTCGAGATCGACGAGGGCGAGGGCGGCGGCGAGCTGTTCGCGCGTGCGAACCAGCACAGAGCGGCCGGCGAGCGAGGCCGGATCGGCGTCGATGCTGACGCCGTTAAGGATGTCGAGGAGCGGGACGAGGCGGTCGTGCGCGCAGAAGGCCGGCGTCTCGCCGTCCCTGAGCGCCATGGCCGAGCGGCCCCGCAGGAAATCCTTGTCCGCCAACGTCATCCGCGTCAGGCCGCCTGGTCGTAGAATTCAACGAAATCGCCGAGGGTGACGGGGAAGTAGACGTCCTCGGAGGCGGTGAAGGGGTCGTAGCCCAGTTCGTCCTCGAGCCGCGCCACGATGATGGCGAAGCACAGGGAATCGAGGCCCGAATCCAACAGCACCAGATTGTCGTTCAGCGCCTGGATCGAACGATCCTGCTGGTTCGCCACCTCCCCGATGACGGCGAAGATCTTTTCACGGTTCGACATGGTTACCCCTTGAGCTGCACGCCCGCTTTCCCTCCGGCGTTGCACGGACCGGGCCAGAATTCGCGTGCCGGAATGTGACGCGCACGATCCTTGCACCGTTCGCGCCGTATGAAGACCGCGCCCAATTTCAGGACGAAACCGCGACCGGCCCAGCCGCCCGCGCGTGTGCGCTGCCGCCAGATCGGCGAGGCGGATCTCGAGGCGGTGGCCGATCTGTTGACGGTGGGCTTTCCCGCGCGGACGCGGGACTACTGGACCCGCGGCCTGGAGCGGATGCGCCTGCGCGCGGCGCCGGCGGACCATCCGCGCTTCGGCTATATGCTGGAATGCGAGGGCCGGGCGGTCGGCGTGGTGCTCCTGATCTTCAGCGAGCGCGCGGATGGCATGCGCTGCAACATCTCGAGCTGGTACGTCGATGAGGCCTATCGCGGTCTGGCGCCGATGCTGACCTCCGCAGCGATGAAACTGAAGCACGTGACCTATGTGAACACCTCTCCGGCGGAACACACGCGCCCAATTCTGACGGCGCGCGACTATGTGCGTTACAGCGACGGCCAGTTCGTGGCGCTGCCGGCGCTCAGCGGACTCGCGCGCGATTGGCGGGTGGCGCCGTTCAACGCCCAGGATGCCCGCCATCGTTTCATCGACGACGAGGCGAGCCTGTTGCAGCGCCATGTGGAGGACGGCTGCACGGTGCTGATTGTCGGGACGCCGGAGGGCCCCGAACCGTTCGTTATGATCCCGCGCCGCATTCTCTACTCGCCGGTTGCCGTGATGCAGCTGGTCTGGTGCCGCGATACGCAGAGTTTCGTACGCTGTGCGGGGCCGCTCGGCCGTGCGCTGATAAAGCGCGGGGTCGGCGCGGTGATTCTCGACGCCAATGGACCGATCGAGGGACTGATGGGGCTCTATGTGCCGGGCAAGGCGCCGCGCTATTTCCACGGACCGACGCAGCCGCGGCTGAACGATCTGGCGTTCACCGAAGCCGTGGTGTTCGGAGCATGAGCGCCGACGGCTCCTTTGCACGGACCACCACGCGGACGTCGGCGCAGGTGCTGGTCGATCGGCTGATCGCGCATGGCGTAACCCATGTGTTCTGCGTGCCGGGCGAAAGCTATCTCGCGGTGCTCGACGCGCTGCACGACGCGGCGATCGAGGTAATCGTCTGCCGCCAGGAGGGCGGGGCGGCCATGATGGCCGAAGCCTATGCCAAGGCGACGGGACGGGTGGGCGTCTGCTTCGTGACGCGGGGACCGGGCGCGACCAACGCTTCGGCCGGCGTGCACGTGGCGCAGCAGGACTCCTCGCCGATGATCCTGTTCGTGGGTCAGGTCGACCAGGGCGTGCGTGGACGCGAGTCGTTCCAGGAAATGGACTACGCCCAGGTGTTCGGCTCGATGAGCAAATGGGCGGCCGAGCTCGACGATGCGGGACGCACGGGCGAATACGTGGATCGCGCCTTCCACACCGCGGCGTCGGGTCGTCCCGGGCCGGTGGTGATTGCGCTGCCGAAGAACGTGCTGACGGGGCCCGTGAAGAGCGCTGACAAGCCCGTGTCACCGGTCGCAGAGGTCGCGCCGGGCACGGCCGACATGGCGCGGCTTCGTAAGATGCTTCTGGATGCCCGCCGGCCGATGATCCTGATCGGCGGATCGCGTTGGGATGCTGACGCTCGCGCCGCGATCCATCGGTTCGCCGAGCGGTTCGACGTCCCGGTGATGAACAGCTATCGCCGCGCGCCGCTGTTCGACGCCCGCGATCCGCGCTACGGCGGCGACCTGGGCCTGGCGCCCAATCCCAAACTGGCGGCGCGAGTGAAGGCGTGCGATCTGGTCATCGTCGTGGGCACGCGGATCAGCGAGATCACCTCGCAAGGTTACAGCCTGTTCGCGACGGCCAACTCCGATCCCGGCGCCGTGCATCCGAAACTGGTGCATCTGCACCCCAGCGCCGAGGAGCTGGGACGCGTGTTCGCTACCGACCTCGCCATCCAGGCATCCCCGCGAGCGGCGGCGGCGGCGCTCGATGCGCTCGAGGCGCCGGCGGAGATCGGGTGGAGCGAGCATACGCGCGACGCGCACGCCGACAGCCTCGCTTGGTCCGGGCGTGCGACGCCGCAGCCGGGCGATGTGAACCTCGCCGAGGTCATGATCTGGCTGCGCGAGGCGCTCCCGATGGATGCGGTGATCTGCAACGGATCGGGCAATTTCGCGGGGTGGATCCACCGGTTCTACCGCTTCCGTGAGTTCGGCACGCACCTGGCCTCGACCTCCGCGTCGATGGGCTATGGCGTTCCGGCCGCGGTGGCCATGCAGGCGATCGACCGGTCGCGCACGGTGGTTTCGATCAACGGCGACGGCGACTTCCTGATGAACGGTCAGGAGTTCGCGACCGCCGTGCAATACAATCTGCCGATCGTGGTGCTGGTGTTCGACAACAGCGTCTACGGCACCATCCGCATGCACCAGGAGCGCGCCTATCCGGGCCGCGTCTCCGCGACGACGCTGAAGAACCCCGACTTCGCCGCCTATGCGCGCGCGTTCGGCGGGTTCGGCGCGACGGTGGAGCGGACGGAGGATTTTCCGGCGGCGTTCGACGCGGCGCGCGCAAGCGGCCTGCCGTCGATCATCCACGTCAAGTTCGATTCTGAAGGAATCGCGCCGGGGAAAACGCTGAGCGACATACGCGGCCGCTAATATCTATGTGTGCAGTTCGGCTTACGCCACTCGCGACGCTGGCGTCTTCGAGTGGGCGTAGTCCCAATACAACTCGCGCGCCTTGCGCATCACCGGGCCCGGCTGCAGCTCGCGGTCGTCGATCCTGGTGATGGGGACGACCTTGTTGTAGTTGCCGCAGGAGAAGATCTCGTCGGCGTCGTAGAAGTCCTGGTACTGCAGGGTCTTTTCCACCACGCTCACGCCGGCGGCGCGGAGCAGGCCGATGACGCGCTGGCGGGTAATGCCGTTCAGGAAAGTGCCGTTGGGCGCGGGCGTGTACATCACCCCGTCCTTGGCCATGCCGACGTTGGCGTTGGCGAGCTCGGCGACGGCGCCGAGCTGATCGCGCATCAGACAGTTGTCGAAGCCGCGGTTGTTGGCCTCGACCAGGGCGCGGGCGCCGTTGGGATAGAGACAGCCGGCCTTGGCGTCGACCGGCGCACACTCGATTGATGGGCGTCGGTAAGGCGAGAGGGTGATCGAGTTCGACCCCGGCTTCATCATCGGAGCTTCATAAATGCAAATGGCCCAGCGGGTGGAGGCGGGATCGTACTTCACGCCGCCGCCGGGGAGCGGCAGCTCGGCCCAGTACATCGGGCGAATATAGAGCTCGGCGGCGGGGTCGAACTTGGCGACGCCTTCGTGGGCGAGTTCGATCCAGCGTTCGACGCTGACCTTGGGCTCGAGCAGGAAGTTCACGGCCGAGGTGTTGATCCGCGCCATATGCAGAACGAGGTCGGGCATGACGCCTTCGAAATAGCGCGCCCCGTCGAACACGGTGGAGCCCATCCAGGCGCCGTGGGACCGCGCGCCCATGATGGCGACGTTGCCCTCGTGCCAGGCGTTTTCGAAAAAGGTCCAGGTCTTGGAGAAGGGGGAGGCGGAGCCGGCGTCGTGCAAGGGAGCCTCCAACGCGATTAGACAGATGTGGAATAGCCCAAGGGTGGGTGAAATCAACCCCAGGCTTGGGCGTAAGCGGGAATAACGCGCGCTTAACGGCGGTAAGGAAGGGTTTGTCCTGGCCGATCTGTGCCGATCGCCGTTGCAAATTTGCTAAGGCGGTTAACCGGCCCGGTCAGGCCAGGCGGCGATACTGGCGCGGGGACATGCCCAGTTGCTCGGCGCAGAAGCGCCGCAGGCTGCGGTCGTCGGAGAGGCCCAGGCGCTCGGCGATCGCCTGCATGGACATCTCGGTCGCGAGGAGTTCGCGGACCTCGGCCTGGCGGACCGAGCCGGAGAGTTCGCGGAAGCTGGATCCCGCCTCGGCGAGGCGGCGGCGAAGGGTGGGCGTCGAGATCCTGAGCGCCCCCGCGATTTCCGTCTGGGAGCGAAGGCCGCGGCGCAGCGCCGCCAGCACCGCGTCCACGTCAGGAGAGGCGGGGCGCTCGGGCGGTATGTCTTCGCCCAGCATGGCGACGAAGTTGCCGAACTCGGCTTCGCCCCAGGCCTTGTATTTCTGTTCCAGGACCGGGGCGTCCATGTCGCTGGAGCGATAGACGAAGGTCGCGCCTTCGCCACGATGGACCACGGGCGCGTGGGCCGCGGCGATAATGCCGGGCCCGAACGCCTTCAGCGCGCGAGCGCCGCGCGCGGACAACGGGTCGAGCCGGCGGCCGGTCATCCACCGCAGCGCGCAGTGCGTGACGATCAGGAAGCCCTCGCAATAGATCTCGGCCTTCAGCGACCCGCGCTCGGTGGGGCGCACGGTCAGGCGCACGGTGTCGCCGCTGCGGCCCAGCGTGATGCGGCATTCCTTGCGGATCAGGTGGGCGGCCGAGGTAAAGCGCTCCAGCGCCCCCATCAGGTCGTCGGCTTCCTTGGCGTGGGTGAACAGGACCGAGAGGCTGCCGCGCGGCACCGGCTCGGCGGCGACGCCGTGGCTTTCGTCGTTGCAAGCCTGGATGTTCTCGGCGCAGAGCCGCCAGTAGGTGACGAAGTCGAGCGTCTTTGGCGGGCGGCTACCCGCCAGCAGGCCCGCGCGGCGATAGAGACGCTGCGCCTTTTCCTCGCCCAGCAGGGTCGAGAGATACGCCTCGTCCACGCTCCGAACCGGGGTCGCCATCTGCGCTCGCGTCTTCAACGCCGTCCTCCCCCACGCCAGTCTCTCGCAGAGCCGCCGCAGCGTCAATGAGCGAAAACAGCCGGTTCTGTTTTCTCGGTCGCGTCCTCACGCGCGGCGATGCCTGCCGTTATCCTCAAAGAAAAATCATCGGGGAGGATCCTGTGCACGCGTTCCGTAAACAATGGCTCTTGGGCTGCGCCGCTTTCAGCGCCCTGTCGTTCGCCGCCGTTCATGCCCAGGCCGCCGACGCGCTCCAGGCCGACTCCTCCAAGGCGACCCAGGTGGGCGAGGTGGTCGTCACCGCGACCCGTCGCTCCGAGCGGGTGCAGAACGTGGGCGGTGAGGTCACCGCCCTGACCAACGCCGACCTGGAAAAGACTCACGCGCAGGACTTGACCGATTTCGCGACCTCGGTCCCGGGCCTGAGTTTCCAGTCGAACAGCCCGACCAACAACCTCGTCGCCATTCGCGGCGTCGCGTCCTCCACCGCCGAACTCGGCAGCGCGGTCGCCATCTATCTCGACGACGTGCCCCTGGGCGCCAGCACGCAGTTCGGCCTGGGTTCGCAGGCGTTCAACTTCAACCTGTTCGACATGGACAGGGTCGAGGTCCTGAACGGGCCTCAGGGGACGCTCTATGGCGCCAACGCGCTCGGCGGCGCTCTGAAATACGTGACGCAGCGGCCGGACCCGTCGGGCTTCTACGGCCTCGCGGAACTGGACGGATCACACACCGAGCACGGCGGGTGGAACGAGGGCGCGCGCCTGATGGCGAACATGCCGCTGTCGGACACCGCGGCGTTCCGCGTGGATCTGCTGCAGTCATTCGATTCCGGCTGGACCCAGGACCCTGACCACGGACGCCGTAACGTAGGCTCGGCGCGCACCTGGGGCGGCCGCGTTTCGTTCGAGGACAAGCTGACCCAGGACCTCGACGTCCGTCTCAGCTTCTTCGACCAGGACATCAAGGGCAGCGGCCAGAACGTCGCTTTCCGCAGCCTCCAGACCCACCAGCCGATCGAAGGCACCTACGACCAGTCCTTCGCGCTGCCGCAGCCCGAGGACAATTCGGTGTGGTTGGCGTCGGGCCAGATCAACTACGACATGCAGTGGGCCAAGCTGACCTCGATCACGGCCTATCAGAAGAACCACGGCTACTACGAGAACGACGTTTCGGGCTTCTACGACATCATCATCCCGATCTACACCGGCGATCCGCTGACCTACTTCGATCCGTACGACCTGTATGTGAAAACCGACACCGACAAGTTCACCCAGGAACTGCGCATCGCCTCGCCTGACAACAAGTCGCTCGAGTGGGTGGCGGGCGCCTACTATACGCACGAGATCACCGACGAAACGGTGAACCTGCTGGACACGAACAATCCGGGCGGCCTGTTGCCCGCGCCGTTCTCATCCCTGCCATTCGAGGGCTATCTGCCGAGCCGCTACCAGGAAATCGCCGCGTTCGGCGACGCCACCTGGTTCATCACCGACAGCTTCGACGTCACCCTGGGCGTTCGCTACAGCCACCAGCATCAACGTTACAGCTCGTATCTGGGCTGGGTCGGGTTCGGCCCGCCGTTCGGCCAGGTCTATCCGTACAGCTCGACCTCCGATCAGGGGGTGACCACCTTCCTGTTCAATCCGCGTTGGCGCATCACGCCGGACACCATGGTCTATGCCCGCGTGTCGAGCGGCTTCCGCCCCGGCGGTCCGAACTTCGTGCTGCCGCCGGCGTTCAATTCGCCCGCGCCCAGCGCCTTCTCGCCGGATAAGATCTGGAACTATGAGATCGGTGAAAAGTCGACCTTCTGGGACCACCGCGCGACCTTCGATTTCGACGTCTACGACATCGAATGGAAGGGCATTCAGACCACCCAGAACGTCAACGGCATCAACCAGCTGGTGAACGCCGGCGACGCCCGCATCCAGGGCGCCGAAATGTCGTTCTCGTACCGCGTCACGTCGCCGTTCACGGTGCGCGGATCGGCGGCCTATACCGACGCGCAGCTGACGACCGCAGCGCCGGTCCTTGGCGTGTTCTACACGGGCGCGCGCCTGCCGCTCTCTCCCAAGTACAACTTCGCCGTCGACGGCAACTACAACTTCGACTGGGGCGCCAACCACGGGTGGGTGAACGTTCAGGACGTGTGGGTCGGCGACCGAACCTCGGGCTACGCCGGCAGCCCGACCAACGTGCTTTACAAGATGGGCGCGTACAACACCGTCAATCTGAACGCTGCGATCGTGTTCCCCGACAACATCGAGATCGACGGCTATGTGCGCAACCTGTTCGACGTGCGAGGCGAGCTGGGCGCCAATACCTTGAACAACGTGTTCAACCCGTTCGCGGGCGTGCCGGTCGTGCTGTCGCAGCCGCGCACGATCGGCCTTGTGCTGAAGGTTCCGTTCGGCGGCAAGTGAGCGTAGGACAAAGGCGCTTCCCATGCCGGCCGACCTAACCGATGCGCTCTTCTGCACGGCCGAGACCGCGGCCGGCAAGGTTCGGGGACTGATCAACGCGGGCGTGCGGACCTTCCGCGCGATTCCTTACGGCGCGCCGACCGGCGGCAGGATGCGGTTCCTGCCGCCAGAGCGGCCGAAACCGTGGAAGGGCGTTCGCGACTGCTTTGGCTATGGACCGGTGTCGCCGCAGGCGTCGCAGTTCCTGGACCATGCGTACGGGCGATTGATTCTGCTCGACCTCGCCGTGGCCGAAGGCGGCATGAGCGAGGACTGCCTGCACCTGAACGTCTTTACGCGAGGCGTCCGGGACGGCGGCAAGCGGCCGGTCATGGTCTGCATTCATGGCGGTGGGTTTGCGCACGGCTCGGCGAACGCGCCCATGTACGACGGCGCCCAGATCGCTCTGAAAGGCGACGTCGTGCTGGTCAGCGTCATGCATCGTCTGGCGAGTTTCGGCTATCTGAACCTGGCCGACGCGGGGGGCGGGCGGCGCTATGCGGCCTCCGGCGCGGCGGGGATTTTGGACATCGTCCTCGCGCTCGAGTGGGTGCGCGACAATATCGCCGAGTTCGGCGGCGATCCGAACAACGTGTTCGTGTTCGGCCAGTCCGGCGGGGGCTGGAAGACGAGCGTACTCCTGGCCACGCCCGCGGCGCAGGGCCTGTTCCACCGCGCGGCGGTGCAGAGCGGGTCGTGGAACCGCATCCTCACCCGCGAGGACAGCGCGAAATTGACTCACGCGCTGCTCGGCAAACTCGGCATGGACAAACGGCGCGCCGATAAGCTGTGGCAAGTCCCGATGCACACCTTGCTGGCCGCGCAGGCGGCGACGGGGTCGCTGTTTTTCTCTCCGGTGCTCGACGGCAAGGTGCTGCCGCGCCACCCGTTCGATCCCGATGCGCCGGCGCAGAGCGCGGACGTCCCGCTGATCGTATCGACGACGCAGGACGACGCGGGACTGTTCTTCGCCAACTTCGACCTGGACGAAGCCGGGCTGAAGGCGGTGCTGGATCAGCGCTACGGCGCCAAGGGTGCGCCGATGTATGCGCTTTATCGCGCGCGCTGGCCCGACAAGTCGCCCTACCTGCTGCACGCTCAGATCGTCACCGACGGCGGCTTCCGGCGGTGGGCGCGGCGGATGGCCGAATTGAAGGCGGCGCAGGGACGCGCGCCGGTGCGCATGTACCAGTGGAACTGGGCGACAACGGCGGCGGACGGTGTGTTCGGCGCCGTGCACGCGAGCGACGTTTCGGCGAGTCTGAACAATCGGCGCGATGCGATCCTCGGGTCCGAAACCAGGAAGGCGGCGGCGGCGACCGAGGCCCTGTCCTCCGCCTGGATCAACTTCGCGCGCAGCGGCGATCCGAATGGCGAGGGCGTGCCGAGCTGGCCGGCCTACGATACGGCGAGCAGGGCGACCCTGCTGCTCGACGACAAGGTCGAGCTCGTGAACGATCCCGATCGCGAGGTGCGCGAGTTCTGGGCGGCGATGCCGGCGGCGACAGACGTGTTCGGCGGCCTGGAGGCGTCCTAGCTCGCGCGGGCGGCGCGGAAGTCCAGCAGGTCCGACAACACGCTTTCGGTGGTGGGCCAGCGGCCGGCGCCGCGGCCCTGGGCGGTGAAGACGCGACCGTCCATGCCCACGACGCGCAGGCGGTTGCGATCGGCGTCAAGGCCTGCGAACTGAGGGTCGGGCGCGAAGACGACCTGGGCCTTCAGGCGGCCGTTTTCCCAGCTCAGGCGCGAAACCTGTTTCAGCGGCTGGGAGGCGGCGCATTGGATGACCTTGTCATCGAGCACCGCGCGGTCGACGTCGACCGCGCCCACCAATTCGTCGAAGGCCTCAAGCGCCAGGATGCGCAGTTTGGCGGCGGCGTCGCGCCCGTCGAGGTCGGCGGACGGGTCTTCTTCGGCGAGGCCGGCGGCCTGGGCGGCTTTCAGGGCGTCGGCGAAACGTTCGCCGGCGGCAAGGCGGCCGAGCAGGAAGTTCACCGTGCCGTTCAGCACGCCATCGAGGCGCGCGATGGGACCGGACTTGCGCGCGGCGCGAACCGTCTCGATCAAGGGCGCGCCGCCGCCGACGGAGGCGGAACAGTAGAGACGTGCGCCGGTGCGTTGGGCGGCGGCGGCGAGCCGCGCGTGGGCGCTGATGACTGCCTGTTTGTTGGCGCTGACCACCGACACGCCGGCGTCCAGCGCGGCTTGCGAAAGCCAGGCGCCGGTCTTGGCGCAGGAGAGCACGTCGACGACGACCTCGGGCTCCCATTCGAGCAGGGCTTCCGGTTCGGTGACCATCAGGCCCGCGGCGTCGATGTCGCGCAGCTTCATTGGGTCGCGCACCAGGACGCCGGTGATTTCGAAGGCGTCGGCGCGCCGCCGCAAGCGGTCAACGATCCCCCCGCCCACGACGCCGCATCCGGCCACGGCCACGCGCAGCGGCGCTCTTGACGCCGCACGTTTCACACTGGGCGCGCTCACTGGGGGTTGACCGTTCGGGCCGATGGCGGTGGCGTCTTCGCGTCCCAGGGCGGCGATCTCGATCGCGACGCCGCGATCTTCGGCCATGTCGAGGGCGCGCGCCTGAACGAGCTTGCCGGCGACGTCACGCGCGGCGCTCCAGGTCAGGGCGGCGAAGCGCAGAGCCTCATGATTGGATTTCGGGTCGCGGTCGTAGACGCCGTCAACGTCCTTGACCAGGCGCACCCGGTCGGCGCCGAGCTCGGCGCCCAGGAACACGGCGGTCAGATCCGATCCGCCGCGACCGAGCAGCACGACATTGCCGTCGCGATCGCGCGCGGTGAACCCCGGCACGACGACCACGTCGTTGGTTTCGAAGGCGCGTTCGATGACGGCGGCGTCGAGGCCGGTCGGCTTGGCGGTCTCGCGGTCGCCTTCGGCCAGGATGCCGATCTCGGCCGGCGAAAGGGCGGCGACCGTCAGGCCGGCGCGATCGCAGGCGAGCGCGAGCAGGGCCGCGGAGGTCTCTTCGCCGAGCGCGACGTAACGCGGCAGGTGAACATTGTCGTGGGCGCAGCCGAAGGCCTGGGCGTCGCCGATCAGGCGGTCGGTCACGCCGTCGAAGGCGGAGACGACGGCGAGCACGCGGCGGCCCTGGCGTACGGCGCGATAGATTTCGGTGACGGCCTCGGGCGCGTCGGCGGGCGTGCGCAGCACCGAACTGCCGAACTTCAGCACGTCGAGCGGGCGCTGGGTCGCGCGGCGGGTCGCGGGCTTGGGCGTCCGGTCGCGAACGCCTTCATGGGCGGCCAGCGTCTGCACGCAGCTGAGCGCCGTGCGGCGCAGCGCCGGATTGGCGATGCGCTGGTAGCAGAACAGCAGGTCCAACGCGTCGGCGTCGGTCACGGCGTCGGGCAGCCGCGCCGTCCCGGCTTGGGACAGATCGGCGGAAAGACCCGGTTCGGTCTGTTTTGGTACGGCGGCGAGGCTCATGCCGCCACCGGTTCAAGGACCGCGCCAGAGGGGAAGGGGAGCGCGGCTAATTCCTCTCGCGGGCGAAACGCGGCCCGGCTACAGACCGAGACAGCCCCATATGCCGCCCGGCCAATTACCTCTACGCTGGCGCCGTTCATCATCGCGTGGGGGTGGCGGTCATGCGGATCGGTTGGGTTTTGGCGACGGGCTTGATCGCCCTAGCGGTTCCCTTCGCGGCGCAGGCAGGGAACTGGAAGGTCGAGGACGGGCCGCCGTTGCGGCTCGCCCTCAGCTACGGCGACCAGGGGGTCGATTACCGCTTCGCGTGCGCGGGCGATCATGTGACCATCGTCGAGACCGGGGTGACCCAGCTCATGGACCCGGGGACCGGCGCAAAGGTGAGCGACGCGCCAGGCGCGACGATGCTTCCTGGCGCGGCCGTCATGGGCCTCTATGTCGACGGTCGGAAAATCGACCTGGTCCCGGCCAGGGCGACTGCGAACACGACGAAGGGATGGAATCTCGCCATCGACATGCCGCTGAAGGATCCGACGCTGCAGGCGCTGCGCAAGACCAAGTCGATGTCGCTGATGACCACCGGTTGGACCGGCATGGTCGAACTCGGCCCTGACGACCGCAAGGTCATCGGGGGGTTCCTCGACCGGTGCGCGGGCCGGTAAGGGCGCTCCGCCGTGCGGATGACGATCCTGCGCTGGACGACCGCCGCGGCGATCGTTGCGCTCGTCTATTGTTTGTGGAGCGGCGCGCTCATAGTCGGTTCGGCGTTCGACGCCGGGCGGTGGCATCGTCTGTGGATCGATTTCGGATCGTTGCTCTGGCGGTTCATTTTGGCCGCCTTCGCATTTCGGGCGCTGTTGCGTATGCGCCGGCTGAACGCGTACGTCGCGGCGACCGATCGCGGCGCCGCGGCCTATAGGGCGAAAAAGTACGATCGCGCCGTCGAGGCCTACGACCAGGCGCTAGGCGCTTGGCCGAACGACTACGACGCGCTCTACTGGCGAGGATGGTCCTTGGCGCACAGCGGTCTCTTCGATCGAGCGCTCGGAGATTTCGACGCGATCGTTCGCATGAAACCGCGCCGTGCATTCGCATGGCTGGGTCGCGGCTTCGTATTCACCGGCATGGGTGAGTACGACAAGGCGATCGCCGACTACGACCGGGCGATCAAACTTAAGCCGCGGGATACGCACGGCTACGATCACCGCGCCTACGCTTGGACGCAGTCGGGCGAGCTCGATCGGGCCATAGCGGATTACGACCGCGTCATCGCACTCGACCGGAACAATGCACGCGCTTACCGTTGTCGCGGCTACGCTCGTGCGGAGAAGCGCGAATTCGAGCGCGCGATCACCGACTATGATCGTGCTATCGCGCTCGATCCGACAATCCCCCAGCTATTTTACAACCGGGGCGTGGCCTGGACAGAATTGGGCGAGCACGGTCGGGCGATCACCGACTTCGACACGGCCGAGGGGATCTGTGCCGATGACGAGGGCGCCGCCGCGATCGCCTATGAACGAGGCTGCGCGCGCATTGAGTTGGAGCAATACGACCTCGCAGTTCGGGATTTCGACCGCGTGCTTGAATTCGAGCCAGACAGCTTCAAGGCGTTGTATGGCCGCGCGTGGGTTCGTGAGAAGCAGGGCGACGTGGAGCTAGCCCTCACCGACGTGAATGCGGCCATCATAAAGGAGCCGAATCATAGGAACAGCCGTCTTCTGCGAATTTCTTTGCTTGGGGATCGCGGTGAGCACGCGGCTGCCTTGGCCGACTGCGACGCCCTGGTCGCGCTCGGGTCGGATGACCCAGCCGTTTACCTCCGTCGCGCCTGGGAGCGGGCTCTGGCAGGCGGCGACGCAAGTGCTTCGCTGGAGGATTGCGTCCGCGCGCGCGAACTCGGCGAGGATGACCACGCGGTCTGTCGCACCCGCGGATTTGTGCAGTTCCATGCCGGTCGGTTTGTAGAGGCGCTCGAGAATTACGACCGCGCCTTGGTCATCGACCCGGCGTGCGCGCATTGCCGCTATTGCGTCGGCGTCTGCAAGTTGCGTCTGGGCCGGGTTGAAGAGGGGCGCGCCGATATCGCGGCGGTGGTCGCCGCAGACCCGACGGTTGCAGAGACCCAAGCGAAGTACGGTGTGATTCCGTAAAGCCGCCCAGCTTGATCGTCTTGCCTCAGGTCGGTGTGCGACGAGTTCGACGGAACAGCGCTGGCGGCGCTGGTGCGCGTCTTTGAACGAGACGGCGTAACGGTGACCGCCGATGTATCGCGCGTCGGATTGACTCCCGCCCCTTCGTCCTAGAACTCAGGGGCAACCGGGAGATCACCCCATGCAGCTCTTCGCCGTCGCCAAGCTTTCGCCCTACGCCTCGCGCCCGCGCATGGCGGTCTATGCCTGGGACCTGCCGGTGGAGATCGCGGCGGCGCCCGGCGATGGGGGGCCGCACCACCCGGACTATCTGAAGATCAACCCGATTGGAAAGCTGCCCGCGCTGCTGCTCGACGACGGGTCGGTGGTGGCGGAGAGCGACGCCATCGTCGAGTATTTCGCCGACAAGTTCCCCGACAAGCCCATGCGCGCCGAGACGCCGGAAGCGCGCGCCCGGGGCCGCGTGCTGGCGCGCATCGCCGAACTCTATGTGCTGGAGGGCGCCGTGAAGCTGTTCTCCCAGATGGACATGACGACGCGGACCTGGTCGGTGGCGAAGATGGACCCGAAGGTGGTGGGCGACGCCTTCGCCCACGTCGACAAGCACCTGGAGAACCTGGACTGGTTCCTGACCGGCCAGACCCGGTGCGCGGTCGCCGACACCCTGACCACGGCCGACTGTGCGATTGTCCCGGTGCTGGGCTTCATCGCCCCCTTCGCCAAGGCGCTGGGCCGCGAGGGCTTCCTCGAGCGCCACGAGAAGGCGGCCGCCTACTGGGCCTCGGTCCAGAGCGAACCGGCCGCCGCCAGGATCACCGAGGAAATGGCCGGTGCCCTGGGCGACCGGATCAAAGCCTAGGGGGCTTGGCCGGGCGAGGGCCAGAGGGTCCGGGAAAAGCTTGCGGCCCCGGGCGGTGCAAGCTATGTCCCCGCTTCCCTCGGGCGGACGCGTAGCTCAGCGGGAGAGCACACCCTTCACACGGGTGGGGTCGTAGGTTCAATCCCTACCGCGTCCACCATCTCTTTTACCCAAAAATACAAAGACTTTCGGGCCGGCGTTCGATTGTGCGCCGGAAAGCGGTCTCGTCTGGCGTGCGGCTGGATTTCCACGCTAGGCTCGCGCTCAGGCCGTCCGCCGGGATGGGGGAAGTCTTGTCCACGAAGCGTTGTTCGGTCTGTGGCCTGCGTTCGGACGTGGACGCTTTCTTTCGGCGGGAGAAGGCCGGTCTTTTCGAGCAGACCGTGTGCGCGGGGTGCGAGCCGTATCGCCCGGCGAAGCCACTGTGGCGTCGCGGGTTGGCTGCGACGGGCTTGGTTGCGACCTGGGTCGCCCTGACGTGGCTCGGGATGGATCACGGCGCGATGGGCGGGCCGTTTCTGATCGCACTGGTGCTAGGGGCAATCGCGGGCGTCACCGGGGGCGTTTTTATCCACGAGGCCGGGCATGCCCTTGTCGCTCGCGTGCTGGGGCATGGCGTGTCGCGGATTGTTATCGGCGCCGGTCCCGTAATGGCGCGATTCAAGCTCGGGCGCGCGCGCCTGCTGATCAAGCGTGAGCTCATCGGCGGCGGTGGGCGCGTGCATCACATCCCGCCCGGTCTAGGTTCTGCGAAAGCCGGGACTTGCCTGATCATACTGGCCGGTGCGGCCGCGAACTTCGTCGCCGTGGCGCTCGGTTGGTGGGCGTGTCTGCTCGTGCCCGACGATCCGGCCGAGATCAATCGGATCGCCGGCGGCGTGCTCGTCGGCATCACGCTCTGCAATGCATTCTTGGGGATCGGAGCGCTCATTCCCTACACGACGTCGGACGGCGCTCATGTGTCGGACGGCCTTTTGCTTTGGCGCACGCCGAAGCAATCCACCACGTCGGATACGATCACAGAGTGGCGGGTGGCGTGGTTGCGCCACTTCGGACGCCACGGCGAAGCGGCTGCGATCGCTTTCGCCGCCGCAGACGGGAACTCGGATCAACGCGCACGTTTCTTGATCTATGCCTTATCCGACCTCAAGGAGGCGAATGGCGCGAAGACTGCGTTGGCGCGGTGTTTCGAGCGCACGGAGTTGGTCGACCAGCTCCTGAACGGCGGCGCGCTGGTGGACGAGCCCTATCGCGCCTTGCTGCAATCGAACATCGCCTGGTTCGCGATGGAGGCGCGTGATGAGCGAACCGATCTCATCGAGCACTATTCCGCGGCGTCGATGACGACCAAGGCGTCGCCTTTTCCCGAGGTTGAGGGGGTGCGCGGCGCTTGGCTCGCGATGTCCGGCCGGGATGTGCCAGGGGGCCTCGACATGCTGACTTGGGCGGTGCGGCGATCGACCAGTCCCGGAATGCGCACCGCGCTCTGCGCCTACGCCGCGCGCGGATACCGCGCGCAGAACGACGAAGACTTAGCGCGCGCGTTCGAAGCTTTGCAAGCGCACAGGTTGGCAATTGCCTAGGCCTCGTCCATCGCCGCCAGTTGCGCGTCAAGTGCAGCGGAATACGTCGACACGATACCTATTCCCTCGGACGTCTGCTGGGTTGTCATGTCGTGTCGCCAAGCGTGCCCTGCGAGCCGAAGAGCGCAACGCCGGAACGGTTGGGGTTGTTGCGATAGAGGGGGAATAGGTATCGTGTCGACGTATTCGTTCCGGACCTTCCTAATGTCCGGTGGGGAAAGCAGTCCTTCACATCGGTGCGGAAACCGGACACTCTCGCCGTCATGAAACTTCGCCGCACCGTGGCCAACGCCGCGCTATTCGCCGCCTCTGGCTTGGCGCTGGCGTTCGCACTCGCCAACTGGGCGGTCGCACAGTCGCCGACAGGCCAAGGCCAAATAGAAGACGTCGCCGTTTTCCGGCGTGAGATTTTCGAGCCTTCCGCCGCCTATTCCCCTGCAGCCCGTGTCGAGGCCGCGCGGCGGTTGGCCAAGCTGGAGCGGGAGGCCGGTCATCTGTCCGACGCGGCCTTCACTGTGGCGATCTGCCAGATCGCCGCGCTTGCGGACAATCTTCATTCCAGCTGCTTCTTCAGCCGTAAGACGGGGGCGCCGCTCGGCTTCACCGATCTAGGCGGTCGGTTTTTCGTCACCCTGGCCGACCCGTCGGACGCCGATCTTCTCGGCGGCGAACTCATCTCGGTCGATGGCCGCGGAGTGTCCGCGCTGAAGAAAGCCGGCCGCTCACTCACCGGCGGCCTCGACGTCCATCGCGACTTGACGTTTGCGACGCTTCTCAATCGCATCGATCTGCTGAATGCGCTGGGCGTGGCCGACAATCCCGAGATCGCGCGATACCGTATCCGCCTTGTTGGCGGTCAGATCGTCGAGCGGTCGCTGACCCCGACGGCGCGCGAAGCCGACTGGCCTCGTCTTCCGTCCGCAGATCGTACGCCTTGGGCGCTTCAGGACCCCGCCACGATCTATCGTTGGCGCGACGCCGCCGACCTGGACGCCGTGGTCATCCAGCTCAGGGGCAACGTCGATACCCCCAGGCAGAAGCTGCTCGATTTCCTCAACGAGGCCGAGGCGAACCGCAAGCGCCTGGGTCGGGCGAATGTCGTACTCGACATGCGCTGGGACACAGGGGGAAACTTTCTGCTCAACCGCGACTTCATGCGGGCTTGGCCGTCAGCTCTGCCCGCACAGGGTCGGTTCTTCGTACTCATGGGGCCGGCGGATGTGTCGGCCGGAATGGCCAGCGTCGCCTATCTGAAACAGGCCGGAGGCGATCGGGTCGTCATAGTGGGCGAACCGCCGGGGGACCGACTGATGTTCTTCTCGGAAGGGGATTTCAAGGACTTGCCTCACGCGGGCGTCATGTTGCTGCCCTCGACCCAGCGCTACGACTTTCGTACCGGCTGCCGAGGTTACCGAGATTGTTTCGTCTCCATCGCTCAGCCAGGAAGTCCAACCGGAACGCCTCCTGAGGAGGCGGCCGAGTTTGAGGCTTGCGGCCGCGTGCCCTTGGAAGTCCAAAGCCTCGATCCGCAGGCGCCTGCGCCCTGGACGATCGGTAACTACCTGGATGGGCAGGACCCTGGACTGCAGGCCGTCGCCTCGCTGATTCAGCGCGCTAAACCCAAGGCCAATGACTTGCAGTCTCAAAACGGACCTTCCTAATGTCCGGTACGGGTCGGCGTAGGCGCGCTAGGCTCAGCCTGCGGCCAGAGAACATTCTCGTGGTTCTTCTACCAATATCACAATTCAGGTATGGGTGTGGCGCTCGTGCACAACCGGGGAGCCGACAATACGCGGGACCCAGTCCAATATGGCGTCGACGCGCACTGCAATGCCGATCTCGCGGCGAGCGTCGCTCGTCTGTTCGCCGATGTAGATGCCAACGACCTGCCACAGTTTCCCTGGAACTCGGAGCGTGATGGGCGCGCCGGACGCGCAAGCTCCGCCGATCTGGCTCACTTCGTAAAAGGCGTTGCCTCGCAGGATCGCGACGGGAAGCTCGCGGCTCACCCGTCGCCGGACGTAGCCTTGGAAGTAGATGAGATCAGGCTGAACTTTTGATGCGTCGGGATGCGCGGGCGGAACGGTATTTTGATGCTCCTTTGCGGCAACTTCGGGGTAGGCCCACATCATCACCTCTGCAGAGCCAAATTGGCGCTCTGCTGAAAGATCGTGGATGGAGGCCCAGTCGCTGCCTTCGAGCTTCAGAACCGCTGCATCTTGGATGTCGTGGCTCTCGAAGTCGACGATTTTCGCCGTCAGAGAGGCACCCGTATGATCCATGAACATTGCAACCGGCCGCGTCTTAGTCTTGAGTGCGTCAACAACGTGGGCCGCGGTGAGCATGAATCCACGAGCACCGACCATGAAAGCCGTGCCTTCTAGCTCGAAATTCCCATCCTGACCAAATGAGCCGACAGCGGCGACGAACGCCGAAACGGGTTTATGTGTTAGGTCCTGCACGGCATTCTCGTATTCCTCTCGTGGCTGCCTGAACGTTGGAGCGAGTTAGTAAAGGGTCTACAGGTCGGCAAGGGGTAGAAAGCGGTCCGCTGGCGAAAACGGACGGATCGGCGTGAACATCGGCAGCCACTGAGCGAGCCGAATTAGTGTGCTGCAAGTAGCCATTTCGGGCCCGCGTGCGGTTGCGAGCAGTTGCAAGCGCACAAGCCCGCGATCGCCTAGGCCGCGGTCGCGTCCACGCGCTCAGGCGCAACTTCGCACGCCGTCGCATCGATCGCTGCGAGTTGAGCGTCGAGGGCGGCCGATTTTAATTGCCTCGCTACGTCGCACAGAGCGCCGGCCCAGTGTTCGCAGGTTTCGCGTTCGCCGTTGAAGTCGCGGTTCTGGGCGGCGCGGGCGGCGTCTTCGGCATAGCCCGCGCGTTCGAGGGCGGCGCGGATGTCGTTGAGGGCGAGGACGAAGCGGCCCTCGGGTGTTTTGCGCCAGGCGCGGCGGCCGGCGACGATGTTGGCGGCGGCGCGTTCGATCGCGGTATCGGAGGTCAGTTCGACCGGATCGGCGGTTACCGGCACGCTGTCGTGGGCGGCGCGGCGATGGCGCGCGAAGGCCGCATCGCGCCGGACCAGTTCGCCCCGGCGCAGCCGCTCGGCTTCGCGGCGGATGTCCGGATCGGCGATGTGGTCGAACATGGGCGTCTCCCCTTGCGTCGGGAGATATTGTGCATTATATGCACATAACCGTCAAGCCCCGTTGTTCACATCATGCACTTTCCTGGTGCGACCGCCGGTCTAGCGGGGACTCATCTGCCGGACGAGAGCGGCCCAGAGCACTTCCTGGTCCAGGATCGGCGCTTCGGTGTTGGAGATGAGGTGGTAGAGGCCCGCGCTGCGGCTGGGCTGGAGCTTCTTGACCAGCACCCGGTCGTCGGGGAGGCCGACGATACAGAGCTTGCCGACCAGGTCCGGCGTCACCGGGGTGCGGACGTCGTCGTAGTAGAGCAGCCACTGGTCCAGCAGGGGACCCAGACTCTCGCCTCGGATCTGGGCGGCGCGGGTGCGTTCCGTCGAGCCTTCGGGCGCGGGAACGTAGTCCAGAACATCGGTCGAGGCATAGAAGTGCGCCTCCGCGCCGGCGCCGACATAGCCGACCAGGGGCACGAGACCGGGCTGGGCGGCGGGGCCGGTCGGATCGCGGAACAGGTCGGCGGGTTCGACCTCCAGCGCGCGGGCGATGTCGGCGATGCGGTCGCTGGAGAGCGGGACTTCGCCGCGCTCGATGCGGCCGAGGTTCTGATGCGACATGCCGATCTGGTCGGCGAGCTGCTCTAGGGTCAGCCGCCGCTGTTTGCGCCAGGCGCGCAGGCGGTGAGGGGTTTGCGGGGCGACTGCTCGCGTCATGCACATTTCTCGCGCCAGATCGCACGCCACGCTAGCGCACGGCATGCACATTTTCATTGACTCGATTGTGCGCCAGGTGCACTTTCCGGGCCATGAACAGACCCCCGACCCCCGCAAGGCGTATCCCCTGGACCCGCGAGCAGCTCGAGGCCCTGCGCCGGCTTGCCGGGGAGGGCGGCACACACGCCCGCATCGCCCAGGCCCTGGGTGTCAGCCGGGGCGCCGTGGCGGCCAAGCTGTGGCGGCTGCAGCACCAGCCGCCGCGGCGGCCGGCGCGCTCGGCCTTCGAAGCGGCCAATGCGGCGGCGCTCTATCGCGATGGCTGGAGCCCTACGGAGATCGCAGCGCGCTTCGCCTGTTCGAAGGGGTTGGTCGTGAAGCACCTCGCCGCGCAGGCAGTGACCGCGCGCCGGCCCGGCCGGCCGGTCGGTCGCGTGTTGTCGCCGCTCGCGCGCGAAATCATCGAGGACCTGGCCGGTCCGCTCGGCGGCGAGGCCAGCTTGCCGCGATTGGCGGAGTGGCTCGGCGAGCCGGACGTGCGCTTATCGCCGGCGCTGGCCGAACTGCGCGATCGCGGCTTCGTCACGCAAGACGACGATGTCTATCGGCTCGCCGAGCGCGGTCGCGCGGCGGTGCGCCCGCGATGAAAGCGCGACTGACGTTCCGGCGCGAGATGTTGCGACCGCTCGAGGCGGCGGGCGAACGCGCGCTGCAGGTGAAGAAGCGTGGCCAGCGGGACACGGGCGCGCGGGCGAGGGCGCTGGCGGACTTCGAAGCGGCGAAGGCCGCGCTCGGACCGCGCTTCGACGCCTATGCCAAGGCGCTGGAACACATGACCCGCACCCACCTTCGCGCCAAACTGGCGCACGCGCTTCCCAGAAGTAATGCGCCCACCATCGCTTCGGTGTTCGGCGCTTTCAAGGGCGGCGACGACAACGGGGTCTCCGAATGAGCGGCAAGGGGAGGCCGCGCAAGCCGGGATTGCGCTATCCGTCGGGCCAGCGCGTCAGCGGCGGTCCGTCGAAGACGAACAACAAACCGAACCGCGAGGTCATCGAACGCCGCCGCCGCATCCTGGGCGTCGATCGCGCGAGCGCGGACGACTTGCGCGCCGCGGAGAACCCGCTCGACGCCATGGCCGCGCGCGGCTGGATCGAAGGACCGCTGGCCGCGGCCGGCCACGCCTACGCGCGACTCTATCGACGCGCCGGGTTGCAGGCGCGCCGGATGACGATCGCGCTGGAGCAGGCGCCGGAGACGTCGGGCGTCGATGCGCGGCGCATCCAGGACATGACCGCGGAGGAAATCGCCGAGGTCTGGCGCGTGATCGAGAACCGGCGAACCGCGCAGAACGACGGCGGCGACGGTGACGCGGCGGCGACCGCGTCGCTAAGCGCGCTGTGGAAGACGCTGGGACCGCTCAGGAGCGCGGAGCTCTATGCGGTGTGCGTACTGCACGACTGGCCCGCGTGGGCGCTGCAAAGGATCGCGGGCAGGGCGGAGGCGGAGATTGCACGCGGACAGCTCGAACGCCGGTCCTTGCTGACCGAAGGGCTCCAACTCGCGCGAGATCATCTGCATCCGCGCCGGCCTTTGATCGTGCGGCGGCGCGGCGGCGCGTCGCTTGCCGCCGCTCAGGTCGAAGAGTCCGTCTTCTATGTCGACGAGGCCGGCAACCCGGATCCGGTTCGAACCGCATCGGGATCGGAGGTGATCGTGGTGCGCCGCCGGCGGCCTGGAGCCGCGCACTCGTGCGGCCGGGTCGCTCGTGCTAGGGTGCAGGCGGGGGGCTGACGATGGGTTCGATCTTCAAAGCGCTCATGGTGCTGGCGGCGTGCGCTTGGTGCTCGGGCGCAGCGGCGCAGTCCGCCGGCGAAGAGCCGCCGTCGCCGCCCCAGACCCTGCAGATGACCGGGGGCTCGGACCGCTGGGAAGAACCGTCGCAGACCGCGATGGAGCTGGCGTTCTGGGAGTCGATCAAGACCTCGGACGATCCGAACGTGCTGCGCGACTATCTCGAACGCGTGGAACGCGGCGAGTTTTCGGGCGTGTACCGCACCATCGCGCTGGCGCGGCTCGCCGAGATCGCGGAGATCGCCGCCACGCGACCGGCGCCGTCGATTCCCTCGCCGCTAGAAACGGCCGTTCAACGCGGTATCGCAGAAACACCCGCCTTGATTCAAACCGCCCAGCTCCGATGCGACGTGCGCAACGCGATCTACAAGGGCGGGGGCACATTGCCGGTCGGCGGCCAGTCCGTTCCGATCACCGCCTATGAAGTCGCATGCAAGGAGGGCGTCGGATACTTCTTGGGCGCGCTCGCGGACGGCTCGGTGCGGACGTACAGTTGCGTCGCCCTGGACGAGGTCTATCGGATCACGCAACACGATTCTCGCTGCAAGCTTCCGGAAAACGCGGACATCGACCGGCAGATGCAGCGCCTGGTCGACCGCTCCGGCGTGCCGTGCACCGTCAGTGAGCGGCGATCGCTGGGAACCAACCCGCAGCATGAAGTTTTCGAGGTGCGTTGCCGGGAGCGCAGCGGCTACATCGTCGACCTCGCGCGGCACGGCTCGGTTCAGGCCTATACCTGTCTCGCGGTCGAAACCAAATACGACTGCAAGTTCACGCCCCAGGCCGAACGTCAAAAGACCCTGCTGGCGTGGGCGGGCGCCGCGGATCCGGCCTGTCGGGTTTCGGCCCAGCGTTTTGCCGGCATCACACCGGACCATCGCGACTTCTTCGAAATCGGCTGCGTCGGACGACCCGGCTTCTTCCTGGACACAAAGTGGGGGGTCATGCTGGGCCACCTCGACTGTGTTCAGGCCAAGGTCGAGGGCATTTCGTGCACCTTGACCGACTACGGTCAGGCCATGCAGGCGCGCCTTGCTTACTACAGCCGGGCTCTGCGCGACCATCGTATCGCCTGCGACGCAACCGACTACGTCATCATGGGAACGGACAAGAAGATGCATCGCGACGTGCTCGAGTTTGCCTGCCCGCAGCGGCCGGCGGGCGTGCTCGCGCTGATTCCTTCCGCCAAATCGACCGGCAAATTCGAGAGCTACGACTGCTTCGCGGCAGGCCTGCGACGCGTCGCGTGCAGGCTGGCCTTGAAACCTGCGCTGTTGGCGCACCTCGGCGAGGTTCTCCGCGCCGCCGGACGGCCCTGTGTGGCGACGGAATTTCAAGATCACGGCCTCGACGCCGGGGACGGCGATCTTATCGAAGTCAAATGCGCCGACGGAGGTTTTGTTATCGACCTGTCCGCCGACGGAAACCGCGCCTTGATGGTCAAGACATGCGCGCAGACGGCTGCAACCAGCAACAAATGCGAAATCCCCGGCAACGCATGAACAGCTCGCCCGGCGTGCTTCGTTTCGCGGACTTTTCACGCCGTTGCGTTGGAGCCGCGCTTCGTGGCACTCTCAGGAAACAGAGCCTCGCCGGTTTGCGCCCCGACCCGTTTGGCCGGGGCTTTTTTATTGCTCGTTGAGGCTTGTCATCCGGCCACACGCCGCGAGCGATCGAGCCCGCGAGAACTCGACCGCCCGGCCTTGCGATGTCAGGCCAAAGCTTCGATCTGCACCTCGCCATTGTGCAGGAAGCAGGTCTTCGTGAAGAGGGACAAGTCGACCGGATTGGGCAGGCGCACATCCGATAAGCTCGGAATTGGTTTGCTTCCCACGTCGAACGAGCGATCGATCTGGGACATCGTAACGACGGTCGACAACGTAGCCTTAGCGAAGCCGGCCAACGTCGCCACCTGACCGGCGAGTTCCGGATTTCGCCGCTTCTGATCCAAGAGTTGAAGGTAATCGATCACCACCATGGCGCCGTCCCCTGGCCGACGCCCCACGCGTTCAACGATATAGTCCGCACAGATGTCGTCCGACGTGTCGATAACCAGAGCGTTTCCGATTGCGGTCATATCGAAGCCCAAGTCTCGAACACGATCGCAGAGGATCGACTCGTTTTCCTCCAGACTGAAGAAGAAGCTGCGGCGACCGGCTCGCGCCGCCTCTACGGCCAGATCGACGCCCAGCAAGGTTTTGCCGTGACCGGGCCGGGCGCCGAGCAGCACGAGATCGCCAGGTGCAAACTGTGTCAGGGATTTGGGCGCCGCCCGATCATCCGAACCGGACGCGGCAAGATGACCCCAGCTTTGGTAACCTTCGCGTTGCGCGACCTGATCGAGTGTCGCGTGCAGCGGCGTGTTCAATTCGCGGGAAAGCAGCTTCGCCTGTCTCTTGAGGCGAAAAATCGGGGCAGACAACTTCATCGAAAGCCTCCTCTTCGAGCCGTTTCTGCAACCCCTCCGTATGCATCGGCTCGAACAGAGTGCGTTCGATTGTTCAGGCGCCCCGCATGTCAAATGCTTCCCCGAATCGGAGGGAGGAGGCACGAGCCATGCCTTGCGGCGATCCTAAAATCGCAGGCCCGAAAAGGCAAGTTCGGAGCGGGGCGGGAAGCGAGAGTCGTTTGTGAACTTTTAGCGCCGCGCGCTTCGCTTGCGGCGGTCCGCGTCGTGTGGCATTCTCAGGAAATAGACACTCGCCGATTTCCGCCCCGTCCCGTTTGGCCGGGGCTTTTTTTATTGCTGCGCTGACGTGGCCGGTGTGTTGCGGTGGTTCAGGCGATCCACGCGCGCCTGGCGGCGCTGAGCCAAGCCGAACATCGCGAGGCGCTCGCGCAGAGCTGATCGCGCGTCAGGGGCGGCAGATGCGCTTGGCGACGGCGTCGGCTATGGTGTCCCCCTCGATGCCGTGCTCGGGCGCGTCGCCGGCCGCGACATAGTCGATGCTGCCGGTCTGTGCGCCGTCGGCGTCGAAGGTGATCTCCGACAGGACAGCGAAGAGCCAGCGGTCGCAACGCACGCGCAGGCGGGCGACGATGATCTTGCCTTCGGGCGCCACGATTTTGGCGGTCGCCGAACGCGTCAGCGCATCGCCGACGATGCTGTCGCCGTCGATGTAGTCCGTGGCGCCTTGCTTGTCCTTGACGATGTAGGCCCAGGCATTCGAGTCGGGCGCGGTCAGGGGCGGCGAGGGCGGCGGCGGTTTCGGCGCGGGGGGCGGCGCAATGACCGGGGCGTAGGTCCAATGGATCTGGTCTTCGTTCAGAACGATGCGCGGATTCTGACAGAGATCCTGGTGGACGTCGTAGACGGTCGGAAAACCTTCGTGTCCGGTCGAGACGACGCCGATGTCGACTTCGAACGCGCATTCCGGCCGTACCGTCTTCCCGCCCAGCCCCAGCACGCCGGCGGTCCCCGACTCCAGGAGGAAGGCGTGCACCTTCTCGCCGTTCTGGGTGACCAGGAAGTCGTTGGAGCGGATGATCCTGGGCCGGCCGTTCGGCAGCTTCCGCACGCTGAACAGGCCGATCGACCCGATACGTTCGGCGCTGCGGTTTTCGACAACGATTCTGGGCGTGGCCGGCTTTTTCGGCGACGCTCCCTGCGCGGATACGGCGGCTGCGAGCACAAGCGCCGCAACGGCGAGTGTGGAGTAAGCGACTTTTCCAGGCACGGCATCCCCCTGCGGTGCGCTACGCACCGATTTTAACGCAGTTCTGCAGAAGGTAAAGCGAGGCCGGGTTTCGGCTGCGTCCGCCCGATTCGAATTTGCGTCTTTTCCAGACAGCCGAAGCGATTGCGTATGCGGCCGCGCTGTGACATTCTCAGGAAATAGAGACTAGACGTTTTGCGCCCCGTGCCGTTTGGCCGGGGCTTTTTTATTGCACTTGTTGCGGCGCTTGCGCGAACCTTCCAGGCGACGGCGCTGGAGTTAAGGACCTCATCATGCCGCGTGGAGCCACAGGTAAGCCGGTGGCGAAACCGGGCGGAATCGCGCCGCCGCCGGTGTTGCGCGCCGTGAGTTATGACGACGCGTTCCGTGAGGCGGTTGTCGCCTTCATGGGGCGGGGGTTCAGTCTGACGGCGTTCGGCGGTGAGATCGGCGTGTCGCGGGCGACGCTCGAGGCCTGGCGAAAGCGTCATCGCGCGTTCGACAAGGCGGTGAAGGTGGGCGAGGCGGCGCGAGCGCGGGCGTTGGAGGCGCAGCTGCTGGACGCCGAGTCCGGCGCCAAGGTATCCGCCCACGTATTCGCGCTGAAGTGGGCGGCGGAGGAGACGGGCCGCGAAGGCGGCGACGACGCGCGCGTGCCGATCAAGCTGGAGCTGGCGATCCGATTTGTCTGAGATCGAGATCCCGCGCGCCTTTCGCGATCTGTTCGCGGAGGGGTGGCGCGATGCGGCCTACTATGGCGGGCGCGGCGGGGCGAAGTCGCATTCGGTGGCCGGCGCCCTGGTGGCGCTGGCGGCGAAATCGCCGCTGCGCATCGTCTGCGCGCGGGAGATTCAAAATTCACTGCGGGACTCGTCGAAAGGCAGCATCGGCGCGACGACCGCGGATTTCGTCACCGTGCCGCTCGACCGGTCGAAGGGGACGAGCAATCCGTACGAAGTGCCGACCATGTGCGGCGGCAAGGACGCGGTCTCGACCTATGGCACCATCGGCGGCGTGGCGTCGGCCGGCGCGGGAACGACGGCCTCGGCCAGCGCATCGACCAAGCCTGGAATCGCGCTGTCGCTGAATCGCGGCCTGGCGACGGGCGAACCGGCGCGCCTGCTCGCCCTGGCCGAGCTGCAGCAGGCCAACACGGCGATCAACGCCATCCACGAGTACCACAACTGCTCACAGACCACGCCGCCCGCGCCGGCGACGCCGAGCACGCCGGCGGCGGGTTGAGGCCATGACCGTGATTTTGGCCTTTCTTGCGCGACTGTTGCGGGCGGCGTTCTCCGCGTGGCTCGCGCGGCCCGATCCGGTGGTTGCATCCTCGCGCGAAGCCGGCGCCGCGGAGGCGGATCTCTCGGTCGCGCGCCGTGCGCTCGAGGCGCAGTGGCGGGTGACCCAGGCCGCGCAGTCCGCGCCCAGGAGCGACGCGCAGATCGACGACCTGCTCGACAAGGGCGAGGCGTAACCCAAGCCGACCAGACTGGAGGACCGATGCCGCCGCCCCGACGCCACCGCGCCGACGACGAAGATTACTACTATGCGCGTCCGGGCTACGATCTCGGCTCGATCGCCACGTTGACCGAGTTGGGCCGGGCGGTACGCGTGCCCAAGCGCGCCTTTGCACCCGGGTTTCACATTCCGAAGAAGCCGCGGGTGCAGCGATGAAACGCGTTCTGTTGGCCGTGCTGTTGCTTGCCGGCTGTGCGTCGAACCATGGGCAGAAACCGGTGACCGTGCTTTGTCCCGTGCAACCGACGGCCTATTCGCTTGCCGACGAACGGGCGCTGAGGGCGGAGTACGACGCGCTGCCGGACACGTCTCAGCTGAAGCGCTGGATCCGCGACTACATCGCCGAGCGCCGGAGCCTGCGCGCCTGCAGCGGAGCGCCATGATCGACCTTTAGAACGAACTACGGTTCCCGGCCGCCCTCAGGGGTGGCCGGGCTTTTTTCGCGTCTGAACCCCGGCTTTCGCGTCCGGCGCATTCTTCTGTATGGTCGCGCGGGGACAGCCGCGGTGCGGTGGGAGACTGAGGATGAGCAACGGTGCTGCTGCGCCCGCGAAGTCGGGCACGGGATTGGTGATTTTGGGTGCGTCGGTGGGGACGCTGTTCGAGTGGTACGACTTCTTCCTCTACGGGTCGCTGGCCACCTTCATAACCAGGCACTTCTTCTCCAACACCGACCCGACGACGGGCTACATCCTGGCCTTGCTCGCTTTCTTCGCGGGGTTCCTGGTGCGGCCGCTGGGCGCGGTGATCTTCGGGCGGCTGGGCGACAAATGGGGACGGAAGAACACCTTCCTGGTCACCATGGTGCTGATGGGCCTGGCGACCGTGGGGGTGAGCGTTCTGCCCGACTACGGCGCCTGGGGTCTGTTGGCGCCGGCGGCGCTGATCGGCCTTCGGCTGGTGCAGGGCCTGGCGCTCGGCGGCGAATACGGCGGCGCGGCGATCTATGTGGTCGAGCATGCGCCGGCCGACAAACGCGGCCTGCGTTCGAGCTGGATTCAAGCGACGGCGACGTTGGGGCTTCTGCTCAGCCTCGCCGTGGTCCTGGTTACGCGGCTGAAGCTCGGCGAGGCGGCGTTCGGCGACTGGGGCTGGCGGATACCGTTCGGCGTGTCGGCGGTCTTGCTCATCATCTCGCTCATTATCCGGCTGATGCTGAACGAAAGCCCCGTGTTCCAGCGGATGGTGGCGGAGGGCCGCACGAGCAAGCGGCCGCTGGCCGAGGCGTTCGGCTCCATCGGCAATGTCTGGCGCATCGTGATCGCGCTGGTGGGTCTCGTCGCGGGTCAGGCGGTGGTCTGGTACACGGCTCAGTTCTACGCGCTGTTCTTCCTGGAGAAGGTCGTCAAGGTCGACGGCGTGTTGACCAACGAACTGATGGCGATCGCACTTGTCGTCGGCACGCCGTTTTTCATCTTCGCCGGCTGGCTGTCGGACAAGGTCGGGCGCAAGTACGTGATCATCGGCGCCATCGCGGTCGCGGCGGTGACGGTTTTCCCGCTGTTCCAGCAGCTGACGGTGGCGGCAAACCCGAAGCTCGCGCAGGCGACCGCGCGCGCACCGGTGATCGTGGTCGCCGATCCGGCCGACTGTCACCTGCAGTTCGACCCGATCGGCAAGGCGGTGTTCAATTCGTCGTGCGACCTGGCGACCTCGACGCTCGCCAAGGCCGGGGTTCCGTACACGCACAGGGACGCCGTCGCGGGCGCGCTCGCCCAGGTCACCATCGGGACGGCGGCGACACCCAGTTTCGACGGGCGTTCGATGGCGGCGAAGGATTTCAAATCGAAGAGCGAGGCGTGGGGCAAGGCGCTCGCCGCCCAGTTGAAGGCGGCGGGCTATCCGGCCAAGGCGGACCCCAAGGACATGAACATGCCGCTGGTGGTCGCTATCCTCAGCGTGCTGGTGATCCTGGCCGCCATCGCCTACGGGCCGTTGGCGGCGATGCTGGTGGAGATGTTCCCGGCGCGGATTCGTTACACCTCGATGAGCATTCCGTATCACATCGGCAACGGTTGGTTCGGCGGCATCCTGCCGTCGGCGGCCTTCGCGCTGACCGCCGCCACGGGCGACATCTTCTATGGCCTCTGGTACCCGGTGGTGATCGCCGCCGCGACCGCGGTGATCGGTCTTCTGTTCCTGCGCGAGACCCGGGGGGCGGACATCGAGGGTTAGGCCGCGCTTGACGCAACCCGCCGCAGCCTTATGCGCTAGTCGGGTGTGAGGTGCGCCTGATGGACCAAATCCGCAAACTCCCGCCGGCCTGGCTCCTGGGCCTTTCCAACCTGCCGCTGGGGGTGTCGGGCGGCCTGATGCTCTTCACCCTGCCGCAGCTGTTGGCGGCGCGGCACGTGCCCGAGCCGCGGATCGCGCAGCTGACGACCCTGTTCCTGGTGCCGAGCTTCCTCGTGTTCCTGCTGGGGCCGGTGGTGGACGTGAAGTTCAAGCGCCGGACCTATGCGGCGGGCGCGGTCATCCTCTGCGCGGTCGCGACCTATGTGGCCCTGGTGTTTTCCGACCGTCTGGAGATCCTGGGCGTCCTGCTGTTCTTCTCTTCGCTGGGCGCGACGCTGAACGGCATCGCGACGGGCGGCTGGTTCGGCAGCATCATGAACAAGGAGGATGACGCCAAGCTCGGCGCCTGGCTGATCGCGGCCAACGTCGGCGGCTTCGGCGTGATCACCCTGGTGGCGATCCTTGTTCTCCGCGCACTGCCGATGCCGATCGCCGCGGTGGTCGTATCGGCGCCGATCCTGCTTCCGCTGTTCATCTACCCGATAACACCCGCGCCCGCGCCCGACGACCGGCTGTTGCACGAGAGTTTCGGACGGTTCCTGGGCGACCTGACCGCGATCGTGCGCCAACCAAGGGTGCTGCAACTGCTGTTGCTGTTCGTCGTGCCCGCCGCCTCTTTCGCCCTGACCAATACGCTGGGCGGCCTGGGACGCGACTATAGCGCCTCGGAGAAGTTCGTCGCCGGCGTCGGCGGCTTCGGCGTGACGATCGCGGGTCTGTTCGGAAGCCTGCTTATCATGCCGATCGGCAAGCGCGTCGAGGCGCGCAAGTTCTATCTGTCAGTGGCGGCGATCGGCGCGGTGTTCACGCTGAGCCTTATTTTCATGCCTCACACGCCGCTGTTCTTCGGGGTAGCCGTCGTCGGCCAGAACGTGGCGCAGTCGGCGGCGCTGGCGCTGAACTACGCCATCGCCCTGCAATCCCTGGGCAAGGACAACCCGTTCGCGGCGACGCAGTTCGGCCTGCTGACCAACGCCGCGGCCCTGCCGATCACCTACATGCAGTGGTTCGACGGCCAGGCCTACGGCAAGGGCGGCTTGACCGCCATGTACCTGACCGACGGCCTGTGCGGCCTGGTCGCGGCGAGCGTGATGACGCTGCTGCTGTGGCTATGGACGCGCAAGCGCGCGTCGGCGATCGCAGAGTGAAGGACCCTCCCCGCCAGGGGAGGGTTTCCCCTCAGTGCCCGAGGTTGTCGGTGCGCCGGACGAAGTCGGCCACGTTGTCGTGGATCTTCTTCAGCGATTCCTCGTGGGCGTACACCATGTGGCCCGACTGGTAGTAGTGGTACTCGATGTTGGCCTGCAGCGGCTGCGGGATCGGCAGGTGACGCATCTCGTAGATACCCTCGAAGAACGGCGTGGCGAGGTCGAAGTAGCCGCCATTCAGCATGATCTTCAGGTTCGGATTGTATTTCATCGCCGTCGCCAGATCGGGCATCACGTTGTCCACGCCGGGGATCGGGAAGGGCGAGCCCGGCGGCTGGTGGTCCATCTTCCAGTCTTTGAACACATCGATCTCGGGCTTGTAGGTCTTGCCTTCGCCGAAGTGCAGTTCGTTGCGGACGTAGCTGTTGAACGCCGAGACGTAGGCCGAACCGATCGACGCCGACTGCGGATCGTAGTCGGCCTCCTTCGACAGCGGGTCCATGTCGGGACCGGAGAAGCGCGTGTCGAGCCGCCCGGTCGTGGTCCCGGTCGCGTCCTGCAGCATCTTTTCGAACATGCCGGCGTTCACGCGCAGGTCCGCCTTCAGGATGTAGTCGACCGGCAAGCCAGTATAGGCGGCGAGCTTTTCGGCGATCTCTTGCTTGCGCGCGGGATCGAGGGTCGAGCCGGCCTGCAGCGCGAGCGCGTAGTCGGTGGTGGCGAAGTGCTCGACCTCGGCAAGAAACGCCGGGAGGTCGGCCGGACGCTGGCCCTGCAGACGGTTGTGATACCACGCCGTGGCCGCGAAGGTCGGCAGCACCGTGACATAGGCTTCGTCCGTGCCGGGGTTGAATTCGGGCGCATCGGCGCCGAGGTCGAAGTTCAGGATCTGCGACAGCAGAACGACGCCGTTCAGGTCCACGTCGTCGCCGGTCTCCAGCAGGTTCGCGGTCACGGCCGACCGCGGCGTGCCGTAGCTCTCGCCGAACAGGTACTTGGGCGAATTCCAACGGTTGTACTGGGACAGAAAGCCGGTGATGAACTGCGAGAAGGCGTAGGCGTCCGCGTCAATGCCGAAAAACGACTTCTCCTTGTCCTTGCCCGCGATGCGCGAGAAACCGGTGCCCGGCGCGTCGATGAACACCAGGTCCGCGACGTCGAGCAGCGAATAGGCGTTGTCGACCAGGTGGTAGGGCGCGGCCGGCGTGTGGGTGTCGTCGGAGGTCACGACCCGGCGCGGACCGAAGGCGCCCATGTGCAGCCATACCGTCGAAGAGCCTGGACCGCCGTTATAGAGGAACATGATTGGACGGTCGGAGGTGGGGACGCCCTTCTTGAAATAGGCGACGTAGAAGATCGAGGCTTCCGCCTGCGGGTTCGACTGGTCGCCGAGGTTCTTGGCGTCGCCGGACTGTTCGCGCGCGGCGGCGTCGTCCCAGCCCTTGGGATGGACGACCAGGGTGCCGGCGACGGCGCGATAGTCGATGCGCTGGCCCTCGACGTTGACCGAGCCCTCGGTGACGGAGGCTTCCGGGGAAAACAGAACGCCCTTGTTGGGCGCGGAAGTCGTCGTCGCGGGGGCCTTGGTCTGCTCGGTCTCCGGCGAGGTCTTGGGGGTTGGGGCCTTCTGGGCCCAGGCGGCGCCGGCGATCATGGAAATGGCGGCGGTGGCGAGCAGAAGCTTCTTCACGACGGACTCCGCGGAAAGGTTGCGGGCACTGGGGTAGGCCCGAAGGCGGCGGCTGCCAAGGCCCTCCGCATTACCGATTTGTAGGGTTCGCCGGGCCGGCGAAAGTCAGCGCAGCAAACGCCGCGCCGCCGCGGGCAAGTCGTGGAAGCGATGGATCAGCGCGTCGGCGCCCAGGGCCTCCACCGGCGTTTCGGTATAGCCGAAGCTGACCAGAACCACCGGAATGCGCGCGCCGCGCGCGGACAGCAGGTCGGTTGCGCTGTCGCCGACCATCAGGGCGCGGGTCGGATCGCCGCCGCCCAGGCGGATGGCTTCGATCAGGTGCGCGGGGTCGGGCTTGCGCCGGCTCACCACATCGGGGCCGGCGACGGCGTCGAAGCGGTCGATGAGACCGACGGCGGCCAGCAGGTCCAGCGAAAGGTCCGTCTTCTTGTTGGTGCATACGACGAAACGGGCGCCCTCGGCCTTCAACGCGTCCAGCGCGGGTTCCAGGCCGTCGAACGGGCGGCTCTCGCGCGCAATGCGAGCGCGGTAGAGCTCGACGAAACGGTCGTCGAGCGCGGGCATCTCGTCGGGATGCACGGTCGCGCCCGCCTCCTCGAAGCCGTGCTGCAGCATGCGCCGCGCACCGCCGCCCACCAGATGCCGCGCCGAGGCCAGCGGGACCGGCGGCAGGCCGTGCTCCTCGAGCATCTGGTTCAGCACCCCGATCAGGTCGGGCGCGGTGTCCACCAGGGTGCCGTCGAGGTCGAACGCCAGGGTGACGCCGGTCAGGAGCCCAGGAGCAGACATTGGGGCGGCAGGCATGGGGGCGGGGTAGAGCAGATTCCTCGGAGGCGCACACCCTGGACGGCCGCGAAACGCCAGAGAGGGGTTGGGCCGCACGCCCGGGTTCGCTAAACCCTCCGGAGATCCCGGAGAGTCGCGCATGAGCCGTCGCGCCTGTGTGATCCTGGCGGCGGGCCAGGGCACGCGCATGAAATCAGCCCTGCCCAAGGTGCTGCACCCCGTGGGCGGCCGCGCCATGCTGGACCGGGCCATCGACGCCGCTCAGGCGCTGGGCTGCGAGAAGATCGTGGTTGTGGTGGGCGCCCACTCGCCCGAGGTTGGCGCGCATGTGGAAAAGCGCCTGGGCGCCGGCTCGACCGCCTTGCAGGACCCGCCGCTGGGGACCGGGCACGCGGTGCTGGCTGCGCGAGCCCAACTCGCGGATTTCGACGGCGACGTGCTGATCACCTACGCCGACGTGCCGTTGTTGGGGGCGTCCGCCATCGAGCCGCTGTTCGCGCTTCGCGACGAGGGCGCCGACGTCGGCGTGCTGGGGTTCGAAGCGAAGGAGCCGGGCGCCTACGGTCGCCTGATGCTGAACGGGCGCGAGCTTCTCGCCATCGTCGAGGCCAAGGACGCGAGCGCCGCCGAACTGCAGGTGCATGCGTGCAATTCCGGTGTGATGGTGGCGCGCGCGGGCCTGTTGTTCGACCTGCTCGACCAGGTCGGCAACGACAACGCCAAGGGCGAGTACTATCTGACCGACGTCGCCGCGCTGGCGCGCAAGGACGGGCGCTCCACCCGCGTCGTCTTCGCCGCCGAGGACGATGTGATGGGGGTCAATTCCCAGGCGGAGCTGGCCCAGGCCGAGGCGTTGTTCCAGCAACGCGCGCGCGCGCGCCTGATGGCCGACGGCGTGTCGATGACCGCGCCGGAGACGGTGTTCTTCTCCTCCGATACGGAGGTCGAGGGCGGGGTGCGGATCGAACCCAATGTCGTGTTCGGCCCCAAGGTGCGCGTCGAGCGCGGCGCGTTGATCCGCGCGTTTTCGCACCTCGAAGGCTGCGTCGTTCATGCCGGCGCACAAGTAGGCCCGTTCGCACGCCTGCGTCCGGGCGCGGACATCGGCGCGGGCGCGCACATCGGCAACTTCGTCGAGGTGAAGAACGTGAAGGTGGGGCCGGGCGCCAAGGCGAACCACCTGACCTATCTCGGCGACGGCGAGGTCGGAGCCAAGGCCAACATCGGCGCGGGCACGATCTTCTGCAACTACGACGGCTTCGAGAAGGCGAAGACGGTGGTGGGGGCAGGCGCCTTCGTGGGTTCCAACTCATCGCTGGTTGCGCCGGTGACCATCGGCGACGGCGCCTATGTCGGTTCGGGTTCGGTCGTCACCAAGGACGTCGCGCCGGATTCGCTGGTGCTCGAACGCAGTGAGCAGATCGAGAAACCCGGATGGGCGGCGCGCTTCCGCGAAACCAAACACGCGAAGAAGGCCAAGACGTGAGCCCAAGATCTTGAACAGCGACGATCAGAAAAAGGCGGTGGGCTATGCCGCCGCCGAGCAAGTTGAGGACGGCATGATCGTGGGCCTGGGCACCGGGTCGACCGCGGCGTGGTTCGTACGTGCTCTTGGCGAACGCGGACTGAAGATCACCGGCGTGCCGACGTCCGAAGCGACCGCGGACCTCGCTCGCTCGCTGGGTATCGCGTTGAAGGATCTGTCCGAGGTGCGCGGCATCGACCTGACTGTCGACGGCGCCGACGAGATCGGTCCCGGACTGTCGCTGATCAAAGGCGGCGGCGCGGCGCTGCTGCGCGAAAAGCTGGTGTGGGAGGCGTCGAGCCGCTGCCTGGTCATCGCCGACGCGGCCAAACGGGTTTCGACGCTCGGAAAATATCCCCTGCCGATCGAGGTCGTCGGCTTCGGCCACAAGCAGACCGCCAATCGCATCGCCGACGTCCTGGCCGAGCACGACATCGCGATGATGCCGAAGCTGCGGTTGAAAGACGGAGCGCCGGTGAAGACCGACGGCGGCAACCTGATCTACGACGCCGCCTGCGGCGCGATCGAGCATCCCGCATCCTTGGCCGAGGCGCTGAAGAGCCTGACCGGCGTGGTCGACCACGGCCTGTTCCTCGACCTGGCCGACGAGGCCCTGATCGGGACGGATGACGGCGTGAAGGCCGAGGCGCCCTAGGCGGTCGCCGCCCGAGAGGTGGACAAGGCCTCCGCGCGTCTCCAGATAAGCGCCAGCCTGACCGTGAGGAATTCCACCCATGCCCCAGTACGACTACGACCTTTTCGTCATCGGCGCGGGGTCCGGCGGGGTGCGGGCGGCCAGGTTGGCGGCCATGACCGGCGCGCGGGTGGGGGTGGCCGAGGAGCACGAGGTCGGCGGGACCTGCGTGGTGCGCGGCTGCATTCCGAAGAAGTTCATGGTCTACGCCTCGGACTTCGCCCACGAGTTCAAGGTCGCGAAGAGCTACGGCTGGCATGTGGATGCGCGGTTCGACTGGCGCGAGTTTCTCACCGCCAAGGATATCGAGATCGCGCGCCTGTCGGGCGTCTATACCGCCAATCTCACCAAGGCGGGGGCCGAGCTGTTCCACGAACGCGCGACGCTGATCGAACCGCACTGCATAAGGCTCGCCAATTCCGGCCGCACCGTCAGCGCCGACAAGATCCTGATCGCGACCGGCGGTCGGCCGTGGAAGCCGGCAGAGCTGCCGGGCGTCGAGCATGCGATCACCTCGGAAGAAGCCTTCCACCTGCATGAGCTGCCCAAGCGCATGGTGATCGCGGGCGGCGGCTATATCGCGGTCGAATTCGCCGGCATCTTCGCGGGGCTGGGCGTCGAGACCACTTTGGTCTATCGCGGCGCCAACATCCTGCGCGGCTTCGACGATGACGTGCGGGAGCACCTGACCGAACAGATCGAACGTCGCGGCGTCCGGGTGATCCTGGGCAAGACCTGGGATGCGATCGAGAAGACGGACACGGGATTGCTCAATCGCCTGACCGACGGTCTCGAGATCGAGAGCGATGAGGTGATGTTCGCCACCGGGCGCAACGCCTATACCAAGGACCTCGGTCTGGACGCGGCCGGCGTCGAGCTGCGCGCCACCGGCGCGGTCAAGGTCGACGAGTACTCGCGCACCAATGTCGAGCACATCTGGGCCATCGGCGACGTCACCGACCGGATGAACCTGACGCCGGTGGCCATCCGCGAGGCCATCGCCTTCGTCGAGACCGCCTTCAAGAACAACCCGTCGAAGTTCGACTACGACTGCGTGCCGACCGCGGTGTTCTCGCAGCCGCCGGTGGGCACGGTCGGTCTGACCGAGGCTGAAGCGCGCAAGACGTTCGGGCCGGTCGACATCTACCTCTCGAAGTTCCGGCCGCAGAAGGTCACCCTGACCAGGATCGACGAGCGGGTGCTGATGAAGCTGGTGGTCGATCCGCACAATCAGAAGATTTTGGGCGCCCACATCGTGGGCCCGGAAGCCGCCGAAATGATCCAGATGGCCGCGATCGCGGTGAAGGCGGGGATCACCAAGCAGCAATGGGACGCCACCTGCGCGCTGCACCCCACGGTGGCCGAGGAAATGGTCACGCTGCGCGAGAGATACATCCCGCCGGAGCTGGCCGCCGCCGAATAGCCCTGGTCCGCGGCTAGGCCTCAAGGCCTTCACGCCTTCTGCTTAAGAGGCTAGAGACCCCGTTCCTCTAAGTGTGACCCCATGACCCCGCGTTGGACCCCGCAATCCTGGCGTAATAGGCCGGCCCAGCAGATCCCGACGGATTATCCCGATCCGGCGGCGTTGAAGCGCGCCGAGGACCAGCTGCGCACCATGCCGCCCCTGGTGTTCGCGGGCGAGGCCCGCAAGCTCAAGGCGGACCTGGGCCGGGTCGCCCAGGGCGAGGCCTTCCTGCTCCAGGGCGGCGACTGCGCGGAGAGTTTCAAGGAATTCCACGCCGACACCATCCGCGACACCTTTCGCGTGATGCTTCAGATGGCGGTGGTGCTGACCTTCGCGGGGCGGCGCCCGGTGGTGAAGGTCGGCCGCATCGCGGGCCAGTTCGCCAAGCCGCGCTCGAGCCAGGTCGAACAGATCGGTGAAACCACGCTGCCGTCCTACCGCGGCGACATCGTCAACGGGATGGAGTTCGACGAGACGTCGCGGACGCCCGATCCCGAACGCCTGCTGAAGGCTTATGCGCAGTCGTCCTCGACGCTGAACCTGCTGCGCGCCCTCGCCGGCGGCGGATACGCCGACCTTTACAACGTGCACAAGTGGACGCTGGGCTTCGTGTCCGACAGCCCGCTCGGCGCCAAGTACCGCGACCTTGCCGACAAGATTTCCGAGACCCTCGGCTTCATGGAGGCGATCGGCATCACCGCCGACCGTCAACCCGAACTGCATCGCGTGGATTTCTACACCAGCCATGAAGCCCTGCTGCTGAACTACGAAGAGGCGCTGACCCGCGTCGATTCCACCTCGGGCGACTGGTACGACACCTCGGCGCACATGGTGTGGATCGGCGAACGCACCCGTCAGCTCGACGGCGCGCACCTGGAATACGCGCGCGGGATCAGGAACCCGATCGGTCTCAAGTGCGGTCCGACGCTCGAGCCCGATGAGCTGTTGCGCCTGATCGAGATGCTCAATCCCGCCGACGAGCCGGGGCGCCTGACGCTGATCGGCCGCTTCGGCGCCGACAAGGTGGCGGAACGCCTGCCGCGCCTGATGGCGGCGACCAAGAAGGCCGGGCGCACGGTGGTCTGGTCGATCGACCCGATGCACGGCAACACGCTGAAGGCCGCCAACGGCTACAAGACCCGGCCGTTCGATCGCATTCTCGGCGAGGTGAAGCGCTTCATCGAGATCGCGCAGGCTGAAGGCGTGCATCCGGGCGGCGTGCATCTGGAGATGACCGGCCAGAACGTGACCGAGTGCCTCGGCGGCGCCCAGTCGGTGACCGAGGACGACCTCTCCAGCCGCTATCACACCCACTGCGACCCGCGCCTGAACGCGGACCAGGCGCTGGAACTCGCCTTCCTGCTGGCCGAGAAGCTTCGCGTCGAGCAGGGGCGCGACCGCCAGGCGGCGTCGGCGTGACGGTCAAGTCGCTGGGCAAGGCGGCGTTTCAGGGTGCGCCCGGCGCGTTCAGCCACGAGGCGTGCGGCCTCTATGCGCGGGGTTATGAACCGGTCGCCTATGCCTGGTTCGACGACACGATCGAGGCTGTGACCTCCGGCGCGTGCGACATCGGCGTGCTGCCGGTGCACAATGTGACGGCGGGCTCGGTCGAGGAGGTGGCGCGCTTGCTGCCGCAGTCGGGTCTGCGCGAGCTGGCGCGGCACGATATGATCATCCGCCAGAATCTGATGGCGCTCCCCGGCGTGACGCTCGACGACATCGTCGAGGTGCGCTCGCATCCGATGGCGATCGGCCAGTGCCGCCTGTTCCTCGACAAGCACGAGTTGGAGGCCGCCGAGGCGCTCGATACCGCCGGCGCCGCGCGAGATCTCGCACAGTCGGGCGAGCGCACCGTCGCGGTGATCGCACCGCGCGAGGCGGCCAATCTCTACGGCTTGAATATCCTGGCGCCCGACATCCAGGACGATCCGACCAACTACACGACGTTCGTTGTCGTCGGACGCTAGTCGCGCGCCGCCGGCATAGCGAGATCGAGCACGACAATGGCTCCTAAGCGCCGATGCCGCCGCCTTGCAGGATGCTGAAGAAGGACAGGCCCGCGAACAGGCCGGGCGCAATCGGCTTCGCTCATGCGCCGAGCATCGCGTGGTTCCCGCTCTCGCGGTCGCGCCGACACGTGCAATAATTGACCGACCAGACGGTCAGGAATTGCCGATTTGTGTTGGAATTTGCACACACCGTCGCTGTAGCGCGCATTATTTTGCCGCCAGCGCTTGACCCGACCCCGGCGCTTAGGCGTTATGCGGGGAGTTGGATTTGCCAGCGCGCGCGTAGGAGCAGGGTCATGACCCGCCTTCTCAAAACCCCGGCCACTCACCAGGTGACGGCGCGCGGCTTCTATTACGGCTTTTATTATTACGGCTTTCGATACGCCGGCTGAGGCGATCGAGAGGGACCTTCCCACACCTTGATCGTCGGCCGGCGACCGCTCCCTCGAAGGTGCGGCCACCGACGTATTTGCGCGCCCAGACGCGCATCCCAGCACAATTCGAATTCAGAAAGCCGTTACCGCCATGTCTAAACTCTCCATCGTTCCGCCCCGTGAGCCGGCTCCGCTCGCTGACGATCTCACGCTTGCAGCGCTCCGCGCCGAGATCGACGGCGTCGACGACGAGATCCTGCAACTGGTGCTGCATCGCCAGCGCCTGGCCGGCCGCATCGGCGCCGCCAAGGGCCAGAGCGACAATCAGGTGTCGAGTCTGAAGCTGCGTCCCGACCGCGAGGCGCGCGTGATTGCGCGACGCCTCGAACGCGTCGAACCTTCCGAACGCAGACTTGCAACCGCGCTGTGGCGCGAACTGATGAGCGCGGGTCTCAGCATCCAGGGCCAGCTCGAAGTCGCCGTCTGGTCCGGCGCGCGAAAGGACGTGCGCGAGGCGGCGCGGTCGCGATTCGGCGGCTGTGCGGACTACAAGGACTACCGCCTGGCGTCGGACGCGCTGAACGCCGCGCTCGAAATGGACGGCGTCGCCGTACTCGCCCTCGACAACGAGGATCCCTGGTGGACCAGCCTGCTGGAACGCAAGGATCTATGGGTGTTCGAAGGCGTCGGCCGCAGAGGTCCGATGGATCCGGCGGCGCTTGCGGTCGGCAAACTCGATCCGACCGTGCTCGCGCACGGCGTCGTCTACCGCGTCTCCACCGGCGGCGACAGCGGCATGGAAGGTCACAGCGAACGCGTGCTGGCAGTCAGCGAAGGGCGCAGGCTCTGCGTTCAACGCGACCATGGCGGCCCGCTCGACCGCGACCGGGGCATCGTCGGCTGTGCGGCGGTGCTGGGCTGAGCGTCGGCGGCTTGGCCGCCCGCGCTTCGCCGCGCCCGGGCCTAGGATCGTGCGCCGCGAATGCGGTTGTTCGTGTCTCGCAGGTCACGCTTCGTAGCGTAGTCGAACGGCGATTGCCGATATTCCCCCTCAAAGCCTTGCGGCGGAGGGCGGCGCAGCCCAGCTAGAGCGCCCCATGGCCGCTGAAAGCGTTATAACCGCGCCCCCGGCGCGCGCCACCGTGCGCTACGACCTCGTCGAGCTGTTGAAGCTGGCCTGGCCGGTGGTGCTCGCGCGCGTGGGCATCATGACCATGGGCTTCACCGACGCCGCGGTGGTGGGGCACCATTCCGCGCGACAGCTCGGATTTCATTCCATCGGCTGGGCGCCGACTTCGGTTGTGCTGACCACCGCCGTCGGGCTCCTGCTCGGCGTCCAGGTCATGACCGCCCGACACGTCGGCGAAGGCCGGCCGCATGCCGCCGGCGGCGTTCTCCGGCGCGGGCTCGTCTACGGCCTGGGCCTCGGCATATTGTCGGTGATTGTGGTCGTCATCGCGGGGCCGCCGTTCCTGCACCTGAGCATGATGGGGCTCAGCCCCGACCTCGCCGACGGCGCGTCGAGCGCCATGCTGGTCTTCGCGTGGTCGCTTCCGGGCTATTTCGTCGCTACGGTCGCCATGTATTTCCTCGAGGCGCTGAAGAAGCCGATCCCCGGCATGGTCGTCATGTGGCTGGCGAACGGGCTGAACCTGGCGCTCGACCTTTGGCTGGTGCCCGGTCATTCGGGCTTACCCGTGATGGGCGCCGTCGCGGCCGCATGGGCGACGCTGTTCTCGCGTCTGTTCATGGCCGTCGTTCTTTTGAGCTACATCCTGCTGATGCCGCAGGCGCGCGCGCTCGGCGTGTTCGGAAAGCCGATCGACGGGCCTGTCGCGGCGGCGGAACAGCGGCGCGTGGGCTATGGCTCGGGTGCGTCCATGTTTCTCGAGATCGGCGCCTTCGCCGCCATGACCCTGATCGCGGGCCAGCTCGGCGGCCTGCAGGCCGCGGCCTGGGCGACGATCCTCAATGTCGCGGCCATGGTGTTCATGGTCCCGCTCGGCCTGTCGTCGGCGACGGCGGTGCTGGTCGGCCGCGCGTTCGGCGCGCGCGACCACGACGGAGTTTCGCGTGCGGGATTTCTGGGCTTTGGCGTAACGACAGCGCTGTTGGCGTTGATCTGCGCGGCGATCGGCCTGTTCGCCGGCGCGGTTGCACGCATCTACACACTCGACGCCACCTTGCTTGCGATGATCGCACCCGCCCTGGTGCTGAGCTGCCTGTTCTACGTCCCCGACGGTCTGCAGGTCGTCGGCGCCCAGGCCCTGCGCGCGCGGGGCGACGTGTGGCTGCCGACCGTCTTCCACCTGGCCAGTTACGCGGTGATCATGGTGCCCCTGGCTTGGGTGCTTGCGCACCGCACGCCGCTCGGCCTCGACGGCATCGTCTGGTCGGTCATCCTGGCGAGCTTCGTGTCGGGCGCGCTCCAGGTGGGGCGTTTCGCGTGGCTTGCGTTGCGACCGCTGACGGCGAACCCCGCGCCCTAAAATCCGCGCGACGAATTAAGCGCCGAGGATCCAGCCCTCTTCGTGCTCCACCGCCGCAGCGTCGGCCTCGCTCACGCCCTTCGGCGGTGCGAACGCGGCGCCGAGCTTGCCCGCTTCGTCGAGTTTCGCGAGCGCTTCGGCGACTGCGCGCACCGACGCCGCGGACTTGGTTTCGCCCGGTTCGGGCTTGGCGGGATAGAGCGGCGCATAGGTCTCGACGAACAGCGCGCTCAACGGTTCGACGTCTGCCGGCGTCAGCGCGCGCCATCCCGTGCCGAACGGCCAGACCGCGACGCCGGCGCCCAGCGAGTCCGCGATGCGCTTGGCCGCCGCGATGCCCAGCAACGCCTGGCCGCCGACCGAACCCGCGCCCTGCATCTGCCACACGCTCTTGGCCATCGCCTTGCCGAGCTTCTTGGTCGCCAGCTCCGCGCGCCGAAACTCGCGAATGTCGCCATAGCCGCCTTCGGGCTTGGTCGCGGCCATCCAGCGTTGTGTCTGGCGCTGCGGCGCGCCCCAGAACGGTCGCGCCTCGTCGGTCATCAACCGGTTCATCTTGGCCCCGACGGCGAAGCGGTTGTTGGTGTTGTCCGGCTTGTCCACGACGTTGGAGCCCATGAAGCTCCACAGCGCCGGCCATCCGTCGAGGCCGAGCCGCGCGGCCGTGCCTTCCGGGAACCCCAGCGGAAAGTCGAACGCCACCAGCGCCCGGTCGCCGCGCCGCGCCAGGTCGGCCAGGATCGCGCGCAGTTGCGCCTCGCCCTCGGCGCGGGTCGCCAGGTTGTGCGCCTCGTAGGCCAGGCGGAAGCGGACGTCGCGCTTCATCACCCCGATCCAGAGCGATTGCTCCCCGGTCTTGCGGCCCTCCGCCGCGGTCCAGTCCACAACCACGTATGCGCCGAACAGGCGTGCCACTGACTCTCGTCCCTCTCGCTGACGCGCGCGCTTCTAGCGCGGGGGAGGGGGATGGGAAACCGCGGCCGTGACAATCCGCGCAACAAACCGCGACTCGATGTGATCGGGGGCCGCCTTGCCTCTGCGGGTTCCGGACGGCAGGGTCCGCCGCGCCGGGCCCCGGGGGGCCGGAAGAGTCGGAATGAGCAAGGTTTTGAGGGCGGGGGTAGCTGGAGCCGGCGTGTTCGGCGGCTATCACGCCAAGAAGTACGCGGACAGCGAGGGCGTCGAGCTGGTGGGGGTCTTTGACCGCGGCACCGGCCGGGCGCTGGAGCTTGCCCAGAAGATCGGCGCGCGCGGGTTCGACGCCGAGCACTGGGACGAGTTCATTTCGCAGGTCGACGTACTGACCGTCGCCGCCCCCGCCGAGGCGCACGCGGCGCTGGCGGTGAAGGCGCTGGAGCGCGGCGTCCACGTCTATGTCGAAAAGCCCATCGCCCCCACCATCCAGGAGGCCGAGGCCATCATCGGCGCCGCCAACGAGAACCGCCGCGTGCTGGCCTGCGGCCATCAGGAGCGGATCGTCTTCGCCGAAATGGGCCTGTTCTCGACGTCCGAAAAGCCCATCCGCATCGAAGCCAATCGACAGGGTCCCTGGACCGGCCGCAGCGTCGACATCTCGGTGGTGCTCGACCTGATGATCCACGACCTCGACCTGGCCCTCTCCCTGGCCCAGGGCGACGCGTTGCGGGTCGAGGCGCAGTCGCGGGCGCTGAAGGGCGAGCTGGCCGACGAGAGCCGCGCGGAAATCACCTTCCAGGACGGCATGGTCGCGGCCTTCTCCGCCTCGCGCGCGGCGGATGGACGTGAGCGGACCATGCGGGTTGTCTATCCCTCGGGCCACGTCTCCATCGATTTCATGCAGCGCACCTTCGAGAACACCACCCCGTTCCAGCTGAACGCCGGCTTCGCAGAGACCCCGCGTGGGTCCGATCCCCTGGGCGCCAGCGTGCACGACTTCCTCGCGGCGGCGCGCGGCGACGCGCCCCGGCCCGCGGTCACCGGCGAAGAGGCGGTTCGCGCCCTCGCGCTGGCGCTGGCGGTCGACGAAGCGGCCTGAACACGGGCTTTCACACCTCTCCCCAATTCACTGAAGAGACACAGGAATGTCCACCCCTCCGGCGCCCATCGCCTTCGTCGATCTCATGGCCCAGCAGAAGCGCATTCGCGGCAAGGTCGAGGCGCGCTTCACCGCCATCCTGGACCACGGGGCCTACATCAACGGGCCGGAGGTGCGGGAGTTGGAAGCGGCGCTCTGCGCCTTCACCGGCTGCTCCAAGGCGCTGGCGGTGGGGAACGGCACCGACGCCCTGATCATGCCGATGATGGCGATGGACCTGGGCCCCACGGACGCGGTGTTCATCCCGGCCTTCACCTACAACGCCACCTGTTCGGCCGCGATCCTGTCCGGGGCCACGCCGGTGTTCGTGGACGTGCGGGCGTCCGACTACTGCATGGACCCCGTCGACCTGGAGCGCCGCATCGGCGAGGCAAAGGCCAAGGGACTCACGCCGAAACTGATCATCGCGGTCGATCTCTTCGGTATTCCAGCGGATTACGAAGCCATCTTCCCGATCGCGGGGAAGCACGGCGTCTACGTTATGGCCGACGCGGCCCAGTCCTTCGGCTGCAAGTTCGAGGGGCGCTACGCGGGCAACATCGCCCCGGTCACGGCGACCAGCTTTTTCCCGGCCAAATCGCTCGGCTGCTACGGCGACGGCGGCGCCATCATGTTCCGCGACGAGACGCTGTGGGAGGCGTCGGAACAGGTGCGCTGGCACGGCACCGACGCGGCGCGGAAGGAGAGCGTACGGCCCGGCATGAACGGCCGGCTCGACTCCATCCAGTGCGCCATCGTCACCGAGAAACTGGCCATCTTCGGCGACGAGCTGGACCGGCGGACCGAACTCGCCGATCTCTACAACCGCCGCCTCAACGGCGCCTCCGATCCGGTCGATTTCGGGGACAAACGCGAAAGCGGCTGGGGCTACTACACCGTCGCCATCGACGACCGCGACGCGGTCCAGGCGAAACTGAAAGACGACGGCGTCCCGAGCGCGATCTACTATCCGCAGCCGCTCCACACCATGAAGGCGTTCGAGAAGTACGCACCCGAAGGCGGCCTGCCGGTGTCCGAACGCCTTGCCGAAAGGGTGCTGTCCTTGCCGCTGCATCCGTACCTGAGCGACGAGCAGGCCAACTACGTGTGCGATCGGTTCCTGGCCGCGGTGGAACGCAAGAACAGCTAGAGCAGGTCGAGGAAAAGTGGGCGCGGTTTTCCGCCCGCGACCCGCTCACCTCAATTCTCGTCGCCCTTCTTAAGCACGGCGACGGTCAGGACCACGAACGCGCCGGCAAGGATCCAGAAGCCGTCGTCCACGACGCCGTGGTCGAACAGCGCCGGCCGGAACCGGACGGCCAGCGCCAGCCCGGCCAGGGCGAAAGCGATCAGGCCCAGCAACAGGGTCGGCGCGCCGATCTTCATGCCCCTCTGACCCGCCCGTCCGTTCCGCTATTCCTGTAGCCGGCCCCAATTAACAGGCCCCTGCGACAACAGCGCAATCGCACACGCTTGCAGCGTGAGCTTGGAGGAGCCGCCTAGGGCGGATCCGCCTCGCCGGCGCGACCGACGGTCAGGTTGGGCGGGAGGGTGTGGAGCAGCGGTTCGCACGCATAGTCCCGGGCAAGCTGGCGGAACACCCGGGCAACCTCACGTTCCCGGCGGTCGAGCGTGACCAGCCCGTTCGCATTCACCTTCCCCCGGATTTCCCGGAGTTGGATGTCCCAGTCGATCTGGTCTGTCAGGCTGTACCAAGTGTAGCCGATCACCGGCACTCCCCGGTTGCGCAGGTGACGGGCCTGATGCCAGGTCCGCAGCAGCCAGTGCACGCTGGCCTCGCCGCCGTCGATGAAGTTGGTCTCCGTCAGCATCATCGGCCGGCGATAACGCTCGTAATAATCCTGGGCGATCATGCCCCAGCCGAGCATCGCGCCCTGCGGACGGTCTGTGCCGTCCGGCTCGATGGTACGCTCGTTGTTGCCGTAATAATCCATGCCAAGAACGCAGTTCTGCGCCACGCTTCGACCCCGGGCCATGAACCAGTCGTAACGGTCGCGGGTCAGTCCATTGTCCAAGAGGAACAAGAGGACGTCGGCGTCGCACGGTCGGCCGTAGACGAAATCGAAGGTGATGAACCGCAGATGGTTGTGAAAGGCGACCTCGGTCGCCGTCTTCGGCCACTGCTCGAGATAGACTTCGGCCGTCTCGCTCTGGACAAACACCGCATCCGGCCGGTGGCGCTGGATAGCCTCGATTGCGCGCAGGGTCGCTTCGCACTGGTTCGCATGCGCACGCACGAATGGACCGTCGCCCTGCGCCTGTTCGTTCCACAGGCCGAGCCGAGCGCTGAACCGCGCGCAGATCAGCATCTCGTTCACCGGGGTGAAAAACTTGATCCACGGATAGCGTTCGGCGACAGCGCCGGCGTATTCAGCGAAATAGCGTGGCCAGTCGCTGTCCTGGAAGCCGCCGATCCAGTCGGGCGTACCGAAATGGCAGAGATCGAGAATCGGAATCAGACCCGCTTCCCAAATCGCGGGCAGCACCTCGTCCGAGAAACGCCAGTCGTAGGTCCCCGGCGACGTGTGGACGAGGTAGTAGGGGAGGCCGTAGCGGAGATAGCGCGCGCCCAGCTGTCGACAGAGTTCGATGTCTTCGCGCCACCGGCTGTAGTGGCCGGTCTCTTCGAGTTCGTCGCGGCGTCTGCCGCCCTGCACCGTCGGATAGCTGCACTCGATGCCGGTGGCGATCAGTATCGTAGCCCCTTGGTGCGGGCCGACTCCGCGGCACAACGCGCCGCCGTGGTTACGCTGGAGTTGGGCCAGGTCCACCGACACGGACGCTCAGTCGCGTGAGCGCAATCGGGAGATCAGGCCGGCGACGGCGGCCGCGCCGCCGACGGCGGCGACGGTCGCAGCCACGCCCACGCGTGCGCGGTCGGGATTTATGATCAGAGCGCGGCGCCGCGCCTTGGCGCCGAAACGTCCGCGCACCCCGGGGTCGCCCGGCGGCGGCTCGAACAGATTGTCCGCGTGCGGCTCGTTGGTCGCGTTCGCGATCTGGCCGTTCCATCCGGCCTTAGCCATGTAACGATCGAGCGCGGCGGGAGCGATCATCTGGCCTGAGATCGCCTGCACGGCGCTGCCGCCGACCCATAGTTCGCGCGAACCGTGCTTGACCGCGCGTACGGCGGCGGCGCCGGCGACATCCGGATCGAACACCTCGCCGACCGGCTGATACTTGTGGCTGAGTTTATTGCGCGCCCAGTCGAACTGGGGCGTGTTCATGCCCGGCATCTGCAACATGGTCACGCGCACCGCGGAGTGCTCGTGTTCGAGCTCAGTGCGCAGCGAGTCGCTGAAGCCGCGGATCGCAAACTTCGCGGCGCAATAGGCCGACTGCAGCGGGATGGCGCGGTAGGCGAGGGCCGAGCCGACCTGCACGATGGCGCCGGCGTTTGCCTTGCGCATGGGTTCGAGCGCGGCAAGCGTCCCGTGCACGTAACCGAGCCAGGTGACTTCCATAACGCGTCGAAATTCCTTGGCGTCGATCTTCCAGACGGGGCCGACCACGGTGACCATGGCCGCGTTGACCCATGCGTCGAGCCGGCCCCAGGTCTCGAGCAGGCGGTCGCGCGCGGCGAACACGGCGTCGCAGTCGGAGACGTCGGCAGGAAACACGAGCGCTTCGCCGCCTTTGTCCTCTATGGCGCGGCGCGTGGCGTCCAGCCGTTCGGCGCTGCGCGAGATCAGTCCCACTCGCCAGCCTTCGCGACCGAAGCGTTCGGCGATGTTGCGGCCGGCGCCGGCGCCGGCGCCGGTGACCATCACGGTCGGGGCTTGGCTTTGCATCAGTGGCCTCCTTGGGCGCCGCGCGCCCGGTCAAAGTCCAGGACCGGCGCCGGCGAATCCGGCGCGCTCACCCGGCACAGCAGGTCGGGACCGAGCGCCTCAAGCGACGGCGCGCCCAGCAACCCCATCGCGTCCAGCGCCTCCTTCTTCAGAATCTCGAGGGCGCGGGTGACGCCGGCCGCGCCGCCGGCGCAAAGGCCGTAGAGCGGCGCCCGCCCGGCGAACACCGCATCGGCGCCCAGCGCCAGGGCCTTCAAGAGGTCGGTGCCGCGCCGCAGGCCGCCCGCGACGAACACCGCCATGCGATCACCCGCGATAGCGCGGGCTTCGGGAAGGACGTCGAGGCCGGCGACCGTCCAGTCCAGTTGCCGCCCCCCGTGGCTCGACAGCACCACCGCGTCCACGCCCGCCGACCGCGCGCGGCGCACGTCTTCCGGATGCAACAGGCCTTTCAGGATAAGCGGCTTCTTCCAGTAATCGCGAATGCGCCGGATCGTCTCCCAATCCAACGACGTCGGCTGGTGCTCGCGAATCCAAAAGGCGCAATCGAAAAAGCCGCGTTTGTCCTCAGGCACGAACTCGAGCGCGTTCTTGAATTTCGGCATGCCATGGGCGAGCAGTGTGGCCGTCAGCCATCCCGGGTGCAGGCCGGCGTCCAAGATGGTCGGGATGGAGGGCCGTGTCCGCGTCGCGCGCGTGCGGGAGTCCCATTCGCGATTGCCGTAGATCTGACAGTTGGTCGTGACCACCAGCGCCTCGGCGTTGGCGCGTTCGGCGCGATCGAGCAGCGCCCGCCAGATCCTGTCGCCATCCCCAAATACGTAGAGCTGCCACCAGAAGCGCACGCCCTCGACCGCCGCGATGTCCTCCATCGCGTCGTTGGACATGGTGCTCAGCACGAAAGGGACGCTGGCGGCGGTTGCGCCTTGGGCCAGCTTCAAGTCGCCGTGGTGGGTGAACAGGCCGTTCAATCCGGTGGGCGCGACGATGATCGGCGCCTCCGCGGCTTTGCCGAGAATCTTGCAAGTGAGCGATCGCTTCGAAACGTCCACCAGTTGGCGCGGCCGAAAGCGCCACTCGGCAAAAGCGTCTCGTTCGCGCCGAAGCGTTGCCTCGTCCTCGGCCCCGGCTTCGAGGTATTCGAGAACGAACCGCGGCATACGCCGGTGGGTGCGTGCACGCAGGTCCTCGATCGCGAGCGCCCGGTCAAGCTGGGCGCCTGTATAATAACGTCGCCGCGGAGCGCCCCCGAGCTGAGCTTGGCGGGTGTTTCGGTTGGGATCGGGCATCCGGAGACCGCAGGCTGAGGGCGGCCGAACGCCAAGCGCGCGACCCGAACGGTGAACGCGCGAGGGGCGGACTGGGTCCCCGGCGCAACCGCTCAGGTTTGCCCGTCATCCTCTTCCGGAAAAGCCTCGTCGCGAGGCTTGGCCTTGGCCCTGGATCGCTTGATCACCGCGTCGACGTGGCTGAGCCAGCGACGGCCGGAGCGGACGGCGTCCGCCGGCGTCTCGCTGTCGGGTCGGTGGGCCGAGCCCACCCCCCAGAGGTCGAGTTCGAACTCCGGAAATCGCGCGTCCGCGAAGATCAGGCGCAGGGTCACCTGGCCGGCGTCTCCGTCGACCGCATCCAGCGCCTTGCGCGCCTCGCCGCGCGCGACCCGCGCCGAGACGTGGCCATCGACGATCAGCTCGGCGCCGTCGATTTCCTGAAAGTGGTAGACCAGGCCCGACGCCCCCTTGTCCCACAGCACCGCGAGCTGTCGGGAGTCGAAGCGGATCGCCGCGGCGCGACCGTCGGCGGGGTCGACCGCGATCGCGTCCGGCGCGCCGCCCAGCACGTGTCGCAGATTGCGCTTCAACCGGCGCGCGGTCTCGAACCACCAGCCCGCCGCCATGGCGATCGCGGTCAGCATGGCGCCCGCCAACGCGAGTTGCAGGATGGTTCGGAGCGCTTCCGTCACGTGAGGTTGAGCTCCACCACGACCGGCACATGGTCGGACGGTTTTTCGCGCGCGCGCATGTCGCGGTGGGTCTCGATGGAGGCCAGCCGGTCCGCGGCCTGCGGCGACAGAAACGCGTGGTCGATACGGATGCCGTGGTTTCGTTGCCAGGCCCCGGCCTGATAGTCCCAGAAGGTATAGGTCCCGGCGGACTCACCTGCGGCCGCATGCGCATCGGTGAAGCCGAGATTCATCAGCGCCCGCCACGCCGCGCGGCTCTCCGGCTGGAACAGAGCGTCGCCCATCCACGAGGCGGGGTTGTCGCAATCCTCGGGCTCGGGAATGACGTTGTAGTCGCCGGCCAGGACCAGGGGCTCCTCGTAGCCGAGCAGGGTTACCGCGTGGGCGCGCAACCGGCCCATCCAACGAAGTTTGTAGTCGAACTTCTCGGTTCCGACCGGATTGCCGTTGGGCAGATAGATCGACGCCACTCGCACCGGCTTGGGCGCCTCGACCACGGCCTCGAGGTAACGGGCCTGTTCGTCCGTGTCGTCGCCGGGCAGTCCGCGGCGCAGGTCCGACAGGGGAAACTTCGAGAGCAGCGCCACGCCGTTATAGGTCTTCTGCCCATGTGTCTCGACATTATAGCCAAGACTTTCAAACGGTTCTCGTGGAAACTTCTCGTCGATGCACTTGATCTCCTGCAGGCAGGCCACATCCGGCGCGGCCTCGCGAAAGAAGCCGAGTACTGTCTCCAGCCGCGCATTTACCGAATTCACGTTCCAGGTGGCGATGCGCATGGGGTGGAGCGACTCCTCGGCGAGCCCCAAGGCTAGGCGCCCCGGAGTGCGTCCTCAAGGGGCCTCTGGGCCTCGCGCTCGGCCGCGGGGTTTGGCATGGTCTGGTCGCGTCATTGTTCTGGGGGTGCCATGCCCGTCGTTCGTTGCTTCCTGTTCGCCGCCGCCGCGGCGAGCCTCGCCGCCGCGCCGTCCGCCGCGCCCCTGCCCAAGCCGCCGGTGGCGGCGGTCGAGCCGGTGACCGACACCTATTTCGGCGTCAGCGTCACCGACCCCTATCGCTGGATGGAGGACCGCACCGCGCCGCGCTTCCTGGCGTGGGCGAAGGGCCAGAACGACTATGCGCGAGCCACGCTTGCGGCGATCCCCGGGCGGGACGCCCTGGCTAAGCGCATCGCTGCGGCGACCGCGGCGGGCGCGGCCATCACCGATGTGCACTATGCCGGCGGGCGCGTGTTCTACGAGAAGCGTGAGCCGGGGCAGGACACCTTCAAGCTCTATGTGCGCGACGGCCTCGGCGGCGCCGAGCGTTTGCTGGTCGATCCGGACAAGGCCGCGACCGCGGGACACCATTATTCGGTCGACTACTACCAGCCCTCGCTCGACGGGCGCCGCATCGCCTACGGCACGTCGCCGGGCGGGTCGGAGGCGAGCGTCATCCACATCCTCGACGTCGACAGCGGCCAGGAGGCTGCGGAGACCATCGACCGCACCGAGGACGGCGCGCCGAGCTGGCGCGCCGACGGCCGCTCGTTCTTCTACAACCGCTTCCAGAAGCTGGCGCCGGGCGCCAAGGAAACCGACAAGTACCTGAACAGCGCGGCCTACCTGCACGTCGTCGGAACCGATCCTGAAACCGACGTCCAGTTGATCGGCCCGAAGGTGAAGACCGTTCCCGACGCGCCCGTCGATAGCCCTTTGATCGTCACGGCGGCGGGCTCGCCTTGGGCGGTGGCGGTGGTGCAGCACGGCGACCTGCCGGCGCTCAGCCTCTATGTCGCCCCCGCGGACAAAGCGACCGGGCCCGACGCACCCTGGCGCAAGGTCGCGGACGTGGACGATCAGGTCAGCAACTTCGCCCTGTCCGGATCGCGCCTGTTCCTGCTGAGCTATCGCGGCGCCTCGCGCTTCAAGGTGATCGAGACCGACGCCGGCGCTCCCGACCTCGCCCACGCCAAGGTCATCGTCGCGCCGAGTCAGCGCGTGGTGCGCAGCCTCGCGGTCGCGTCCGACGGCCTCTACGTCGAAGAGCTCGACGGCGGCATCAGCCGCCTCGCGCGCTACGATTTCAAAGGCGGTCGCCTCGCCGATGTCCCGCTGCCCGCCGACGGCGCCATGAGCGCGCCGGTGTCCGATCCCGGCAAGCCAGGCGTTCTGTTCGGCCTGCAGAGCTGGCTCGTCCCGTCGCAATGGTTCGTGACCGACGGCGTTGCGGCCGCGACCCCGGCGAACCTCGTTGCGCCGTGGAAGGTCGACACCTCGGCCTACGTCGCTGAAGAAGTGCTGGCGACGGCGCCCGACGGGACCAGGATCCCCCTGTCGATCATCCACAGGAAGGGCCTCAAGCTCGACGGAACCAACCCGACCTGGCTTTTGGGCTACGGCGCCTACGGCATCTCGCTGTTGCCGAGTTACGCCGGAACCTACCTGCCCATGATCGAGGACGGCGGCGTGCTCGCCGTCGCGCACGTGCGCGGCGGCGGCGAGTTCGGCGAGGAATGGCACCAGGGCGGACGACTGCTCAACAAGCCGAACACCTACAAGGATTTCATCGCCTGCGCCGAGTACCTGGTGCAGCACAGCTACACCGGTCCCTCGGACCTGTTGATCCAGGGCGGCAGCGCCGGCGGCATTACGGTCGGCATGGCGCTGACCGCGCGGCCTGACCTTTTCCGCGTGGTCATTTCCAACGTGGGCGACTCCAACGCGCTCCGCGCCGAATACGAAACCGACGGCGACGCCAACGCCGTCGAGTACGGCAGCGTGAAGGACAAGGACGGCTTCACCGCGCTCGCCTCGGTCGACGCCCTGTCTCACGTGAAGGACGGCGTGGCCTATCCGGCGGTTCTGCTCACCACGGGCATCAACGACCCGCGCGTGGCGCCCTGGCAACCCGGCAAGATGACCGCGCGGTTACAAGCGGCGACGTCATCCGGAAGACCGGTGATCCTGCGCGTCGACTACGACGCCGGCCACGGCATCGGCTCGACCAAGTCGCAACGCGACGACCTGATCGCCGACGAACTGGCGTTCTTCTACTGGCAGATCGGCAAGGCGGCGTACCAGCCACAGCCGTAAGAAAAATTGTCCACGGACCCACATGGAAAACACGGGAAGAGAGAAGAAGGATTGCCCACGAAAACACGAAAAGCACGGACATGGTTTGACGTCGTCGCTGCGGTTCAGGGATCGATTGCGGCGCGAAGCGCCGCGGTATTATCTTGGATCGGATCGGATCGTCTGAGCGCCTTTTCGTGTTTTTCGTGGGCAATCTATTCTTGTCCGTGTTTTCCGTGTGGGTCCGTGGACTCTCTCTTACTTAAGCCGCGCCCAACACGTTCATCACCGCCAGGCTCATCGCCTCCACCCCCGTGCGGATCGTCGGTTCCGGCACCGGCGCGAATTCCGGTGAGTGGTTGCTGGGCAGGGGAGGGCCGCCGGCCTTAGCGGCGGCGACGCGTTCAGGCGAATAGACGCCGATGCCGAAGAACACGGACGGCACGCCCGCGAGGATGAACTCGGAATAGTCCTCGCTCGCGGTGTTCGGATATTCCAGCTCCACCGCCTTGTCGCCGAAGGCGGCCTTAAACACCGGCGCGGTGCGCTCTGTCAGCGCCTTGTCGTTGACCACGCTCTTGCCGCCGTCGACGATGGTCACGTCGGGCGCGGGTGCGCCGGACATCGCGGCTTCCGCCGCCGCGACGCGCCGGACGCCATCGAGCATCCGCGCGCGCACCTTGGCGTCATAGCTGCGGATGGTGCCGCGCAGAGTCACCGTGTCGGGAATAATGTTGCCCGCCGACCCGCCCTGGATGGCGCCGATCGAGATCACGCCCATCTGCAACGGGTCCCGCTCGCGGCTGACGATCGCCTGCACGTCGACGACGAAGCGCGACGCCATCAGCACCGGGTCGATGGTCTGTTGCGGTTTGGCGCCGTGGCCGCCACGGCCGTGGAACGTAATGTCCAGGCTGTCGGAATTCGAACTGAAGACACCCGCCTTGTAGTTTATATAGCCGTACTCGAACGGTCCGTCGTGCAGGGCGAAACCGTAGTCGGGCTTCTTGAACCGCGTGAACAGGCCGTCGCGGATCATGCCCGCGGCGCCGTCGACGTCTTCTTCCGCCGGCTGGGCGATGAACATCACCGTGCCATGCCAGCGGCTCTTCAGCTCGACCAGCGTCTTCGCCGTGCCGACCCACGCGGCCATGTGGATGTCGTGGCCGCAGGAATGGTCGACGTAGGTGGTCTTGCCGTCATAATCGGTCTGCACCGTCGAGGCGTACGGCAGGCCGGTCTTCTCCTGCATCGGCAGCGCATCGAGCTCGGTGCGGATCATCACCGTCGGCCCCGCGCCGTTGTGCAGGATGGCGACCACGCCGGTACCGCCGACGTGCTCGGTCACCTCGTAGCCGAGATCGCGCATTTCCTTGGCCAGGAGCGTCGACGTCCGCACCTCGTGGTGGCCGAGTTCGGGGTGCTGGTGGATGTCCTTGTAGAGGGCGTCGAGGTGGGGGTACTCCACGTCCAGAATGCGGTCGACGGCGGCCTTGTTCGCCCCCACATCCATGGCGAACGCGCGCACGGGGAGGCCCGTCATCAGGGCGACAGCCGCCGCAAGGGCGAGCAACTTGGCTTTCGGACCGGACATCTCTGAAACTCCCCACACGCAGTTTGAGCCAGTATTCGACCCGGACCCCGGTCTTCGCAAGCGCGCTCGCGCGATGGCCTACATCCGCATGTTCGGCAGGCGGCCCATCTGCATTTCGTGGATATGCGAGATCGCGGCCTTCCAGGCCTCGCTGCCGACGCCGATGCTGCTGCGGAAGGGGTACTGAATCTCGAACAACAGGACCATGGTCGAGGCGATCATGACGGCCACCGTCGCGGTCATGATCATCTGGACCTTCGGCTTGCTGCCGCCGAACAGCCAGCAGAAGCCGACGATACAGAGCGCGCCGCATACCAGCACCAGCCACTCGAACCAGGACAGGCCGGCCGCATTGCTGGCGATACGCCGCTGACGCGCGTCGTGCAGCGTGTTCAGCTGCTGGATCGTCGCGCTCTGGGCGTTCGCTTCGCCCGCGTTAGTGGGGATGAAGGCGCCGGCGGCGTCCAGCGCATCCATGCTGATCATCGCCGCGGTCTCATCCGAGCGTCCGCGTTTCATCAACGCCCATTCGTGGTCGACCATGACGTGGGCGTACTGGATCATGTCGGTCCGCACGCGCTCCTTCACCGGCGAGGGCAGGCCGACCGCCACGTGCCAGGCATCGATGGTCGCATCCGACTCCGCCACCACGATGCCGCGCGCGTCCTGGAAGTGCTCCCACGCGACCACGGTCATGAAGCCCAGCAACACCGCGTAGAGAGCGGCGACCACGGTGATGATGATTCCGCCGACCTCGTTGTGCGCCACGAAGCTGGAGCTGTCGAAGCGGCGATGGATCAGCGCCTGGACGCCGACCGCGGCCCCGACAACAACTGACAGCACGGCGACCAGCAACAGGACGGCGGGAATCCCGTATAGCAATTCCATGCGCGGCTCCCTGGAGTCCTCCGACCCGTGGGGCATCATCGCGCGAGTCGCGCGGTGGTCAGATGGAGAAACTTACCCCGCAGCCGCAGCTCATCTTGGCCAGGGGATTGTGCACCCGAAACTGCGCCCCGATCAGCTCGTCCACGAAGTCGATCTCCGACCCCGCGACCAGGGGGAGCGAAATGGGATCGATCAGGGCCTCGGACCCGTCGCGCGCGACCACCAGGTCGTCCGGCTCGGCCGTCTCGACCAGGTCGAAGCGGTACTGGAAGCCCGAGCAGCCGCCCCCGTCCACCGCCACGCGCAGCTTCAGCGCCCGCCCCTGCGCCGCGCCCAGGGCGGCGATCCGTCGGGATGCGGCTTCGGAAAGGGTCACCTGGCTGGTTCTTGGGGTTGTCACGGGTTCTTTGCGCTCCGGCTGCACAAGCGTCACGTGAGACTATATGAGATCGCAGCGGCCGGTGGAAAAGACCTGCCGCGACCGGAGGTCCCTTGAACGCGCCCGTTATGACGCCCAGGCCCCGCGCCACCTATGCCGAGGACCCCGCCCGGTCCGTGGGACGGCTGCACCCGGAAGCGCCCAGCGCCACCCGCACCGCCTTTGCCCGCGACCGCGACCGCATTATCCACTGCACCGCTTTCCGCCGGCTGAAGGGGAAGAGCCAGGTCTTCGTCGCGCATGAGGGCGATTACTACCGCACCCGCCTGACCCACTCGCTGGAGGTGGCGCAGATCGCCAAGTCGCTGGCCCGCGCTCTGGGCCTCGACGACGACCTGGCGGAGACGGTGGCCCTGGCCCACGACCTGGGCCACCCGCCGTTCGGTCATGCGGGCGAGGACGAGTTGAAGCGCTGCATGGAGGGCCTCGGCGGCTTCGATCACAACGTCCAGACCTTCCGTATCGTCATCGAGCTGGAACGTCGCTATCCCGCCTTCGACGGCCTGAACCTGACGTGGGAAACGCTCGAAGGCATCGTCAAGCACAACGGCCCGGTGATGGACCGCCTGTGGGAGCCGGCGTGGAGCGCGGTCGCCGCCTACAACCGCCACCAGGACCTGCGTCCCGGCACCTACGCGTCGGCGGAGGCGCAGATCGGCGCCATCGCCGACGACATCGCCTACAACAACCACGACGTCGACGACGGGCTGCAGGCGGGCCTGTTCACCATCGAGGATTTGCTCGACGTGCCGCTGATAGGCCCGGTGCTGCACGGTGTGAAGACGGACTGGCCCGACCTCGACGCCCGGATGACGCGGCTGGAAGCGGTGCGCCGGATGATCGGCTTCATGATCGGCGACGTGCTGGCCGAGACCGAACGCCGCGTGCGCGACGGGAAGATCGCGACCGCCGAGGATGTGCGCATCGCGCCCCGCACCCTCGTCGCCTTCTCCGAAAGCGTGTTCGAGGATCTGTCGCGTTTGCGCATGTTCCTGCACGAGCGCATGTACCGCCACTTCCGCGTCAACCGCATGCGCAGCCAGGCCAAGCGGATCCTCTCCGACATGTTCGCCCTGTTCACCGAAGAACCCGAGGTCCTGCCGCCGGAGTGGTACGCGAACGCTCAGACCGCCGATCTCGAGGGCCGCGCGCGCCTGGTCTGCGACTATATCGCCGGCATGACCGACGGCTACGCGATCGACGAGCACCACCGGCTGTTCAACTTGAACCTTGGGCGCGAGGCGTAGAGGGTCCCGAATGTCGCCGGCGTCAGCGCGGATGTGCATTGGAATCATCGCCGGGGTCGCCGCTCTTACCAGCACCGGTGCGAGCGATGCGCGGAGCGCATTGCGCGACAAGGTTTGGGAGGTCGTACAGCGCACCAAGACGACCCGCGCGACGTATACCACGTACGTGTGGAATTGGATCAAAGGTGAAGACGGTTCTCCGCCGAACCCGTGGAGGGCGCGGTTCCACGACGGTGATCGCGCGCGTCTTGAGGGGTGGGAGCACCGTTCGATCGCCGATTGCGGCAGTGGACGTGGTGTTGCGATATCCAATGATCCTAAAGGACGACACGCCGGCGCGAGCGTCGGGCGTTACACCTGCGGCATCGACACCACTGAACGGTTCAAGAGCGCGGCCTACCTCGGCCTCGTCGATACGCCGTGGGGCAGGGCGGACCGGATTCGGCTTGTCGTCGGCCAGACCGCCCGCGTCTACGACGTCGACAAGGAAGGAATTGTCGTGGGCGAGACCTGGTACGACACTTCACCTTACGCAACGCGCCCGGCCGACAGGGTCATTCTCCACCAGACTATCTTTGCCGTCTTACATACTGTGCCGTCCCACGACATGTTTGAGGAACGGTCGCTGAGGAAGGCTTATACGCCAGCCCAGTTTCAGGCGCCGCCAAAGCTGTAAGGGTCAAACCCGGAAGTGCGCCTATGCAAAGTTCGTTGATGAACATTGAACTTTGGAAACGACAGCTAGCCGAGGTCGAGACGCCAGGTCTGGCCGACAAGCCGTTTGCCGAAGCTTTCGTGGGGCTGCTCTTCCGTCAGTTCGAATCCCTTCGCCTCGTAGATCCGACGCGCCGAAACCAGCACGTCGTTGGTCCATAATACGACCCGGCGGTAGCCGATTTTTCGCGCGCGCCTTAGCAGGGTCTCCACAAGGCGAGAGCCCAGGCCCAGTCCGCGCGCCCAGGGCGCGACCAGCAACAGGCGAAGCTTGCCGGTATCGGCGTGGTCGGGATGCTGAACCAGCATGACGCAGCCCAGCGCCACGCCCGCGCGTTCAGCGATCCAGCAGTGCTCGCGCACCGGGTCGAAGCGCTCGATGAAGTCGGCGCAGATTCGCGCGACCAGGCCCTCGAAACGCTCATCCCAGCCGTATTCGCGCGCGTAGAGCTCTCCGTGCGTCTTGACGATCCAGCCCATGTCGCCGGGACCGTGCGCGCGCAGTCGCACCGGCGCGCTGTTATCGCCGAGCACCTGAATCAGTGAGCCCATCGCTTCGGACAACCGGTCACGCGACGCGGCGGGGAGCGGCGCGAGCATGGCTTCGACGCGATCCCGCTGGCGCCGGTCGAGCGGCGCGAAGGCTGTGCGCCCCTTGTGGGTGAGTTTTAGAATCCGCCGGCGCGTGTCGTCCGGATCGGGGGTCTGGTCCACCAGCCCATCGATGCGGAAGCGCTTCAACATGCGGCTGAGGTAGCCGGGATCGAGGTCCAGGTCTGTCTGTAATGTCCCCGCGGTCAGCGCGTCGCGGTGGGCAAGTTCATAGAGAACCCGCACTTCGCTGAGCGAGAACGCGCTGTCGAGGAAACGGTCGTCCAGCACCCCGATTCGACGCGTATAGAAGCGGTTGAACGCGCGAACGGCCTCTATCTCGGCCTGATGAATGCTCATAGCGCCAGACTATGAGAAGATAGTTGCCGGAGTCAACTATCTATAAAGCCCCTGCATGGGACGACTCGATCGGACCCAGATCCCGGCCCGAACGGAAGCCGGGACGGTAGCAAGAAGGACGGACGACGCCGCATCGGCTAGAGAGACCTGGAGCAGGGGAGTCGGCGGCGGTGACGGACAGCAACGCGGAAAGCGGACCGCCTCGGCCTCGGTTGACGTTGCGGGTCGGCGTCAGCGGGCATCGGCCAGGCGGGTTGCCGCAAGCGTCGGCGCCGGCGCTGGAGCAGCGTGTGGGCCAGCTGTTGGGCGAGATCGCGGCGGCGGCGGCGGCGATGCAAGCGGGGGGCGCGCCGGTGTTCTCCGACGAAGCGCCCGAGTTCAGGTTGGTCTCACCGCTGGCGGAAGGATCCGATCGCATCGTCGCGCGCGCGGCGCTGGCGGCGGGGTGGACGCTGGAGTGTCCGCTTCCGTTTTCCCGCGACGACTACGCCGCCGATTTCAAGGACCCCGCCGCCCAGGCTGAGTTCGCCGCGTTGTTACAGTCCGCGCAGGCGGTCTTCGAACTGGACGGCTCGCGCCTGCACCCCGAGCGCGCCTACGAAGCGGCGGGCCTGATGGTGCTGCGCCAATGCGACGTGCTGATTGCGATGTGGGATGGCAAGCCCGCCAGCGGCCGCGGCGGCACCGCCGAGATCGTGCAGACCGCGATCGATGGCGACATCCCGGTGATCTGGATCGATCCTGCCGATCCGCGCCCCCGCCTTGTCGAACGGCGCCCGATGTCGCCGACGACAACCGCGCCCGACCTCGCCGCCGCCGCGCCGGAAATCGACCTCGCGTCCCTCAGCGACCTGATCGCGTCGCTGCTGGCCGCGCCGGCGAGCGTTGCGGACAGTCGACCCGGCGCGCTTCAGAAACTCGAACGGTTCTTCGGCGAAGACGAGAACTGGCGCCGCCGTTTCGTCGCCTATCGTCTCCTTCTTCGGCTTTCCGGGGCCGGCGGCGTCGCTGCGCCGCCGCAACGGTTCAAGGCGCGCGCGGACGAGCGCTGGGCGCCGTTCGTCGCCGTCTGCGGCGCCTACGCAAAGGGCCTTCCCGCCGCGGCGCGCACGCGGCTGGTGGACGCCTTCGCGTGGGCCGACGGACTGGCGACCCACTATGGCGAGCGCCACCGCTCGGCGAGCGTGCTGAACTTCGCCCTGGCGCCGGCCGCGGTAACGCTCGCGCTTCTGGGCGTTCTGCCGCCGCCGAACGTATTCCACGTCCTCAAGCCCGTCGCGGTGTTCGCCGAGCTGATCGTGTTGACCGTGATGGTCGTCAATACGGCGGTCGCCCGCATGCGTTCGGCGCACGACCGGTGGGTCAGCTATCGCGACCTCGCCGAGCGGCTTCGGCTGTTGCGGCTGTTCGTGCTGGTCGGCGCCACCGGCGTGAAGAGTGGCGGCGCGCACGGCGCGTCGGGCGGCGTAAACCAGGACTGGGAAGCGTGGTATTTCCGCGCTGTTTCGCGCGAGGTGGGCTTGCCGACGGCGCGGGTGGACGCGGCGTACCTGACCATGACCATCGACGCCCTCAACCGCTGCGAATTGAACGACCAGATCGGCTATCATCGCGGGAACGCCGAGCGCATGCGCCGGGTGCACGACTGGTTGGAGACTCTGGGGGCCGCAACCCTGATCGTGACCATCGTCGTGGGGGTGGCGTTCCTGGCCGCGAAGCTCGTCGCCCTCGCGGCGCCCGCTGCGTTCGGCGAGATCGTCGACGGCCCGATCGCGAGCCTGGCGACATTCCTGGGCGGCGTGCTGCCCGCGCTGGGCGCCGCGTGCCTGGGCCTGCGCGAGTACGGCGAGTATCACCGCCGCGCAAATGCCTCGCGCTCTATGGTCGACGATCTCACCGACCTGCGTGCGACGCTGGAGGACCGCTCGCGCCTGACCACGCTCGCCTCCGTGTCGAACCTGATCGAACTCACCGCCGCCACCATGACCGCCGAGATCGGCGACTGGGGCCTGATCTTCCGCGCCAAGCCCCTGGCGCTACCCGGTTAGCACACGACATCATGACGCCGGCGTTCACCCCGGCGCCGGTCGGCCCAGGTCGCGGCTTACCACCTCCAGCGCACACCGAGGCTGCCGTTGAAGCCGTTCGAGTGGTTGGCGAACTCGAATTCGCCCTTGGCGAAGCCCTCCAGTCCGTTCCAGCTGGTGGTGGTGAAGCCGACGTCCGCCTTGCCGTAGGTCCCGGGCTTGAGGTCGCTGACGCCCGTACAGGCGGCCGGACAGCCGCCGCCGGTCATCATGGTCATGCGGTTGTCGCCTTCGAACTCGTTCACCGCGAACAGGCCGACGTAGGGCATGACCGGACCGATCTGACCGCCCACGCGCGCACCCACCGACCCGCGCACGCTGGTTGCGTCGCTCCAGCTGAAGTCGGTGGCCAGGATCGGGAAGTTGGCGTGGTCGATGTGGCTGTTGTTCCAAGCGATGTCCGCCAGCGGCTCGATGTAGAATCCCGGACCGCCGAGACGGAAGCCGGTCTCCAGCTTGGCGCCGTAGGTGCGCGCGCTGAATGTGTCCATCGCCGGGAAGCTGTGCATGTTGGCCAGGACCCGGTCGAAGTTGGTGTCCAGGAGGCCGTTCAGGAAGAACCGTCCAGCGGTCAGGCCGCCGTAGACGCCCAGGTTCACGCCGGTGATGTCGAGGCCGTTGCCGTCGGCGTGGAAGCGCGTGGTCTGGTCGTTGAAGCCCGCGGTCAAGCCCCACAGCCAGTGGTCGCCCACGCGGTCGTCGACGCCGGCCTGGAAGCCGCCCCACTCGGTACTCGTTCCCAGGTTCTGTACGGTCGTGCCGCCGGTGACCGCGAAGGACTCGGCGCCGCCCTTCTTCTCGTTGCCCATGTCGCCCTGCGCCCACAGCTCCCAGCCTTCGCCGCGCGTCGGCGTGGCTGAGCCCCAGAGGCTGTCGCGGATCGTCTGTTCGCGCGATGACCAGGCGTCGGCGCCGCGGCGCCAGAAATCCTGCACCGCGGTCGGAACCTTCAGCAGTTCATAGCCGGTTTGCCCGGGCAGGCCGACGAGGTTCCAATCCGATGTCGCCGCCTCGAACATCAGCTTGTAGACGACGAAGCCCTTGTGGATCGGACCGCCGGCCAGTTCGAACTCCGAGCCCGTGCCCGAGGTCGCATTGACCAGCGTCACGCCGGTAAGGTTGATCGCGCCGAGCGTGCCCGGCGCGACGTCGTGGATCGAGATCTCGGTTACGCCCGACGCTGCGCCGATGACGAGCGAGTCGCTGGCGAGGGTCGGCGTCAAGCTGGCGTCGAACGCCAACCGGGACGCGCTGCCGCCCACCGTCGATCCTGCGAACGCCGCGTTGCCCAGGTTCAGCACGTCGCCCGCATGACCGTTGCGCAGGTCGATCAGGCCGCCCTGATTGTTGAACGCCTCCAGGCCCGTCCAACTCACCGAGACTCCGGTGGTCGAGAACGGCGCGACCATGATCGCGCCCGCATTGTTGACGGTGTCGGCCGCGGCGCCGAAGGTGGTGTCGCCATACGCCCACCAGACGCCCGCGTTGTTGACCGTGGTCGCGCCGTCGCCGAAGTGGGCGTAGCCCACGATCTGCGCCTTGGCGGTGTTGTTGATCGTCGCCCCGCCGCCGGTCACGTCGATGGCGAAGCCGTTGCCGCCTTTGATGACGCCTTCTCCGTCGTTGTTGACGGTGACGCTGGTCGCGGTATCGGCGAACACGCCGTACTTGGCGCCCTGAACGAGGGCGCCGTCGTTGGTGAAGCTGGCGCCGCCCGTACCCGCGTTGGCCAGCCGTACGCCCGCGTCGCCGCCGATCGTATCGGCGCTGGAGGTGACTGTGACCGCGCCGGTGTTGGCCGCGTTGGTCTGCTCCACGTCGATGGCGTCGCCGCTCATCGAATAGAGACCGGCGGTCGAAGAGACATAGAGCGTCGAATCGCCGGTCCCCGCGCCGTTCACGCGGATCGCGCTCTCGCCGGAAATGATGACGGTGGTCGAGGTCACGCTGATCGCCGCGTTCGACGTAGCCGCCGTGTTGAAGGCGTCGATACCGTAGCCCGCGGCCCAGATCCGCCCGGTCCCGTCCACACTCACCGCGCCGGAGCCAGCGCCGACCTCGGCGTAGACGCCGTCACCGTGCACGTAATGGCCGTCCGACCCGATGTCGGCGTCGTGGTGCGCCACGGCCGAACCGCCGCCCAGCGCCTCGGCGACGATGCCGAAGCTGGCGTTGCCGTCGATCGCGGCCGTATCTTCCACCAAGACGCCGCCCGAGCCCTTGCTCACCGCCATCAGCGCCGTGCCCGAGGTCTCGATCGCGCCGCTGTCCGTGAGAGAGACAAGCCCGGTGTTGGCCGCGTTGCCCGCATAGGCGAAGACGCCGCCGGCGGTTGCGGTGATCGACGCCGTATTGTCGATGATGACCGTTCCGGTTCCCGCGCCGAGCGTCGCGGCGTAGAGGCCTACGCCGCCGGCGGTGATGGTGTTGGTCCCGCCGACGCTCACCGATTCGTCGGTCCCCGCCGCCTTGGCGATCAGGCCGGCGCCGGTCGCGAAGATGGCGCCGTCGCCGTCCACGCTGACCAGGCCCGAGCCGCCAGCGCCCGAGGCATAGACGCCGGCGCCGGCGATCGGCGTCGTGCTCGAGCCGATGTCGCCCATCAGGTGCACGGTGACCGAGCCGCCGCCGTCGGCCGCCGCGAACACGCCCACGCTGTTATGGCCCGTGATGTTCGCGCCCGCATCGAGCGACACCAGCACCGACCCAGTCCCGGTCGCCGACGCCATCACGCCAGCGCCGGTCCCGTCGTTGTCGTGGTCGCCCTCGATTGAGGCGTGGACGTAGACCTTGTCGTCGCCATCGACGGTCTCCGACAGGATCGCGTCGTCGAGCGCCTGGATGGTCGAGTAGGAGTTGACCGTCACGTCGCCCGCGCCGCTGGCCGCGACGTTGATGCCCGGGTCGGCGTAGATCGCTGCGTGCGAGTTGACGACGATGTCGCCGTCGGCCGTACGCGCATAGAGGCCGTCGCCCGCGGTCGCGGTGATGGTCTTGTCCGCCGCGGTGGTCAGGGTGACGTCGCCAGATCCCGCGCTCATGCCGATCAGGCCCGCGCCCGAGACGGTGACCACGTTGCCGAGCGCCGTGACCGTGACGTCGCCCGCCGTGCTCGACGCGACCAGGCCGCCGGTGGCGCCGGTTGCGTCGCCATAGGCCTTGATCGAGACGCCGCCGCCCGTGGAGACGGCGAATACGCCTTGACTATGTGTGCTGAGTACGTCGCCCGCAGTGGTGATGACGATGTTGCCGCCGCCGTAGGCGTCAGCGCCGACCGCGATGCCGTAGGCGCCCACGTCGCCCGCCGTGTGGATGGTGATCCCGCCCGCGCCGGCCGAGCGGCCATAGACGCCGCGTGCGCCGGTGGACAGCACCGCGCCGGTGTCGATGACGACGGCGCCCGCGCCTGCGGCTCGCCCGTAGACCGCGTCGTTGGCCGCGGTCACCAAGCCATCAACCGCGATCGAGACATTGCCGGTTCCGGCGGTAACGGCGACGATGCCGTACAGGTCGCTGGTCACGGAGCCCTTGGCGATCGCGGTGGCGTCGCCGGTCGCCCCACCTGCGACGGACTGGATGCCGAACGTGCCGCCGGTGACGTTGCCGCCCGCGTAGACATAGGCCGCGCCGGCGTTCGCGCGCGCCGAAATGGCGGCGAAGCTCAAGGCGACAACATCTCCGTCGGCCTTTACCGTAGCCCCGCCGCCACCGTACGCCGCGATGCCGTACTCCGCGCCCGACACCGCGCCGGTCGCATGTACATAGGCGTCGCCCTGGGGCGTATAGGCCGTGACCCCCGATCCACCGGTGCTGGTGACCGCGCCGACGTTCACGGTGACTGCGGCCGCGTAGAGCGTGTGCGCATGCACGCCGGTCAGGTCCGAGTTGATGTCGCCGTTCACGGTGACGGTCACGCTGCCGCCCTTGTTGGCCAACGCCCAGACGCCGTACCCGTCCGCCGCCGATATCGCGCCGCCGACTCCGACCGAGACATTGCCGCCGTTGGTCTCGAACACAGTCAAGCCCGACCCGGTCGCCGAGGTGACGTTGCCGCTCAGGTCCACCTGAATGCCGCCCGTCGCCCTGTCATAGGCGTACACGCCGGCGCCGTGGCTGTAGATATTGGCTCCGCTGACCGAAATCGCGCCTGTTCCGGTCGCCACGATCTCCGCGCGGATGCCCGCAGCGCCGACCGGATCGATTGCGGAGCCCACGTCGCCGCCCGCCGCGACCGTCACATTCCCCGCGCCCCCGCCCAGGTTCAGGGCGTAGAGGCCGACACCGCCGGCGTGGATCGCGCCACCGGTCGTGATGCTCACGTCGCCGGTTCCCAGGTCGAACGCCCGCACGCCGTCCCCACCGGCGGTCACGTTACCGCCGAGGTCGATGGCGGCTCCGCCCGTTCCGTTGTTGTAGGTTACGACGCCGAAGGTCTGTGCGTAGACGTTGGCGTCCCCGTTGACGACGATGTTTCCCGCGCCGCCGGCTTTTACCTGGGCGAAAATGCCCGCGTCCATGTGCGAGGTCACGTTGCCGTAGGCCGAGATGGCGATGTCGCCGCCGCCGCTATAGGTGTGGATGGCTTGCAACTGCGCGTCGATGTCGTGGGTGACCAGGGTGATCGTGCCGCTGGATGACATTGCGTCGACACCCACGCTCGCGGCGGACAGCTTGCCGGCCACGGTCACCGCGACGTCGCCGCCGATTCCGTAGGCGTAGACGCCCATGGCGCCGGTCGACGTGACGTTGCCGCCCAGGCTGATCGACGTGTCGCCGCCGCCCGTCGCATTGACGTGCACGCCGTCAGCGAGGGCCGTGATCGCGCCGGTCGAGTTGATCGACACCGTGCCGGACGCGGTGGTGGCGACCCGAATGCCGGCGCCGGCGGCGTAAATATCGCCCGCGCCGTCGATGGTGACGCCGCTGGCGCCGCCGCCGCCCGCGATCTTCGCGTACACGCCGCTGGCGCCCACGGCGTCGGTCGTGGAGCCGATGTCGCCGCCCACGTGGACCTTGACGTCGCCCGCCAGGCCATAGTCGAGGGCGTACACGCCGGCGCCGGAGGTCGCGCCCGATACGCCGCCGTTTTCGTTGACGACGATGCCGCCCGTGCCGTTGGTCTGGACAGAGACGCCATAGGCGCCGTGTGCATCGACCAGGCCGGTGGTGGTGACCGTCACCGCCGCTGTTCCGCCCCCTGTAGCGTAGCCCGCGACGCCGCCGCCAACCGAAGTTACCGCTGAGGTGGTCACGTGAACGCTGCCGCCGCCGCTGTCGCCGGCGACCACGCCGGTGTCGCCCGCGGTGACGTTGCCGGTCAGGTCGACTGTGACATCGCCCGCGGCGTTGGATAAGACGCGCAGGCCCTTGCCGTCGGCGTAGATGTTTCCGGCGCCGTCGACGCTCACGGCGCCCGTGCCGCCGCCCGCAATGCGGACGTAAAGACCATAGCCGCCGACATGATCGAGACTAGATCCTACATCGCCTGTCGCGTGGATGGCCACGTCTCCGCCGGCGGCATAGTCGATGGCGAGGATGCCCGTACTCGCCGCCACGCCGCTGATCCCGCCGGCTTCGGTGACCGTCAGGCCGCCGGTGTCGTGTTGCATGGCGACCACGCCGTTGCTGGCTGCGGCGACCAGTCCGTTGCTGGTGACGCTCAAAGCGCCCGCGCCGCCCGCAGCGAAGGCGTAGACGCCGTTGCTTGCTGCGGTGATGTTCCCGGTCGTAACGCTCAGAGCGCCGCCGCCGGAGTCCGTAGCCGTGACGCCTGTGCCGCCGGTATAAATATTTCCGGACACGTCGATGGTCGTGCCGCCCGTGGCATTGTTGAAGGTTCGCAGGCCGCCCGCAACGCCGTAGGCGCTTCCCGTACCACTTACCGAAACCGCGCCGGTTCCGCCGCCGAAGTTGCGTGCGTAGATGCCGAAGCCGCCGACATAGCTCGTGCTCGATCCCACCGATCCGTCATTGGTGATGTCGACGCCGCCGGCAAGTGCGTTGTGGCGGGCGTAGATGCCGCTACCCGCGGCTTGGATCACGCCGGAGCTGTAGACTGAGACTTCGCCGCCGTAGCCGACCGCCACGAGGGCCTGAGCACCGGTGGAGGTTATGTTGCCTGACTCGTGGATGGTGATCGTACCCGTACCATTGTCGAAGGCGTAGACGCCGCGGCTCGTCGCGTAGACATTCCCCGACCCGGTAACCGAGACATTCCCGGTCGCGCCGGCGCCGCCGGTAATCCAGGCGTCGATGCCCTCGCTCGCCACCGCCTTGCTGTTCGAGCCGATGTTGCCGTCGTTGATCACATTCACATAGGCGCCCGTGCCGCTCGCGTCGGCGTAGATCCCGCGCTGGCTATCGCCGGAGATATCGCCGCCCGCATAGGTGTGCGCAAGAATGGCGCCTGCTCCCGACGTAATCGCGTGGACGCCGTCGCCGGTGTTGTTCAGATCGCTGTCGCCGGTGATCGTTCCGTGAACGTAGACCTTGTTGTAGCCATCGACCGTCGAGGTGACGACGCCGCCGTTCTTGGCGAGGATGTTGCCGTAGGACTGGACGTTGATGACCCCGGACCCGCCGGTCGCCATGTGGATGCCGGGATCAGCGGTGATGTCGGACCTCGACATCACGGTGATGTTGCCGGTGTCGGTGTGGCCGTAGAGACCGTCGCCGGTCGCGCTGATCGCATAGCCCGCGGCGGTATAGAAGCTGAGGTTGCCGGCGCCGGTGGTGACCCCGACCGCGCCGGTTCCCGCCTTGGCGGTCACATTGCCGAAGGTCGAGACGCTCACGTCGCCGCCGTAGCTGCGGCCCAGCACCGCCTCGGCGCCGGTCTTGGAATAGACGCCGCCGGTCGAGACGCCGACATAGCCCGTGGCCGTGGAAAGTCCTACGACGCCAATCCCGCCGGCGGAGACGTTGCCGGTCCGCACGGTGACGTTGCCGGAGGTGGCCGCATACGCCCCGCGCAGGCCGGCGTCGATGTCGCCGGTGCTGACGTTGATGTCGCCGCTCGACGCGTGGGCGAAGACGCCTTCGCCGGTGGCGGTGATGTTGCCGGTATAGACGCCGATTGCGCCCGAGTCGGTCGTGACCCACACACCGTCGTATGCCGTCGCGGTCCCGACACCCGCGTGTACGTCGCCGTAGACCCTGACCGAAACGTTGCCCGTGCCGGTCGTCGAAGCCGTGATAGCGTCCTTGCTGGCGCTGACGCCGTACCCGTAGATGGTCACGTCGCCGCCGAGCGTGGTTTGGGCGAGAATGCCCGTTCCGCCGGTGGCGCTCACATTGCCGTTGTCGGTGTTGATATAGATAGAACCGGTCCCGCTGACGGCGCGCACGCCGTCGCCGGCGCCAGCGACCACGCCGCCGTACTCGACGGTGACACTGATATCTCCGCTCGTCGTATGAGCGCTGATCCCGGTGGTGCTGCCGTAGACTGCCTCGCCGAAGGTCGCATCGATCGAACCCGCGCCGCCCGTGACGGAGAGACCGGCGCCGAATCCGCCGGCGCCGGTCACCGTGCCATAGCTGTTCACCGTGACGTTGCCGCCGCCGCTGGAGAGAATGACGATGCCGTTGGCGTAGGTGTGAACGTTTTCGGTGGTCAGGCTGACATTGCCGGTTCCCGCATTGTCGATCCTCACCCCGTCGCCGTAGGCGTAGAGGTTTCCGCCCAGGGTGACGTCGATCGCGCCGGTGGCTGCGCCCGAGGCCATATTGACCCGCACGCCCGCGCCGACGTCGCCGGCGAAATTGCCGATGTCGGCCTGGTCGTCGATACTGATGCCGCCGGTGTTGGCGCCGATGGAAAGCGCGTAGATCGCCGTGGCGGTGTCGCCCGCGATCTTGGCGCTTGCGCCAAGGGTCATGTCGATCGCGCCCGCGTTCGTCTGGACGTGGACGCCGTCGCCCGCGCCGTCGGTATTGGAATCGCCGTCGATGCCGCCGTAGGCGTAGATCGAGACCGTCCCGTTTCCGCCGAGCGCCGTGATCGCGCCGTCGCGGGCCGCGACCGAACCGTAGGTCTTCACCGTGATGGCGCCGGCTCCGGTCGTCGACGCGTGGACGCCATACTGTGTGGCGCTTCCTCCGGTGGCTGAGACGGAGCCGTTGACCGTAACGCTGACGTTACCGCCTTCGCTGACCGCGAAGACGCCGTCGTCGGTGGCGGCGTTGACATTGTAGAGGCTGACGCTGACGTCGCCGGCGCCGTTGCTGATCGCTGAGACGCCGACCGTGTGGCCGATGACATTACCGGTGTCCTGCACGGTCACCGCGCCCTGCGCCGCATAGGCCGAGAGGGCCAGGCCCGTGCTCCCCGTCACGCCGTTGGTATAGACGCCGACCGAACCCGCCCCCGCATTGCGCGCATAGACGCCGTCCACGGCGCCGAGGGTGGTTCCGTCGACCTCGACCCGGATGTTGCCGGTGCTGCCGGCGCCCAACTCGAGGACATTGACGCCGCGATAGCCATAGCCGGCCACATTGCCGCCGACCTTGACGGCGATGCCGCCCGCGCCGTCGGTGTAGCTGTAGAGGCCGGAATGGCCCCCCTTGACGTCGCCGCTGGTGGTGACGCCGACATTGCCCCCGGCGGACTGCGCGACGATGCCGTAGGTGCGGCCGTAGACGTTGGATCCCGCGCCGCTGACCGTGACGCTGGTGTTTCCGCCGTTCAGGTTGGTCGCGGCGATGCCCGCAAAGCCGGTCGCGGCATAGACCGCGCCGCTGGCGGTGACGGTCACATCGCCGACGCCGCCCTTGGAATAGGCGAAGACGCCGTCGTGGTGTGCCGCGGCAATGGCGCCGGTGTTCACGGTCACCGCTCCATAGTCGGCGGTCGCCTGCACGCCGCCCTGCGTCGAGACGATCTGCCCCGTCACGGTCACCGAGACGTCGCCGTCGGTGGCGATCGTCTTCACGCCGTAGCCACCGGCGGAGATCGTGCCGTCCCAGTCGATGTCGACAGCCTGGCTGTAGGTCGATGCGCCGACGGTGGCGTCGATGCCGTCCTTGGCGCCCGAAACGATCGCACCGCCGCCGGTGATGGCGACATAGCCGGTGTCGGTCGTAGCCTTGATGCCCGGACCCGTCCCGCCGTGAATATAGACGTCCGCACCCGCCGCGATGTGGACCGAGCCCGAAGCGTTGGTGGTGGCGAGGATGCCGTACTGTCCACCGCTGGCGTTGCCGCTCAGGGTGACGGCGACGTTGCCGCCCTGGCTGGTCGCGTAGAGGCCGTCGCCGGTGAGGCCGGTCGTGTTGTCGAGGCTGACGGTAACGTCGGAGGCGCCCTTGCTGATCGCGTAAACGCCGTCCTCGGCGCCCGAGACGTTGCCCGTGTCCTGCACCGTCACCGCGCCTGAGGCGGCATAGGCCAGAATGCCCCGGTCCAGATGGCCGGTGGCCCCGTTGGTGTAGACGCCGACCGAACCCGACCCGGCGTTGTGTGCATAGACCCCGTACTTGCCGCCGTAGGACGTTCCGTCGACTTCGATCCGGATGTTCCCGGTGCTGGGGGCGTCGGCCTCCAGCGCGCCGACGCCGCGGTTGCTGTGGCCGCTCGTGTTGCCGGCGACGTCGATGTCGATATTGCCGGCGCCGTAGCTGAAGCTGTAGATGCCGCCGGTCGCGCCGGTCACGTCGCCGCTGGTCGTGACCTTGACGTTGCCGCCGTAGGTTTGCGCGACGATGCCGTAACGGCTGTGGCCATTGACGTTGGAGCCGGCGCCATCGACTGTGACCGTGACATTGCCCCCGCCGTCGGCGCTGGCGAAGATGCCGTCAATGCCACCGGTTGTGGTGACCGAGCCGTACGCCGTCACCGTGACGTCGCCCGCGCCTGCCTTGGCAATGGCCTCGATACCAGACCCTGTTCCGCCGGTGACGTTGCCGGCAGTCACGCTCACATTGCCCGAAAGGGTGAAGGCGTACAGGGCGGAATGACCTGCGACGACGTTGCCGGTCACCGTCACCGCGACGTCGCCCGCGTGGGCGCCGGCGTACACGCCCGTTCCTGCTGACGTGATCGACCCGTCCCAGTCGATGTCGATGGCCTGGGTATAGGTCGAAACGCCCACGACGGCGGCGAGCCCGTCGTTGCCGCCGGTCACGATCGCGCCGCTGCCGTCGACGGTGACGGCGCCGGTCCCGGTCCTTGCCAAGATCCCGCTGCCCGTGCCGGCATGAATGTAGACGTCAGAACCTGTCTCGATATCGATCGAGCCGGCGCTGTTGAAAGTCGTGGCGTAGACGCCCGTGATGGCGGCCGTGATGTTGCCGGCGTACACATAGACGCCGCCGGCGCCGGCGGCGAGAATTCCGTCGACGTGCGCGTTGATGGTTCCACCGGTCTGGCTGACGGACACCGTGTGGCCGGTGGCAAAGACGCCATCGCCGCTTGTGCTGGTGACGTTTCCAGCGACGATCACCGATGCGGTGTCACCCGCTGCCGATCCCGAAGCGACCGCCTGTACGCCGCTCTGACCGATCGCAATATCACCGGTCACCGTTACCGAAACGGCGCCATCGGTGGCGCTGGTGTTGACGCCGACGCCGGCCGCATTGATCGTGCCCGCCCAATAGATGTCGATGGCCTGCCCGGTCGAGGCGCCCGTGGTGGCGTCGATGCCGTCGCTATATTTCGATACGATCGCGCCGCCGCCGTCGATCGTGATGTCGCCCGTGCCGGCTCTCGCCTGGATGGCCGCGCCGGTTCCACCGTGAATATAAGCGTCCGGGCTCGTCTGGATGTTGATCGACCCCGAGGAGCCGTAGGTCGACGCGTAGATGCCCCGACCGGCGCCGTCGACGTCGACGGCGCTCACATAGACGCCCGCCGCGCCGCCCGACGCTCTTATGCCGCCGTATCCGGAAATGGTCCCCGAGCTCTCGACGGAGACCAAGCCGCCGTGGCCCTCCGCGTAGATCCCGTTCCCGCTCGTCGTGGTGATATTGCCCGATGCGTTCACCGTCACCGTATCGGTGGCGGCTGTGCCGCCGGAGAAAGCAAAGATTCCGCCGGAATTCGCGGTGATGTCGCCGGTCGTGGTAACCGATGCGGCGCCGTTGAACGCGAGCGCGGTCACCCCCGAGGTGCCGGCCGTAACGTCGCCCCCGACCGTCACCGATATATCGCCATCCAGGGCGTTCGCGCTTACGCCCGAGCCACCCGCGTCGATCGAGCCATCCCAGTTGACGCTGATGGCCTGGGTCTGGGTCGAGGCCCCGACGCTTGCATAGAGGCCGTGGCTTCCGGATACGATCGCGCCGCCGCCGTCGATGGTGACAGCGCCCGTGCCCGCCCGGGCCTCGACGCCCGCGCCCGTGCCGCTTTGGATGTACGCGTCCGAACTCGTTTGAATGTCGATCGACCCCGAGGCGCCATAGGTCGTGGCATAGACGCCGTTCGTCCCGCCGCTGACGTTGACGGCGTGCACATAGACGCCGCCCGCGCCGCCGACGGCCAGTATGCCGTCTCCGGCGCCCGTGATCGACCCGGCGGTCTGGTTGACGGAGTCCAGGCCGCCGTGTGCGTCGGCGATGACCCCATTGACGCCTGTGACATTGCCCGAGAGGGTCACCGTTACGGTGTCGCCCGCCGCTACGCCCGCGGCGTTTGCCACGACCCCGCTAGCGCCCGCCGTTATGTCGCCGGTCACGGTCACCGCAACCGCGCCGTCCGCGGCGCTCGCCTCCACGCCGGAGTCCGCCGCCGTGATCGAACCGGCCCAATAGACGTCGACGGCCTGGCTGTGGGTGGACGCGCCCGCGAAGACCTGGATTCCGTAGCCGTTGTCGGAGACGATCGCGCCGCCGCCGTTGATGGTGATCGCGCCCGTATTGACGGTGGCCGTGATGGCCGGGCCGGCGCCGTGGATATAGGCGTCCGAACTCGTCTGGATGTCGATCGATCCCGCCGTCGTTCCGGTAGAGGCGTAGATGGCGGTCCCCGCCGCGCTCACGTTTACAGCGTGCACGTAGATGCCGCCCGCGCCGCCGAAGGTTTCGATGCCCGTGGTCCCGGCGCTAATCGAGCCGGCGCTCTGATAGACTGAGACCAGGCCCGCGGAGGCTTCGGCGAAGACGCCCGCGCTCCCGCTGTTGATGTTTCCGGAAATGTTGACGGTGGTCGTGTCGGCGGCCGTCGCTCCGCCCGTGAAGGCCTCGATGCCGCCTCCGCCGGCGGTGATGTCGCCGGTCACCGTGACCGAAATGGCGCCTGCGCTCGCGTTCGCGTTTACACCCGCGCCGCCGGCGTCGATCGACCCGTTCCAGTAGACGTCGATTGCCTGGCTGTGCGTCGATGCCCCGACGGTGGCGTCGATGCCGTCGGCGCCGGAGATGATCACGCCGCCCTGGCCGGAGCCTGCTGTATTGATCTTGATGTAACCGGCGCCGGCAGTCGCCGAGATGCCGGCGCCCGACGTTGCATTGATATAGCTGCTGTCGCTGCTGCGGATGAAGATGGAGCCGTCCGACCCTACGGTGCTCGCGCTGACCCCGGTCGAGCCGGCATTGATGTCGTAGATGCCGATCGCCATGCCGCCGGCGCCGCCCGCGACCTTGACGCCGTCGAGCGCGGCGGTGACGGTTCCACCCATTTGGTACACGTATGCCCGTCCGGCGCCGGTTTTGACGGTTACGCCATCACCGTTTGTGCTGGTGACGTCGTTATAGAAATTGACGATCGCGGTGTCCGAGGCGCCCGCGCCCTCGGCCAACGCGTAGACGCCCTCATGCACAGCGCCGTGTAGGTTGAGATAGACGGACCCTGCGCCGGTCTTGGCGACGACGCCTTTGTTGTCGAGCGCGCCGCCGCTGACGGTGCTGTAGCTCTCCGTTACGATGCGGAGGTTGCCGGCGTCCGTCTCGGCGTAAACGCCCTCACCATGCCCGTCGCCCTCGAAATCGCCCCTAATGGCGCCGTAGGTGACGATCGAAATGTTGCCGTTGCGCGACTGGGCGATCACGCCGGCGTTATACGAATAGGCGTCGCCTGTTGTGATTCTGATATCGCCGCGATAGGCGTAGGTCCTGACGCCCGCGGCGCGGCCATTGGCGTTGCTGCCGAGGTTGAGGTCGATGTTGCCAGATCCTCCGGCCCCGGCGGTCTTCAGGTAGACGCCGGTGTGCAGGCCGTAGACAAACGTACCGCCAGTGCGCGTGCCTCCGCCGAGGGTGGTGGCGAACGCGATGCTTCCGCCCTCGCTGGTGATCTGGACGCCATTATTCGTCGTGCTGACGATCGATCCCGCGTTGAACAGGTCATAGGCGGTGATGTTGTAGATTCCACCATTGATCGTCAGCCCGTTGCCGGTGGTGACGCCATCCAGCACGACCGTGAGGTCGCCGTTGGCGAAATAGGTGATGCCGTCGCCCGCGCCCTGGCAGAACTCGGGACCGGAGGCGGTCGAGCCGGAACTATCGGGCGAGCAGGTCACGTCTGCGGCCAGAGCCGTGCCCGGCTCTACGCCGACGATGAAGATCGCCCCGCCGAGCGCCGTGCTCAGCATCAGCGCCGCGCGCGACGCGAGGGCTCCCAGACCCGGCCGACGCGGCGTCGGCGCAAAACGTGCTGCGGCGCGCGCGGCCGAACGGCCGCGTGTGAGCGGTGAGCGCGTGGTCATGAATAAGCCCCCAGACGACGATTTCGGCCCGGCGACGAGCCGGCCGGAGACAATTCCGGCCGCAGCCGGAAACCCCGGTTTTAGGATAACCGCCGCGCCTTTGGACGCAAGGGTTAGGGCCGTCCCGCCGAGAATTTCTCAAGAATATTCGGGGGGAAGCCCGGATCGCGCAAACTGTTCCAAGTTCGATTCCGGTAACGCCGGACACGGGTTTACTTGACCGATCTGGATGTATTTCGCATCATTCGGACCCAAGGCCAGTAAAACTGCCGCCTTCGTCGCGCAACGTCAGGGTAACTGTAGGAATTCAGCCTAAACCGAAACTTCGTCTGCAACGGGACGCCCGCCTGCAACCATGGCAAACGCCGCCATTGTTCCAGGGCCGCCGGTATTCGTAAGGTTCCGGTAAGGACAGCGGACGTCTAGGCTTACCTTGGCCCCGTTCCGCGGCGTCGCCAGGCCGCTATCGGCGCTGGCGGCAGACTGCGCGCCCACGCGACAGGCGTCAGATCCCACGACGAATCGCGGCGACGACCTGCGTCGGTCTCAAGATCAGGAGGGCGCCGCCGGCCGCTACTTCCCCTGCGGCTGCGGCGGAACCATGCCGCTCGGTTGGTAGGGCGGGTTGAGCGGCGGGGGCGGGGGCAGGCCCGCGGGCTTGCCGGCGATCTGCTTCATCAGCATGTCGACGGCGGTTTCCAGCTGGGCGTCGTGGCCGCTCAGGAGTTGCGCGGGCGTGTCTTCCACCTCCACGTCCGGGTCGACGCCGTGGTTCTCCACCGCCCACTGGCTGTCGGGCGCATAGAGTGCGCTCTCCGGAATGGTGATGTAGCCGCCGTCGAGCAGGCGCCATTCGCCGCGGATGCCGCGCACGCCGCCCCACGACCGGGTGCCGACCAGCGGCCCCAGGTGATAGTGCTTGAAGAAGTACGGGAAGATATCGCCGTCGGACGAGGACCAGTGGTTCAATAGCGCCACCTTCGGCCCGTTGACGAAGTCGTTGGGCTCGGTCGTCGCCGCGCGTTCGCGGTCGACGTCGAGCGCCACCAGTTCGCGGCGCAACCGATCCAGCGCATAGGGCGCGATGAAGCCGCCGCCGTTCCAGCGGTCGTCCATGATCAGGGCCTGGCGGTCGAGCTGGCTGTAGAACTGCCGCATGAACTGCTGCAGGCCGAGCTGGCCCATGTCGGACATATAGACATAGCCGATCTTGCCGCCGGACAGCTTGTCGACGACGTCGCGGTTGTGGGTGATCCAGGCCTGTTCGCGCAGCGACAGCTCGTTCTTGATCGGCTTGGCCACGATGTGGCGGCGCGGACCGTTGGCGCTGTCGGCGATGGTCAGGTCCACTGTCGTCTGCGCATCCGCCAACTGTAACAGCTTGTCGGGATCGTCCGGCGTGCGCAGTTCGGTTCCGTTGATGGCCAGGACATAATCGCCCTCGTGCACGTCCAGCCCCGGCGCGCCCAGCGGGCTACGATAGCCTTCGCCTTCGCGCGTGTTGTCGCCCGGATAGATCTTGGCGATGCGGTAACGACCGGTGGCCGCATCGACGGTCCAATCGACCCCCAACAGCGCCGCGCTCGGCTTCGGCTGGCTGTCGCCGTCGTCGCCGTCGCCCACATAGGTGTGCGAGTTGGAGAGTTCGCTGATCATCTGGCCGATCAGATAGTTCAGGTCTTCGCGAGACCCGAGCTCTGGCAACAGCTTGGCGTAGTTGTCGTGCACTGCCTGCCAGTTCACCTCGTTCATCTCGCTCGAGAAGAACAGGTCGCGCTCCAGCCGCCAGGCGTTGTTGAACATCTCCGCCCATTCCTTCGGCGGATCGACCTCGACGCGCATGTGGTCGAGGTTGAGCTTCTTGGCCGTGTCCTTGTCCTTGGCCGCGTCAGCCTTGGTGTCGAGGACGGTGTAGGCGTCTTTCTGCTTGACCATGATCCGCTCGCCGTCGAGCGACAGGGAATAGCTGTCGACGTCGCTGGCGATGGTCGAATCCTTGCGCGCCTTCAGATCATAGAAGTGCAACTCCGAATCCTCGCCCGGCAGGTTGCCGCCGACCAGGCCGATCGGCTGAGTCAGGTAGTAGATCCGCTGCCCGCGCGCATCGAGGGCGGCGATATTGGCGGGACCGATCGGCATGGCGACCGCGCGGTCCATCAGACCGTCGAGGTCGATCCGGATCGGCGCAGCGAGGCCGGTGGCCTGGGGCGGCGGCTCTTCCTTGCCGGTGTGTTGACGCGAGGGCGGCTTGCCGCCGGTGGGGTTCGAGGCCTTGGTGGGCTCGGCGCCTTCGGCCGGACCGCTGTCGCCTTCGTCCGAACGCGGCGCGAGCGGGGAGGGCGTTTCCTTCGCGAGCGGGATGGCGTAGACGCCGCCCGACTTCAGCACCGCGAAATCGAACTCCTGGTCCACCGGCACGGTGTTCTCGTGCCGGTTGGAGACGAAGTAGAGATACTTGCCGTCCGGCGACCACACGGGACCCGCGTCGGTCTCGTCGCCCTTGCCCAGGCGCGTGGTTTTGCCGGTGGCGATCTCATAGAGATAGAGGCTGCGTTTGCGCGCATAGGCAGCCTGGCTGAACGCCAGCCAGCGGCCGTCAGGCGAGAAGGACTGGTCGTGGATTTCGTTCTGCGGATCCTGCGCCACCTGTTTCGGGGCGCCGCCGCGGGTGTCGAGCAGCCACAGCTTGTGATCGCTGTCGCTGAATGCGACCGAACGATTGTCCGGCGACCACACGGGTCCATAGAAATAGCCCTTGGCGAACGAGGTCAGCACCGTCTCGGGCCCTCCCTCCGCGGGACGGACCGCGATCTGCTGGCCGCCGCTGACGTCGGTGGTGTAGGCGACGGTGCGCCCGTCCGGCGACCATGCGGGATGGTCCTCGTCGGCGCTCTCGGTCTGGGTCAGGTTGCGCGTCGCGCCGTATTCCGCCGGTACGCTGAACAGGTCGCCGCGCGCGGTGAACATCGCACGCTTGCCGTTGGGCGAGAGGGCATAGTCGACCTGGCCCGCGGGATCGCTGTCGCGCACCTCGTCCTTCACGGCGTCGACGCGGACGCGTGTGCGGGTGTTGTCGTCGGGGACGTTGATCTGCACCTCGTGCAGCTCTTCGTTCGGCAGGTCGATGCGCCACAGCTTGCCGCCCTGCTGGAAGGCGATGGCGTCGCTCCCGAGCGCGGGGAAGTCGATGTCATAGTCGGTGAAGTGGGTGACTTCGCGCGTCTGCTTGCTGTCCAGGTCGTAGCACCAGATGTTGGCGCGGCGATGCTCGTCCTGGTCGGACAGGTAATAGATCTTGCGCCCGTACCACATGGGCGAGGTGTTGGTCCCGCTCCACGTCGTGATCTGATTCAGCGCCTTGGAGTCGAAGTCGTAGGTGAACAGCTGCTGCGCCAGGCCGCCGTTGTACCGCTTCCAGGTGCGGAAGTTCCGGAAGATGCGGTTGTAGGCGATGGTGTGACCGTCCGGCGCGAAACTCATCAGGCCCACGGCGCTGTCGATCGGCATCGCCGTCGCCGGGCCGCCGTCGACCGAAACCTTGTAGAGATTCCAGACCTGTCCGTTCCACTGATCGCGCTTGGTCATGAACACGATGAAACGGGAATCGTTGGTCCAGGTCAGGACCATGTTGTCCGGTCCGTGACGACCGCCCGTGCCGGCTTCGCTGGCCGGGTGATAGGTCAGCCGCCGCGCCGGGCCGCCCGCGGCGGGAATGATCCAGATGTCGGTGCCCGTGCGGCTCGCCTCGGTGTAGGCGATCCAGCGGCCGTCGGGCGACGCTCGCGGAAACATGTCCTGGCCCTGGGCGCTGGTCAGGCGCACGGCCTCGCCGCCGTTCTTGCCCACCGACCAGACGTTCCCGTCCGCCACGAACACGATGCGGTCGCCCATGGGCTGCGGAAACCGGGGCAAGGCCGCGTGGGCCGCGGCGGCCAGGACGAGCGGCGCGGCCGCAGACAGGAGAGCGACGACGAGACGCGAACGCTTCATGAGAAATCCCCGACGGAATGCTTTGGAGGCAGATTAGTCCGGCGCGCGCGGCTGTCACCTTACCGATGCGTTAGGGGACAGGATGCGGTTTCCAGGCGTTTCGCCGCTGTGAACGCTACGCCCCTGCGGACCCTTCCTTAACGGCCCCTCAACCATTTTCGCGGCCTTCGTAAAGGCTGGCGGGCGGGGGTTTTCCGCACGCGACCGAGGGTTTCGAAGCCATGTCCGATCTGGAAGACCGAGGCGCCTATACGCCGTTCTCGCGCGATCAGCTGGCGTTCGACCCGCGCGGCCTGCAGCGGCGCCGGCCCGTGCCGCTCACCCTTATGCTGAGCGCGGTGGTGCTGGTCGCCATGGCCGGGGCGGCGCTCCTATTCTACCAGTCGGGCGTGCGCGGCCGGAACGAGCCGCCGCGCGCGGTCGGAACCCACGTGGGCTCGATCAAGACACCCCCTCCCGCGCCCGCCGGCCCGCCGGCCGAAAAGGGCATCGACGTCTACGTCCAGGATCGGCCCGAGTCCGCCGCCGGCCAGCCGGTCTATACCGACGCTCCCGAACAGCCCCAGCCGCGTGTCGCCGAAACCCAAGCCGCGCCGCCGCCGGTCGCACGCACGGCGCCGAAAGCCGCGCCTGACTATCCCACCGTCGACGCCGCGGTCGCCGCCGCCGAGACCGCGCCGCCTCCGCCGCTGAAGCCGGCCAGGGCCGTGACGCCCAAGCCTGTGGCCGTTGCGGCCGTCGCGCTCGCCAGGGCCAGACCGGACCTGCGGGCAGCCATTCCCGCGGTAAAAACCGCCGACGCGACCGCCAAGTCCGTGCCCGGCGGCGGCCAGGTGGTCCAGATCGGCGCCTATTCCTCCAAGGCCCTGGCCGAGCAGGAGTTCTCCAAGGTCCGCGCGGGCTTTGCCAAGTACACCTCCGGACGGGCAACCCATGTGGAAGGCGTCCAGAAGGGCTCCGCCACCCTTTACCGCGCGGCCTTCACCGGCTTCTCCAAGGCCCAGGCCGCCGCCTTCTGCGGCGCGCTGAAAGCCGCGGGGCGCGCTTGCATCGTAAAGTGATTTCGGCCCTCATCGGGGGGTGAATCACGCTTGCATCCTGGGTCTCGCCGGCCCGACGCTTACCCGTACCGAGCGCGCCTTCTTCCGCGAGGTGAAGCCGTGGGGCTTCATCCTGTTCAAGCGGAACTGCGAGAGCCCGGACCAGATCAGGAAACTCACCGACGCCTTGCGCCGGGCGGTCGACCACGAACAGGCCCCGGTCCTGATCGATCAGGAGGGCGGTCGCGTCCAACGCCTGGGCCCGCCGAACTGGCCGAAATACCCGTCCGCCAAGGCCTACGGCGCGGCCCTCGACTACGACCCGCAGCTGCGCCGCGAGATGACCCGCCTGGGCGCCCGGCTGATGGCGCATGACCTTAGAAAGCTGGGGATAAACGTCGACTGCGCGCCGGTGCTGGATGTGCCCCAGCCGGGCGTCCACGACGTCATCGGCGACCGCGCCTACGGTCCCGATCCGGATACGGTGGCGAGCCTGGGCCGCGCGGCGGCGGAAGGCCTGATCGCCGGGGGCGTCCTGCCGGTGATGAAGCACATGCCCGGCCATGGCCGCACCAACGTCGACAGCCACCTCGACCTGCCCCGGATCGACGCCCCGCTGAAAACCCTGAAAGCCGTTGATTTCAAGCCTTTCCGGATGAATTCGGACCTGCCGATGGGGATGACGGCGCACATGGTCTTCAAGGCCGTGGACGCCAAGCATCCGGCCACCCAGTCGCCCAAGGTCATCAAGCTGATCCGCGAGGAGATCGGGTTCGAGGGCCTGCTCATGACCGACGACATATCCATGAAGGCGCTGGGCGGGACCTTCGATGCCCGTTCCCGCGCCGCGATCCGCGCCGGCTGCGACGTCGTCCTGCATTGCAATGGCGACCCGGATGAGATGAAGGGCGTGGTGAAGGGCTCCGGCCGGCTGAAGGGCCAGGCCAAGGAGCGGGCGAGGGCGGCCTTGGCGCGCCTGGCGCGCGAACCGGAACCCTTCGACGAGGCCCAGGCGCGGGCTCGCTTCAACCAGGTGTTCGCCGCATGACCGATGACGCGTCCTTCCAGCCCGATCTGAACTTCGAGGCGGCGAGCAACGCCGCCAGCGAAGGCCAGGCGCTGGTCATCGACATCGACGGTTTCGAAGGCCCACTGCACGTGTTGCTCGCGCTCGCGCGGAACCAGAAGGTCGATTTGCTGAAGCTGTCGATCACCAAGCTCGCGGAGCAGTATCTCGAGTTCGTGCACGAGGCGCGGCGCCTCCACTTCTCGCTCGCCGCCGACTACCTGGTGATGGCGTCGTGGCTGGCGTACCTCAAGTCGCGCCTGCTGCTGCCGCGCAACGAGAAGAAGGCGGCGGAAGAGGCGCCGGCCGAGGTCATCGCCGCCCAGCTCGCCTTTCTGCTCGCCAAGCTCGAAGCCATGCGCAATGCGGTCGACGATCTGAAGGCGCGCCCACAGTTGAAACGCGACGTGTTCCTGCGCGGCGACCCGCAGGCGACCGTCATCATCCCGTCGGACAAGATCGACGCCAGCCTTTACGAACTGATGCGCGCCTATGTGGTGCAGCGCGTGCGTGAGACCCAGCGCCACTACGATCCGCACATGCGCATCTCGGCCTACCAGCTCGACGATGCGCGTGACCGCCTGCGCGAAATGATGCCGCGCCTGGATCGCTGGGTTAAGCTGACCGCCGCGGCGCCCACGCCGTCGAGCGAAGATGGTCCGTCGCGCGCGTCTTACGTGGCCTCGACCTTGTCGGCGAGCCTCGAGTTGGTGAAGGAAGGCGCGCTCGAGGCGCGGCAGCTGGAAGCCTTCGCCGACCTGTATCTGCGCCGGCGTGAGCACGGCCTACCGCTGGAGCTGACTGCGGAATGAGTGAAGATCACACCATCGAACTCGAGGTCGAAGACGCGGTCGACGTCGACGCGGAAGACGCGTTCGAGTCGGACGAGGCATTCGCACCGGAACCGCGCTCCGAAGACGACGTCGAAAAGATGGTCGAGGCGCTGCTGTTCGCCGCCGCCGGCCCGCTCAGCGTCGACGAGCTGGCGAAGCGCTTACGGAACGGCGTCGAGGTCGAACGCGCGCTCGCCGCGCTGAAGGACCGCTACGCCGGCAGGGGCGTCGAACTCGTCTGCGTCGCGGATCGCTGGTGCTTCCGCACCTCGGCCGACTTCGCCTATCTGATGACCGAGGAGCGCACCGAGCCGCGGCGCCTGTCGAAGGCCGCGCTGGAAACCCTGGCCATCGTCGCCTACCACCAGCCGGTGACCCGCGCCGAGATCGAACAGGTCCGCGGCGTGACCATTTCCAAGGGCACCCTCGACATCCTGCTGGAGATGAACTTCGTGCGCCTGCGCGGCCGGCGCCGCACGCCCGGCCGCCCGGTGACCTACGGCACCACCGACCTGTTTCTCGAGCACTTCGGCCTCGCCAATCTGATGGACCTGCCGGGCGCGCCGGAGATGAAGGCCGCAGGCCTGCTCGACATGAACCTGCCCTCCGGTTTTGAGGTGCCCCAGCCGGGCATGACCTCGGCCGACGAGGATCCGATCGAGGACGGCGGCGGCGACGACGCCGAATTCGCCCAGGACTTCATCGGCGAAGCCGACAAGGCGCCGGGCGAGCCGGAGCAGGAATAGCGGCGGCGGCGCCAAATTCTTAAGCCTGCGCCGCTAAGCTTTGCCCATGAACAGGTTCCTGAGAAACCTGGGGGCGATGGTCAGGGGATGCGCGGCTTTCTGGGCTGCGCCGGCGCCGGACTTCAGCTACCCGGACAACCTCTAGGCCAGACCGGCCTCCCGAAGAGGGCCCCCTAAGCGCCCCATCGTCGCGGCCGCGTGGCGCCCGCGCGCCCTTTAGCCTATATGACCCTCGACTCTGGTATCGAGGTCGTCCGCGGGCGGCTCAAGGAGATTTCCGAATGGGCGGCCTGAGCCCTTGGCACATCGTTCTTATCGTCGTCGCCCTGCTGCTGATCTTCGGCGGCGGCGGCAAGCTCTCCGGCCTCATGGGCGACGCCGCCAAGGGCGTGAAGGCGTTCAAGGACGGCCTCAAGGACGAGGACAAGCCCGACCAGCCGGCCAAGACCGAAGCGCTGCCGGCGGCCGATCGCGACGCGTCCAAGACCGATACCAAGTCGACCACCACCTCCTGAGCGGCGACAGCATGGCCTTCCCGGCCGCAGCGCCGCGCTGTAAAGGCGGCGGCTTGCACGGTTTTGCTCGAAGGAACTCCCGATGATCCCCGGCATGGGCGGCATGGAAATGCTGGTCATTGCGATCCTCGCCCTGGTGGTGGTGGGTCCCAAGGACCTGCCTGTGCTGTTGCGGCGTCTCGGCAAGTTGACCGGCAAGGTCCGCAGCATGGCTGCTGAATTCCGCGCGAGCTTCGACGAGATGGCGCGACAGTCCGAGCTCGACGAACTGCGCAAGGAAGTCGAGGCGCTGCGCAACCAGCAGGCCCAGCCGCTCGGCCCCGAGATCGAGAACCACTTCCGCGAGATCGGCGCCGATCTGAACGCCCTGCCGACCGCCTCGATCAAGCCGATCGATCCCGAGCTGCCCAACGAAACGGCGGAAGCGGCGGCGTCGCCCGTGACCGAAACCGAACCTGAACAAAAAGCGGAACCGGTGCCTGAGACGCCGCCCCAGACTCCGGCGGAACCGCACGCATGAGCAACACCACCGACGACGAGCACGAGATCGAGGCCTCGCGCGCGCCCTTGATGGAGCACCTCATCGAGCTGCGGCGGCGGTTGATCATATCGCTGGTGGCGGTGGCCCTGGGTTTCATCGTCAGTTTCTTCTTCGTCAATCAGATCATCACCCTCCTGGTGCATCCGTCGTGCGTCGCGCAGGGCGTGATGGCGCTTCGCCACCTGCCGGGCCACGAGTCGGGACCGATCGACCTGCTCAAGGCCATCTTCGATCCCGGCGCGCAGCATGTGGCCAAGAAGGGCGCGTGCATCGACCTGATCTCCACCGCGCCGCTCGAAACCTTCTTCACCAAGATCAAGGTCGCGATGTTCGGCGGCATCATGCTCAGTTTCCCGATCCTCGCCTTTCAGCTCTATCGCTTCGTCGCCCCCGGCCTCTATCGGCGCGAGCGCAACGCCTTCCTGCCGTTCCTGATCGCTTCGCCGATCCTGTTCGTGATGGGCGCCGCGCTGGTCTATTTCGTGATGCTGCCGTTCATCCTGTGGTTCTCGCTGAACCAGCAGATCCTCTCGCCGCAGGTGCACATCCAGCTGTTGCCTAAGATCAGCGACTATCTCGACCTGGTGACCAAGCTGCTGCTGGCGTTCGGCTTGTGCTTCCAGCTTCCGGTGGTGCTCACCCTGGTCGGCATGGCCGGCCTGATTCAGGCCCAGACGCTTGCCAAGGGGCGCCGCTACGCCGCCTTCGGCATCATTGTGGTGAGCTGCATCGTCACCCCGCCCGACATGATCAGCCCCTTCCTGCTGGCGCTGCCGATCTACGCCCTCTACGAAGCATCGATCTGGTGCGTCCGCCTCATCGAACTGCGCCGCAAACGCGAACAGGCGGCGGCCGCATAAGCCCCCGCGAGGCCGCCTCAAGGGTTGGCTCACCCCCCGACGCCCCTTAAAGAAGCGCTCTCCCCAGCCGAAAGCGCCCGCCATGCACGATATCCGCGCCCTCCGAGACGATCCCGCCGCCTTTGCGCGCGGCTGGTCGTCGCGCGGGGTGGCGGATGCCGAAAAGGTGGTCGAGGCCCTACTGACCGCCGACAGGGGCCTGCGCGCGGCCCAGACCGGTTTCCAGGAGGCCCAGGCTCGCCGCAATGAAGCCTCCAAGCTGATCGGCCACGCCAAGGCCAAAAAGGACGAGGCGGAGGCCCAGCGCCTGATGGCGGAGGTCGAAAGCCTCAAGGGCGCCATCGCCCAACATGCGGATGAGGAAAAGCGTCTGGGCGACGCGCTCCGCGACCGGCTGGCCGAGCTTCCCAACCTGCCCGCGCCGGAGGTTCCCGAGGGCCTCGACGAAACCGGCAACCTGATGCAGGGCAGTTGGGGCGACCCCAAGGTGCTGCCCGCCGCCCAGGTCGCGGCGCCAAAGGACCACGTCGATCTCGGCGAAGCGCTCGGCATGATGGATTTCGAAGCGGCGTCGCGCATGGCGGGCGCGCGTTTCGTGGTGCTGAAGAGCGGCCTCGCACGGCTCGAACGCGCCATCGGCCAGTTCATGCTCGACCTGCAGACCGGCGAGCACGGCTATCAGGAGACCTCGGCGCCGGTGCTGGTCCGCACCGAAGCGTTGTTCGGCACCGGCCAGTTGCCCAAGTTCGCGGAGGATCAGTTCCACACCACCGACGACCGCTGGCTGATCCCGACGGCGGAAGTCTCGCTCACCAACACCGTGCGCGAACAGATCCTCAGCGAGGAAGAACTGCCCCTGCGTCTCACCGCGCTGACGCCGTGCTTCCGCGCCGAGGCCGGCGCGTCGGGGCGCGACACGCGCGGCATGATCCGCCAGCACCAGTTCTGGAAGGTCGAGCTCGTCTCCATCACCACGCCGGAACAATCGGAAGACGAGCACCAGCGCATGGTCGGCTGCGCCGAGGAGGTGCTGAAACGCCTGCAGTTGCCCTACCGCGTCATGCTCCTCTGCGCCGGCGACATGGGCTTCACGGCGAAGAAGACCTTCGATCTCGAGGTGTGGCTGCCGTCGGCGGGCGGTTATCGCGAGATCTCGTCCTGCTCCAACTGCGGCGACTTCCAGGCGCGACGCATGGACACGCGCAGCAAGAAGCCCGGCGAAAAGGGCGCGCGGTTCGTGCACACCCTGAACGGCTCGGGCCTAGCGGTCGGCCGCACCCTGGTGGCGGTCCTGGAAAACTATCAGGACGACGGGGGCCGCATCGCCATCCCCTCCGTATTGCAGCCCTATATGGGCGGCCTGACCCATATCGGCTGATGCGTATCCTGCTCACCAACGACGATGGCGTCGGCGCGGAGGGTTTCGCGGTCATGCGCCGCATCGCCGCCCAGCTCTCGGACGATATCTGGACCTGCGCGCCGGAGCTCGAACAGTCGGGCGCCGGCCGCGGCATCACGCTCAGCGATCCACTGCGCGTGCGCCAGATCTCGGAACGTGACTGGGCGGTAATGGGAACGCCGACCGACTGCGTGCTGCTGGCGATCAACGACCTGATGCCGCAGAAGCCGGACCTTGTGCTCTCCGGCGTGAACCGCGGGCAGAACGTCGCGGAGGACGTCACTTTTTCAGGTACGGTCGCAGGCGCGCTTCAAGGCACGGCGCTCGGCGTCCCCTCGATCGCCCTGTCCCAGGTCATGTTCGTGTTTCACGACTCGCGCCGCGCTATGTTCGAGACCGCCGAAGAATACGCGCCGGGCGTCCTGCAGAAGCTCGTCGAGACGGGCTGGCAAGCCGGCGTCACCCTGAACCTCAACTTCCCCGACTGCGCGCCGGACAAGGTGTCGGCGGTCGAGGTGACCACCCAGGGCGCACGCGAACTGGTGCACATGCACGCCGAGCGCCGCACGGACCTGCGCGGTCGCGACTACTATTGGATGGGCTTCAAGGGCGCGAAGTCGAACCCCCCCGTGGGCACCGATCTCGCGGCGATTTACGACGGCCGCATCTCGATCACGCCGCTGCACATCGACCTGACGCACCGTGAGACCGTGCATGCGCTGAAGGGCGTGATGGGCGGAGTTCCTCCTAAGCTTGGGCCTCCCAAGCCACGCGACGCGAAGGAAGAGGCCTGACCGTGGCCGAAGACGACCTGTTCGGTGAGATGGACGACAGCCCGCGCGCGCGCATGGGCCGCCTGATCCTGACGCTGAAGTCGCAGGGCGTCTCCGACCTCAAAGTCCTGAACGCCATCGAGCAGACGCCGCGCGACCTGTTCGTGCCGGACCTGTTCAAGGAGAAGTCGTTCGAGGACTCCGCGCTGCCCATCGACTGCGGCCAGACCATCAGCCAGCCTTACATCGTAGGCCTGATGACCCAGGCGCTGCAGATCGAGGCGCGTCACCGCGTGCTCGAGATCGGCACCGGCTCCGGTTACCAGGCCGCGATCCTGTCGAAGCTCGCGCGCTATGTTTACACCATCGAGCGCTACCGCCATCTGCTGAGCGAAGCCGAGGCGCGGTTCAAGCAACTCGATCTCCTGAACGTCATCACCCGCTTCGGCGACGGCGGTGAGGGCTGGCTCGACCAGGCGCCCTTCGACCGGATCATGGTGACGGCGGCGGCGCCCAGCGAACCCAAGACCCTGTTATCCCAGCTCAAGCCCACCGGCGTCTTGGTGGCGCCGGTCGGCAAGGGACCGGTGCAAACCCTGCATCGCTACATCGGCGACGGAGAGGGCGTGTTCCGGCGCGAAGTCCTGGCCGACGTTCGCTTCGTGCCCCTGGTCGAGGGCATCGCGCGTGACGGTTAACCCGTCGCGCCAATTTGTCGCCTATAACCGGCCGCGCGCGAGGCGAGAGCGTGGCCGTTCGCCATGTTTCCGCAACAATGTCGCGATTGGTTCGCAGTCCGGTCCCGAGGGCGTGGGACAGTCGGGGGAGACGGGTGTCTTCGGTGTGGGAGCGGCGATGACCGGTGTGCGTATTTTCGCAGCGATGCTGGCCTGTGCGCTGATGGCCGCGGCGGCGACGCCGTCGCTCGCGCTCCCGAAACCGCGTTATCCTGTCGATGGCGGGGAGTCGGCGTCCAAGTCTAAACACGCGAAGAAGCCCGACCTCGCCGGCGGCCCCAAGGACGCGCGTTCCAAGACCTACACTGTCGCGCATGGCGACACCCTGCTCGGCCTGGCCCATCGTTTCCGCGTCACCCGAAAGGAACTCGCCGACGCCAACGACCTGCACGGCACGCTGCGACCGGGTATGAAACTGCATATCCCTCGCGGAAGCTCCAAGGACGAGACACGGCAGCAAGATCGCGAAGAAGCGGACGCTGCGCCGCATAGCCGCAAGGGCGCCAAGGCCGAAGTCGCGCACGTGTCGACCTACACCGTCGCCCACGGCGACACCGTGTCGAGCATCGCGCGCAGGCTGGGCGTCACCACCCGCGAACTGGCCGACGCCAATGATCTGCATGGCAAGCTGCTGCGCTCGGGCATGAGACTGAAGGTTCCGTCGGCCGCCGAGACCCGCGAGGTCGCGAGCGACGAAAAACCCATGCACGGGAAGCACGCAGACGCCGCGCCTTCGACCTATACGGTTGCGCATGGCGACACGCTGTCCGGCATCGCAAAGAAACTGCACGTCTCAACGAGGGCGCTCGCCGACGCCAACGACCTGCATCACAAACCGTTGCGTCCCGGCATGAAGCTGAAGGTCCCAGGCGCAGAAGCCGCGCCGGCCGAGGTCGCCCAGTCTTCCAATTCCACTCAAACTGCGCCCGGCGGTGGACTCTACACGGTCGCGCGCGGCGACACCCTGACCGGGGTGGCGCGCCGCTTCCACATCACCGCTCGCCAACTGCGCGCCGCCAACGATCTGGCGCCGGACGAGCCGCTCGATCACGGCATGAAGCTGAAGGTCCCCACCGGCGCGCACGATCACGGCCGCGACGCCCACGCATCGGGTGTGCTGGTATCGCCCAAGCTCCGCGTCGCCGTTGTGAAACCGACGGCCAAGCCCGTGACGCCGAAACCGGCGACGGACGCGACGGACACGCCGGACGAGGGGTACATGCCGACTCAGGTCGCCGACAATTCATCGACACGTCCGGTTCCCGCGCCGCCGCCGGCCGAGACTCGGCCGAATGTGCAGGTCGCAATGCATCATTCGCCGCCGCGCGTCAGCGGGCCGCCGATCCCAGCGCCCAAACCCACGCTTCAAAGCGGCGTCATGTCCGGCGATACCGAAGGGCCGCCGCCGGCGCCCGGATCGCCCAGCTTCCGCGCCGCCAACGACCAGGCGCGCGTGTCCTCGATCCATCCGCCGGTGACCCACGGCTACCCCTCGTCGTCGGAGCTGGCGAGCCTGGGCCATGGCAAGTTCATCTGGCCGGTGAAGGGCGAGGTGCTCACCCATTTCGGCGACATGGGCCACGGCCTCGGCAACGACGGCATGAACATTGTCGCCGAGGTCGGAACCAGCGTCCGCTCCGCCGCCGACGGCCAGGTGGTCTATGCCGGAAGCTCCGTGCCCGGCCTCGGCAACATGATCCTGGTGAAGCACGCCGACGGCTGGGTCACCGCCTACGGCCACTTGTCGCGCATCGACGTGAAGATCGGTCAGAGGGTGCTGCAGGGCGACCAGATCGGCGAGGTCGGCGACTCCGGCGGCATCGACCGGCCGCAGCTCCACTTCGAAGTGCGCTACGCCCCGCCGAGTTCGCGGGAAAAAGCGCGGCCGGTGGACCCGGGGATGCTGCTGCCCTGACGGCTCAGGTCGGAGATGGAAGCTGCGGAAATCTCAGGCTGAATCGTCTGGCCTGGGAGGCGGGTCCCCAGCTTTCGGTTGCTCCTTTGTCCGACGAAAAGCCACGCTAACGGCGCAGCGCTAATCGCCGCGTTGCAAATGTGAAGTCCAGACCATAGGTTCCGCGCCTGTTTTTCTGCGGGGCGCGCACCTGGACGCGCCGGCCCCGACTTGCGGGAGACCTCATGTCCCTTCTTCGCTTCCCGGCCCTTCTGGGCGGTCTTAGCCTTTGGGCGGCAGCGGCCGGTTCGGCCTTCGCCCAGGCGGCGCCTGCGGGCGGCGCGGCCGACGGCGGCCCCGGCGGCATCTTCGGGGGCCCGTTCGGCACCCTGATCATGTTCCTGCCGATCGTGGTCCTGTTCTACTTCCTGATCATGCGGCCCCAGTCGCAGCGGCAGAAACAGCACCAGGCGATGGTGACCGGCGTGAAGCGCGGCGACACCGTCGTTCTCTCATCCGGCATGGTCGGCAAGGTCACTCGCGTCGAAGACACCGAGGCCATGGTCGAGATCGCCGCCGGCGTGAACGTGCGCGTGGTCAAGTCGATGCTCTCGGACGTGCGCACCCGCGGCGAACCGGCGAAGGGCGCGTCCCAGCCCGCCAAGGCTTTGCCGCGCGGCAAGGACAAGTCCAAACCCGTCGCCCAACCGGTCGAACCGGAGAGCGACGACACCGACGAAGCCGAAGCCTCCTGACGGCCGCGCGATGATTCAGGTCACCCGCTGGAAGGTCATCATCCTCAGCCTCGCGCTCGTGTTCGGCGTGCTGTTCACCCTTCCGAACTTCCTGACGCCGTCCCAGCGCGACGCGCTGCCGGGCTTCCTGCCGCACGCGACCCTGCACCTGGGCCTCGACCTGCAGGGCGGATCGCAACTCTTGTTCCAGGTGGATCAGCCGGCGCTGAAGAAGGCGCACCTGACCGCCCTGGTCGAAGACATTCGCAAGAAGCTGCAGGACGCCCAGATCGGCGCCACCGAACCCGCGGTCGACGGCGACATCGTGCGGGTGGGAATCACCGACCCGAGCAAGGTCGACCAGGCGATGGCGACCCTGCAGGACCTGGCGCAGCCGTTACAGTCTGCGCCGGGCACGCGCGAATTCCTCATCTCCAAGAACGGCAATTCGATCGTCTTCACCATGCCCGACCAGGCGCTGAAGGCCGAGACCATCGCGGCGGTCAAGCAGTCGATCGAGATCATCCGCAAGCGCATCGACAAGACCGGCACCAAAGCGCCCAACATCGTGCCGCAGGGTCTCGACCGGATCCTGATCGAGGCGCCGGGCGAAAGCGACCCGGAAGAACTGAAGCGTCTGATCGGCAAGACCGCGAAACTCACCTTCCAGATGGTCGATCTGACCGCGTCGCCCGAGGACGTGCAGGCCGGCACGATTCCCGCGCCGCCGGGCACGGTGCTGTTGCCGCTGGACGGCGACCCGCGCGCCAACTGGGTCCTGGTGCGTAAGCGCGTGCTGGTCTCCGGCGAAGACCTGACCAACGCTTTCCTGTCGCACGACGACTATAACAAGCCCGCCATCGGCTTCCGCTTCAACGCCAAGGGCGCGGCCAAGTTCGCCGACGTGACGATGAACAACATCGGCAAGCCCTTCGCCATCGTGCTCGACAACCGCGTGATCTCCGACCCGCGCATCGACAGCGCGATCACCGGCGGCAACGGCATCATCACCGGCAACTTCACCGCCGACAGCGCGAGCGAGCTCGCCGACCTGCTGAAGAGCGGTTCGCTGCCCGCCAAACTCGACGTCATCCAGCAGGAGACGGTGGGATCGCTCCTTGGCAAGGAGGCGATCAAGGCCGGCGAAATCTCCATCGCCATCGGCTTCGTCGCCATCGTGATCTTCATGCTCCTTTCCTACGGCGGCCTGTTCGGCGGCGTGTCGGTGCTGGGTCTGGTGTTGAACGGTCTGCTGTCGCTAGCCTTCCTGTCTTTCACCCAGGCGACGCTGACGCTGCCCGGCATCGCGGGCCTGATCCTGACGCTCGCTGTGGCCGTGGACGCCAACGTGCTGATCTATGAGCGCACCCGGGAAGAGGCGAGGGCTGGGCGCTCGCCCATGGCGGCAGCCGACGCCGGCTATTCGCGCGCTTTGATCACCATCATCGACGCCAACCTGACCACCTTGGTGGCGGCGTTGATCATGCTTGCGCTGGGTTCCGGCCCGGTGCGCGGCTTTGCGTGGACCCTTTCCATCGGCGTCTTCACCTCGGTGTTCTCCGCGGTGATGGTCAGCCAACTGCTTCTGGGCCTGTGGTTCCGCTGGAGCCGTCCCAAGAAGCTTCCGATTTTGTGAGATCGCCATGTGGCCTCTAATCCGGGTGCTCCCGGTCAACACCCACTTCCCCTTCGTGAAATTCGCGAAATACGCTTCGACCATTTCCGTCATCCTGATCGTGGCGTCGTTGGTGTCGCTGTGGAAGCCGGGCCTCAACCTGGGCATCGATTTCAAAGGCGGTTCGCGCGTCGAAATGACCACGCCCGGCAAGGCGCTCGACTTCAAACTGGTCGAAAACACTCTGATCGGCCTGGGGCTCAAGGACGTGAAGGTGCAGGCCGTGGGCGCCGCCGGGGCCAAGGGAGGATTGTCCAACAATTCCGCTCAGGCGGAGTTCCAGACGCCTCAGGGGCACGATGCGGCCACCGCCATGACCCAGGCGAAGGTCGCGCTCACCAAGGTGCTCGGCAAGGTCACCTTCACCGGCGACTCGGTTGTGGGTCCGACCATCTCGGGCGAATTGATGCAGAAGGGCATTCTCGCCCTCGGCATCGCCATCATCCTGATGCTGTTCTTCGTCTGGTTCCGCTTCCGCCTGTCGTTCGGCCTGGGCGCCGTGGCCGCGCTGTTCCACGACGTGATCCTGACCTTCGGCCTGGTCGTGCTGCTGCGGCTCGAGTTCACCCTCGACGTCATCGCGGCCATCCTGACCATCATCGGTTATTCGATGAACGACACCGTCGTGGTATTCGACCGCTTGCGTGAGAACCTGCGCAAGTACAAGAAGATGCCGCTGCGTGACGTGATCGACCTGTCGGTCAACGAGACCCTGTCGCGGACGGTGATCACCGGCCTGACCGCGGTGCTGGCCCTGGCCGGCTTGGCGGTGTTCGGCGGGCCGTCCCTCTTCCCGATGGCCGTGGCGCTCCTCTTCGGGATCGTGGTCGGCACCTATTCGTCGATCTACATCGCCTCGCCGATCGTGCTCCTCTGGGGCATCAAGCGCGGCGAAGACGACGACAAGGCCAAGCCCATCGACTGGACCCCCTCGATGATGTCGAGCGGCCGGGCCCCCAAGCGGTCCAAGGGATAAGGCCCCCCTAAGTCCCTAAATTCCTTCGGGTCGAAAGCGTCGCCGAATGGTCCTATGCTGGCCTCGGTAGCGATTCCTGAGGCGCGCGGGGCTGTGCGCCGTCGCGTCTTATCGGAGGACCGCATGAGCGGGCTGCTCTTGAATTTCCGCAATACGGTGATCGTAAGCGTGATCCTGGCGCTCTGCGTCGCCTTCGGCTTCGCCAGCGTGCACGGCCAGATGGATATGCAGTTCTGGGAGGCGGTGCTGCGCTGGCTGCACGTCTTCTCCGGCATTCTGTGGATCGGACTGCTGTACTATTTCAACTTCGTCCAGACGCGGAAGATGCCGGACATCCCGGCGGAACTGAAGCCTGCGATCTCGAAGTACATCACGCCCGAAGCTCTGTTCTGGTTTCGCTGGTCGGCGCTGTTCACCTGGGTCTTCGGCCTGTGCCTCGCGGGCCTGCGCGACCACTTCGATCAGCCGGGCTATCTGGTGAACACCGTCAGCCTCGATCTCGCGGACCACTTCCAGTCGCCGCAGTATGCGCTCATGGGCCTGGGCATGTGGCTGGGGACGATCATGTTCCTCAACGTCTGGGGGGTGATCTGGCCCAAGCAGAAGATCGCGCTCGGCCTCGTCGAGGCGGACGCCGACAAGAAGGCCGCGGCGGCAAAGGTGGCGACCCTGGCGTCGCGCATCAACGTGCTGCTGTCGATCCCGATGCTAGTCTCCATGACCTTCTATCAAACGCTGAACGGCTGAGGCTGTTAGGCTTGGCGAAGAGGGCCCGTGGCGACACGGGCCCTTTTTCGTGCGCGGAAGGTTATGATCCGGCGTGCCGAACCTTGTCGATCTCGATCTCGAACTGAAGACCGCCGAGCCGGATCGCTGGCTCTCGACCCGCTTCATCGCCGACCCCGAAAAGCGCGCCGACGTCGTCGCCTTCTATGCCTTCGACCATGCGCTCGCCCGTATCGCCCACGCGGTGACCCAGCCGATGCTCGGCGACATCCGCCTGGCCTGGTGGCGCGAAGCCGTCGAAGAAGCCGTTGCCGGCAAGCCGCCGCGCGCCCATCCGGTGGTCGAGGCCTTGAGCGTCGCCATCGGCCGCCGCGGCCTGAGCATCGGCCCGTTCGAAACCCTCATCGAAGCTCGCGCCCGCGATCTCGACGCGGCGCCCTTGGGACTCGCTGAAGCGGTGCGCTACGCGGAGGCAAGCGCGGGGTCGGTGATGTCCATCGCGGCGCGCCTGCTCGGCCCCCATACGATCCCCGACCTCTCCGCGGTCGGTCGCGCCTGGGGCGTCGCGCGACTGGCGACGGAGCGGCGATTGACGCCGGACGTCGACGCGCAGGACATCGTCGCCAAGTCACTCGCGCAAACACCGAAGCTATCGAGCGAAGCCTTCCCCGCCATCGCCTACGCGACGCTCGCGCGCGACTACGCCCGAGGTCGCACACCGTCCGCTTTCGGCAAACAACTGCGCCTGTTCTGGGCGGTGGCGCGCGGATCGATCTAATAGATGGAATGGGAGAGTTCTACTCCGCCGCCATCCGCTCGGCGCCGAGCCATGTGTCGAGGTCCGCTAACGCCCGCACGCTCATCAACCGCTTCTTCGCCCGCCCGCGTTCCTTCAGCGGGATCTTGGCGCCGGTCTCGTCGGCCTTGGGCGCCTCCATCGGTGGGAGCAGGCCGTAGTTGATGTTCATCGGCTGGAAGCTGCGATCGCCGGTGTCGATGTGGCCGCCGGTGATGTGGGCGATCAGGGCGCCCAGGGCGGTGGTCGGCGGCGGAGTTGTTATTTGCACGCCCACCCGTTCGGCCGCCGCGAAACGGCCCGCGAGGATACCGGTGGCCGCGCTCTCGACATAGCCTTCGACGCCGGTGACCTGGCCGGCGAACCGCAGGCGCGGGTCGGCCTTCAGGCGCAACGCTCCGTCGAGCAGGCGCGGCGAGTTCAGGAAGGTGTTGCGATGCAGCCCGCCCAGGCGCGCGAACTGTGCGTCGTGCAGGCCCGGAATGGTACGGAACACCTCGACCTGGGCGGCATGTTTCAGCTTGGTCTGGAACCCGACCATGTTGAACAGCGTGCCCAGCGCATTGTCCTGGCGTAGCTGCACTATGGCATGGGCCTTCACCGTCGGGTTGTGCGGATTGGTCAGCCCCACCGGCTTCATCGGTCCGTGACGCAGGGTCTCGCGCCCGCGCTCCGCCATCACCTCGATCGGCAGACAGCCGTCGAAATAGGGCACGTGCTCCCAGTCCTTGAACTCCGACTTCGGCCCATCGAGCAGGGCCTGCACAAAGGCGTCATACTGCGCCTTGTCCATCGGACAGTTGACGTAGGCCTGGGCGTCGCCGCCGGGACCCTCCTTGTCGTAGCGCGACTGGCGCCAGGCAATGCCGAAGTCGATGGACTCCGCATGCACGATCGGCGCGATGGCGTCGAAGAAACTGAGCTGGCCTTCGCCGCTGAGCTCGAGGATCGCCTGCGACAGGGCGGGCGAGGTGAGGGGGCCGGTCGCAACGATCACACTGTCCCAGTCGGCCGGCGGCAGGTCCGCGACCTCGCCGCGCTCGATGGTGATGTTCGGATGGCGTTCGAGCTTTTCGGTCACCGCCTGCGAGAACGCTTCGCGGTCAACCGCCAGCGCGCCGCCCGCCGGCACCTGGTTCGCGTCGCCGCAGGCCAAGATCAGCGAGTTGCAGCGCCGCATCTCCGCATGCAGCAGCCCCACCGCGTTGAACTGCCAGTCGTCGGAGCGGAACGAGTTGGAGCAGACCAGTTCGGCCAGCCCCCCGGTCTGGTGCGCGGCGGTCGCGACCGCAGGGCGCATTTCGTGCAGCACCACGGGAACGCCCGCCTCGGCGATCTGCCAGGCCGCCTCGGACCCGGCGAGGCCGCCGCCGATAACATGGATGGGTTTCAAGCTCATCCGCGCGGTATAGCCGCCCGGGCCGCGTGACCAAAGCGCCGCGGGACGCCTGCGCGGTTGCTGCTGTGCGGCGTGAGGTTTTACTTCCTCAAAGGCGCGTCCGCGCGGGCGGCCCCAATTGCGCTCCTCAAAGACCAGTCGAGTGGTCTGATCTGCAAGGGCTTCGTTATGCCGGTCACTTCAAGGGCTTAGGGCGCGGTCCGTGTTGCGTTTCTCAGCTGGCTCGAGTTCCCGCTGGGCGTCGGCTTCTTGTCATACGCGTACAATAGGCTTGAATGCCGTTCGGGGGCTGAGCATGCCCCGGGGGCGAGGGGAGCTTTCCGATGGCGACCGTGTCGGTGATGGCTTGCGCCACCGAGGGTTTCAGCCTGATCCGTCGCCGGCCCTGGGCCTTCGCCGGCTGGATTCTGTTCTGGATTTTGCTCGGCGTGGGGCCGCTCCTGCTCGCGGTCGCCGGCCTCGCGCCCAAGTTTCTCGACCTGATCAGCTCGCTGCGGTCGGCGCGCGATGCGCACGACCCCGACGCGCTGCGCCGGATCGTCGACTTCGAGATGGGCCTGTGGCCCCTGTTCGGGCCCTGGTTCCTTTGGATGCTGGTGGTGGGGGCGGTGCTCTACGCGGCCGTCTATCGCGCCGTCCTCGAGCCGGGGAAGAACGCCTTCGCCTATCTGCGCCTGGGCATGGACGAAGTGCGCGTATTCTTCACCCGGATCGTCATCGTGCTTCTGTCGGTCGTCTTCTTCGCCTTGCTGGCCGCGGGCGCCGCCGGACTGTTCGTGTTTTCGCACAACGTCATCGGTCATCCGTGGGAAGGGTGGTTCGACGCTGCGGTCATCATCCTTGCCCTGTGTCTGTTCATCTGGGTGATGTTCCGCCTGTCGCTGGCGCTGCCCATGACATTCGCGGAGAAGCATTTCCGCATCTTCGAGTCTTGGCGGCTGACGCGCGGCAATTTCTGGCCGCTGGTCGGTATGCGGGCGATGTCGATCATCCTGATCGTCGCCGTCGCGATCGGTTTCGGCTTCGTGCGCCAGATCGTCTTTCTCACCGTGGGGCTCAGCACCGGCGCGTTTAGCCACCTCGATTCGCTGACCAACGTCGGCGCCGACCTGAGAAAGGGCCTGACCGACCTGATGACCGCTTTTGGTCCGGCGCTCATCGCACTCTTCATCATCCAGGCGATTTCGGACGCGATCTTGCGCGTCATCGCGATCGCACCCTTAGCCCGCGCCTATGCGCAACTCTCCGGCCGCGACGCGCCGGCGGAAATCGGGAGCTTCTAATGTCCATCGACATCGGCAAGGCGGCGTTTTCCGGCTTCGGCCTCATCGGCCGGCGGCCGCTCAGCGTGCTCATGTGGGGGATCGTCTATGCGGTCCTCGTCGGCCTGCCCTCGCTTTGGGCCATGTCGCACTTCCTGCCCGCCTATATGCAGATGATGCAAGGCGTGATGTCGGCGCAGGTGTCGGCGCACGCATCAGGCGCAAGCCCGCTCGAAGTCCAGCGCCAGATCCAGCAGCAGATGATGCAGGAGATGGGGCCCATGATGCAGATGGCGCCGCTGATGTGGCTGATGGGTATCTTCGGCATGTTCGTCCGCGGCGTGCTCATCGCGGCTGTGCTGCGCGCCGTGCTCGAACCGGACAACAAGGGCTTCTTCTACCTGCGCGTCGGTATGGCGGAGGTCTGGCAGGCGCTCCTGTCCTTCGTGATGTCGATCCTGCTCGTGGTCTTCATGTTCGTTTCCGTCTTCGTCGGCGCCATTATCGCAGCCATTCTGGCGGTCATACTCGGCAAGGCGGCGGTTATCGGCGTCCTTCTGGTCGGGCTCGGCGTCGCGGTCCTCTTCATCGTTATCGCGCTCCGTTTCGCGCTCGCGCCGGCCATGACCTATGCGGATAAAACCTTCCGCCTCTTCGAGTCCTGGAAACTGACCAAGGGCCACGTGGGCGCGTTGTTCGCCATCGTATTGATCCTGATCGTGCTGCTTTGGGTGGCGGAAATCGTCATCGGCGGCATCGCGGTGGGCGTGCTGTTCGCGAACGGCGACCAGCTGCGCGCCTGGGCCCAATCGGCAAACACCGATACCGCCGACGCGGCGGCGTTCATGCAATCCTTCTGGAAGACCATGGCGCCGTTCGTCATGGGTGCGATCGTGGTCGGCTCGCTGCTGAGCGGCGCGATGATGGCGATCATCATTGCGCCCTTCGCCACCGTCTACAAACAACTGACCACCGGCGCCGCCGCGCCGGCGGCGTTCTGAGACAAGAGGCCGAAACGGCCCCGCCTTGGGGTGAACGACAAGCGACCGCAGAACGCGGCGTGGGGGATAAGGATGAAGACCTTTTCGGTCGCCCGGGCTTTCTCGGCGGGCGTGGACGTCGTCGAGCGCAAGCCGATGGTGCTGGTGTGGTGGACGCTGGCGGTGCTTCTGCTGGCGTTTGCGCCGCGCCTGATCGTGTCGCATATGGCCGGCGCCAATGAACTCGGCGCCATGCGTGACCTGCTCGCCTCGCTGAACGACCACGAGAAGCTCGCGATCGCATCGGGGCGTCTGCAGGCGTCGCAGCACGCGCTCGGGATCTGGGCGCTGCCGCTGGGTCTGTGGGGTCTGTTCGTGAACGCCATCCTCTACAACGCCGCCTTCCGCGCGGTGCTGCAGCCGCAGAAGAGCAGCTTCGGCTATCTGCGCCTGGGCGCGGCCGAGTTCTGGCAGTTCGCGGTGCAGATCGTCGTCGGCATTCTGGTGACGGTCTACACGGTGGTCTGTGTCTTCCTCTTCATCATGGTTGTAGCCGCGTCCAAGCTCGCCGGCGCCGGCGCGGGATGGGTCGTGGGCCTCACCCTCGTGCTGCTGGCGATCTTCACCTTCTGGCTCAGCCTTCGCCTGTCGCTGGGCGCGGTGGCGACCTTCGCCGAACGGCGCTTCGCCTATTTCGACTCGTGGAAGCTGACCAAGGGCGTGTCCTGGCGGCTGTTCTGGACCGGCTTTCTGATCTGCGCCTTGCTCATCGGGCTCTACATCATGGTGTTGGCGGGGACCCTGTTCTCGCTTCTGCCGCTCGCGGGCCTGTTGCCGACGCCCGCGGGAGCGCCGCCCCCCACGACGGCGCCCATGGCGCATGGCCTCGGCGTCGCCGGGCTGATGAGCGTCGCGTCGGTCGCGACCCTGGTCTGGCTGATCCTCGGCTCGCTGGTGGCGGCGGTGATGCAGGCCTTCGCCTTGCCGCCCTGGGCCGAGATCTATCGCAGCATCACGGGCGGCGAAGACACACACGCCTGAGAACCCGCGCCGGCGCCTCGACCGGACCTTTGGGCCGTGCGAGCCTGTTCTGGATAAGGCGCTGATTCCGGCGGGAATCCGTGTCGCGCGGATGGAGGGGTGACGGTGGCCAGCTTTTCAGCGACCGACGCGTGTGTCGAAGGTTTCCGCGTGGCGCGCCGGCATCCCTGGTCCATGCTGGTCTGGGGTCTGTTCTTCGTCGTGGCGATGATCCTGGGTTTCGCGCTCATGGGTTCGCTCGGCCTGATGAGCGCCATGACGCCCGGCGCCATGAACCCGGGCGCCCTGAACAACCCCGCGAACCCGACCGCGGCCATGACCAACGCGCTGAAGATCGACGCGGTGTTTCTGCCGTTCAGCCTGATCGCGACCACCATGCTGCTGTGCGCGATCTTCCGAGCGACCCTGCGGCCCGAGGACAAGGGCGTGGCCTATCTCAAGATCGGCGGCGACGAGCTGCGTGTCTTCGTCGTCGTCGTGGTGATGACCATCCTCGGCCTCGTCGCCGAGGCGGTGGTCGCGGGCGTGCTGATGGTGGCGGTGGGCGTCGTCTACAAGGCCAACAACATCGCCGGCGTCCTCGCGGGCGTTATCGCCACGGTCGGCTTCGTCTGTCTGGCGGTATGGGTGGTGGTGCGCCTGTCGCTCGCCTACGCCCAGACCTTCGCCGAGAAGCGCATCCGCATTTTCGGGTCCTGGGCCCTGACCCGGGGGCGGTTCTGGCCGCTGTTCGGCATGTACGCCCTGACCGCGCTGATCTGCCTGGGCGTGTTGATCGCCCTCTACATCGTCATCATCATCGTGATGATCGCCGGTATGGGACCCGCCATCGCCAGCGCGGCCCAGGGCCATACGGCGGACTTCTCGACCGCCGGGCCGATGGTGATCGTCGCCCTCGTCCTGGCCTTCCTGGTGAGCGTGGTCGGCTTCTCACTGATCTATACGATCCTCTACGCGCCCCAGGCCGCCGCCTATCGTCAGCTCACCGCCGGCGACAAGGCCGCGGAAGCTTTCTGAATCAGGGCGGTGTCCTGAACCGCGGCTTGCGGAGTCAGGCCAGGGCGGGCATGAGCGGGCGCGCGCCCGGCGACCGTCCGTAGGCGGCGGAGACCCCAGACCATGGACCCCAGACCATGAAGCTCTCAGTCACCGACATCGCCTTCGAGGGCTTTCGCGTGGTCCGCGACCGGCCGCTGGCGTTGGTTGCGTGGGCGGTGTTGCAGTTCCTGGGCCTGCTCGCGTTTCAACCCGGCGTCGTCATGGCGCGTGACGGCTATGCCCGCCTGAGCAAGCTGAGCTTCCTTCCGGTCGGCGGAGCATTGCCTGCGACCGCGCCCACCGTCACGCCTGCCCAGGCCGAGCTGGCCATCTCGGTGATGGGCTGGATGTTCCAAGGCTTCGGGCTAGCGGTGCTTGCGACCGTGCTGGTTTCGGCCCTGACCGACCCAGGCGTCTTTCGCGTAGCCATGACGCCGCGTGATCGCGGCCTATTCAGTCTCAAGCTCGGCGCGCAGGAGCTGCGTCAGTTCGGCCTGCTCTTGATCCTGTACGCCTTGTTCTTCGGAATCTACCTGACCGGCAGCTTGGCGAGCCTCTTGTTTCAAGGCGTGTTCGCCGTCGGCGGCCCGGTCGCGTCGTTGATGGGCGTTGCGATCGCATTCACCGCCACGCTCTGCGTCCTGGTCTATTTTTCGATCCGATTGTCGCTCGCGGGACCGCTCACCTTCGAACAGGGGCGGATCGACGTGTTCGGCTCGTGGAACCTGACTCGGGGCCGGTTTTACGGCCTGTTGGGGGGCTATGCCTTGACCCTCGCCATGGCCGTACTTGTCGGCGTGATGTGCGAGTTCATCATCGGAGCGGGGCTCACGCTGGTGATCGGCGATCCCAAGAATATGAAAAGCGCGTTCGACGCCGCCAACCCGGAGATTGCGGACCTCTTTACGCCGGGCGCTATCCTGCGCGAGGCCTTTTCCGCCATCGCCGGCGCGCTCACGACGGCCATCTTCGTCGGCGCGCGCGTCCAGGCCTTCATGCAGATCCGCAAGGGCGGCGGCGCGTAGAGCGCAGTTCGCTCTGATTGAATCAGAGCGGCGCGCTAGATTGTGCTTTGTCGCGGTTTCTGACGGCGAACCGGTTTCCACTTCGCCGGAAACCGCTCTAGGCGTTCACCCGCTTCTTCGCTCTCGGCGTTGCGGTCGCCGCGCTTCGGCGGGCAAGGCGGCGTTGGTCGTGGCGGCGCAGGACTTCGGCGAGGTATTTGCCGGTCCAGCTGTTCTTGTCGGCGGCGACCTGTTCGGGGGTGCCGGACGAAACGATCGTGCCGCCGCCGTCGCCGCCTTCGGGGCCGAAGTCCAGGATCCAGTCGGCGGTCTTCACGACGTCGAGGTTGTGTTCGATCACCACCACCGTGTTGCCCTGTTCGACCAGCTCGTGCAGCACCTCGAGCAGCTTGCGCGTGTCCTCGAAGTGCAGGCCGGTGGTCGGTTCGTCCAGGATGTAGAGGGTGCGGCCCGTCGCGCGGCGCGACAGCTCCTTGGACAGCTTCACCCGCTGCGCCTCGCCGCCGGAAAGCGTCGTCGCCTGCTGGCCCACGTGGATGTAGCCCAGGCCCACGCGCTTCAGCGTCTCCATCTTGTCGCGCACCGCCGGCACCGCCTTGAAGAAGTCGGCGGCCTCTTCCACCGTCATGTCGAGCACGTCGGCGATGGACTTGCCCTTGAACAGGATCTCCAGCGTCTCGCGGTTATAGCGCTTGCCCTTGCACAGGTCGCAGGTGACGTAGACGTCGGGCAGGAAGTGCATCTCGATCTTGATCAGGCCGTCGCCCTGGCACGCTTCGCAACGGCCGCCCTTCACGTTGAACGAGAAACGCCCGGGGCCGTAACCGCGCGCCTTCGACTCCGGCAGCGCCGCGTACCAGTCGCGGATCGGCTGGAAGGCGCCGGTGTAGGTGGCCGGGTTCGAGCGCGGCGTGCGTCCGATCGGGGATTGGTCGATGTCGACCACCTTGTCGAAGTTGGTCAGGCCCTCGATGCGCTCGTGCGGCGCCGGCGCGTCGGACGCGTTGTTCAGGCGCCGCGCCGCGGCCTTGTACAGAGTCTCGATGGTGAAGGTGGATTTGCCGCCGCCCGACACCCCGGTGATGCAGGTGAACAGGCCGACCGGAATCTCCGCGGTCACGCTCTTCAGATTGTTGCCGGTGGCGCCTTCGACCTTGACCATCTTCTTCGGATTGCGCGGCCGGCGCTGTTCCGGCACCGCGATCTCGCGCGCGCCGGTCAGGTACTGCCCGGTCAGGCTCTTGGTCGAGGCCATGATGTCTTTCGGCAGGCCTTGGGCGACGATGTGGCCGCCGTGCACGCCCGCCGCCGGGCCCATGTCGATGACGTAGTCGGCGGTGAGGATCGCCTCCTCGTCGTGCTCGACCACCAGGACCGAATTGCCGAGGTCGCGCAGGCCGCGCAGGCTTTCCAGCAGGCGCGCGTTGTCGCGCTGGTGCAGGCCGATGGACGGCTCGTCCAGCACATAGAGCACGCCGGTGAGGCCCGAGCCGATCTGACTGGCGAGACGAATGCGCTGGCTCTCGCCGCCCGACAGGGTGCCGGAACCGCGCGACAGGTTCAGATAGTCGAGGCCGACGTTGTTGAGGAACTTCAGGCGGTCGCAGATCTCTTTCAAAATCCGCCGGCCGATTTCCTGGTCCTTCTTCGACAGCTTCTTCTCGACCTTGGCGAACCAGTCGCCGGCGTCCTTGATCGCGAGGCCCGAGATCTCGGCGATATCCTTGCCGTCGATCTTCACCGCCAGGGCTTCCGGTTTCAGGCGCTTGCCGCCGCAGGTCTCGCACGGCGTCTCCGCCTGATAGCGGCCGAGCTCCTCGCGCACCCAGGCGCTGTCGGTCTCGTTCCAGCGCCGGTCCATGTTGGGGATGACGCCTTCGAACGGCTTGGTCACGTCGTAGCGACGCGCGCCGTCGTCGTAGGAGAACTTGATCTTCTCCTGCTCGGTGCCCCAGAGAATCTTGTCCTTGGCCTTGGCGGGCAGCTCGCGCCACGGCTTGTCCATCGAGAAGCCGAAGTGCTTCGACAGCGCCTGCAGGGTCTGGGTGTAGAACGGTGACGGGCTGCGCGCCCACGGCGCGATGGCGCCCTTGTGCAGCGTCTTGTCGACGTCGGGAACCACCAGGTCCTCGTCGAACGCGAGCTCGACACCCAGGCCGTCGCAGGTCGGACAGGCGCCGAACGGGTTGTTGAACGAGAACAGCCTGGGTTCGATCTCGCTGATGGTGAAGCCCGACACCGGGCAGGCGAACTTCTCCGAGAACAACAAACGCCGCGGCCTGTCCTCGCCGTCGCCGATGTCGGCATATTCCGCCGAGGCGAGACCTTCCGCCAGGCGCAGCGCGGTCTCGATGGAGTCCGCCAGGCGCTGCTCGATGCCCTTCTTCACGACGACGCGGTCCACCACCACGTCGATGTCGTGCTTGTACTTCTTGTCGAGGGCGGGGACATCTTCGATGCCGACGAACTTGCCGTCCACGCGCAGGCGCTGGAAGCCCGCGCGCTGCCACTCGGCGATCTCCTTCTTGAACTCGCCCTTGCGGCCGCGCACCACCGGCGCAACGAGGTAGAGACGCGTGTCGGCCGGCAGAGCCATGACCAGGTCGACCATCTGGGTGACGGTCTGGCTCTCGATCGGCAGGCCGGTCGTCGGCGAATAGGGCTTGCCCACGCGCGCCCACAGCAGGCGCATGTAGTCGTGGATCTCGGTCACCGTGCCCACGGTCGAGCGCGGGTTGCGCGAGGTGGTCTTCTGCTCGATCGAGATCGCCGGCGACAGGCCCTCGATCAGGTCAACGTCGGGCTTGCCCATCAGCTCCAGGAACTGACGCGCATAGGCCGACAGGCTCTCGACATAACGGCGTTGTCCCTCGGCGTAGATGGTGTCGAAGGCCAGCGAACTCTTCCCCGAGCCCGACAGGCCGGTCATCACCACCAGCTTGCCGCGCGGGATGTCGACGTCGACCCCCTTCAGATTGTGCTCCCGCGCGCCGCGCACGCGAATGGACGGACTGTCGGTCATGGGCTCTCGAAAAGATGCGAAACCGGCCCCCCGGCAGGCCGGGAGGCCAACGCTTTCATGTAGTGCGGGGACTCACCATTAGCATGAGAACATAGTGAGAACCATCGCCTGCGTCGATAGGCGCGTCGCGAACGGTCAATTCCGGTCGCCGGCCCTACCGCAGCCTGGGTTTGGCGACGTCTTGGCCCGGTCATGCGAATGGCCTAGTCAGGACCCAAGACGGTGGAGGATGGACGATGAAGAAGCTTTCGATGGCGGCCCTGGCGGCCTCGGTGGCGGGGCTCGGCCTCGCGGTGGCGGCGGGCGCGGCGCCGGCGCCGGCCTACCGGCTGGTCAAGGCGGTGCCGCTGGGCGCGCCGGATCGCTGGGATTACGTCGTCGTCGATAGCGCCTCGGACCGCGTCTACATCGCCCACAGCGACCAGCTCGCGATCGTGGACGGCAAGCGGGGCGTGCTGCTGGGCACGGTGAGGGGGATCGCCGGCGGCACGCACGGCACGGCGATCTCGCACGCCACCGGCACGGGCTACACCGACGACGGCAAGGCCGGCGAGGCGGTGGCCTTCGACCTCAAGACGTTCAAGATCAAGGCGCACATCAAGGCCGCCGCCGACGCCGACGCCATGGCGTTCGATCCGGTCACCGGCCACGTCTTCGTGGTCGAGGGCGACCCGGCCACGCTCAGCGTGATCAACCCGCACACCAACAAGGTCGTCGCCACCATCGCCGGCGGCGGCAAGCTCGAGTCGGGCGCCGCGGACGGCAAGGGCCACGTCTACGTCAACGGCGAAGAGAAGCGCGAACTGATCCGCATCGACGCGCGCAGCAACAAGGTCGACGCGCGCTATCCCATCGCTGACTGCGAGAGCCCGCACGGTCTCGCGGTCGACGAGAAGAACGACCGCGTGTTCGTGAGCTGCGTGAACGAGAAGATGGTGGTGGTGAACGGCAGGACCGGCGCCATCGTCGCGACGGTTCCGATCGGCAAGGGCAGCGACTCCGCCGCCTACGACCCGTCGCACCATCGCGCCTTCAGCTCCAACGGTCGCGACGGCACCCTGTCGGTGATCCAGCAGGAAGGTCCCGACAAGTACGTGGCGCTCGAGCCGATCGCGACGAAGGTCACGGGGCGGACGATGGGGGTGGATCCCAAGACCGGCCGCGTCTTCATCGCCGCCGCCGACGTCGACCCCACGCCGGGCCCGAACGGAAGGCCGAGGGCAAAGCCCGGCTCGCTGAAACTCCTGATCCTCGATCCGGTGCGCTAGCCGCACGGGTCGAAAGAGAGTCCACGGACCACACGGAAAGCACGGATTTGCGAACTCGGACCGTTGCGATCAACGCATAAAAATGAAGGCGGCGCATTGCGCCCCCTTCGCTCTTTCGAGGCACGTCGGCGAGAAGCCTTCCGTGCTTTCCGTGTGGTCCGTGGACTCGCTCCCGTTCCTCACGCCGGCTTCGCCATCAGCGCGCGGGCCTGCGCCGCCACCGCGCCCGTGCCGAGGACGCACGCGAGGAGCCAGACCCAGAAGCCGACGAAGGGCAGGGCGCCCAGGATGCTGATCGCCAGCGCGCCGACCAAGGTCCAGCCGAGTTGCGGGCCCAGCGCCGGCGCGCCGTCGGCCTTGAAGCGGCCGGCGAGCGAAGCCACGCCCGCCGCGGCGCCGACGAAACCGACCAGCAGCGCGGTCCAGATCAGGGCCCACATCACGAAGCCGAGCGTCAGGCCGATGATGGTCACCATGGCGATGATCGACAGCACCGGTCCCACGATCAGCACCATCAGGCCCACCACCGCCGCCATCAGCGGATTGCGCGTCAGCATGGCGCCCGAGCGCGCCATCAACAGCGGGAACGCCGCCGTCATCACCAGGCACAGCACGATGAAGCCGAGGCCGCCCATCACGTCGTGCAGGACGCGGTGATGCAGGCCGCGGCCCATGTGGATGGTGTTGTGGTGACCGCCCCAGGTGAAGCTGTTCTTCTCCGGCGGCAGCACGACCTTCTTGCCGGTAACCGTCGCCTGCGGCGAGATCTCGATCTTGTCGCTGGCGCGGTAGGACAGGTCGCCGCCGATCTTCGCGTTGGGGCCGATGACGATGTGACGGCCTTCGGCGCGCACGTTGCCGGTGACGGCGGAGTCGATGGTCACCTCGTTGCCGGCGACGACAAGGTCGCGGCCAACCGGCGCCTGCACGTGCACTTCCTTGCCGAACGCCACGGCCGAGCCGCCGATCTTGAACGTCGGGTTGAAGCTGACGTTCTGGCCGAAGGCGATCACGTCGCTCGCGCTCGAGCCGGACTCGAAGGTGATGTCGTGACCGGCGGTCAGGAAGGCGCGCGCGTTGTCGCCCGCGACGGTGATGGTCTCGCCCGCGGCGAAGGCGTGGTCGGCGCTGCCCCCATCGAAGCGGATGTCGTGACCGGCGACGAAGATGTCGTCGCTGCTGGTGGCGGCCACATGCACGTTGTGCGCGGCGGCGAAGGTCAGGTCGGTCTTGGCCCCGGTCACCTCGATGGAGCTGTCGTCCCCCTTGCCGTGCTGGGCGTCGAGCGCCGACGCCGGCATGGCCAGGGCCGCGACCCCGAGCACCAGGGCCAGGCGAAGCGCCGTCCACATTCGGTTTGAACCAGCCATGGCAAGCTTCTCCCTCGAGAATACGAGGGGACTATAGCCCAGGACCGTGACCGGTGCTCGACGGCGAGGTTACAAATAAGTCAGGAAAAAGGCGCGTCCCGGGGGCGTGCCCCTCACGCGTCCGCCGCCACCTTCATGGAGACGATCTTGCCCGGGTTGGCCGGGGGCTCGCCCTTGGGCAGGGCGTCGACGGCCTCCATGCCCGAGGTCACCTCGCCCCAGACCGTGTACTGGCGGTCCAGGAAACGGGCGTCGTCCAGGCAGATGAAGAACTGGCTGTCGGCGCTGTCGGGGCTGTTCGAGCGGGCCATGGAGCAGACCCCGCGCTTGTGCGGGGCGTCCGAGAACTCGGCTTTGATCTTCTGGCCCGAGCCGTTGTAGCCGGTGCCGGTGGGGTCGCCGCCCTGGGCCATGAAGCCGTCGATCACCCGGTGGAACACGATCCCGTCGTAGAACCCCTCGCGCGCCAGTTCCTTGATCCGCGCCACGTGCTGGGGCGCCAGGTCCGGGCGGAGACGGATGGTCACGTCGCCGGTGTCCAGCTTGAGCAGAAGGGTGTTCTCGGCGTCGTCGGCCATGGGGCAAGGGCTCCTGAAGTGAAGCGGCGGGTATAGAGGCGCCGCCCTCCAACGTCTATGTGTAGCCGATGAGCGATGACGAACGCCGGCGCATGGTGCGGCCGCCCACGGGCGGGGATCCCGCCGGACGCGGCCTGAAAAAGCGGCTGAAGACCGCGGAGGGGCGCACCCTGTCCTCGCAGCAGTGGCTCGAGCGCCAGATCGCCGACCCCTATGTGAAGAAGGCCAAGGCCGAGGGCTGGCGTTCGCGCGCGGCGTTCAAGCTGATGGAGATCGACGACCGCTATCACCTGATCAAGCGCGGCGTGCGCGTGGTCGACCTGGGCTGCGCGCCCGGCGGCTGGGTGCAGGCGGCGTTGCAGCGCGGCGCGGCCGAGGTGGCGGGCGTCGACCTGCTGCCGGTGGACCCGATCCCCGGCGCGCACCTGATCCAGGCCGACTTCACCGATCCGGGCGTGGGCGAACAGTTGCTCGCGGCGCTGGGCGGGCCGCCCGACCTGGTGCTGAGCGACATGGCGCACAACACCGTGGGGCACAAACGCACCGACCACCTGAAGATCATCGCGCTGATCGAAGCGGCGGCCGATTTCGCGGTGGCGAACCTGAAACCCGGCGGCGCGTTCGTGAGCAAGAACTTCCAGGGGGGGAGCGCGGGGGACGTGCTCACGACGTTGAAGGCGGCGTTCGCGGAGGTGAAGTTCGTCAAGCCGAAGTCGAGCCGCGCGGGGTCGAGCGAAGTGTATCTCGTCGCGATGGGGTTCAAGAAATAGCAACCCGCCAATTACCAGCCGCATCTCCCCCCGCTGGGGGGAGACAGCCGCGCTCCGCGCGGCAGAGGAGGGCAGGTGCGCCGACGGTGGTGATAAGCGATCTGACGCGGCGCACCGGTTACCCGATAATCCCCTGACGTCGGCGCACCGGCCCTCCTCTGGCGGCTTCGCCGCCGGTCTCCCCCCAGCGGGGGGAGAGGTGCTATAGTTTTTAAAACAGGGGGGATTCCGCATGCGCCGTTTGCTCATCATCCTTGCAATTGCGTCAGCAACGTCGGTCGTAGCACGTGCGCAGACTCCGCCGCCGAAGGTCGTCGCGTACGATCAGCCGGTCATCGCGTTTACCCATGTCGAGCTGATCGATGGAACGGGCAAGCCCGCGCAGCACGATATGACGGTCGTCGTCAGAAACGGGCGCATCGCGGCCGTCGCACCTGCATCGACGCCGGCGCCGGCGGACGCAACCATCATCGACGGAACCGGCAAAACCCTGCTCCCCGGGTTCGTCATGATGCACGAGCACATGTTCTACCCGACCGGGCACGCGAACTACACCGAGATGCTGTACTCGTTTCCCCGCCTGTATCTCGCGGGCGGGACGACGACCATGCGTACCGCGGGATCGATGAACGCCTATGCCGATCTGCAGCTGCGTGACGAGATCAACGCCGGGCGCGCCATCGGGCCGGACATCGACGTCACCGGGCCGTATCTGAACGGGCCTGGACTGCCGATCCTGAAGGTGCATGTGCTGAAGGACGCCAACGAAGCGGTGCAGATGGTGAACTACTGGTCCGACCTCGGCGTGACCTCGTTCAAGGGGTACATGCACCTGACGCGTGCGGAGCTGCAGGCCATCGACGCGACGGCGCACAAGCGCGGGCGCAAGGTGACCGCGCATCTGTGTTCGATCACCTATCACGAGGCGATCGACGCGGGCATCGACAACCTCGAGAACGGCTTCTTCGTCTCTACCGACTTCGTGACCGACAAGAAGCCCGACGTCTGCCCCGACCGCGGCGACGTGGTGAAATCGCAGGTGGCGCTCGATCCGGACGGGCCGCAGGCGAGGGTCTTGATCAAGGATCTGATCGACCACCACGTGGCGCTGACCTCGACGCTGACGGTGTTCGAAACGTCGGTTCCGGGCCGGCCCGAGGCGCCGGAACGTGCGCTGTCGGTGCTGATCCCGGAGGAGCGCGAGCAGTACGAATCCACCTGGAAGCACATCCAGGCGCAGAAGGAGAGCCCGTCCGGCGCGGCCTATCCGAAACTGGCGCGCATGGAAAAAGCGTTCGTCGACGCGGGCGGGTTCCTGATGGCGGGGACCGACCCTACCGGATACGGCGGCGTCGTGCCGGGCTTTGCCGGCAAGCGTGAGGTGGAGCTGTTGGTTGAGGACGACGGGTTCAGCTTCGAACAGGCGGTGAAGATCGCGACCCTGAACGGCGCGATCTTCGAAGGTTTGGACAAGGATCGCGGGACGGTCGAGGTCGGCAAGCGGGCGGATCTGATCCTGATCGACGGCGACCCGCTGAAGGACGTTACAGCGATCGAACACATGCCGCTGGTGTTCAAGAACGGCAAGGGCTACCGCACGGATGCGATCATCGATGAGATGAAGGGCGTGGTGGGGTTGAACTAAGAATTTGAACCACGGAAAATACCCTCTCCCCCCGCTGGGGGGAGACAGCCGCGCTCCGCGCGGCAGAGGAGGGCAGGTGCGCCGAGGGTGGTGATTAGCGATCTGACGCAGCGCACCGGTTACTCGATAATCCCCTGACGTCGGCGCACCTGCCCTCCTCTGGCGGCTTCGCCGCCGGTCTCCCCCCAGCGGGGGGAGAGGTGCTACTTCTTGATCACCAGCGAGCTCACAAACCGCGTCGCCTGCGGGGACGTCTCCGTCCCCTTCTCCCCGCCGTAGGCGATGGTGAAAATCCGGTCGCCCATTTGCGCCGCGCGGAAGATGGTGACTTCGCCGGTGGCGGGGTCGTCGAGCAGCGCTTCGATGCCGGGGCGGCCGGACACGCTCGCGGCCACCGAGCTGCGTAACTTTTTGCCGGCGCCTTCGCCGAACAGCTGGGCCAGGTTGTCGAGCTGCTCCTTCGACAGCGACGGCGGCAGCGTCCCCTTGGGATAGACGAAGATCGCGACGTTGAAGGCCTCGGGCCCCGACTGGAGGGCGTAGGTGCGCAGGGTGGCGCCGGCGACGCTGCCCATGGGCTGGGTGGAGACCTGGGGGGCGCCTGGGAACAGGGCGCTGAAATCGGCCTCCGGGGGCTGGTAGGTGGCCCACACGGCCGAACTCTGGGCGACCTGGGCCATGGCCGCCCCGGCCCACAGGGCCGCGGCCAGGACCGCTCCGGTCATCCCCAACGCCTTGCCGACCGCCATGCGCTTGTTCTCCTGCCGTCCCTCCCCAGATGGGAAAAGCGCGGCCCAGTTCCTAGATTGGCGCCATGCGGCGCCGCGGCAACGCTCCGCGCCATATCGGCTGTCCGCGGCATTTGGTTTCACGCTCCGGCTTTACAGCCCCTCATCCGGCGGTTTAAGGCCCGCCCGCAAAATGGAGACTCCAAATGGAGATTCGCGAAGGTCTTACCTTCGACGACGTTTTGCTGGAACCCGGTCCGTCCGCGGTCATGCCCACCGAGGCCAAGACGCAGTCACGACTGACCCGAAACATTGTCCTGAACATACCGCTGGTGTCCTCGGCCATGGACACCGTCACCGAAAGCCGCCTCGCCATCGCCATGGCCCAGGCCGGCGGCATGGGCGTCATCCACCGCAACCTGAGCGTCGAGGAACAGGCCGACCAGGTGCGCCAGGTGAAGCGCTTCGAGAGCGGCATGGTGATCAACCCGATCACCATCCATCCCGACACCACGCTGGATGAGATCAAGTCGATCCGCGAGGCGCGCCGCATCTCCGGCTTTCCGGTGGTCGAGCGCGGGTCCGGCAAGCTGGTCGGCATCCTCACCAACCGCGACATGCGCTTCGAGACTGACGGGTCGAAACCGGCTTCGGCCTTGATGACCTCGCGCAACCTGATTACCGCGCCCGAGGGCGTCGGCAAGGATGATGCGACCAAACTGCTGCGCGACAACAAGATCGAGCGAGTCATCGTGGTCGACAGTGCGTATCGCGCGGTTGGCCTGATCACGGTCAAGGACATCGACAAGGCCCAGGCCTATCCCAGCGCGGCCAAGGACGACCAGGGCCGCCTGCGCGTCGGCGCCGCGTCCACTGTCGGCGACGCGGGTTTCGAGCGGTCGATGGCGCTGGTCGAGGCGGGCGTGGACGCGGTGGTCATCGACACCGCCCACGGTCACTCGCTCCAGGTGTCGGAAGCGGTGAAGCGTCTGCGCCGCGAAGCCAACCAGGTGCAGATCGTCGCCGGCAACGTCGCCACCTACGACGGCGCCAGGTCGCTGATCGACGCGGGCGCGGACGCGGTGAAGGTCGGCATCGGTCCGGGCTCCATCTGCACCACCCGCATCGTGGCGGGCGTCGGCGTGCCGCAGCTCTCCGCGATCATGGACAGCGTGCGTGCGGCGGTCGGAACCGACGTGCCGATCATCGCCGACGGCGGGATCAAATATTCGGGCGACCTGGCGAAAGCGATCGCGGCCGGCGCCGCGGTGGCGATGCTGGGCTCCGCGTTCGCGGGCACCGAGGAGGCGCCGGGCGAAGTGTTCCTGTACCAGGGCCGCTCGTACAAATCCTACCGCGGGATGGGCTCGCTGGGCGCCATGTCGGCGGGCTCCGCGGACCGCTACTTCCAGAAGGACGTGCGGGATTCGCTGAAACTGGTGCCCGAAGGCGTCGAAGGCCAGGTGCCGTACAAGGGCTCGATCTCCCAGATCCTGCACCAGCTGGTCGGCGGTCTGCGCGCGGCGATGGGCTATGTGGGCGCGGGGACCATCGAGGACTACCAGGCGCGCGCGAAGTTCATTCGCATCACGGGGGCGGGCCTGCGGGAGAGCCACGTGCACGACGTGATGATCACGCGAGAGGCGCCGAACTATCCGCGGGAGGGGTGACGGTAGCGTAAGACAAGAGAGTCCACGGACCCACACGGACACACACGGAAAAAAGAAAGAGAAGGAGTGCCCACGAAAAACACGAAAAGCACGAAAAGGCGGTTAGCCTTTTGGCCGCGCGGCATCAGCTTCGATTGCGCGCCTATGGCGCGCGATATTTGGCAAGCCGCAGCGCCTGAATGGCGCGCGCTGTGTTCGTGCTTTTCGTGTTTTTCGTGGGCAATCTTCCTTGACCGGGCCCGACCCATGCGCCGCGCCTCGGTGATTGCCTCATCCGTGTGTGTCCGTGTGTGTCCGTGGACTCCCTTCCTTCGCCTGATCCATCCGCCACGCCAACCCGTACAAGCTCGAGCCTAAGGGGGCATTCATGCAAGAGCTCGTCGATAATGTTCACCAGTGGATCAACGAGATTCAGCTCCTCGCCGTCGCCATCCTCGTCGGCTTCCTGCAACTGTGCTGGGCCGCGATAGCTGCGCGTCAGCAGCAGGGCCTCGCCTGGGCGCGCGGCGCACGGGATGAGCACAAGCCGATCACCGGCGTCGCCGCGCGGCTCGAACGCGCCTTCCGCAACTACATGGAGACCTTCCCCCTGTTCGCGGCCGCGGTGATCGCGGCCATGACGGTGGAGAAGACCGGCATGCTCACCTGGTGGGGAAGCCTGCTCTATGTCGGCGCGCGGATTCTCTACGTGCCGCTCTACGCCGCGGGCGTGCCGTCGATCCGCACCCTCGTCTGGTTCATCTCGATCGTCGGCTTGCTGATGGTCGTCGTCGCCCTTTTCATTCCCAACGGAGCCTCTTGACGCCGCAAGCCCGCCTTTCCGCCGCCGTTGAGGTGCTCGACAACATCGCGCGCACGCGCGCGCCTGCCGACGCGGTGTTGCGGGAATGGGGCCGCGCGCACCGCTTCGCCGGCAGCGGCGACCGCCGCGCGATCGCGGAGCGGGTCTACGCGTGCCTGCGCGGCCGCGCGCGGTTCGCGTGGCGGATGGCCGGCGATGACGGCCGCGCGCTGGTGCTGGGCTCGCTGGCGGAATGCGATACGGTGCATGAGATCGAGGGCTTGTTCACCGGCGAGGGCCACGCGCCGGCGGTGTTGAGCGACGCCGAACGCGAGCAGTTGCGTGCGCCTGCGCCTGCGATGCCGGCGCACGTTCGGGCGGGCATTCCCGAATGGCTGGTCCCTGAGTTCGAACGCGCGTTCGGCGATCCGTGGGTCGCGCAGGCCCATGCGCTGGTCAGCGAACGCGCGCCGGTGGATTTACGGGTCAACACCTTGAAGGCCACGCGCGACGCGGTTGCTGCTGAGCTGGACGCCGCCGGAATCCAGTACGAGCACACCCACTGGTCCGACGTGGGCCTGCGCCTGCACCCCGAAACCGACGTGCAGTCATTGCCGGCGTTCAAGGAAGGCCGCGTCGAAGTCCAGGACGAGTCCAGCCAGATCGCTGCGTGGCTCTCGGGCGCCGGGCCGGGGATGACGGTGGTGGATTACTGCGCCGGCGGCGGCGGCAAGACGCTGGCGCTCGCGACGCTGCTCGACAATTCCAATTTTAAAAACCGTCATCCCGGGCTTGTCCCGGGACCCGCGGTGGGTGTCGAAGCTCTTCTGCCGGATGGTTCGCCCGCGGGCCAACACAACCCTAATAGCGAGCCGACAGGCGGGTCCCGGGACGAGCCCGGGATGACGGGAAATATAGATGGGGAAGAACGCGGGGAGCGGGAAGGCCGCCTCTACGCCTTCGACGTAAACCCCGACCGCCTCGACGCCATCCGCCCCCGCCTCAAACGCGCCGGCGTCACCGCCGAACTCCGCCCCATCGGCCCTGACGGCCAAGGAACCTCCGACCTGACCGCCACCGCCGACCTCGTCTTCGTCGACGCCCCCTGCAGCGGCTCCGGAACCTGGCGCCGCCGTCCCGAGGACCCCTGGCGCCTCACCCCCGCCGAGCTCGACCGTCTCCACGCCCTGCAGACCCAGATCCTCGCCAAGGCCGCGACCCTGGTCCGTCCCGGCGGCCGCCTCGTCTACGCCACCTGTTCGGTCCTGCCGCGCGAGGACGAGGACACCGTGGCCGCCTTCGCCGCCGCTCACCCCCACTTCCGCCCCGTCCCCATCTCGCAGGCCCTCGACCCCGTCACCCCGGGCTCGTCCCGGGACGTCACCCCCGGCTTGTCCCGGGGCGCCCCCATTCCGGAGGCCCTCGCCCCCGTCATCCCGGGCTCGTCCCGGGACGTCATCCCGGGCTCGTCCCGGGGAGCCCCCAACCTCAGCCCCCTTGCCCGCACCCGCCTGGCCGCCCTCGCCGGAACCGGCCACACCCTGCGCCTCAGCCCTCGACTTTCCGGGACGGACGGGTTCTTCATCGCCCTATTCGAAAGGAACCAATGACCGCCGTGACCGACGCGCCCGCCACCACCGCCGCCCCCGGCCAGCATCAGCCGCTCCCGCCCGAGCCGAACCACCAGCGCGTGCTGATCATCGACTTCGGCTCCCAGGTGACCCAGCTCATCGCGCGGCGCGTGCGCGAGAGCGGCGTCTATTGCGAGATCCATCCCTTCGACAAGGCCGAGGCCCTGTTCGACAGCTTCAAGCCGCGCGCCGTCATCCTCTCCGGCGGCCCGTCGAGCGTCACCGAAGACGAAGCCCCGCGCATCTCGCATCGCGTGTTCGACCTCGGCGTGCCGGTGCTCGCCGTCTGCTACGGCGAACAGCTCATGTGCGACCTGTTGGGCGGCAAGGTCGACGCCGGCGCCGCCGGCCACGCGCGCGAGTTCGGCCGCGCCGAGATCACGCTCACCCAACCCAGCCCCCTGTTCGAAGGCCTCGACCAGCACGAACAGGTGTGGATGAGCCACGGCGACAAGATCACCGCCATGCCGCCGGGCTTCACCGCGGTCGCTACCTCGCAGGGGTCGCCCTTCGCCGCCATCGCCGACGAGACGCGCAAGTTCTACGGCCTCCAGTTCCACGCCGAGGTCGAGCACACCCCGCGCGGGCGCGACATCTATCGCAACTTCACCCACCGCATCGCGGGCCTGAAGGGCGACTGGACCATGGCCGCCTTCCGACAGGAAGAGATCGCGCGCATCCGCAAACAGGTGGGCAAGGGCCGCGTCATCTGCGGCCTGTCGGGCGGCGTCGACTCGAGTGTCGCCGCCGTCCTGATCCACGAGGCGATCGGCGACCAGCTCACGTGTGTTTACGTCGACACCGGCCTGATGCGCCTGAACGAGAGCGAACAGGTCGTGCGCCTGTTCCGCGACCACTACAACATCCCGCTGATCCACGTGGACGCGTCGGCCGAGTTCCTCGGCGCGCTCGCCGGCGTCGACGACCCCGAAACCAAGCGCAAGACCATCGGGCGCCTGTTCATCGAGGTGTTCGACCGCGAAGCCGCCAAGATCGACGGCGCCGAGTTCCTGGCCCAGGGCACCCTCTATCCCGACGTGATCGAGAGCGTCAGCGCCCGCGGCGGCCCCAGCCAGGTGATCAAGAGCCACCACAACGTCGGCGGCCTGCCCGATTTCATGAAGTTGAAACTGGTCGAACCCCTGCGCGAACTGTTCAAGGACGAGGTGCGCGCGCTCGGCCGCGAACTGGGCCTGGACGAAGCGTTCGTGGGGAGGCACCCGTTCCCCGGACCGGGGCTGGCGATCCGCATCCCGGGCGCGGTGACGCCGGAAAAGGTCGCGACCTTGCAGCAGGCCGACGCGATCTATTTGGAAGAGATCCGCAAGGCAGGTTTGTACGACAAGATCTGGCAGGCGTTCGCGGTGCTGCTGCCGGTGAAGACGGTCGGCGTGATGGGCGACGCGCGGACCTACGAGGACGTGTGCGCGTTACGCGCCGTGACGTCGGTCGACGGCATGACGGCAGACTTCTTCGAGTTTCCGTGGGACGTGCTTGGGAAGGCCGCGACGCGGATCGTGAATGAGGTGAGGGGGGTGAACCGAGTGGTCTACGACGTGACGTCGAAGCCGCCGGGGACGATTGAGTGGGAGTGAGATGGGCGACTGGTCGCCCCCGGTGGTAAGCGTTAGAGTCGGCTAGATCGGAGAAGCGTCTTGGAGCAGCGCCCAGCCGACGGTGAACGGAGGGCCATCCGCGGGTACTCTGCGCAGTACCGCGTTGCCGCCCAACTCATATATGACGCGTTTTTGGAGGGCGATCTTGACTGGATTAGACTTGCTGATATCGATGCTGGCCGTGTCGACGATCTCATTATTGCAAGATCGGGAGGTCTTGACGCCTATCAGATAAAATGGAGCGAGTTCGAAGGCAGGGTTTCATTTAACCATATGCTCTCGCCGACGGAAGTCGGAAACGCACTCTCAAGTCCATTTGCTCAACTTGCTGACGGCTGGCGACGTTTGTCGCACGCATATCCCGAGTGCGATGTTCGAGTACACTATCTGGCACGTGACTCAGCATCCACGGCCGATAAAACTCCAGGTCCTGAGCGTCGCTCGACGCCAAGCCACTTTCAATCATTCATTAGACACGCCTATCAGCGCCGAGCGCAATGGGAGTCACTTGACGCAATTGATAACGATTGGCGCCTAGCGATCATTCAAATCCAGGACACAGCGGGCTTCGAATGGGACGAGTTTGTCGACTTCATTAGACACGCGTATCTCGACCTAGGGTTTCGACTCTCGAATCCGGAAGGCTCAGAAGTCGGCAGGAGGCAAGATCGCCGACGCCAAGCCGATCTTCACCAACTGGCTTCATTGCTCTTTACCCTAGTCGGTGACGACGAACGTATCGTCCAGCTAGATTCTCGCAGATTGATGAATGAGCTCGGGTGGGACCGACGGCTCGACCTGCGTTTCAAGCACGAATTTCCAGTTGACGAAGGGTTGTATCGACCGATCTCGAGCACTGTAGAGGCCATCGAGTCTGCCCTTGAGCAGTGTCGTGGCGGTTACGTCGCGCTCATTGGACCGCCAGGCTCGGGAAAATCCACAACTCTAACGCAAATGCTTCGATATCGGCGAGGCTTCCGAGTGGTCCGATATTACGCGTTTGTACGGGGCGATCCAGCTTTGGGGCGCGGCGAGGCGGATGCATTTTTGAGTGACTTGACAGTCGCGCTGCGACGTTCCGGAATTGCTTCGTCGGTATCTTTCAGATCGCTCCCCGAGACAAGACAAGACCTTCTTGATGCATTCGCGCGCCAACTTTCGATGGCGCACGAGGAATGGAAAACGACGGGTCTTACAACTCTAATTATGATTGATGGGCTAGATCATATCGAGAGGGAGCAACATCCTCAAACTCCGCTATTCAACGTACTACCATTGCCGGAAGCTGTCCCCGACGGCGTTCTGTTCGTTTTGGGCTCGCAGCGCGTGGGCCTGAAAGGCCTTCCAGCAAGGATCAGGGGACAGCTCACAAGCGCGAAACGAACAGTAGTCATGGGACGACTAGAGCGACGCGACGTAGCCGAGATTGCAGGGGCTGCTCTGGAGCACGCAGCACTGTCATCCGATCATATCGAGGCTATTTGGCGCCTGAGCGGCGGCCACCCCCTCGCCCTAAGCTATCTACTGAAACGACTTGTGCTTGCGGGGGTCGATGAGAACCTTCGAGAAGATATTCTTGCGGGCGAACCCTTTAGCGGCGATGTCGAAGATGACTACGCTGTCTATTGGGAGGCTCTCCACGGCGAGTCGGATGTTCGCCAACTATTAGGCCTCATTTGCCGACTGAGAGGAAACTTAGACCTCAGTCTAATTTCAGAACTCACGACGGAAGATGTGCTTGAAAAATTTGTGGCTACCGCCGCACATTATTTTCGGCAGGAAACTGCAAGCGAATGGGCATTTTTCCACAATAGTTTTCGACAATATCTCATTCACGCTTCATCGCACGACCCGTTCGGGAAGGTCTCTGAGGAAAAGGACAGGCACTTTCATAAGATGCTTGCGGACGCAGCTATGGCGAGAGCGGGCACCGCCTTTGGATGGGAAGCGCTGTATCATTTCTATTCGTCGGGCCGCACCAATGAAGTGTTGGAGATATTTTCACAGCGGTGGTTTCGAGAACAATTCATGCGCCTCCGCCCGCCTGCAGCGATCAAAGACGATCTAACGCTATGTCTGAGGGCCGCACTCGTGGAAAACGATATGTTGGCCTTCGTTCGCGCCTTGCTAATAGAAACGGAAATCGACGAGCGCACACGCGCGCTCGACGAGATCGATCTACCGGAACTGCTGGTACGTCTGTCACCCCCGGACGAGATCTCAAATATCGTCATACGCGATGGCGAGTTAGAGATTAGCGCTGAAAGTGCGCTCCGAATAGCCGTCGATCAGCTTGAGAAAAACGAAGCATTTTCCCGTCGGCTTTTCGCGTTGGCAGAGCCAATTGACTTGCTCAGCGGCTCTCGGCCGTTGGAAAGGATGGATAAACGCGAACGCCTCGTCGGATGGGCTAAGGTTGCGTGGCGGTTTCATTCAATTGGAACACTCGTTAGGCTCGTCCGGCAAATTCGACTAAGCGATGTTCCCCACGACGAGGAACAGTTTGCTGGCGCGCATCCTGATGAGTCTGATCTAGGTACACTTACACTGGATTTGTTTGAGGAAGTTGGACTCGCGATCCTGCGAGATGGCGCGAGTGATGTACCATTAGAATTGAAAACGGCAATTTGCTCGGTCGGAGGAGAAAAGGCCGACGGCATCATCGCGCACTTCTGTTACGCGAGAGCCAAGCAGGCAATCGATGGGCTGCGATCGAAAGCAGATGGACTTGGCGCCTTGATGGAAGCGTCAAAGTTCTGGACCCCCACGACCGCCGACCCCGTCGCAGGTGTTACGATCGCTCTAGCAATGTTGAAGCTCAACGGGTCGCAAGACCTGATAGGGGAGTATCTCGCACGAGCCGCCGGGCCGCTTATTCGCGAAGAGCCGGATTGGGACGGCACGGGGGATCTCTCAAACTATTTTGGACTGATTCAGCAAGCGCGAGTGTTCGCAGCAGTTGGGCGGCCCATGGATCCCGTCGCTTCCGTACCGAAATCCGAGCGATCTTACCGCCACGGGTCAGTTCTTTTCGAAAGGATGCTGGTGCTTGTGGCTACGTTGCGCGGAGAAGCAGATCGTGGCGCGACGCATTCTCCTGAGTTCCTGGTGCGCAGACTCGTTCCTGCCATCACACTCTACTGTCGCCCCTGGGCCGAGGTCCGCGATTGGAACGATTGGCATGCCGTTAGACGATATGCTGCAAAATATTTTGAATTTATCCTCCAAACAGCGGCTGCCCATGGCGAACTCGCATTTAGAGCAGTTTTTGACGAAATTAAGCGAGCTTGGGAGGTTGACGGTCCGCGGTCCGTTTATTGGCCGACGGCTTGGCGCCGTGAAGTTGCCCATTCGGCGTTTTTGATCAACGGGGATGAGGACGAATACCGAAGACTCGTTGCGACGTTCACTGATCTAGCAGACAATTTTGATGATCTAAGTGACCGAGTTAGTCATCACGCGGGGCAATTAAAAGCGTGGCTGGATTTACACGATTATATTGAAGCGAAGAAGGAGTTGAATCTTCTGTTGCGGACGTCTTTTGGCATTTATCACGACGAGGATGAGCAGTTTAATCGGTGGGTCAAATGGGCTTCTAGGGCTGTCTCTAACGATCCCAAGTTAAATGCAAATGAGGCGCTTCGCCCACTCTGTGCAGCTCTCGCCTCCATGCACCAGACGAGTAAAGGTGCGAACCGGAATGTCGCCCTAAGTTCGTTGTTGGAGTGTGCGGGCCAAGTGAGTGTTCCGTGGTCTCTTCAGCTGCTGCGCTGGCTACTGGCGGAAAATGGGGCCGCATGGACAGTGGCGATATCTGGAATACTTAGAGGAGCCCTTCAGGACGGCCGGCCAGAGACAGTCCGGACGGTCGTGGTCTGTGCCGCTCGCTTGGTGGCGGTGTTTGAACTGGTACCTGACAGGCTACTAGCAACGTCGATTGGTGATGCTCTTCGTCCGTTCGCCAACCAATCTCGCCCGCGAGTCCGAACAGAAATAGGAATTATTGAGAGCGGAATGGATGTCCTTAATTCGACCATCGAGACTAAGGTCAATGAAGGAGGTCGCAATGCATGGATCGAAGGGCTTGGGAGTGGTTTGGCTAAGTGGAATTCAAATCCTGCGGTGTTCGACGTTCCTTCGCCTCTGGCGGAGCACGACGCGGATTCCGATAGCGACTCTGGGAGCGATGAAGACGGGATTGAGGACGGCGGGGCAGTTGCATGGGCTCGGCTCGCTCAGGAGTGCAAACAGTGCGATGAATTTTTGACCTTATTGACGAAGAGGCGGTCGCTCAGGAGCGTCCATCTGGTGCCTGATTTGGAGCGCTGTTGTTCTGAATGTAGTGCGAGTGAATTCCTTGAGCTGGACCGGGTCCTAAACGAACGCAGTGCGCCCCCGAAAGCTGTTTCATGGCTCGCTCAAAAGTTAGCTAAGATTGACCGGGCGAAAGCCGCAAGACTAGTCGAGGACCAATTTCTTAATTCTAAGGCGTACGGGTGGATGCGCGGCTATGACGGCGGAACTCGGCTTGTCGCGGC
>DASZMV010000055.1:0-10813 GCA_035551675.1 Caulobacteraceae bacterium | reverse complement strand
GCGACGCCCTGCCGATCCTCACCTCCATCGCCCTGTCAGGCGTGAACGCCGTCTCGCAGCAGGTGCAGTACGTGAACGTCGGCGTGACGCTCCAGATCGCGCCGCGAATTTCCGACGACGGTTTCGTCACGTCGCACGTGTACTGCGAAGTTTCTTCGGTGACCGGCACCTCGCAGGGCTATCCGACCATCAGCCAGCGAGAGGCCTCGACCTCGGCGACGGTGAAGGACGGCGAAGCCTTCGTCATCGGCGGCCTGACCGAAGAGAACCAGCTCAACAGCAATTCAAAATTGCCCGTCGCGGGCGACGCGCCGCTGTTCGGCAATCTCTTCCACTCGCGCACAAGCACGCTGTCGAAGACCCAGCTCTACATCGTGGTCACCCCGCATATCGTGCGCGGCGACGGCTCCGACGCGGCCGCGGCCCAGGCGGCGCTCAACAAGGCGAACTGATCAGGCGACCTGGTCTAGGCGACCTGGCGGCGGCGCATCCCGCCACGCTCGAACGCCTCGATGTAGTCGCGGGTGATCGGCACCGCATCCACGCGCTTGGTCAGCTGCAGCTGGAAGACCATGTGCCCGCAGTGACGGAAGGCGATCTCGCTGGAGGCGAGATAGAACTCCCACATCCGGCAGAAGCGTTCGTCATAGAGCGCGGCGATCTCGGCTCTCTGCGCCGTGAACCGCTTGCGCCATTCGCGTAGGGTCTCGGCGTAGTGCAGGCGCAGGATCTCCACGTCGGTGATCCACAGGCCCGCGCGTTCGATGTGCGGCAAGACCTCCGACAGCGCCGGGATATAGCCGCCCGGGAAGATGTATTTGGCGATCCACGGCTGGGTCGTATTTGGCCCGTCCTTGCGCCCGATCGAATGGATCACCGCGACCCCGTCGTCCTTCAAGAGGCGCGCGACGCTGTCGAAATAGGTCTGGTAGTTGGGTCGTCCCACGTGTTCGAACATGCCGACCGACACGATGCGGTCGAACGGCCCGGTCACGTCGCGATAGTCCTGCAGGCGAAACTCCGCGCGCTCGGTGAACCCACGCGCTTTCGCGCGCTCTTGCGCAGTCGCGAGCTGTTCGTCCGACAGGGTCACCCCGGTCACCCGCGCGCCGTGCTCCGCCATGGTGAGGCCAAGACCGCCCCAGCCGCAGCCGATGTCGAGCACGCTCATGTCCTCTTCGATGCGGAGCTTGGCGATCAGATGGCGCTTCTTCGCCGCCTGCGCCTCTTCCAGCGAGACGCCGGGATGATCGAAATAGGCGCAACTGTACTGCAGGTCCTCGTCGAGGAACTTGCGATAGAGGTCGAGCGACAGATCGTAGTGGTGATGAACGTTGGCGCGCGCCGCGTTGCGGTCGTTCCACTGGTCGAACAGGCGCTTCACCCGCGCGAACGGCCCCGGCGGCTTGGTCGGTCTGAGGGCGCGGTTGCGTCCGACCAGGTCGAGGAAGCCATAGATGTCGCCTTGGACGACCTCGACGCCGCCGTCCATATAGGCTTCGCCCAGCGCCAGCGATGGCCGGCGGGCGATGCGAAAGGCCGTGGCGCGATCGCGGATGCGAAGGGTGACCTCGGGCGCGGCGGGGGCGCCGACCCGGATCTCCTTACCGCCCGGCAGCTGGAACAGCGCCGAGCCTTCTTTGAACCAGTCCTGGATGATGCCTTCGATCATGGCTCGACCCTCCCGTTCGTATACGGAACGGGCGAGCAAACCGGCAAGTTCCCTTAACGCGCAGCTCGGGTCAGGGGTTCAGTTCGGCTTCGCGCGCCAGGGGATTGGGCGTCGGCTCGGCGACCTTGCGCAGGGTGTTGCGATCGGTGTGGGGGAAGGGTTCCGCGCGGCCGTGCACCTGCAGGATCGTCTCCTCGAAATAGCTCCACGAGCCGTCGTCGTTGACCGTGACCTTGATGCGGAAGCGGTCGGTGCGGAAGGCGGCGTCCAGAAACGGGCTCGACACGATCCCGTTGGTCGTCGACCCGCGTTCGGCGAAGACCTCGAAGCTCTTGGCGTCGGGCTCGGCGTGGCCCATGGCCAGCACCGCCTGGCCGCGCGGGATGGTCAGGGTGTGAAGGATGGTCTTGGCCGCCGGGTCCCACAGCCAGTAGCCCACCTGGTCGTGATAGGTCTCGACCTCGCCCGGCTTCACGATGTGGACGTGATAGCGCAGGCCATAGAGCACCTGGGGCCCGTTCGACTGGGGGTCGCAGGGCTGCATCTCGATGCGCTCGACATAGGGCTGGCGGCGCGGTTCGTGGATGTAGGGGTTCACGTCCAGGCTCTTGTCGCCCTCCCAGACGCCGGCCAAAGCCCGGAGCGGTCCGAGGTTCGCCAGGGTGTTGTCGTCGATGTCTTCCTGCTCGGTGAAGATGTCGGAGGGGAGGACGTCGGCCATGGCAGGCTCCGGGGGGGACGGGTCGAGCCGATCCTCTAACCCAGGCGCTCGCCCAGGGCACGGACCATTAAGTCTGACGGGCGATACTGGCCGCTTACCAGGGAGCAGCGCCATGCGGGCCACCATCCTCGTCCTCGTCACCGCCTTTGGCCTGACGGCTGTCGCGGCCACCGCCCAGGGTCCCGCCCAACCTCAGGCCGGCCGCCAGGTCACCATCTGTCTCGACGCCTCGGGCCAGCGCCACCAGGCGCTCTGTCAGCGGGGGACCGAGGTCGGCGACCGCTACGTCTGCCATTGCACGGGCGGCCTGACCGCCGTCACCGCCCCGGCCTGCGACGCCGGCGAGAGCCCGCCCCAGGCCAGCGCCGCCTCCTCGGCGGCGATGAAGGCCGCGCTGACGACGGGGACGCTGAACAAAGTGGAGGTCGACGGCCGCCGGATGTGCGTCGCGACCCGCCACGTCGCCGGGTGATCTAGATCGCGTTCATGGTGAGAAGGTCGTAGCTCGCGACCGTCTCGCCCTCCTGGTTGGTGACCAGCACGTCCCAACGCACCTCGCCATACTCGTCGTTGCGCTGCGACTTCGACTTCGCGGTCAGGCGCACCTGGATCGCATCGCCCGGCGACACGGGCTTGAGGAAGCGCAGGGTGTCGAGGCCATAGTTGGCGAGCACCGGACCCGGCGCCGGATCGACGAACAGCCCCGCCGCGAAGCTCAGGATCAGATAGCCGTGCGCGACGCGCCCGGGGAAGAACGGGTTCGCCGCGGCCGCGTCTTCGTCCATGTGGGCGTAGAAGGTATCGCCGGTGAACGCCGCGAAGTGCTCGATGTCTTCCAGCGTGATGGTGCGCGGCTTGGTGTGCAGCGACTTGCCGATCTCGAGCTCGTGGAAGCGCAGGCGGAAGGGATGCGGCGGATCGGCGTCCTCCGGCGCGCCCGCGATCCAGCGGTGGGTCACCGCCGTCAGCATGCGGGGCGAGCCCTGCAGCGCGGTGCGTTGCATGTAGTGATGCACGCCGCGCACGCCGCCCATCTCTTCGCCGCCGCCGGCGCGGCCCGGGCCGCCGTGGATCAGGTTGGGCAGCGGTGAGCCGTGGCCGGTCGATTCCTTCGCGGTGTCGCGGTCGGCGATGAGCAGGCGCCCGTGATAGGCGCCGGACCCGAGCACAACCTCGCTCGCCACCGCCGGGTCGTGGGTGAACAGCGACATGACCAGCGAGCCGAGACCGCGGTTGCACAGCGCCACCGCGTCGGCGAGATCCTTGTACGGCATCAGCGTCGACACCGGACCGAAGGCTTCGACGTCGTGTACCGCGCGACCCTTCCAGGGTTCGTCGCAACGCAGCAGGATCGGCGAGAGGAAGGCGCCCTTCTCTGCATCGGCGCCGGTGGTCGCCACCTTATCGAGGTCGCCGAACACAATGCGGGCCTCGCGGGCGATCTCGGCGACCTTGTCGCGCACGTCGCGGCGTTGCGCCTGGCTGACCAGGGCGCCCATGGTCACGCCCTCGGCGCGCGGATCGCCGACGACGACCTTCGACAGGCGCGCCTTCAGCGCCTCTTCCGCCGCGTCGAGCAGCGCGGCCGGCACGAAGGCTCTGCGGATCGCGGTGCACTTCTGGCCCGCCTTCACCGTCATCTCGCGCTGGATCTCCTTGATGAAGAGATCGAACTCGGGCGTGTCGGGCGTGGCGTCGGGACCGAGCACGGTGGCGTTCAGCGAGTCGCGCTCGGCGATGAAGCGCACGCTCTCGCGCGCGATCACCGGATGCGACTGCAGCTTCTCTGCGGTCTGCGCCGAGCCGGTGAAGGAGACGATGTCCTGGCAGGTCAGGTGATCGAACAGGTCGCCGGTCGACCCGACGATGAGCTGCAAGGCGCCCGGCGGCAGGGCGCCGGCCTCGATCATGATGCGAAAGCACGCCTCGGTCAGATAGGCGGTCGCCGACGCGGGCTTCACGATGGCGGGCACGCCGGCCAGGATCGTGGGACCGAGCTTCTCCAGCATGCCCCAGACCGGGAAGTTGAAGGCGTTGATGTGCACCGCCACGCCCTGCAGCGGCGTGAACACGTGCTGGCCGACGAAACCGCCCTTCTTGGACAGGATCTCCGGCGGCCCATCGACCAGGATGCGGTCGTTGGGCAGTTCGCGCCGCCCGCGCGAGGAATAGGCGAACAGGGTTCCCGCGCCGCCCTCGATGTCGATCCAGCCGTCGGTGCGCGTGGCGCCGGTCTCGACCGACAGGTCGTAGAGCTCTTCCTTGCGGTCCATCACCGCCTGGGCGAGCGCCTTCAGCGCATGGGCCCGCTGATGGAAGGTGAGCGCCCGCAGCGCCGGGCCGCCGACCTTTCGCGCATGGCGCGCCATGCCCCCAAAGTCGAGGCCCTGAGAGCCAAGCTCCGCCACCGGCTCGCCGGTCACCGCCGAGCGCGCCTCGGCCAGCCCGCCGTCCGCGCCGTGCCAGCGATCCTCGGCGTAGTTCATCAGCTTCAGCGGCTTCATGGGGAGGCCCTCGGGGTTGGACGCCAGACCGTTAGAATTAGCCGACCGATCGGTCAACTAATCTGAGATGACGCGCGGCGGCGAAGGGTATAGTTCGCCGCCATGGCCGACCTCGACACGATTTTCGGCGACGATGCCGGGCTTGGCCGCGACCGGGCCCGGCTGGAGACGCTCCAGCTCGAGCGGTTGAAGGCGACGCTGGCGCATGTCGAGGCGCACAATCCGCACTACCGGCGCGCCTTCGCCGAGGCGGGCGTGCGCGCGGCGGATGTCGCATCACTCGGCGATCTCGCGCGGTTTCCGTTCACCACCAAGGCGGACCTGCGCGCGCACTATCCGTTCGGATTCTTCTCCACGCCGATGGATCAGGTCGCGCGCATCCACGCCTCGTCCGGCACAACCGGCAAGCCGACGGTTGTCGGCTACACCCAGGGCGACATCGACCGGTGGGCCGAGCTGGTCGCGCGCTCGATCCGTGCGGCGGGCGGCCGGCGCGGCATGAAGGTGCACATCGCCTACGGCTATGGCCTGTTCACCGGCGGCCTCGGCGCCCACTACGGCGCCGAGCGGATGGGCTGCGCGGTGATCCCGATGAGCGGCGGCCAGACCGAGAAGCAGATCCAGCTCATTCACGATTTCGAGCCGGACGTCATCATGGTGACGCCGAGCTATATGCTGAACCTGCTGGACGAGTTTCATCGCCAGGGCCGCGATCCGCGCGCGACATCGCTGAAGCTCGGCCTGTTCGGCGCCGAACCCTGGTCCAACGCGGTGCGCGCCGAGATCGAACAGGGCTTCGGCATCGACGCCCTCGACATCTACGGCCTGTCGGAGGTGATGGGCCCGGGCGTCGGTTCCGAGTTCGCCGAAACCAAGGACGGCCCGACCATCTGGGAAGATCATTTCCTGCCCGAGATCGTCGACCCCGAGACCGGCCAGGTTCTGCCCGACGGCGAAGAGGGCGAGCTGGTGTTCACCACGCTCACCAAACAGGCCATGCCCGTGATCCGCTATCGCACCCGCGACCTGACGCGGCTGCGCACGGGCAAGGCGTCGGCGATGCGCACGATCGAGAAGATCACCGGGCGCAGCGACGACATGCTGATCGTGCACGGGGTCAATATCTTCCCCAGTCAGATCGAAGAACTGCTGCTGACTTGCCCGGGTCTTGCGCCGCACTACGAGCTGCAACTCACCCGGCCGGAGCGGATGGACAAGCTCGCCGTCCTGGTCGAGGCGCGGGCAACCTGCGAACCGTCGCACTGGCCGGTACAGGGCGAGCGGCTGCAGGCGCAGATAAAGTCCATGATCGGACTGAGCGTCGAGGTGCGCGTGCTCGATCCGGGTACAATCGCGCGCTCGATCGGCAAGGCGCAACGGGTGCGCGACCTGCGCCCGAAGGCGTGACGCGGTCATCACACCGTAAATCCACCGTATTTACGGTCGGTGGAGGCTCATTTCGATTGTCAAAGACCGACGTGAAACCCCCGTGAAGTAGGCACGGCGGCGTCGCTGGTCGAGTCCTCGCGGTCGTTGGCTAATTTCCACTTTCGAACCGGGGGTGCGTGGTCTATGAAAACGCACAAATGCGAAAGGACCGACCCTTGGCCATCTGGCACGGCGGCAAGTTCCCGCTCGAAGCGCTTAACGCCTTTCCCCAAAGCACCCTGGTCGGCACGCTGGGAATCGAGATCGTCGAAGCGGGTGAGGATTGGGTGAAGGGCCGGATGCCGGTCGACGAGCGCACGCGACAGTACGTCGGAGTGTTGCACGGCGGCGCGTCGGTAGCCCTGGCGGAGACGCTCGCTTCGGTTGGTTGTTACTGCACCCTCGATACGGTGACGCACGGCTGCGCGGGCATGGAGATCAACGCCAACCACCTCCGCTCCGTTTCGAGCGGTTTCGTCACCGGCGTCGCCAAACAGGAATCCGCCGGCCGCACGACACAGGTCTGGACCATCCGCATCACCGACGAACAAGACAAGCTGGTGTGCATTTCACGCTGCACGATGGCGGTCTTCGCGACGGCGCGGTAGCGGTCTTACCGCCCGGTGAACTTCGGCGTCCGCTTCTCGGTAAATGCCGCCACCCCTTCCTTGTAGTCCTCGCTGAAGCCCAACTCCCGCATCGCGTCGCGTTGCAGGTCGAGTTCTTGGTCCAGCGTGCGCGACCAACTCGTACGGATCAGGCGTTTGGTTTCAGCGAGGCCGCGCGTGGGGCCTTGGGCGAACTTCATCAGCAGGGCGTCCGCCGCGGGGGCGAGTTCGCTGTCGTCGACGCATTGCCAGATCAGGCCCCAGTGTTCGGCCTGTTCGGCGCTGACCGGCTGACCGGTCAACGCCATGCCCAGCGCGCGGGCCTGGCCGGCGAGCCGCGGCAGGGTCCAACTGCCGCCGGAGTCGGGGATCAGGCCGATGTTGGCGAAGGACTCGATGAACTTGGCGCTCTTGGCCGCCAGCACGACGTCGCAGGCGAAGGCGATGTTGGCGCCGGCGCCGGCGGCGACGCCGTTCACCGCGCAGATCACCGGCATGGGCAGGGTGGTGAGCTTGCGGATCAGCGGGTTGTAGAAGCGCTCGACCGAGTCGCCGAGATCGACGGCCTCGCCGCCGGGGGCGACGGCGCGATCGGCCAGGTCCTGTCCGGCGCAGAATCCGCGGCCGGCGCCGGTGAGGAGGAGCGCGCGCACGGACTTGTCCGCCTCGACACGGGCGAGGGCGTCGGCGACCTCGCCGTGCATCTGGACGGTGAAACTGTTCAGCCGGTCGGGGCGGTTGAGAGTGAGGCGCGCCGCGCCGGCGGCGATCTCGAACAAGATGGTTTCGTAGGTCATCGGGGCGCACCTCCGGGGGTGGGGGACGGATAGGGCGGATTAGCGACGCGGACAACCGCGGCCCATTCTCTAAGGTTCGTCACCCTCGGGCTTGTCCCGAGGGCCCATCGTTCGGGAAGCGCCAAACGCTCGTCTTTCCGTCGCGCCCAAAGCTGGCCGGATCGCGCCTCTACCCTCACCATGGGCCCTCGGGACGAGCCCGAGGGTGACGGGACAAGATGTGGAAAGGCGCGCGCTCTTTCCGGCGCTGGAGAAGGTCGCTACACCCCCGCCATGACCACTCCCGACACCCGCGCCCGCGCCGTCGCGGACCACATGCTGAGCCAGGAAGGAACGGGCCCCGCCTGGGGAATCGAAATCCAGGAGGTGCGCGAAGGGTACTCCCGGATCGCTTTGACCGTGCGCGCCGACATGTTGAACGGGCACCAGATCGCGCACGGCGCGATGGTGTTCGCGGTGGCGGATACGGCGTTCGCCTATGCCTGCAACTCGCGCAATGTCGCGACGGTCGCGCAGCAGGCGTCGATCGTCTTCGTGTCGGCGGCGCGCGAGGGCGAGCGGCTGGTCGCGGAGGCGAAAGAGACGGTCGTGCAGGGCCGTACCGGGGTTTATGAAATCATCGTCCGCGCGGAGGATCGCGTGGTCGCCACCTTTCAGGGGCTGTCGCGCACCCTCGGCGGCGCCGTCATCGAGGAGTCGGAATGAGCCACGCTTTCATCTGCGACGCGGTGCGCACGCCCATCGGCCGCTACGCCGGATCGCTGGCGCAGGTGCGCGCCGACGATCTCGCGGCAATCCCGATCAAGGCGCTGATGGCGAGGAACGGCGGCGTCGACTGGGCCGCGCTGGACGACGTGGTGCTGGGCTGCGCCAACCAGGCCGGCGAGGACAACCGCAACGTGGCGCGCATGGCGGCGTTGCTCGCGGGCCTGGGCGAAGGCGCGCCGGGGTCGACGGTGAACCGGCTGTGCGGTTCGGGACTCGACGCGTTGTCGATCGCGGCGCGGGCGATCAAGGCCGGGGAGGCGTCGCTGATGCTGGCCGGCGGCGTCGAGAGCATGACGCGCGCGCCCTTCGTCACCGGCAAGGCCGACAGCGCCTTTGCGCGGGCGCCGGAAATCTTCGACACCACCATCGGCTGGCGCTTCGTCAATCCGAAGATGAAGGCCGCGTTCGGCGTCGATACGATGCCGGAGACGGCCGAAAACGTGGCGCAGGAGTTCCAGATCTCGCGCGCGGACCAGGACGCCTTCGCGGTGCGCAGCCAGGCCAAGGCCGCCGCGGCGCAGGCCTCGGGGCGCCTCGGCGCCGAGATCGTCGAGGTCAGCATTCCCCAGCGCAAGGGCGACCCCGTCGTCGTCGACCGCGACGAACATCCGCGCGAGACCAGCCTCGAGGCGCTGGCGAAACTGCGGCCCATCGTTCGGCCGGACGGCACCGTCACCGCGGGCAACGCGTCGGGCGTGAACGACGGCGCGGCGGCGATCGTCGTCGCGTCGGAAGAGGCGGTGAAGCGCCACGGTCTGACGCCACGCGCGCGGGTGGTCGCGACTGCGGTGGTCGGCGTACCGCCGCGCATCATGGGCATGGGTCCCGCGCCGGCGACGCGCGCGGTGCTGGAGAAGGCGGGTCTGAAACTCGCCGACCTCGACGTGATCGAGTTGAACGAAGCCTTCGCCGCGCAGGGCCTCGCCGTGCTGCGCGATCTCGGCCTCGCCGACGACGACGCGCGCGTAAACCCCAACGGCGGCGCAATCGCGCTCGGCCACCCGCTCGGGATGAGCGGCGCACGCCTGGCGCTCACCGCCACCGAGGAGCTGCAACGCAAGGGCGCCCGCTACGCGCTCTGCACCATGTGCATCGGCGTGGGGCAGGGTATCGCGACGGTGCTGGAGCGGGTGTGAGCCGCGGCGTCGCGATTGGAGAAGCGCCGCCTTTGCCGCACCCCCCAGGCAGCGCATCTCGCCTGCGAGCGCGGCTGACTGTCCGGCGGAGCTCTTGGAGGCGTGGAGGCGCGGATTTCTAGGTTCGGAATTAATTGACCGATCGGTCGATTAATTCTAGAATGGGCTCTCAAGCCTGGGAGTCCGCGCGTGTACACGACCGAGCTTCAAAACCAGCCCGGCAAGGGAAAACCAACGGTGGCCTCGACCGAGGATCCGGCTTTGCTGGAGGCGTTCGAGGCGCGGGTGGCGGCCGACGACTTCATCGAGCCGAAGGACTGGATGCCGGAGGCCTATCGCCGGACCCTGGTGCGGCAGATCTCGCAGCACGCCCACTCCGAGATCATCGGGATGCAGCCGGAGCGCAACTGGATCAGCAGGGCGCCGAGCCTCCGGCGCAAGGCGATCTTGATGGCGAAGGTGCAGGACGAGGCGGGCCACGGTCTCTACCTCTACGCCGCCGCCGAGACGCTCGGCGTCGACCGAGCCGACCTGGTCGACCAGCTGCACACGGGGCGGCAGAAGTACTCCTCGATCTTCAACTACCCGACCCTCACCTGGGCCGACGTCGGGGCGATCGGCTGGCTGGTCGACGGTGCCGCGATCACCAACCAGGTGCCGCTGTGCCGCTGCTCCTACGGGCCGTATGCCCGCGCCATGGTGCGGGTCTGCAAGGAGGAGTCCTTCCATCAGAGGCAGGGGTTCGAGATCCTCCACACGCTGTCCCACGGCACGGCCGAGCAGAAGGCGATGGCGCAGGACGCCGTCGACCGCTACTGGTGGCCGTCGCTGATGATGTTCGGCCCGCCCGACGACGACTCGCCCAACTCCGCGCAGTCGATGGCGTGGGGGATCAAGCGGTTCTCCAACGACGACCTGCGCCAGCGGTTCGTCGACATGACCGTCCCGCAGGCCGAGGCGCTCGGGCTCACCCTCCCGGACCCGGAGATCCGGTGGAACGAGGAGCGCGACCACCACGACTTCGGCGAGGTCGACTTCACCGAGCTCTTCGAGGTGATCAAGGGCAACGGACCGTGCAACGTCGACCGCATGGAGCACAAGCGCGGAGCCCACGAGGCGGGCGCCTGGGTGCGCGAGGCCGCCGAGGCCTACGCCGACAAGCAGGCCGCGCGTCGCGAG
>DASZMV010000054.1:0-5611 GCA_035551675.1 Caulobacteraceae bacterium | reverse complement strand
AAACCGGTCGCCGGCGGCTAGCGGCTTCGCCTGAAGGCCACCCCGGCCCCTCGTGGTGAAGCTAGCCGACTCGGCTAAACTCAGGGCTTGGCCGGAGCCTTGCGATGGAAGTCCACCACAAGCTGAGGCCGCCCCACGGGTGGCGCGAATTCCTGTTCGAGATCGGCACCATCGTGTTGGGCGTGCTGCTGGCGCTGGGCGCCGAACAGTCCGTCGAGGCGATGCATCGCGCACACCAGGTCGAAGAGGCCGAGCACGCGATGCGCCTCGAGCTTCTCGACGACGATGGACTGCAAGCTTACACGCGCGCCGCCGTCTCGGATTGCTTCAGCGCTCAGCTGGCTTCGCTTCGCAGCGCGCTGGAGGGCGGTGTCGATCGCAAGGTCTTCTACGACATGGCGAAGGACTATCAACCGCCGATCCGCAGTTGGGACGATCAGGCCTGGGCGTCGGCCAAGGTGTCGAACGTGGCGACCTTCATGGGCGCGAAACGGTTGAGCGCCTGGTCGGCCGCGTACAATCCGATTCAGTCGATGGAACGCCTCGCGACAAACGAAATCTTCGATCTGGTCGAACTCAAGTCCGGACGGCGGTCACCGGGGAAGTTGACCGATGCAGAAAGCGATCGCCTCCTTCTGGTCGTAGACCGGTTGGCCGACGAGAACGTCGGCCTTCACGTGCTGTCGCTGGGTGTGCTCAACGGCATGGAGCGAGCGGGCGCCGGGCTGACGGCCCAGGTCCAGCGCGCTTTGCTCGACGACGCGCACAAGCGTTTCGGGTCGTGCGTAAGGACGCCCGAGACAGCCGTTTGGCGCTCCGTCGGACAGACAACCGGTGCAAGTGATCTCGAGCGAAAGCTCCGCTAAGCGGCCGGCTTCCGCCTCAATCGCGCGAGCCTGCGCAATCGCTTCCAAAAGCGCGTTTTCTCCGGCTCCGGATAGGGCTGCAGGTTGCGTACGAACTCTTCCGCTGACGCGCGCCAAGAAAACTTTTCCGCGTAGGCGCGCACCGCCTTGCGGTCGAGGTCGAGGCAGGCGAGGCAGGCCTTCTTCAGGTCCTCGTCGACCACGCCGGCGTTCGAACCCGGAATGATGTCGATGGGTCCCGGCGCCGGATAGGCCGCCACCGGCGTGCCGCACGCCATGGCCTCCAGGATCACCAGGCCGAAGGTGTCGGTCAGCGAGGGAAACACGAACACGTCCGCGTCGGCGTAACAGCGCGCCAGCTCGTCGCCGAACTTGGCGCCCAGGAACTTCGCCTCCGGATATTTCTTTTCGAGCTCGACGCGCGAGGGACCGTCGCCGACCACCACCTTCGTCCCCGGCAGCTCCGTCTCGAGAAACTTCTCGATGTTCTTTTCCACCGCCACGCGCCCGACATAGACGAACACCGGACGCTTGATGTCCTTGTCGTAGATCGGCTCCAGGCCCGGGCGGAACAGCTCGGTGTCGACGCCGCGCGACCAGGGCGAGATGTTGCGAAAGCCGTGCTTCTCCAGGTCCGCGCGCATGGTCGGCGTCGCAACCATCACCCGGCCGGACGGCTTGTGAAACCAGCGCATGAACGCATAGCCCATGGACAGCGGCACCGGAAAACGCGCCGCGACGTACTCGGGGTATTTGGTGTGATAGCTGGTGGTGAACGGCAGCTTCCACTCCATGCAGATGCGCCGCGACGCCATGCCGATGGGACCTTCGGTGGCGATGTGAATGCCGTCCGGCTCGAACGCCTTGAACTTCTCGCGGATCTCCTCATAGGCGCCCAGCGCCAGGCGGATTTCCGGATAGGTGGGCATCGGTATGGTCTTGAACTGATCGGGGCTGATCACCTCGACCTCGTGGCCCATGGCGCGGCACTCCGCGACCGTGCGCGTCAGCGTGCGCACCACCCCGTTGACCTGAGGCTCCCAGGCGTCCGTCGCCAGTAGAATACGCATGGGTCCCGGGGTCTTTTCCGCCTCGTTGTCGTCCCGGCTATAGGCCGCCGCGCCGGGCTTGGCGAGAGTCGGCTCCGCCAGGGTCATATCGGCAGCTCCAAGGTATTCTTCACTTCTTCCAGCACAGCGTAGGTCCGCGTCTCGCGCACGCCCGGCATGGCGACCAGAGTCTCGCCCAGGAAGGCGCGGTAGGCAGCCATGTCCTTCACCCGCGCCTTGATCAGATAGTCGAAGCCCCCCGCAACCATGTGACACTCCAGCACCTCCGGCGCGCGGCGCACGTGGGCGGCGAAGCGTTCGAAGGTCTCCTCGGTGGTGCGGTCGAGGTGCACCTCCACGAAGATCAGGAGCGACAGGTCGAGCTTCTGCGGGTCCAGCACCGCCTTGTAGCCGGTGATCAGGCCCCGCTCGCGCAGCCGCTTCACCCGCTCGAAACAGGCCGCCGGCGAGAGGTTGCAGCGCCGGGCCAGCTCCTGGTTGGTGATCCGGCCGTCCGACTGCAGCACCTTGAGCAGCTTGCGGTCGGTCTCCTCCATAGGAATATCCCTCATCCGGTGCCAAAGCCGAACGATCTTCGGGTATCGGGATCGAAAAACCAAGATAAATCGCCATATTTCGTGGCATAACCGACAATCTTCAGGAACCGAGGACGCTAATGGCCCTGCTCGACGCCGCACCGGCTCAGGCCGTGGATTGGGACAGCCTGGACAAGGACAAGTTCCAGGACGAGACGGAGGTGGTTGCCTCCCTCCTGGCCGCCAAGCCGCTCAGCGACGCCGACCGCAAGGCCGTGGTGGTCGAGGCCGAAGCCCTGGTCCTGGCCGCCCGCGCCGAGACCGAGCGCCAGGGCGTGGTCGAAAGCTTCCTGCAGGAATTCTCGCTCGGCACCCGCGAGGGCCTGGCGCTGATGTGCCTGGCCGAGGCGCTGCTGCGCACGCCCGACGAAGGCACGCGCGACAAGCTGATCGCCGAGAAGATCGGATCCGCCGACTGGGCTTCGCACCTGGGCAAATCCGACAGCCTGTTCGTCAACGCCTCCACCTGGGGCCTGATGCTGACCGGCAAGATCGTCGACGTGGACGAGCAGGCCAGGAACGACCTCGGCGGCTTTCTCACCCGCGTGTCCGCCCGCATCGGCGAGCCGATGATCCGCCACGCGGTCGCCGCCGCCGTGCGCATCATGGGCGAACAGTTCGTGCTCGGCCGCAACATCGAAGCCGCCCTGGTGCGCGCACGCAACGAGGGTTTCCTCTGTTCCTTCGACATGCTGGGCGAGGGCGCGCGCACGGCGGCGGACGCCGAGCGCTATGAGAACCTCTACGCCTACGCCATCGAAACCGTCGGCAAGAACCGCGCGGGAACCGGCCCCGAAACCGGCCACGGCGTGTCGGTGAAACTGTCGGCTCTGTCGCCGCGCTACGAAGCCACGCAAGAGGCGCGCGTCTGGGACGAACTCTACCCGCGCATCAAGCGGCTGGCGCTGATCGCGGCGAAATACGACCTGAACTACGCCATCGACGCCGAAGAGGCGGATCGCCTGACGATTTCGATGAAGCTGATCGAAAAGCTCGCCGCCGAACCCGAGCTCGGATCGTGGACGGGTCTCGGCGTCGTGGTCCAGGCCTATCAGAAGCGCGGCCGCGAGGTGATCGCGCGCCTGAAGGATTTATCCAAGCGCACCGGTCGCCGCCTGATGGTGCGCCTGGTCAAGGGCGCTTATTGGGATAGCGAGATCAAGCGCGCCCAGATCGCGGGCCGCGACGACTATCCGGTGTTCACCACCAAGCCGTCGACCGACCTTTCCTATCTCGTCTGCGCGCGCGACCTGATCGAGGCGTCGCCCAACCTCTATCCGCAGTTCGCGACGCACAACGCGCACACCCTGGCGGCGGTGCGGCGCATGGCCGACGCGCGCAAGGTTCCGATCGAGCACCAGCGCCTGCACGGCATGGGCGAGGCGCTGTATCGTTCGGCGCGCAACCGCTATGGCGACATCATCGTGCGCGCCTACGCCCCGGTCGGCGGCCACGAAGATCTGCTGCCCTATCTGGTGCGCCGCCTGCTCGAGAACGGCGCCAACACCTCCTTCGTCCACGCCCTGCTCGACGACCGCGTGCCGGCCGTCGACGTGGTGCGCGATCCGATTTCGGCGGTGGAGCTGCAACCCGGACCCCACCCCAAGATTCCCCGCCCCGAAAACATCTACGGCGACGCCAGAAAGAACTCCCTCGGCATGGACTTCACCCAACAGGCCGACCGCGCGCGCATGGACGCGGCGATGGCGAAACTCGACGCGGAAAAGCTCACCGCGGGCCCCATCGTCGGCGGCAGGTTGAAGCCCGGAACCAACCTCCACGACGTGAGCAGCCCGGTGGATCGCAGCCGCGTCATCGGCGAAGTCTCCGCGGCCACCGAGGCCGATGTGGAAGAGGCGATGCAGCTTGCGCACGCGGCGCAGGTGCAATGGGACCGCATCGGCGGACCGGCGCGCGCCAAGGTGTTGCGCGCCATGGGCGACGCGCTCGAGGCCAACCGCGAACGCCTGATCGCCATCCTGTCCCGCGAAGGCGGCAAGACGCTGAACGACGGCGTCTCCGAAGTGCGCGAGGCGGCCGACTTCTGCCGCTACTACGCCCACCTTGCGGAAACGCAGTTCGCGGGACCGGAAACGCTCACCGGACCGGTCGGCGAAACCAACTCGCTCGAACTGCACGGTCGCGGCGTTTTCGTCTGTATCAGCCCGTGGAATTTCCCCCTCGCCATCTTCACCGGCCAGATCGTCGGCGCGCTCGCCGCCGGCAACGCGGTGCTCGCGAAACCGGCCGAACAGACCCAACTGATCGCGGCGGAAGCCGTGCGCCTCTACCACGCGGCGGGCCTGGACCCACGCCTGCTAGCGCTGATGACAGGCCGCGGTTCGGTGGTCGGCGGCTGGATGACCACCCGCGAAGACATCGCCGGCGTCGCCTTTACCGGCGGCACCGACACGGCCTGGCGCATCAACCAGACGCTGGCTGCGAGGAAGGCGCCGATCGTGCCCTTCATCGCCGAGACCGGCGGCCTCAACGGCATGTTCGTCGACACCACCGCGCTGCGCGAACAGGTGATCGACGACGTGATTCTTTCGGCGTTCGGCTCCGCCGGCCAGCGCTGTTCGGCGCTGCGCGTGCTCTATGTGCCGAAAGACTCCGCCGAAGGCCTGATCGAGGGCCTCAAGGGCGCCATGGACGCGCTGGTCATCGACGACCCCGCCGACGCCTCCACCGACGTCGGTCCCGTGATCGACGAAGCCGCACGCAAGGAACTGGAAGAACACGTCGAACGCCTCGGCAAGGAAGCCAAGGTGCTGAAGCAACTCGACCCGGGCGCCTTGAAGGACAAGGGCGCCTATTTCGGCCCTGCACTGGCGGAAATCCCCACGCCCGACTTCCTCGAACGCGAAGTCTTCGGCCCGATCCTGCACGTCTACCGCTACGACCCCGCCGACCTGGACGACGTGGCGAAAAAGCTCGCCGCCCGCGGCTACGGCCTGACGCTCGGCGTGCACAGCCGCATCGAAGCCTTCGCCGAGGAAGTCCGCCGCCTGGTCCCCGCCGGCAACTGCTACGTCAACCGCTCGATCATCGGCGCGGTCGTCGGCGTGCAACCCTTCGGCGGCGAAGGCCTGTCGGGCAC
>DASZMV010000053.1:0-58884 GCA_035551675.1 Caulobacteraceae bacterium | reverse complement strand
GGATACGGTACTGTTGCTCGGCACGGCCGCGGGGATCAGCGCCGCCGCCATGGTCATCCGCGTATGAGCGGTCGCGCGCTCGTCACCGGCGCTACCGGCGGTCTCGGCCTATCGCTGGTCGAGGGATTGACCCAGGCCGGTTGGATCGTGCGCGCCGCCGGCCGCAACGGCGCGAGGCGGGAGCGATTGGAGCGTATGGGCGCACAGGTGATGCTGGGCGATTTGCTCGACGCCGATCTCGCGGCTCTGTGCGCGGACGCGGATACGGTGTTTCACGCGGCGGGCCTGTCGTCGCCGTGGGGCGCTGAGCGCGCGTTTCGCCGCATCAATGTCGAGGCGACGGCGGCTTTGCTGAAAGCCGCGCGGGCGGCGGGCGTGACGCGCTTCGTGTTCGTGTCTTCGCCGTCGATCTATACCGAGCTGCGCGACCGGCCGAGCCTGACCGAAGCCGATCGGCCCGCCACGCACCCGATGAACGCCTATGCCCGGACCAAGCTGGCGGCGGAGAAGTTGGTGCTCGCGGCGAACGCGTCCGGGTTCATGACCGTGGCCGTACGGCCGCGCGCACTGATCGGTCCCGACGACCAGGTAGTCCTGCCGCGCATCGTGCGCATCGTCGAAGGCGGGAAGATCCCGCTGTTTCGCGACGGCCGGGCGCAGGCGGAGCTGACCGACGTGCGCGACGGCGTGCGCGGCTTGATCCTGGCGGCCGAGCATATCGACAAGGTGGCGGGTCAACCGGTGAACATCGCCGGCGGCAAGCCGGTGCGTTTGCGCGACCTCGCGCAACGGCTGGCGGACGCGCTGGGAGAGCGGCTGACGTTCAGACCGGTCCCGATGGCGCTCGCGCGGCCGCTCGCATCGTTGTCGCAGGCGGTGTGCGCCGTCCTGCCCGGTGCGCCGGAGCCGGTGTTGACGCCCTATACGCTGGCGAACCTCGCCTACACCCAGACTTTCGATCTGACACGGGCGCGCGAAGCGCTGGGCTACGAGCCGCAGTACGATGCGATCGCGCAAGCCGTCGCGTTGGCGCCGACGTTCCTGGCGCGCGAGCCATGACTCGTTGTGCGTTTCACATCCTCAAGGCCGGCGCCTGTCGTCATCCCGCCGCCAGCACCCGCGTGGGCGCGAGCCTCAAGCCCGCGATCTATCCCGCGCTGGCGGGCCTGATCCTGCATCCGAATGAAGGCGCGATCCTGTTCGACACCGGCTACGACCCGGCCTTCTTCGCGGCGACGCTGCCGTTTCCCGAGCGCCTCTACCGCTGGACCACGCCGGTCGACTTAGCCAAGGGCGAAGCCGCCGCCGATCAGCTGCCGCGTTTCGGTCTTACGCCCCGCGACATCCGCGCCGTCGTCGTCTCGCATTTCCATGGCGATCACGTCGCGGGCCTGCACGCCTTTCCGCAGGCGGCGCTCTACTGCTCGCGCGCGGGCCTCGCTGAGGTGAAGCGACCCGGCCGGATCGCGCGCGTGGGGCGCGGCGTGCTGGCGGCGCTGGCGCCCGACGCGATGACGGCGCGAGCCCGGTTCTTCGAGGACTTGCCGCGCACAGCGCTCGGCCCCGACCTTATGCCGTTCGAGAGCGGCGCGGACCTGTTCGGGGACGGGTCGCTGATCGCGGTGGAATTGCCCGGCCACTGTCCCGGCCACTGGGGGCTGGTGCTGCGCGACGAGACCGACCAGTTGGTGTTTCTGGTCGCCGATGCGGCCTGGTCCCGCGCCGCCGTGCGCGACGACGCGCCCCCGCCCCCGTTCACCACCGGCCTGCTGGGCCACACCGAAACCTATCGCAAAACCCTCGCAGATCTTCATGGCCTCTGGACACGCAACCCCGAACTGAGGCTTACGCCTTCCCATTGTCCGGAAGCGGCGGCGGAGGCGAGTGTCCATGGCGACTGACCGGTCGGCGATCCTCAGGGCCTGGGCGGAGGCGCGGGTCACCCACCCGCACAACCCGGTCTCCATCGCGGCGCGGCAACATCGGCTGTGGCGGAAGATGAAGCCGGTGCTCGCGCGCACCCCGGCCCTGGCAGACCTGGCGGGACGCCCGCTCGAGGATTTCCCGATTATCGACGCCCACGCCATGCGCGCCGACTTCGACGCCTGGAACAGTCTGGGACTCACCCATGACGCGGTGGAACGCGCGGCTCAGTTTTCCGAGGTCGGCGGCGAAGGCGAAGTCGCGCCGGGGGTGGTGGCTGGGTTCTCGACCGGATCGTCGGGCGAACGCGGCGTGTTCCTGACCAGCCGCACCGAGCGAGCGGAGTACCTCGGCCACATTCTCGCGCGCCTGCTGCCGGCCGATGCGCTGATGCGGCGTCGCCGCGTCGCGCTGTGCCTGCGCGCCGACAACCAGCTCTATCGCGACGTACGCGGTGCGGGGCCCATCGAGTTCCGCTTCTTCGGCCTCGACATCACCCCGGACGCGCTGGCCGACTTTGCGCCTAATATTCTGATCGCGCCGAGCGGCGTGCTCGCGGACCTGGCGCGCAAGGTACGGTCCGGGTCGGCGTCCCTTCCCGTCTTCGAGCGCGTGTTCTACGGCGCTGAGCCGATGGACGAGGTGGAGCGCGGCTGGATCGCCTCGGCGCTCGGCGCGCGCCCGGATCCGATCTACCAGGCGACCGAAGGGTTTCTCGGCGCGACCTGCAAGCACGGCCTGCTGCATCTGAACGAGGACGTGCTGATCGTCGAGCGCGAGCCCGTGCCCGGCACGACGCGGTTTCGTCCCATCGTCACCGACCTTCGGCGCACCACCCAACCCATGGTGCGCGTGCGCCTGGACGACCTGCTCGAACCCATCGACGCGCTCTGCCCCTGCGGTTCGTCGCGACAACCGGTGCGGGGCGTTGAAGGTCGGATATCGGACCTTTGGCGGTGGGGCGATGCGGTGGTGACGCCGCGCGAGGTCGCTGATGCGGTGTCGCGCTCCATGGGCGCCGCCTGCGACTGGCGCGCCATCGCGAGCGATACCCAGGTGCGGCTCGAAGTGGTGAAGGAAGCTGACGCCGCCCAGGCGGCCGGCGCGCTGCAGTCGGTGCTGCGCCGGCGCCAGGTCGAGATTCCGGTGATGGTCGCGCCCTTCGCGGCCCAGGCCGGATCGAAGCGGCGACGGGTGACCTGGCGCGATGGCTGAGCGGGTCCTGATCACCGGCGCGCGGGCGCCGGCGGCGCTGGAGCTGGCGCGGAGCTTCGCGGCGGCTGGGCTCGAGGTCCACATGGCGGACTGTTCGCGCGCGCGCATGGCGCGGCGTTCGAGGATTCCGGCGGGCGTGCACCGCTATGCCTCACCGCGACGCGAGCGCGAGCAGTTTGCACAGGACATCCGCGCCCTGGTGCAGACGCTGAATCCGGTTCTGATCGTCCCCGCTTGCGAGGAGGTGTTTCACCTCGCGGCGCTGGTCGTCGAGGACCTGTTGGACGAGCGGCTGTTTGCGCCGTGCCTTGGCGTGCTGAAGCGGCTGCATTCCAAAGTCGAGTTCATCGAGGCCTGCCGCGGCCTCGGCCTCAACGTCCCCAACACCTGGCGGCTGAGCGACGACGACGACCTGCGCCGGATCGGCGACCGTTCGCGCGATCTGGTATTTAAGCCCGAGTTCTCCCGCTTCGGCGTGTGCGCCCTGGTGGGCGCCGCGCCCTATCGCCTCGCGGGCGTCAAGCCGACCGAAGAGCGTCCGTGGGTCATGCAACAGCGCATCCGCGGCGAGGACGCCAGTTTCTACGCGGTCGCGCGCGACGGACGGTTGAGCGCGTTCTGCGCCTATCGCTCGAGCTGGCGAACGGCGGGAGGCGTGGCCTACGCCTTTGCGCCCGCCGAGGTCGCGCTCGCGCAAGACCTGCGCGCCATCGCCGAGACGCTCGCGGAAAAGCTGGTGATCAGGGGCCAGTTCGCCTGTGACTTCGTGGTCGACGACAAAGGCTCGCCCTGGCTCATCGAATGCAATCCCCGCGCGGTCAGCGGGGTACACCTGTTTTCGGCCGGCGGCGGCCTCGCCAACGCCATTCTCGGCCGTGGAGTGGCGGTGGTGGATCAGACCGCGTCCGCGCACATCGCGGCGGCGCTGTGGCGCTACGGCTGGCTTACCGCCATGCGCGAGAAACGGATGCAGGACTGGAAGCGCCAGCGCGCAACCGGACGCGACGTGCTGTCCGCGCCGAACGACAAGGGGCCGGTCACCGGCGCCCTGATCGACAGCCTAGGCTACAGCCTGCGCGCGCTGCAGACCGGGGTGAGCCTGGAAGAGGCCATGACCGCCGATATGGAGTGGAACGGAGAGCCCCTATGAAAGGAACAGCTTGACGCCGCTGCCGGACTCCATCGGCAAGAGCTGGCAGCTCATCGCCCTGTCGCGCGAAGTGAAGGCGAAGGCGCTGGCCCGCACCCTGGCCGGCGCGCCGATTGTGCTTTTCCGCGCGGGCGGTCGTGCGGTGGCGTTCGAGGATCGGTGTCCGCATCGCAACTATCCCCTGTCGCTGGGGCGCGTGGAAAAGGATGGACTGCAGTGCGCCTACCACGGCTGGCGGTTCGACGCGGACGGCCGTTGCGTCGAGGCGCCCGGCTGCACCCTGGGCGATGGCGAAGCCGCGCGCTTTTCCGCCTTTCCGTTGAAGACGATCGAGAAAAACGGCGGCGTCTTCGTGCGCTTGTCGAGCCACGGTCCCGACGATCTGCACGACTTGGGCGAATGGGGCGGCGACGGGCACGATCATTTCTGGTGGGACCAGGGCGTGTGGCGCGGGCGTGCGCTGGATGCGGTGGAGAACGTGCTCGACCCGTTCCATACCAACTTCATCCATCACGGCTTCATCCGCCGTCACGATCGCCGGCTGCCGGTCGACCTGACGACCCGGGTGTTCGAAGACGGTATCGAGCAGGTCATCGAGCAGAAGACACCGGACCTGGGCTGGATGTCCAAGGCGCTGGAGCCTGACCGCCAGCGCAGCCGCACGCGGCTCTACGCCCCCACCACCATCCAGGCGCGCTGGGAGGGTCGCGACAAGCTGACGCTGTGCGTCACCGCCTTCTTCACGCCGGTGACCGAGACGAGCTTTCGCCCCTTCGCCTGTTTCACCACGCCGCGTGGCCGCGGCCCGGGCTGGCTGAAGCAAGCAGCCATCCGATCGTTTTTAGAGCCGGTTGTGGCGCAGGACCGGCGCGCGCTGGCGCATCAGCTCGGCGCCATCGAGGCGTTCGGCGGGCCGCGTTTCCAACAAGGACCCGGCGATCTCTTGGGCGGCCGCGTGGCGCGGCTGTACCAAGGTGAAAAACTTGAGCCCTGCGAGGAAGGTCCGTTCGCCAGAACGCTCTGATTTCGTCCGGACGCGAAAAATTTACCCGCCTCCGTCGCGCGCCTGTGGACAGCGGGGCGGGACGGGGGAAAAACGAAAGCGTCGCATCCCCCGACCGTCGTCCCTGCGCTATCGGAGACCGATGACCCTCCCCGCATTCGCTCCCGGAATGGACGCCGACGGAACGGCCGTCGCGTCCCTGCCGCACAACCTCGAGGCCGAACAGGCGCTTCTGGGCGCCGTGCTGTTCGACAATGCGGCATTCGAGCGCCTGGGCGACTATCTGGCGGGGCGGCATTTCTTCGAGCCGTTCCACCAGCGTCTGTATGACGCGGTCGAGGATTTCGTGCGCAAGGGTCAGCTGGCCGAGCCGCTGATGCTGATGGAGCGCTTCAAGCGCGATCCCGCGTTCGAGGAACTGGGCGGGTTGCGTTACCTCGCCGATCTGGTCGATCGCGCGCCGCCGGCGGCGAAGGCGCCCGACTATGCGCGGCTGGTCTATGACCTCGCGTTGCGCCGCGACCTGATCCGCATCGGCGGCGACATGGCCAAGGCCGCCAGCGACGACGGCGAACACGCGGCCAAGGACCAGATCGAAGCCGCCGAGCAGCAGCTCTACGAGCTGGCCGAGCATGGCGTCGCCACCTCGACCGGCTTTACCCCCTTCGCCACGGCGCTGACCTCGGCCGTGAAGATGATCCACGAGGCCTACGAGCGCGACGGCGGCCTCGCCGGCGTGGCCACCGGCCTCATCGACATGGACAAGCGCCTCGGCGGCTTCCACCCGTCGGACTTGCTGATCCTCGCGGGGCGCCCGTCGATGGGCAAGACCGCGCTGGCCACCAACATCGCCTTCAACGTGGCGCGGACCTATGCGTGGGAGCCCCAGCCCGACGGCTCGCGCAAGACCGTCCGGGGCGGCGTTGTCGCCTTCTTCTCGCTGGAAATGAGTTCCGAACAGCTCTCCACGCGACTTCTGGCCGACGTGTCGGGCGTTTCGTCGGACCGCCTGCGCAAGGGCGAGATCGACGCCTCGGAATACGGCCGCGTGCGCGACGCGGTCATCGAGATCCAGGAAGCGCCGCTCTACATCGACGACACCGGCGGCCTCTCGATCGCCAAGCTCGCCGCGCGCGCGCGCCGGCTGAAGCGTCAGGTCGGGCTCGACCTGATCGTGGTCGACTATCTTCAGCTCCTCACCGGCTCCGAGGCCAAGCGTTCGGAAAGCCGCGTGCAGGAGGTCAGCGAAATCACCCAGAGTTTGAAGGCGCTCGCCAAGGACCTGAGCGTGCCGGTGCTGGCGCTGTCGCAGTTGTCGCGTCAGGTGGAGAACCGCGAGGACAAGCGGCCGCAGCTTTCCGACCTGCGGGAATCCGGCTCGATCGAACAGGACGCGGACGTGGTCATGTTCGTCTATCGCGAGAGCTACTACAAAGGCCGCATGGAGCCGCGCGAGGGTTCGCCCGAACACCTCGCCTGGCAGGAGGAGATGGACCAGCTGAAAAACCTCGCCGAAGTGATCATCGGCAAACAGCGCCACGGCCCCATCGGCACGATCAAACTGTCCTTCAACGAAGAACTCACCCGCTTCGGCAACCTCGCCCGCGAAGGCCGGTTCGAGGGGTACTGAAATCCCTTCCCACTCCTCCTCCACTCGATCACCCTCGGGCTCGTCCCGAGGGCCCATCGTTGGGCCAAGTTCGACCGCTTTCGAGATGAGGCGCGCGGGGCGTGCAATCTCGTTCCCGAAGAGCACGTCACTACGATAGGCCCTCGGGACAAGCCCGAGGGTGACGAACTATGGTTAGGGTGACGAAATAGTTGGTAGGAACGCGTGCTTTCCACTGCGGCCAATTCCACGCTAAGCGCCCTCCCCATGGCCTCCCCGCCTGACCCGCTTGCCCACGCGCGGCTGATCGTCGATCTCGACGCGCTGGCCGCCAACTTCCACACCCTGCAGGCAATGGCCGGTGGGGCCGAGGTCGCGCCGGTCGTGAAGGCGCAGGGCTACGGCATGGGCGCCGAGACGGTAGCGCTTAGGCTCTGGGCCGAAGGTGCGCGGCGCTTCTTCGTGGCGCGGGTTGCTGCGGGCGAGGCGTTGCGCGCGGCGCTCGGGCCTTCGCGGCCGGCGGCGATCTATGTTTTCGACGGATGCGAGGACGGCGCGGCGCCACGGCTGGCGGCTGCGGACCTGATCCCGGCGCTGGCGGGCCTCGACGACGTTGCGCGGTGGCAAGCGCAAGCGAAGGGCGGCGCCCGCCTCAAGGCGGCGCTGCACGCGGACACCGGTCTCAACCGACTGGGTCTTTCGTTCGCCGACTGCGAACGCCTGGCGCGATCGCCGACCCTGATCGAGAACCTCGAACTCGACCTGGTGATGAGCCACCTCGCCTGCGGCGCCGAGCCCAAGCATCCGCTGAATGCGCGTCAGCTCGCCGCCTTCCGCGACGTCGCGGCGCTGTTCCCGAACACGCGCACGAGCCTGTCGGCGTCCGGCGGCATTCTGCTCGGCGACGACTACAGCTTCGATCTCGTCCGACCGGGCGTGGCGCTCTACGGCGGCGGCCCGCGCGACGTTCCCGACGCGCGGTTTAAGACCGTCGCGGCGATGCAGGCGCGGATCCTGGCGGTGCGCGATCTGCAGCCCGGCGAAAGCGTCGGCTACGGCGCCGGCTGGATGGCGGAACGGCCGACGACGCTGGCGATCATCGGCGCGGGCTATGCCGACGCGCTGTTGCGCTCGAACTTCCCCAACGGCGCGGTTTGGTTCGACGGTGCATTGCGGCCATTCGCAGGCCGGCTGTCGATGGACCTCGCCGCTATCGACGTGACCGGGTCAGGGGCAAAGCCGGGCGATTGGGTCGAACTGTTCGGCCATAGCCTGGCGGTGGAAGTCGCCGCCGCCGCCGCAGGCACGCTCTGCTACGAGTTGTTGACCGGCCTGGGCGCGCGAACGCCCCGCGAATACCGCGGCGCGCGCTAGCCGCGAAGCTTCAGACGCCTCGTCTCAGTGGTTCTTCATCGAGGCGAGCTGGTTCAGCGGCACGGCGTGAACCGCCGACTTCAACTGATCCATGCTGACGTTGGTCCCGTTCGCCTCGACCATGAAACGGCCCGCCACCATCACCGAGTAGCTGCCCGACTTGGTCGCGGTGTCGTATTCTTCGGTCGAAACCTGACCGTCGGTCGTCGTGGTCTTGGAGGTGCGCGTGCCGTTCTGTTCCTGCGCGTTCACGCCCAAGGCCCCGGCCATGCCGGTCAGCGCCGACAACGAACCGGAGTCGGTCACTTCCAGATTGATGGTCGAATCGCCGCTGGAATAGCTTGCCTTGGCGTTGCCTGTCGCCATGCCCATAGCGGAGCCGGAGGCCGAGGACGTCGCGCCCCGGGTCATGCCGTCGACCGATCCCGGCAACATGCCCGCCAGCACGTCACCCGCAACCGGCGTGACCTTCGAACCGCCGTTCCCGTTGGCGCTGGCGGCCGCGCTGTTCGCGATGTTGGCGAGCTGGCCCATATTGACCGAGGCGCTGCCGTTCTTGCCGTGGAAGGTGAAGCTCCCGGCGCCGTTCGCTCCTGTCAGCGAACCGCCGCCCATGGCGCCGCCCAACATGGCGCCCCCCAGGATCATGCTAGGAATCGCGAGGACGATCACCTGAACGACGATGGCGCAGATGATGGCGACGATGGTGTAGGTCGTCCCCTTTTCGGCAGGCGCCTTCATCAGCTTGGGCAGACCCACGAACAGCAGATAGAGGCTGTAGAGACCGACGATGGCCAGAACGCCGAGCTGCGGGATCAGGTAGAACACGCCCGCGCACCACGCGGCGGTGGCGCCGTAGATCGCGACCTTCATAGCCTGTACGCGATCCTTCTTGGCGTCGAAACTGGGCGCCAGCGCCTCGATCACGAGGCCGAAGATGAACACGCCCACGAGCCCCAGGAGATAGGAAACGATCGCGCCGACGATGGCGGACAGGATCGGCGGCCGGTAGCACGCGAACCAAAGGCAGTGGCCGAACACGATCGAACCGATCAGGTTGCAGACCGGCCCTATCGCGGCGAGCCAGATCCCGTAGCTCATGAACAGGTCTTTGACCGACGTGGTCTCGCCGTCGATGCGGTCCCATTCGGCCGCCGGCTTCAGAAGGATGTTTTTGACCCGTTCGATGATGGACGCCGTATTCGGCGCCTTGACCTCAAGGCTCATGGCTCTCCCCGTCGCAGTACGGATTCTCCCGCGACGCGAAGATAACGACGTTCGTCGTTGAAGGGGAAGCCTTTTGGCGACGAGATCGTGCTTAAGCCCACGGCCAAGCTTGCGAATCAGGCGAAAATCTTCCCCCGATCCCTGAACCCGAGACCCAACCCCCAAGGGCTGAACCATGGCGCGCGACGGCGCGGTCTATGTCTGCCAGACCTGCGGCGCCGTCCACTCCAAGTGGTCGGGGCGCTGCGACGCCTGCGGGGCGTGGAACAGCCTGGTCGAGGAACTCACCGGCGGCCCGCCGGGCGCCCTCACGCGCACCAAGCCGACGAAGAGCCGGGGCCTGACCTTCGAGGGCCTCGAGACCGAGACCATCGAGCCGCCGCGCATCGCCACCGGCGGGGTGGAGTTCGACCGCGTCTGCGGGGGCGGCGTGGTGCCGGGCTCGGCCATCCTGCTGGCCGGCGACCCAGGCGTGGGCAAGTCGACCCTGTTGCTGCAGGTCTGCGCCGACGCGGCCGCGCGCGGGGCCAACGTCGCCTACATCTCCGGCGAAGAGGCGGTCGAGCAGATCCGGGCCCGGGCGCTGCGCATGGGGGTCAGCCAGGCGCCGGTGCAGCTCGCGGCCGAGACGGCGCTGCGCGACATCCTCGACGCCCTGAAGAAAGAGCGCTTCGACCTGGTGGTGGTCGACTCCATCCAGACCCTGTGGAGCGACACCCATGAGGCAGGCCCCGGTTCGGTCACCCAGGTCCGCGCCTGCGCGGGCGAACTGGTGCGCCTGGCCAAGAAGCGCGGCACCGCGGTGATCCTGGTCGGGCACGTGACCAAGGACGGCCAGATCGCCGGTCCCCGGGTGGTCGAGCACATGGTCGACGCCGTCCTCTCCTTCGAAGGCGAGCGCGGCTATCCGTTCCGCATCCTGCGCGCGGCCAAGAACCGCTTCGGCGCCACCGACGAGATCGGGGTGTTCGAGATGGGCGATTCCGGTCTGCGCGAGGTGGCCAACCCCTCGGCCCTGTTCCTGGGCGAAGGCGGCCAGCGCGCGGCCGGCGCGGCGGTATTCGCCGGCATCGAGGGCTCGCGTCCGGTGCTGGTGGAATTTCAGGCCCTGGTGGCGCCGTCCGCCTACGGAACGCCCCGCCGGGCGGTAGTCGGCTGGGATTCCGGGCGCTTAGCGATGGTTTTGGCGGTGTTGGAGGCGCGCTGCGGTCTTGGATTCGGGGCCCGGGACGTCTACCTGAACGTCGCCGGCGGCCTTCGGATTACCGAGCCCGCCGCGGATCTGGCCGCCGCCGCCGCCCTGGCCTCCTCGGCGCTCGAAGCGCCCCTGCCCCAGGGCTGCGTGGTGTTCGGCGAGATCAGTCTGTCGGGAGACGTCAGGCCTGTGGGCCGCATGGAGTCGCGCATGAAGGAGGCGGCGAAACTGGGTTTCGATCGCGCGCTCGCGCCCATGCAGGCAAGCGAGGGCGCCCCCTTCCCTGTGTTCGGCGCCCACCGTCTCGCCGAGGCGATGGGCCGCATTGGCGACCAGGCCTGGGACCTGCCAAAGGGAGCCCGCCCATGACCGTCTATGACGTCTTCATTCTGGCCGCGATCCTGGTCTCGTCCCTGATCGGATGGTTCCGGGGCGGGACGCGCGAGATCTTAGATCTCCTGTCCATCATCATCGCCGTGGTCGTCACCGGCCTGCTGTCCGGCGTGGTCGAGCCGATCGGGCGAAAGTTCATCCACCCGGCCTTCGTCGGCGACGTCGCCGCCCTGATCGTGGTGTTCGCCATCTTCTATATCGGCGTGCGCTGGATCGGCGCGATCCTTGGACGCCGGCTGCACGAGAACAAGGAACTGAATCCGCTCGACCGGGGGCTCGGCATCGGGTTCGGCGTGCTGCGCGCGCTGGTGTTCATCGGCGCGGTGCATCTGTTCATGGTGGCGGTGACGCCGGCCAACCGCCTGCCGGTCTGGTTCTCGCACGCCAAGCTTTTCGGCGTGGGCAAGGCGTCGGCCAGGACGGTGCAACTGGTGTTGCCGCGCGCGGCCAAGATCGCCGACTCCGTGGCGCCCAAGGTCGAGAGTTCGGTCCGCGCGGGCGCCCAGGAACACGCGCCGCACGGCTACAGCAAAGATCAACGCGACAGTATGGACGCGATCGTGGAGAAGAGCCGATGACGCATCAGAACCGCGACTTCGTCCACCGCATCCCCAAACGCGACCCCGACGACGATGCGCCGCGCCTCGAATGCGGCATCTTCGGCGTGTTCGGCGTGCACGACGCCAGCGCGGTCACCGCGCTCGGACTGCACGCGCTGCAACACCGCGGCCAGGAAGCCTGCGGCATCGCCAGCTGCGACGGTTCGAGCTTCTACACCGAACGCCACATGGGCCTGGTCGGCGACGCCTTCACCAGTTCCGACCTGGTCGACCGCCTGCCCGGCAAGGGCGCCATCGGCCACACGCGCTATTCCACCGCTGGCGGATCGGCGCTGCGCAACGTGCAGCCGATGTTCGCCGATCTCGACACCGGCGGCATCGCCCTGGCGCACAACGGCAACCTGACCAACTTCCTGACCCTGCGCGCCGAACTGGTCAGCGAAGGCGCCATCTTCCAGTCGACCTCGGACTCCGAGGTGATCCTCCACCTGATCGCGCGCTCGCGGAAGGCGAAGATCATGGACCGCTTCATCGAGGCGCTGTGGCGCATCGAGGGCGGCTATGCGCTGGTGGCGCTGACGCCGAAGAAGCTGATCGGCGTGCGCGATCCGCTCGGCATCCGTCCGCTGGTTCTGGGCGCGGTGGACGGCAAGTACGTGCTGGCGTCGGAGACCTGCGCGCTCGACATGATCGGCGCCAAGTTCGTGCGCGACATCGAGCACGGCGAAGTCGTGGTCATCGACCAGCACAATAATCTGCAATCGATCAAGCCGTTCCCGGCCATGCACGCGCGGCCGTGCCTGTTCGAATACGTCTATTTCGCCCGCCCCGACAGCGTGGTGAACGGCCGCTCGGTCTACAACGTCCGCAAGCGCATGGGCGCGCAGCTGTCCAAGGAACACCCGGTCCCCGCCGACGTGATCGTGCCGGTGCCGGACTCCGGCGTGCCCGCGGCGCTCGGCTATGCCGAAGCCAGCGGCTTGCCCTTCGAAATGGGCATCATCCGCAACCACTATGTCGGCCGCACCTTTATCCAGCCGACGCAGAAGGTCCGCGACCTCGGCGTGCGCCGCAAGCACGCGCCCAACCGCGCCGCCATCGCCGGCAAACGCGTGATCCTGATCGACGACTCCATCGTGCGCGGCACCACCTCGGTGAAGATCGTGCGCATGGTGCGCGAAGCCGGCGCCAAGGAAGTGCACCTGCGCTCCGCCTCGCCGCCGATCAAATGGCCTGACTTCTACGGCATCGACATGCCCGACCGCGACAAGCTTTTGGCGGCGAACAAGTCGCTCGAAGAAATGCGCGAGATGCTGGAGGTCGACAGCCTGGGCTTCCTCTCCGTCGAGGGCCTCTACGAAGCCATGGAAGCCGGCCCGCGCGACCCGCTCCACCCCCAATTCACCGACCACTACTTCACCGGCGACTACCCCACGCGCCTGCTCGACCGCGAAATCGCCGAGGGCCAGAACGACACGGTCGAACGGCAGCTGTCGCTGCTGGTGAGCGCGTAGTCGAAAGAAGGCCGATTCCTCTATTTGAGCGCGGGCGAAACACACCGATGGGCCGGGCCGACTTCCTAAAAAGCTGCGCCGCCACACCTTATCGCGGATGTGTGTATGTATCCCGCCGATCAAGGCGGGCGGCGGGGACCGGCATTTCTCGGTTGGGTATGTCCATGTATGGTTTCGCAAGCGATGCCTCTGATTGGGTGGGATGCCTTCCCCTTACTTGGGGAAGAGCCGCTGTTGCCGGGCGGACAAAGGCCGCTTGGCTTCCACTTTGTCACTGGTGACGAAGCGGGAGCGATCATGCGCAAGGCAGGATTGTTCTATCTCTGGGAGGGTCGTTTCATCGGTGAAGCAACCGTCCTCTGCGAACAATCGTTTGCTCACCCGCACTCAGCGTGAAAATGGCAAAAAGAAAACGGCCCCGCGTGAACGCTGGGGCCGTCGAAGTTGGCGTCGGGGAGGAAATCCGTCGCGGGGTGCGTGTACTCAGCGATTGTGACGGCTGATACGGCTGCGCTGGGGCGCCTGTGGATAAGTCCGGAGAACCCTCCCCCGGCGGGCCAAATCCGCTAAACAGCGCGCCATGACCGACGCCTCAGACTCCAAGCCCCTTTCTGGCCGCCTCGCCCTCGTCACCGGCGCCTCGCGCGGTATCGGCCGTTCGACCGCGCAGGCCCTCGCCAAGGCCGGGGCGCACGTCATCGCCGCCGCGCGGACCCAGGGCGCGCTGGAAGAGCTGGACGACGAGATCAAGGCCGCGACCGGCGAGTCAGCCACGCTGACGCCCTTCGACATCACCGACGGCGAGGCGATCGACCGGTTGGGCGGCGCGCTGTGGGAACGGTTCAAGCGCCTGGACGTGGTGGTGCATTGCGCCGGGCGTGCGGGGACGATCACGCCGGTCTCGCACATGTCGCCCAAGGACTTCGACGCGGTGATCGCGACCAACCTGACCTCGACCTATCGGTTGATCCGCTCGTTCGAGCCCTTGTTGCGCGCGTCGGACTCCGGCCGGTTCATCATGCTGTCGAGCGGGGTCGCGGTGAAGACCTATCCGTTCTTCGGCGCCTATTCCGCGTCCAAGGCGGGCGTCGAGGCATTGATACGCTGCTGGGCGGTCGAGGTGGACACCACGCCGTTGCGCACGGCCATCGTCAGTCCGGGCCCGATGCGCACGAAGATGCGCGCCGAAGCGTTTCCGGGCGAAGACCCGATGACCCTGCCCCATCCCGACGAGATCGGCCCGCTGATCGTGGAGTTGGCGCGCGGCGACCGCGAGCCGCCGAAGGAAACGGTGCAATTCGCGGAGTGGAAAGCGGCGCACGGCGCGCCTGTCCACTGACCGCGCTCAGTCCAGCATCATCCTGAACCGCAGCGGCTTCCAGTGGCCGCCGCGCGCCGCGGCGATCAGGAACACCACCGCGAAAACGACGCCAACGCCCACAGCCACAACCGACGACTCCGGCCCGAATGCGCCGCCGGTGAACAGGTCCGACCCGTGCAGCGGCGCGCTCACCACGCCACCCTTGGACAGAACGCCGGAGACCGAAGCGCCGAATACGCCGCCCTCGGTGAAGTTCCAACCGAAGTGCAGACCGATGGCGAACCACAGATTGCGTGTCCACATGTAGGCGGCCGCCAACAACAGGCCGGCCTCCAGCGCGATGGCCGCCGTCGAGACCAGCGTGGCGCCCTTGTTGAACGCGTGCAGCACGCCGAACAGCGCCGCGGACAAGACCAGCGCGACGAGGCTGCCCAGGCTGTCTTCGACGATGCGGAAGAAGCCGCCGCGCACGGCCAGCTCCTCGCCGACCGCGGCCAGTAGCGCGGCGAGGAGCGGCGGAAGTACGTTGGCGAAACCGATGAAACCGCCCCAGTGCGCGACACCCATCGCCATCAGGATGGCGTAGACCGCGCAGAACAGCAGAAATCCCGTCACCGCGCCGCCCAGCGCCTGGGGCGCGCCGGCGCCCGGCGCCAATTCCTTCGCGCCGCGCCGTTCGAACAACCGCACCACCAGGACATAGACCGCCAGAAGCGCGGCGCACGCCGCCAGGACCAGGGCGGCCTCGACGAGGGAGGCGTACGCTTTAGGCGTGGCCTTCAGCGCGACGCCGATACCGATCTGAGCGCCTACGTACGCGACGACCAGGATCACGAAACTGAGCAGCAGTCGGATCAGCGAGACCCGCGTCAGCGTGCGAAAAAGTCCCATGCCCGTTCCCCCCCGGTGATGGCGACCAGTTTAGCGAGAAACGACGGGCAGGAAAACGCCATAACCCATGGGCGTCCTACGACTCCCGCGGCTTACCCTTGCGCGCCGCCGCCACCCGCTTCGCCTTGTATTTGCGCGCGCGCTCGCCGGCGGGCGTGTCCGCCGTCGTGTCTGACCCTGTGTTCGCCTTCACCGTCACGCGGATCGGTACGCCGGGCAGGTCGAAGCTCTCGCGCAGGCTGTTGATCAGGTAGCGGCGGTAGCTGTCGGGCAGGTGCGCGGCGCGGCTCGCGAACAATACGAACGTCGGCGGGCGGGCCTTGGTTTGCGCCATGTATTTCGGACGGATGCGTTTGCCGTCGATCGCAGGCGGCGGGTGGCGCTGCACGGCCATGGCCAGCCAGTCGTTGAGATCGCGCGTCTTCACCTTCACCGACCAGTCGCGATGCGCCTTCAGGATCGCGGGCATCAGGCGGTCGACGCCGCGCCCGGTCTGCGCCGAAAGCGCGACCAACCGCGTGCCGCGCAACTGCGGCAATGAGCGGTCGGCCGTTTCCTGCAACTCCTTCAGGCGCGCCTGCGGCCCCTTCACCAGGTCGAACTTGGCGATGCAGTAGACCAGCGCGCGGCCCTCGCGCTCGACCAGGTCGGCGATCTGCAGGTCCTGGGTTTCGAACGCGTTGTCCGGATCCATCACCAGCACCACGACTTCGGCGAAGGTGATGGCGCGGATCGCGTCCGAGGTGGAGAGTTTCTCCAGCTTCTCCTGCACCCGCGCCTTGCGGCGCAGGCCCGCGGTGTCGACCAGGCGGATCTTGCGGTCGCCCCACATCCAGTCGACGGGAATGGCGTCGCGGGTGATGCCGGCCTCGGGCCCGGTCAGCATGCGCTCTTCGCCGATCAGGCGGTTGACCAGCGTCGACTTGCCCGCGTTGGGGCGCCCGACGATGGCGATGCGCACGGGGACATCGGCGTCGCGCTCAGTATCGATCCCGGCCGCATCGGCAAACGACGATAGCGCGGAATAGAGGTCGGCGAGACCCTCGGCGTGCTCGGCCGACAACGCGATCGGTTCGCCCATGCCCAGCGCATAGGCTTCGTTGACGCCCACGTCGCCGGCCTTGCCCTCGGCCTTGTTGGCGACCAGCACCACCGGCTTGTTCTTGTGCCGCAGCAGGTCGGCGAAGATCTCGTCGAGCGGGACCAGGCCCTCGCGCGCGTCGATCACGAAGATCGACAGGTCCGCCTCATCCACCGCCTTTTCGGTGCCCGCCCGCATGCGCGACTCCAGGCTCTCGTCGGTCACGTCCTCGAAACCGGCGGTGTCGATCAGCTCGAGCTCGAGGTCGCCCAGACGTCCGGCCGCATAGCGCCGGTCGCGGGTAACGCCGGGCCGGTCGTCCACGATCGCGAGCTTCTTGCCCGCGAGGCGGTTGAACAGCGTCGACTTACCCACGTTGGGGCGTCCGACAATGGCGACCTTGAGCGGCATGGGGTCCCTAAGAAAAGTGAGCCACGAAAAACGAAGCGCCCCCGCTCTTGCAAGCGAGGGCGCGATACTTGCACGGCGGCGCGGCCTAGCGGATGGCGACCAGGTCGCCCTTGTCGGTGAGCAGGTACAGCATGCCGTCGTAGGCGATGGGCGCCTGGAAAATCGGATCCCCGATGCGGATGGTCTTCAGCACCTTGCCCGACTTCGCATCCACCGAGATCGCTTCACCCCACGCGTTGGTCACGATCAGACGGTCGCCCGCGAGCATGGGTCCGGTCCAGATCGGCGTCACGCGATGGGTTTCGATGCCGAGGAAGCCGCCTTCTTTGCGCGTCTTGCGGCCCTTGTTCAGGTCGCTGATCCAATAGACTTGGCCGTTGTCGCGGTTGACCGCGACCAGCTCGCCGGCCTTGGAGACCACGAACACCACGTCGCCGGCGGGCCAGGGCGTGTCTTCGCTGGCGATCGGCAGCTGCCACTTGGCGTTGCCCGTGCGAATGTCGACGGCGCCGAACACGCCCGACTGGCTGGCGGCGTAGACGTCGCCGCGATAGACGGTCGGACGCCCCGGTATGTCGCGGATTTCGGACAGGGCGTTGGTGCGCGTGTCCTTCGACAGCACGTTGTTCCACAGCACGTCGCCGTTAGCGGTCGACAGCGAAACCAGCTCGCCCGAGGAGAACGGCGCGATCACCTGCTGGCCCGACACCGCCGGGCTCGAAGCCTTGAGGATGCGCGCGGGTTCGACGATCGCCTGGTACGACCACACCTGGTCGCCGTTGCCGGCGTCGAAGGCCATGATCTGATTGTCGACGTCGACGGCGTAGATGCGTCCGTCGGCTACCGTCGGCGCGCCATGGATGGGCGAGCCCACCATCTTGCGCCACAGCATCTTGCCACTCGCAGCATCGACCGCGGCGACGTAGCGGAAGCCGGAGGTGACGAACACCTTGCCCTCGGACACGGCGAGGCCGCCGCCGAACGCTTCGTTGTCGCGCTTGTTGCGCGGCTTCAGATTCACGCGCCACTCGCGCGCGCCGGTCTTGGCGTTGGTCGCGGTCACGCTCGACTCGCCGTCGAGGGTGAAGATTTTGCCGTCGACGGCCACCGGCGGCGCGGTGATCTCGAACCTCCTGGACGACTTCACGCCGATGTTGCGCTTCCACGCCACCTGGAATTGGGGCGCGGCCTGCACATTGCCCACCGCCTGATCCAGGTTGCCGCCGGGCACGGGCCACGCCGCGATCGGTTCCGGATCGGGCAGCTGATAGCCGACGCCGGCGAGGGCGTCGGAGGCCTTCACCGTCTGGTCGTAGGCCAGAACGGGAATGCGCTCGCCCTTTGCGGCGGTGGCCTTGGGGCCGTTGTCCTTGAAGGGATTGTACTTCTTCGCCACCGCGCAGGAGCACAGGGCTACGCTGAGAACCCCCAGAATGGCGACCTTGACGAAACGGTTCATGGACGAGGGGCTCCGGCGGATTTGGACGCGGGGCCCGACGCGACGGGCGCGCCGGACGATTGGAAGGCGCTGGGCCCGCCGGCGGCGGCGGGGACGGGTTGGTTCAGGTCGGCCTTGACGATGACGGGGACCTGTCCGGCCTGGCCGGAGTCGATCAGGGCCATGGCCGTCTGGGCCCGGTGGTGGACATCTTCGCCGGCGTCGGGATCGACCGTCAGCACTTCGAAGTCGCCGCGGGCGTCCTGGAGCTTGCCGTCGCGGAGCTTGACCATCGCCAGGGCCTCGCGCGCATAGCCGCGGTAGGGCCGGTCCTTGCCCATCAGAGGCTTCAGTCGCTTTTCGAGGTCGGCATAGGGGGCGGTGTCGAGGAGCAGCCACGCGGCCTTGATGGCGTCGATGTCGCCCAGGATCGGGCTGGGCGCGGCCTTTTGCGCTTCGTCCAGCAGCTTCACCGCCTCGGGAATCTTCTTCTGGTCGACCAGGATGCCGGCGCGCTGTTCCAGGGCGAGGGACTTGTAGGCCCGGTCTCCGGCCTTGGCGGCCTCGAGGAAGTCGGCGTCGGCGGCGGCGGTGTTCTGGTCGCCGACCGCGCGCACGCCCTTGTCGTAGGCTTCGGAGGCGAGGCTCGACTGGCGCTGGGAATAGACGGTCCAGGCCCAGAACGCGCCGACACCCACCACCACCACGGCCACAAGGCCGAGGATCCACGGCAGGGACCGTTTCAGGACCGCCTGGGCGTCGGTGGCGCGGACGTTTTCGTCCACCTCGTTAAAGAAATCCGACAATCCGCGCTCCCCTGGGACGCCCAAGCCAAAATGAGCCGCGAACCTATAGGTTCGCCGGGCCCGCCGCAACGCGGCAGAGCGGCCCAAAACCGGGCGGACCCTGGCGATAGATTGGGGCCAAAGAAGGGATTTGCGCCCGCGTCGCGGCCGCCGAACTCAGGTCCGGCGTCAGGCCCGGGCCGGCCCGGTCGCCTTCTTGGCGAAATAGACCTCGGCCTCGCCCGGAAAATCGCGCGAGCGGACGTCGGCGGCGTAGGCGCGCGCGGCGTTGGCGATCTCGGTCCGCAGGCTGGCGTAGCGGCGCACGAAGCGCGGGGTCCAGTCATAGAGGCCCAGCATGTCGTCCACCACCAGCACCTGGCCGTCGCAGGCCGCCGAGGCGCCGATACCGATGGTCGGCGGCGCGATGGCGGCGGTGATCTCGCGCGCCAGGCTCTCGGCCACGCCCTCCACCACCACGCAGAAAGCGCCGGCGTCGGCGGCGGCTTCGGCCTCGGCGATGACGCGGGTGCGTTCGTGTTCGGTCTTGCCCTTGGCCTTGAAGGCGCCGTCGACGTTCACCGCCTGGGGCCGCAGGCCCACGTGCGCCATCACCGGAATGCCGCGATCGACCAGGAAGGCGATGGTCTCGGCGACCGCGAGGCCGCTCTCCAGCTTGATCGCCTGGCAGCCGGTTTCGCGCATGATCCGCGCGGCGTTGGCGAAGGCCTGCTGCGGGCTCTCTTCATACGAGCCGAACGGCATGTCGACGACGACGAGCGCGTGCCTGGCGGTGCGCATCACCGCCTGGCCGTGCAGGATCATCATGTCGAGAGTGACGCCGACGGTGGACGGCATGCCGTGCAGCACCATGCCCACGCTGTCGCCCACCAGAAGCAGGTCGCAGTGCTCGTCGAGGATTTCCGCCACCGGCGCCGTGTAGGCGGTCAGGCACACGATCGGTGTCTTGCCTTTGCGCGCAGTGATGTCGGGCGCGGTGACGCGCTTGATGGTGTTCTCGCGTTGTGCGGACATTCAGTTCAGACCTGATCCAGGGCGCGGGTGGCGCCGACGACGGCGGCGATGATCAGACAGCCCGACACGATCCAGAACAGGTTCGCGCCCGAACCGGCCTGCATCAGCATGTCGGAGAAGTTTATGCCTTGATTGTAGAAACTCTCAGCGGCGTGCGCCGAACTGGCCGACGCCTCCTGCACCTTGATGCCGAGACCCGAATGCAGCGACTGGGTCACTGCGATCGCGCCGCCGAGTACGCCAGCGGCGCCGAGACCCAGCGTGCGCCAGCGCCAGTCGCGGTTCAGCCTGCGCTCGACGCGGCGGTTGAAGGCGTCGGAGTCGGCGAGCGCCGGCGCCTGTGCGAACAGGCGCTCCAGGCCGGCCTCGAATCCTCGCTCATCCATGCGCCCTGCTCCCGTCACTTTCGCCGCCAGGCGGCGCCATACGCTCTCGGAGCTTATCCAGACCACGTTTGACATGGGATTTGACCGTTCCCAGCGGAGTGTTCAAGGCCTGAGCGACCTCGGCGTGCGATAAACCCGCGCCATAACAGAGGGAGACGCAGAGGCGTTCCGCCGGCGCGAGCCCCTTTAGCGCCTCATCCAGGTCGATCCGGTCGGCCGCGTGGCGGGGCCTCGCCTCCCCCTCCGGCTCGCGCGGTTCGGCCTCGAGGACCAGGATGGCGTCCTTGCGGCGACGCTTGAGGTACATGCGCGCGGCGATCCGCTTCACCCAGGCGACGAAGGTCCCCTCGCCGCGAAACTCGGCCACCCGCTCGAACGCCTGCAGGAAGGCGTCCTGGGCCAGGTCGTCGGCGGTGGACGGATCGGCGCCCATGCGGCGCAGCACGCCGCGCACGGCCGAACCGTGTCTGCGCACGAGCTCGCCGAACTCCCGACGTCCGCCCGCGGCCGCCAGGGCCGCAAGCTCCACGTCGTGGAGGCCGATGATCCGCCGATCGTCAGGCGTGACGCCCATGGGGCTTCTCGCTCCTCGCTCCCTGGTTCGGCTCAGGCCTTGGACTTGTTGAAGAAGGACAGGACGATGAAGGCGAGCCCGATGACGCCGGGGATCGCGGCGCAGGCCACGGCTGCGTTCAGGTTGTCGTCGGTGAATTCGCCGCCCACCCAGCCGAGCGCCCCGAGCCCGAGCGCGATGGCGAGCCAGATCACGCCCAGGCGGACGTCACGCTGTCGCGTGGACGGCGCGCGACGCACGTCGCGGGTCATCGCCTCGATCAACTCGGGCGGCAGCTGCTGGCCCTTGTCGATGGCCGCGCGGATGGTGTCCTGCATCTTCTCGCGCTCGCGGTTCCTGAAGTAGCGCGGCACGATGAACAGCGAGGCGATGCTCCCGCAGATGATCAGCATTATCAGAACAGGGGTCATGGTTGTCAGTCCTATCTCGATGGCGAGGGGCGAACGTCGTTGGGCTCGCCTTTCGGGAGACTAGAGGCCCGCTCTAGCCTGTTCGGATGCGTAAACCGACGTGAAATCTTGGTAAGGCGGAAATCCGGAACGAACTCCGGGGGTTATCGCGCGTAGCCGAATCGCCCGGAGACCCGCTCAAGGGCCAGGATCGAGGCCACCACCACCAGCGCGGCCGCCGCCGGCCCCATCGCCCGCCAGGCCTGGACGGCGATCGGATCGAAGGCCTTGGACAGCACCGGCCACAGCGCCCACAGGAACAACGCCGCAAACGCGGTCGCCACGGCGCCGCGGGCTACGTCGAAGGCGAGCTTGCGCTGCGCCACCCGCGCCATGACCTGCAGGGTGAACGCGGGATCGCGCGGCGGCGGGACGTCCAGCGCGAAGACCTGGGCGAGCCTGAGGTCGGCTGGCGAACGATCAGGATGCGTCATCGTCTACTCCCAACGCCTGCAGCAACTTCGCGCGCCCTCGGGTCACGTGCGACTTGATCGTGCCGAGCGGCGATCCTAGCGCCTGCGCCGCCTCCGCGTGCGAGAAATCGCCCGCCAGGCAAAGCGCGGTCGCCGCCCTTTGTTCCAGCGGCAAGGTCTCCAGCGCTTGACGCACCGCGATCGCGTCGGCGCGGTCGGCGTTGTCGGACTGCGGACGCGTCTGAAGCCATTCCGCATCGCGCCTTGCGCCGCGTGCGGCGCCGCGTTCGAAACTCAACCGCTTGCGCCAGGCGATGGCGAACAACCACGCCTTGAAACTCGAGTCCGGTCGAAAGCGATCGAGCGTCGTCCATGCGGTGAGAAAGGTCTCCTGCGCCAGGTCGTCCGCGTCGGCAGGCCGCGCGCACACGCGGCGCAGAAAGGCGCGCACGGCCTGCTGGTGACGCTCCACCAGCCGACTGAACGCGTCCGCCGAGCCCGCCTGCGCCGCAAGCGCGAGCTCGGCGTCGGCGGGAACGGCGATCATCGCGGCGGCGGCGGCATCAGGCTCTGCACCAGGGCGAACAGCAGCGAGGCGGCCGCGACCACGCCGGTGATGATCGACACGATCAGGAACGCGTGGCCGGTGCCGCTGTCGCTGTAGCGGTACGCCATGTAGAAGCCGCCCGAGACCGCGCCCATCACGATCGCGCGCCGCCACTCCCAGTACGGGCCGTAGCGATAGCGCCGCCACCCCCACCCACCATACGGTCCGTAATACGGATGGCCGTAGGCGTCGGGCCCCGCCATCGGATCGGGCGCGCCGGAGCCCCCGAGCGCCTTGGTCAGTTCCGGCGGCGGATCCTTGCCCTGCTGGATGTAGCTCTTCAGCACGTCCAGTTCGGCCTTGCGCCGCTGGTAGGACATGAAGCTGGAAAGCAGGATGACGAGGAAGAACCCTGCCGGGAACAACAGCCACCAGAACTGCTCGAAGGTCTCTTTCATCGGTCACGCTCCCGCCATTCCGGAACCGTCCTTAACCTGACTCTCGCCGCGGCGGAGGCGGACGGCCTTCAGGTGTTCGATCTCGAGCTCCTGGCGTCGGGTCAGGAAGGCCAGCCAATTCCGCCACATCGCGGCAAGGAAAAAGGCCAGCGGAAACAACAGCCACCAGTAGGCGGCGAAGAGGTCTCTCATCTCGGGGCTCCCGGTTTCATGCTGCAAATCGCCACCGGACGGCGGATCGGATGCAGGTCGCGCTCACAATGTCGCGAATAACCAGGCGGCGGGGACCTCTTCCGGCGCCGGCTGGTTTATGCCCGGGATGCCGGGAATCTGAGGGAGATTCATTCATGCTGAACGATGCGGAGGCCGTCGCGACCATTCCGGTGAAGAGCGCGGCGAAGGCGCGCGACTTCTATCGCGACAAGCTCGGGCTCGAGACCGTCGACGACCGGCCGGGCGTGGCGACCTACCGCTCGGGCGAGAGCAAGGTGTTCGTCTACGAGAGCGAATACGCCGGGACCAACGAAGCGACCGCCGCCACCTGGATGATCGACGACGTCGACGGCGTTGTGCGCGATCTGAAATCGCGCGGCGTCGCCTTCGAACACTATCCGGACCTGCCCGGCCTGAAGATCGAGGGCGACGTGCACGTCGCCGACGGCGGCGCGATGAAGGTTGCGTGGTTCAAGGACCCCGACGGCAATATTCTCTCGATCGTGAGCGGCGGGGAATAGAAGATGCCCTTTCCTTACGATCGTCACCCTCGGGCTTGTCCCGAGGGCCCATCGTTCAGAAAGCTCGATAGGCGGCTGTGCGAGCGCTCCCGCACAGCATCGATGGTCTGAGCACTGATCCCAACCATGGGCCCTCGGGACAAGCCCGAGGGTGACGGAATTTATAAGTTGTGTCAGGCGCCGCACACCTCCAAGCCCCGCTGCACTGCCGACCGCTCTAACCAGCGGTCCAGCCACGCGGGCACGTGTTTCAACGCATCGAAGCCGACGTGGTCGCGCGCGTCATAGAAGCCGATCAGGTTTCGGATCATGCTGAGGTGCGCGATGTCGGCGATGCTGTAGTCGTCGCCCATGATCCAGACGCGACCCTCCAGACGCGCGTCCAGGATGCGCAAGAGCTTGGCGCTCTCGCTCGCGTAACGTTCGAGCGGACGCGGGTCCTCGACCGCCGCGCCGTCGAACTTCTTGAAATAGCCGACCTGGCCGAACATCGGACCGGTGCCGGCGACCTGAAACGCTAGCCAGGCGAGACACTCCCAACGCGCGTTCGCGTCCGCCGGCAGCAATTGCCCGCTCTTGTCGGCGAGATACTGCAGAATGGCCGCGGACTCGAAGAGACCGAGCGGGCGACCGCTGGGGCCGTTCGGGTCGATGATCGCCGGAACCTTGCCGTAGGGACTGAGCGAGAGAAACTCGGGCGTGTGCTGATCGCGCTTGCCGAAGTCGACGCGGTGCGCCTCGTATTCGAGCCCGATCTCTTCCAGCATGATCGCCGCCTTCACCCCGTTGGGCGCGGGCAGCGAATAGAGCTGCAGGCGATCGGGATGTTTCGTCGGCCAGCGGCGGGTGATCGGGAAATCGGAGAGTGCGTCCACGGTGAAACTCACGTCACGAAGAATGACGCCGTCTAGCTAGGCGACCCTCTCCGTTCGTGAAAGGGCGGCGACGCTGGAATCGGCGGCTCGCCTCGGCCAATTTCTCGCAACTTCGGTTCGCGTGGGTCGTTTTCTGCGTCTGGGGTTGGGCCAGTCTGGAGAAAGGCCATGATCCGCACCGCGATAAGCATCATTCTGGCCACGACCGCTCTGGCGACCGCCGCCTCCGCGCAGCCGGACGAGTTCGGTCCCGCGCGTCACGCCTGCCGCGCTTACCTCGTGAACTTTAAGAATGTCGACCCTGAAGATATCCGCTTCAGGGACGCCTCGATCTATGAGACCCAGGTCCGGATAACCGGCGTGCTGCGTCGCGGCTCGCCCGAACGGGCCGGTTTCACCTGTATGGTCGCGCGGACCGGCGTATGGGACGGCGAAGTGACCAGCCTGCACATCCACTGGCGCTAGTAGAACGGCGAGCGCGACGTCGGCGAAAGTCTGAGCACCTCCGGCTTGCGCATCAAGGCCGGCAGGATCGCGTCCGGCGCCTTGTCGCGCCAGCCGCTCAGCGACGCCATCGCCCGATCGAACCGCGCCTCGGCCGCCGCGTCGTCGAAGCGGGCGAGCCAGACGAACACCGGTTCATGCTCGCGCACCGGCAGCGGCGGAAAGTTATTGGGCTCGGTCTCGCTGACATAGCGCGCGAGGATCCGCCCTTCGTTGGCGGCGACGCGCGGCGCGACCTCCGCATCGAAAAAGCCGGTGAAGGCCGCAGGCTCGACGTCGCGCAGCTGACGGATGTCGACGCGCAACACGCCCGGCCGCGGTCGGCGCGGCGATTGCTTTCCCATCCCCTCGCCGACCGCCTGCAGCAGCAGCACGTTGTCGGAATCGAGCATAGTCGCGTTGGCGTCCGCCTTGTGCGCGAGCCAAGCGGGATCGTGGCGATAGAACTGCGGCTCCATCCTGCCGCGCGCGTCCATGTCCTTGAACGCCCGCAACCAGACGAAGCGGTCCGGATCGTCCAGGTCGCGGAACATGCCGAGGATATGGCCCTCCAGTGCGTCCTGCGGTTCGATGAAATAGCTTTCGAACAGGCCGACCAGCACGTCGCGCTTGCCGCCGTGCAGGGTGTATTGCCGCAGTTCCAGGATCGGAAAGCCGGCGTGGGGCTCCGCCTTCACCGATCTGGCGACGGCGGCCGCGCCGGCGCCCAGGATCGCGTCGCGCCGGTTCATGCGACGCGCTCGAACTGCATGACCCAGTTGGTCTCCCAGGATCCACCCCGATCGGGCGAGAAGGCCTGCGCCCAAGTCGCGCTATTCGCGGCGATGTCGGACCAGAGAAAGCGCACCAGGATCGGCTTACCCTCGAAGGTGTCGGCGGTAAGGAAGGTCCCGACGCCGTCCTTGAAGCTCCCCGCTACCGGCGGATCGATATTGCTCCCCGGAACGCGCTGGTCGAACCACCAGATCGCCCACTGATGCGTCCGTGGATCGCGGCGGCGGAAGGTGACGGCGCGATAGGAGCCGGTCGGTTCGTCGAGAAAGTTGTCGTCGAAGCTGCCGGCGCCGTCGAGCGCGGTCCAACTGCGGCAGAATCCCTCGAACTCCCACCACCCGGTCTCGCCGGCGAGACGGCGTTTCAGCTTGCGATGCTTGACGCGCCAGTCGCCGACCAAGAATCCGAACTCGCCGCGCGGACCGTTATCCATCGCCATCGCCGAGGCGGCGCCCGCCAGGGCAGGGCCCTCCGCCAACCCGCTTCTGTGCGACAAGCTCTTCAACAATCCCTGCATGCGTCACCTCCGAAGGCGCGCACCCTAGGCCGGCATATATGCCAATCCGTGTCACCATTCCGTGGTAAGGTGCAAATTATGCGGGCGAGCCGGCTTCTCTCCATCCTGATCACGCTGCAGCTCCATGGCCGGGCCTCGGCGCGGGAGCTGGCCGAGCGGTTCGAGGTGTCCCGGCGGACCATTTTCCGCGACGTTGACGAACTCTCCGCCGCGGGCGTGCCGATCTATGCGGAGCGCGGGGCGGCGGGCGGTTTCGCCTTGCTCGACGGCTGGCGCACCCAGCTTACCGGCATGACGCCCGGCGAGGCCGAAGCCCTGGCCTTCACGGGCCTGCCTAAGACAGCGGCGGACCTGGGCCTGGGCGCAGAGGCGATGGCGGCGCATTTGAAACTGTTGGCGGCGCTCCCCTCCACCACCAGCGAGGCGGCGCGGCGCACGGCCGACCGCTTCCACCTCGACCCCACGCCCTGGCATCGCAGGCCCTCGACGTCGCCGGTGCTGCGGACGCTGGCGCAGGCGGTCTGGGAGACGCGGCGCGTGCGGGTCGAGTACGAGAGCTGGGACAAGGTGTCGGTGCGCGTGCTGGAACCGCTGGGCGTCGTGCTGAAAGGCGGCGAGTGGTATTTCGTGGCGCTCCGGCGAGGCCATCCCGCCATCCACCGCCTCGACAAGGTAAAGGCCCTCACACTGCTGGACGAGACGTTCAAACGCCCTCGCCGCTTCGACCTGGGCGCCGCCTGGGGCGACGCAGTGGAAAGCTTCGAGGCGTCGCTGCGCCGCGACCGTGCGGTGCTTCGTGCACAGCCCGAAGCGATGTCGCGTCTCGACCGGCTGGGCGCGGACATGGCGCAACCGCTGCGCGCGGCGACGCCCGACGCGAACGGGGTGCGCGAGGCCGAGGTCGTGATCGAGAGCGTCGGCTATGCGGCGAGCCTGATCCTGGGATTCGGCGCCGCGATCGAGGTTGTTTCGCCGCCCGCGTTGCGCGACGAAATCGTCGAACGCGCCAAGTCGGTCGCCAAGCTCTATGCATCGCGCCGACGCTGAAACGGAAGGGACACGCCTTGGCGAAGACACCGCCCAAAGCCAACACCGAACCCGATCGTCGTCCGGCGATGGCGCGCGGCGGCTGCGCCTGCGGCGCGGTACGCTTCGAGATCGGCACGCCCGCGGTCTGGGCCTGGCACGATCATGCGCGCGCGAGTCGGCGTGCGCAGGGCTGCGCCTACGCCACCTACGTCGGCAGTTGGAAGAGCAAGTTCCGCGTGACCAAGGGCGATGAGCATATCGCGCGCTGGGACGAGCCCGAGACCGGCGCCGTGCGCAGTTTCTGTTCCCGCTGTGGCACTCCGCTCTTCTACGAACGCGCCCACGCGCCGAAGATGATCAACATCCCCCGCGCCCTGTTCGAAAAAGGCGTCGGCCGCGAACCGCGCTACCACCTGCACGTCGAAGAGACGCCGGCCTGGGCCTACGACAATGGCCGCCTCGCGCCGCTGAAGGCCTATCCGGGCGTCATGCACCAAAGGCCGAAAAAGCAAAGCCGCCTGGAATTGGGCGAGTTGTTCTAAGCTTCGCCGGCGGCCTGGGAACCTTGGGGCAAGCGCGGCGGTTCAGAGAACGCCGTTCAGCTGGAGGAAGAAATGGGCTTCGCCGTGTCGCGCGGCGCCCGCGGGGCGATCGCCAGCGTTGCCGTGTGCGTGTTACTCAGCCCGGCCGTCGCCCGCGCGGGCGTGGTGGACGAGTTGAACGCCGCGGTGATGTCGCACGACACCTCCGACCTCGGCCGCGGCAAGGAGAGCCACTCCGCCGACATCCAGTTCGAGGTCGACACCATCCGGCCGCGTGCGCTGAAGTTCCTCGGCTCGCCACGTCTGAACGCCATCGTCGCCGTCAACACCGCAGGCCTGACCAATTTCGCCGCGGCCGGCTTTACCTGGGACTGGCCGCTCTGGAAGCGCTGGCGCGGCAAGATCGACTTCGGCCTTTCCGTAAACGACGGCGTGGTCAGCGCGCCGCCGGGACCAGCCGGCCAGATGGTGCGCGAGCATCGACTGCTGCTCGGTTCGAAAGTGCTGTTTCGCGAGGCGGCGACGGTGGAGTGGCGGTTCGGCAAGAAGTGGGGGCTCGAGGCCCAGTTCGAGCACCTCTCCAATGGCGGCATCCTCGGCAGCAACCACAACAACCAGGGCATCAACGACGCGGGCTTGGCGCTGGCATACCACTTCAACTGAAGGCCTCGGCCCATTTGGTCCCTGCCCCGCGGCGAGGACTCTGCCCTCTTGACAGGTAACCGTGTGGTTACATATATCCCCTCCATGAGCGACGACGCCGTGTTCAAGGCCCTTGCCGATCCCAGCCGCCGCGCGCTGCTGGACCGGCTGTACGCCGAGAGCGGGCTCACGCTCGGAGAGCTTTGCGAAGGTCTCGCCATGAGCCGTCAGGCGGTGATGAAACATCTGAATGTCCTGGAGACGGCGAACCTCGTCGCCACCCGGCGTCAGGGCCGCGAGAAGCTCCACTTCCTCAACCCCGTGCCCATCAACGCCATCGCCGAGCGCTGGATCGGAAAGTTCGAACGCCCGTCGCTTGCCGCCCTGTCACACCTCAAGAGAACACTCGAAGGAGACGACCAATGACCGCGCCGATGAAGTCCCAGTACATCTACGTAACCTACATCAAGACCACGCCCGAGAAGCTGTGGGCGGCGCTGACCAGCACCGGTCCGCGCGACTACTGGTTCGGCATGACCTGCGTCAGCGACTTCACCAAGGGCTCGCCCTGGCAGCTGAAGTTCGAAGACGGCCGCGTCGCCGACACCGGTGAGATCCTCGAGGCGATCCCGAACCAGCGCCTGGTGATCAAGTGGCGCAACGAGTTCAAGCCCGACCTCAAGGCCGAGGGCTGGACCCAGTGCACGATGGAGCTCGAACAGGCCGACGGCGCGGTGAAGCTCACCGTCATCCACGGCGCCGACGTCGAACACGCCAAGGTCATCGAAGCGGTCGCCGGCGGATGGCCCAAGGTGCTGTCGAACCTGAAGTCGCTGTTGGAAACCGGCTCGATCGCCGTGCAGCGCGCGCCAGAGGCGGCGGCGGCTAACGCCGGCTGATCGCCGATCCAAGGAAACCAAGACGTCCCCCCGCGCGCCGCGGGGGGACGTGGCTTGAGGCGTCAGTAGTTGAGGCGCCAGTCGAGCAGGCCGCCCGCAAACGCGATCCAGACGACCCCCACCAGGCTTGCCGCGACGATGACGCCCCAGATACGCGAACGCCAGAACGTGGGGAGCCTGATCATCCGCCACGCGGCCCACACACCTGCGATCGCCAGCAAAATGGCGATCACGCCTGCGCCCTCCAGCGTCGCGATCATCGGGTCGAGCGGCTTGTCATAGACCTCGTAGTGCGCGTTGATCAGCGGACTGACCGCGAAATACCAACCGGTCAGATAGACGACGTCGACGATGGCCGCGACACGGAACAGGAGGCGAAGGCGTCCAGTCGCCGGATCCTCCTCAGCCTGCCCGCGCTGCAACAGCGCCGACAGCGGCCACAGCAGGATGGTCCACAACAGCACCGCGAACGATACGAACAGGATCGGCAGGTTCAAACCCGAAGACCGCATCGCCGGGGTCTGTTGCAGCACCGAGGTCGGATCGTCGCTCTCCGCGACGGTCTTGACGCCGTTGACATGCTCGAGGGCCAGACGCTTGGTTCCGCCGACCATCTGCCAGACATTGGGCGCGACTTCCTGATAGGTCCCCGGTTCGCCGCCCAGGTCCCCCGGCGCCAGGATCGTCCCGTCCGGTTTGGCCGCGATGACGTCCTGCTGCAGCAGGTAGAATAGGCTCATGAAGCCGTGCTCGATCCGGCGCGAACTCCAGTAGCGGCCCGCAATCGCCTGGGCGTCAGCCTTCGCCGATGCGAGCGGTCGCACCGGCGCGCTCGGCGCCGCTGGGAAATAGCGGTTCATGAAGCCATCGAGCAGGCCGGAACGAACGCCATAGACCGCGCTGCCTTTGCCCCGGCTGTTGAAATTATAGATGAGACCGACGCCTTCGCTCGGCAGGAAGTCGAACTCGTTGTGGAACACGATGGTGTCGCCGCCGTGGCCCATGACCAGACGGCCGTTGTGGTACTCGTGGAAGTACCCGTGCGCCATGGTGGCGAAGCCCGGGAAGTTGGACTCCGTCGGCGTGAGCATCAGCTGCACCGTCTCGGGACGCAGGATCGAAGCGTTCTCGAAGCGGCCCTGGTTCATGTCTGCGATCATGAAGCGCGACAGGTCCGAGACCGTGGTGCTGAGGCTGCCCGCCGGCGCCGTCTCCACCAATTCAAAGGGTTTGGGCTCCTGGGGCGTGTAATAGCCCTTGGAGATCGCGCCCGCGAACTGCTGCGGCAAAGGCTGCACAAAGGTCGAATGCGCCATGCCGAGCGGCGTGAAAATATGGTGCTGAACGTAGGCCTCGAACGGCTCGCCCGAAACGCGCTGCACGATGTAACCCGCCAGCGAGGCGCCGTAGTTGGAATAGGCCGGAACCGTGCCCGGCGCGAACAACATCGGTCGCGGGTGTGTTTTCAGATAGGTCTCGGTCGAGATCAGGTTCTTGGGGTCGACGGTCAGAACGTCCTTCAGCCCCTCCTCGAACCCGCCTTCGTGGTTCATCAGGTCGCGCAGGGTAACCGGTTTGCCGAATTTCTCCGGCACCTTGAAGTCGAGGTATTTATTCACGTCGGTATCGAGGTCGAGCTTGCCCTGCTCGACCAGCTGCATCACCGCGGTCCAGGTGAAGAGCTTCGACGTTGAACCCGCGCGGACCATGGTCTGCTCGGGATCCATCGGCGTCTTCTTCGCCACGTCGGCGTAGCCGTACCCCCTTTCGTAGAGGACCTTGCCGTCCTTCACCACGATCACCACCGCGCCGGCTATGTCGCCGTTCTTGATGGCGTAGGGCATGTAGCCGTCGAGCCAGGCTTCCACGTCGGCCTGATCGAGCGCGTGGCCCGCGGGGGCGGACGGCGCCGGCGGCGCAGCCGGCGCCGGCGCCGAGACAGGCGGTTTGGCCAGGGCGACAGCGCCCGCCATCACAACAGCGACCGCCGCGGCGGCGATCATGGTCATTGTCCGCCCCATGGGGTCGTCCTCACTTCACTGCGTCGCGCGGCGTGGCCGCCGTTACGGCTTCAGATGCGCCTTCAGGTAGTCGTCGGTCTCGTGGAAGTAATCGAGCCACGACTGGCCGCGCAGCAGGTCGTGGATCTCGTCGGGGATGACGATCTGGTCGAAGTCGACGTGGTTCTTGCGCAGCGCCTCGACCAGTTTTACCGACTCGTCGAAGGGCACATTGCGGTCGTCGTCCGCGTGAATGATCAGGACCGGCGACCGCCACTTGTCGACGGTCGATAGCGCGGACGATTCCCACGCGATCTTCGCCTTCTCCGGATCGGCGCCCGGCGCGGTCAAGGCGGGAAGCAGACCCTTCCAATCATGCACGCCGGCGTAGTCGACGCCCACCGCCAGCAGGTCCGAGTGCCGCGAGAGGCCGAGCGCGGTCATGATGCCGCCGTAGCTGGCGCCATAGATGCCGATACGCTTGGCGTCCACATCCGAGCGCGACGCGAGATAGTGCGCAGCGCCGACGATGTCGTTGTCCTCACTGGAGCCGCTGGGGCCGAAGTTCTCGGCCTCACGCCAGTTCAGGCCATAGCCGGTGCCGCCGCGGTAGTTCACCGACATCACCACATAGCCCTCGCTCGCGAGGTACTGGTTCATCGCATACATGTAGGCGTAGGCGTCCATCGGATGCCAGCCGAGCAGCATCTGGCGGATCGGACCGCCGTGGAAGAACAGGATCGCGGGCCCGCGCGAAGGCGTTCCCTTCGGGGGCAGGAACAGTTGGCCGTGCACGGGCTTGCCGTCGGCGCTCTGGAAGATCACCTGTTGCGGCACGACCAGTTTCGACGCCGGGAATTCCGCGGGCACGGCCTTCGCGAGATCAGCCACCTTGGCGCCATCGATGGATACGGGCCGCATCGGATCGCGCGCGGTGCCCCACAGGGTGAACAGATGGCCGTCACTGGCGACGATCGGATAGTCCGCCACCGTCTCGCCGGTGGTCACTTCCCGCGTGGCGCCGCCGGCTACCGGCGATGCGAAGAGGTGGCGATGATCGATGTCGCCCTGGTTGGAAGAATAGATCACCTCCCTATGGTCGGGCGTGAGCGAGACGTTGAACACCTCGTAGTCGCCCGCGGGCGAAACCGGCGTCGCTGCGCCGCCGTTGTCGGCGGACACCGACCACAGGTGCTCCCAACCGGTCTTCTCCCACGGGAACACCAAGCGGTCGCCCGCGCCCCAAAGTAGATTGCCGTTCTGGCCGAGGGGATTGAGCACGCTGCCCGGGCCCTCGTCGGCGGTCCACACCGCGTGGCCGGCCCCGGTGGACGCGTCGGCGACCCAGATCGACCACGGGAAGTTGGCGCGGCGCGCAGAGAAGTTGAATTCGTTGCCTGCAGGCGCGCGGATGAAGGCGACGCGCTTGCTGTCCGGCGACCAGGTCGGATCGAAGTCGGTGTCGACGCTGGGATGCATCCATTTGATGGTGTCGGATGCGAAGTCGTAGACGCCGGTCAGCGTGTGATCGCCGCGGTTGGAGGTGAAGGCGATCTTCGATCCGTCCGGCGACCAGGCGAAGGCGCTGTCGTGCCCGCGGTCGTGCATCAGCTGCCTGGGCGCGCCGCCCGCGGCGAGCGGCTCGACGAATACCTGAGCACCGGCGAGCCAAGCGACCATGTCGCCTCTGGGTGAAACGCTGGGCGAATGGCCCGGTCCGATCTTGCGCGGTTCGCCGCCCGCGATCGACACGGCCCAGATGTCCTGGGGCGGCGGACCTTCGGGACGGCTCATGATGTTGACGGGGCCGCCGCCTTCGAGGCTGCCGCCGCGGATGTAGAGCACCGTCTGGCCGTCCGGCGTCCACGTGACCTGACCCATCTCGGAGCCGTCGTCGCCGGTGTAGTGCGTCACCGGCCTGGAGACGTAGCCGCCGGGCCCGGGCTCGGCGACCCAGACGTTGCGCGTGCCGCCCGCGTCATAGACCCAGGCCACCCGGCCGCCGGTGGGCGCGGCCACCAGGCTCGAGGGGAACGGCGCGCTCATCACCTGTTCGATGGTGAAGTCCGGCTGGCGGGCGTCCGCCGCGGTCACCTCCAGCGCCAAGCCGGCCGCCAGCCCGACCGCCGACCCCAGCACCAGCGCGCCCAGCACGCCCCCAAGCTCATCCCGCAAACGCCGGCCCATAACGCCCTCCGAAAAATGGTTTGGAGGCGAACCTTTCATATTCAGGAAAATCGGCAAGTGAAATTTCTGAAATAGAAAACCGAGGGCGCTAGCCAGCCGCGTGTAAGGGGAAACCTCTAGCTTCGCCGCCGTGGGGAGCGCCGAGAGTCGAAGAGCATGACGAACGTTTCCCCACCTTTCCCGACTCGGCGACGCGTGCTGCAGGTCGCCGCCGCCGCCCCGCTGTTGGCCGGGCCCGCCGCCGCCCAACCGGCGAAGCCGCCGAACATCGTTTTCATCCTGGCCGACGATCTGGGCTATGCCGACGTCGGCTGCTACGGCGCGCCGGATATCGCCACACCGGCGATCGATCGGCTCGCGGCGGAGGGGGTGCGCTTCACCCAGGCCTACGCCAATTCGGCGGTCTGTTCGGCGACGCGGTGCGCGCTGATCACCGGGCGCTATCAGTACCGGCTGCGCGTGGGTCTGGAGGAGCCGCTCGATCGCGCGGTCTACACCGGTCTGCCGCCGGCGCACCCGACCTTGCCCTCGATCCTGAAGAAGGCCGGCTATCGCACCGCGCTGGTCGGCAAGTGGCACCTGGGCGATCCGCCGCGGTACGGGCCATTGAAGAGCGGCTACGACCAGTTCTGGGGCGTCCTCGGCGCCGGCGTCGACTATTTCAGTCACGACCGCTCCGGCGCGCCCGATCTCTACAGCGGAACGCAGCAGGTAGCCGAGGCAGGCTATCTCACCGACCTGATCGGCGACCATGCGCTGGGCCTGATGAGCGGCTATGCGCTGGAGCCCAAGCCGTTCTTCCTCAGCCTGCATTTCACCGCCCCGCACTGGCCATGGGAGGGGCCGAACGACCAGGCGGAAAGCGCGCGGCTGAAGGGCAGGTCGCTGATCGACTTCGACGGCGGCGACCGCGCCGTCTTTGCGCGCATGGTCGAGCGGATGGACTATCAGATCGGGCGCGTGCTGAAGCTGCTCGACGCCATGGGCGCAGCGGACAACACCATCGTCGTGTTCACCAGCGATAACGGCGGCGAGCGATTCTCCGACACGTGGCCGTTCACCGGCAAAAAGACCGAGTTGCTCGAGGGCGGCCTGCGCATTCCGTGCGTGGTTCGCTGGCCGGCGCGGTTGCCGAAGAACGCCGTGTCGGAACAGGTGAACATCAGCATGGACTGGTTCCCGACGCTGTTGTCGGCTGCGGGAACGGCGCCAGACCGCGCCTATCCGCCCGACGGGATCGACCTCTTGCCGCACCTCGGCGGCGGCGCGACCGTCCAGCGGCAACTGTTCTGGCGCTACAAGGCGAACTTCCAACGCGCGGTGCGCGAGGGGGACTGGAAGGCGCTGAAGATCCAGGACAACAGCTTCCTGTTCAACGTGGTGAAGGACCCGCTGGAGCGCGCCAATCTGAAGGACCGCGAGCCGGAGGTGTTTCAGCGCCTGATCAAGGACTGGAACTTCTGGAACCGGTCCATGCTGCCCGAAATCCGCGAGAGCTTCACCGAAGGCTTCTCCGGCGCCGAACTCGCCGACCACTACGGCGCAGCGGGCCCGAAGGTTGGCGTGGACGAGGCGGATTGGAAGTGAAAGAGAGGCAAGCGCCTTTCTTCTTTTACCAATCCAAATCCGCAATCAGGCCGGCATAGACCTCGATGCCGTCCCACAGGTTCTGGACGCGCAGGTTCTCGTCCTTGGCGTGCTGGTTGTCGTCGTAGTTGGCGATGGAGACGCCGACCATCGGCTCCTTCAGCTGGTCGACCACATCGGCCATGCCGGAGCTGGCGCCCACGATCGGAAGTTCGATGGGTGCGTAGCCGACCGTGCGCCCGATCGAGGCCGCCACCGCCTTTGAAACCGGCAGGTCGAGCGGCGTCTTGGTGGCGGTGGCGCCGCCCTCGTCCCAGTTCACCCGCGCGATCTTGGGGTGCGCCAAGCGTGTGGCGAGGTCGGGCGTGTCGCGCACGACGAACCAGCCTTGCTGCTCGAGGAACGCTTCGGTCAGCTGCTTCACGTGGGCGGGCGTCTCGCCGGGCGCCAGGCGGAAGTCGAACGACGCGTGGCCTTCGGTGGCGACGGCGTTGGCGGCTTGCGGCGCGTCATCGCCGACGTGGATGGCGCGCACGTTCAGGGTCGGCGAGAGATAACCGTCCGCGAGGCGCGCAGGCCCGACGTTGCGGCCCAGGCCGAACGAGCGCTTCAGGTCGCCCTCCACCGCCGGCATGGCGGCGAGCGCGGCGCGATCCGCATCGCTGACCGGCGCCACGTCGTCGTAGAAATGCGGGATCAGGATATGGCCTTCGTCGTCGCGCATGGCGGCGATCAGGGTGGCGAGATCCACCGCCGGCGACGGCGTCCAACTGCCGTAGTGGCCGTCGTGCAGGGCGCGCATCGGACCGTAGACGGTCAGGGTGAAACTGGCGATGCCGCGGTTGCCGAAGTTCACCATCTGCTTGCCCGACTGGTGCATAGGCCCGTCGCCCATCACCAGCACGTCGCTCTTCAGCAGCGCGAGGTTCTGGCCCACCAGGGAGGCGAAGTGCGGCGAGCCCTGTTCCTCCTCGCCCTCGTACAGCAGCTTGATGTTCACCGACGGCTTGATGTGGTTCGCCTTCAGCCCATCGAACGCCGAGATGAGCGCCTGAATCGAGACCTTGTCGTCCCCTGCCGCGCGCGCGTAGAGGCGCCAGGACGGGTCGATCGCTCCGCTCTTCCAGTCCACCACCTTGGACTCCGGCGGTGCGGTGCGCATGGTCGGTTGGAACGGCGGATTGATCCATCCCTTCTGGCCCACCGGCTGGCCGTCGTAGTGGGCGTAGAAGACGACGGTGCGCTTGGCGCCGGGCGTATCGTATTCCGCGAAGACCGACGGCGGCGTGCCGGGCGCGGCGTGCAGAATCTTGGTCTTGAACCCGCGCTGTTCGAGCTGGCCCTGGATGTAGGCGGCGTTCTTCTCCACGTCCGGCACGTTGGTCGCCACGTCGGGCATGGACAGGAAGGTCGAGAAGTCGGCGAGGATCTGGCGCTCGTGCGTCACCCGCCAGGCGCGCACTGCGTCGCGCGGCGACTTTGCCTGCGCCGGGAGGGCCAGGACCGCGACGGCGGCGCAGAGGAACAGGCTGACGGACTTCATGACGCGGCTCCATAAATACTGAGCCGCCAGTGTTGGCGGATTTCGCGGTGAAGGTGAAGCCCTCGCCGCAAGGTGAGCGACCGGGTCAGGAACCCCGCCCGCCCCCGTGCGCTAGATCCTGCATGGCTCTGCCTATCCTGGCTCTTGTCGTGTTTTGCCTGTTCGTGCTCCAGCGTTTCGGCGTTCTGCGCGAGCACCGGCTCAGCTGGGATTTGACCTGGCGGATTTTCCTCAACATCCTGACCACACTCGGGGTCGTGACGGTTCTCGTGAAGCTGTGGAGCGTCGCGATCGTCACCTACCACCTGGACAACCGGATCCTGGCCGCGCCGACGACGGACCCGCCGGCGGCCATCGCCTCGGCGGTCGTCCTGGCGCTCGGCCTGATCGGGGTGTGGCGGCGGCGCAAGTGGGGCGCCTATGTCGTGCTGGGGCGACTGGTGTTGGTCGTCGCCCTGCAGGCCTATGCCTACCGGTCGCTCGGCTGGGACCTGTTCCGCGGCTGGAACGGCGCGGAGAATGTCACCGCGAACCTCGTGAGCCTGATGCTTTGGACCTGGGCCTTCGCCTGCACGTGGAAGCACTTCGGCCACTCCGACTACGGCAGGCACGCGAAACGGCGCAGCGCGGCCCTTCCGCCCGAGGAACCGACCGAGGTTTCGAACGCCTAGAGTTCGCGCGTCATGAACACGCTGTTTTCGTCCTCGACATAGCCTTCGATCGGGCCGCATTCGGTGAAGCCGTGTTTCGCGTAGAGCGCCCGGGCCGGCGCGAAATAGGGCCAGGCGCCGGTCTCGAGGCTGACGCGCGTCAGACCGCGCGCCCGCGCTTGGCCGACCAGATGCTCCACCATGGCCGAGCCCGCGCCCGAACGGCGGCGCGTCTCGCTTACGTACATCGCCTTCAACTCGGCGTGCGGGCCCGACAAGCGCTTCAAAGCCCCGGCGCCTGCCAGACCCTCGTCGTCGTAGAGCGCGAAGACGGCGATATCGGGCGCTTTCAACCCGTCCACGTCCAGCGCATGCGCGCTTCCCCGCCCCGTTTCGGCACGCGCACGCTCGGCGTGACGGCTCAGCAAGGCGCGCACCTGCGGATCGTCCAGGTCGGCGGGGACAATGCGGTTCATCTCAATCGACGTCCTGGCCGAAGATGATCACGAGGCCGTTCGGCGCCGCCACGAAGAACTCACGCAGGCCGTAGGACTGGTCGCGCGGCTCCCGCGCCTCGGCGCCGCGCTCCACGACCTCGGCGTAATAGGCGTCCACGTCCTTCACCCACTGGAAGAGATGCACGCCCGTCGGCTCGGTCTTCTCGCGCACCAGATGCACGGCTGAATTATCGCGCCAGACGACCGCATAAGCGTCGTCGCCGAAGTCCCAGGTGAAACCCAGCACATCGCGAAACCAGGTCGCGAGCGCGGTCACGTCGCGCACGTGGAGCACGGGCGCGCCCTGGATGAACTGTTCCGGCTTGGAGGTCGGCGGGGCGGGCATGATCGGGACAGGTTAAGGTGTCCCATCGCCAAGGGCCAGTCATCCGCAAGCGGCATCGGGGCTGCCTTAACCTGTCCCCGGTCGGTCCGTGAGGGCGTGCGGCTTGTCGGTCCCGTTGACCATGGTCGGCTCCGACCACGCGACCGCCGGATCGATGGCGGCGTAGACTTCGCGCCAGGACCGGGCGTGTCGCGGCCCGTTCGGATTGTCGACAACCAAGCGTCGCGATCGGCGCGCCGCCCCCTCGTCGAGCGCCTCGATCAGCGCCTGGGTCATGTCGAGCACGAGCTCGGCCGGCGTTTCGCAATTGTGCACGAAGGCGATGATCTTGGCCGCACCGCTCGCCCCGGTTTTCACCAGGCGCAGACGGACCGCATTACCCTGAACCTCGGCGCCGGTTTCCGCGGCGCCGTGACTCCGCGCGATCAGGGCGCGCGCGATCTCGACGGTCTCCACGGCCGTCTTGCCCGACTGCCGAATCGGCGCGGTGCAGGTCACGATCAGGCTGCGACCGTCGGGAACGACATCCTCAAGCGCCGCCTTCAACCGGCCGGTCAACTCCACCACGACCCGGTCGAAGCGCAGGTGCAATCGCGGTGCGTCCGTAGTCGCGGCGCCCAGCGCTTTCAGGGTCACGGTATCCCTCGCCGCAGCTTCCATGCGCGATCCTTAGGGGACAGGTTAAGGTGTCCCCAGGCCTGCCTTTATCAAACCGCATACAACATCGGGGACACCTTAACCTGTCCCCGACGCCGCGGGCTCGACGCCCTGGGCTCGACGCCGACTGGCGTCCCAGCGATGATCCGCGCCATGACCGAACGTTCCGCCTCCCCCACCATCCGCCCCGCCCGCACCTCTGACGCCGAGACCCTGGGTCGCCTCGGCGCCCTGCTGGTCGAGGAGCATCACGCCTTCGACCCGGCTCGCTTCATCGCGCCGGGGCCGGACACGCCGCGCGGCTACGGACGATACCTGGCGTCGCGGGTCGGAAAGAAGGATGCAGTCCTGCTGGTCGCCGAGGCAGAGGGTGCGGTCGTGGGCTACGCCTATGCGGGGCTGGAGGGCCCGGACTGGATGGCGCTGCGCGGGCCCGCGGGTGTGCTCTACGACATTCTGATCGATCCGGCGCAGCGTCGGAAGGGTGTAGGGCGCGCGCTGCTGACCGCGATTTTGGAGGCGCTGGACCAACGCGGCGCGCCGCAGGTCGTCCTGTTCAGTGCGACGCAGAACGAAACGGCGCAGCGGCTGTTCGCGGCGGTGGGCTTTCGGCGCACCATGGTGGAGATGACCCGCGACCGCTGAGCGGTCAGGGCGTCGAGTCTCGCGGCGTGAACGGCCCTGCGGGCCGAAATGTGTTGATCTGAACGCCCGTCGGCGTCTGCGATGCGTCCACCAGCTTGAACGCAGTCGCGGCTACGCCGTGCTCGAACAGCCGCTTGCCCTGGCCCAGCACCACGGGCGACACCCACAACCGAAGCTCATCGATCAGGCCCGCATCCAGCAGCGCCTGCACCACGCTCTGGCTGCCCCAAAGGTGCAGTTCCGGCCCGTCCGTCGCTTTCAGTGCACGCACGCCTTCCACGCCGTCGATAGGCCGCGAGGGACTCCAGTCGAGGCCGTCCGTGCGATGCGTCACGACGTACTTCGTCGCCTTGGCGAAGGCCGCGCCGATGGGGTTGTCCACGTGCTTGGGCCAGTAGCCGGTCCAAAGATCGTAGGTCCAGCGCCCCAGCAGCAGGTCGAAGTCTCCCGCAATCGTCTCGTTGACGACCCGGCGACCTTCGTCGCTGGCGAACGGCGCCGCCAACCCTCCGCGGGTGAACCCGTTGCGCGGATCCTCCTCCACGCCGCCCGGTCCCTGCATGACGCCGTCGAGGGTCACCTGGCTGATGACGATGAGTTTTCGCATGGCCGTTTCCTTGCAGTGTGCGGCTTCAGGGGTTCGCTTCCAGGAACGCCAGCACCGTCTGCGGCAATTCCGGCGCGTCCAGCAGGGCGTAGTGCGTCACTCCCGGCAGCACCGCCAAACGATGCCGCGCCATGCCCGAACCGTCCCAGCCGCCGTCGCGCAGGCCGCCGCCGAGCAGCTGGTAGAACTTCACCATATGCTCCGGATAGAACATGTCGCTGTCGCCGTAGATCAACAGCGTCGTGGGTTTCAGCGTCTTGGCCTGTTCGGTCCAGTCATATGGCGTTTCGAGCAGCGTGCGCATGCGGTGCACGAACTCGGTGAAGTCCTCCGGCTTCGGCGCCACGGACTTGTAGAGGTCGTAGAGCGGCGTCTGCATCATGATCTCGGGCGCGATCTGTTTCTGCTGCGCGCGGATGTCGGCGTAGAAGCCGTCCGACGCGTACGGCATCGACGCCAGGGCGAGCCGGCCCACCCGATCGGGATGCTGCGCGGCGAACTGAAACGCCACCATGGCGCCGAGCGAGAAGCCGAACACATCGACCTTGTCGAAGCCCAGCCCCTGCACCACCGCCGCCAGATCGTCGCCCATGGCGGTCGGGTCGATGGGGCGGTCGGTCAGGGCGGTGCGCCCGTGGCCATAGAGGTCGACGAGGATCAACTGGCGCCGCGCCGCCAGCGCCGACGCGACCGCATGGAACATCTCCAGCGACCCGAACCCGCCGTGCAACAACAGCAACGGCGCGCCCGCCCCGTGAACCTCATAGCCGTAGCGGACGCCCCCCGCCTCGACGTGCCCCTTCCTGATCGCGCTCATAGCCGCTCCCCTGGCTGGTTTCCCGAAGGACGAACAGGACCAACGCGATCCGACAGAGGGGTCCCCTCTGCCACCCCATTTTTATACTGGAGAGGCGAGCGCTGGCGCCCTAGCCCTTGTCTTCGATGATCGAGCGGATGCAGGCGGCGAGCTTTTCCATCGGGAACGGCTTGCTCAGGACCCGCATGCCGGCTTCCAGATGCCCGTTGGAGACCGCCGCGTTCTCCGCATAGCCGGTGATGAACAGGACCTTCAGCTCAGGCCTGCGCGCGCGCGCCGTATCGGCCAGCTGTTTGCCGTTCACCCCGCCCGGCAGGCCGACGTCGGTGATCAGAAGATCGATGGTCATGTCGGACTCCAGCACCTTCATGCCGGACGCCGCGTCCACCGCCTCGATCGACTGGTAACCGAGGTCCGCCAGGGTGTCGGCCACCAGCATGCGCACCGTCGGCTCGTCGTCGACCACCAGCACGATCTCGCCGGCGCCTGGGCGCGGCATCGCCTGGGGCGTCTGCGCGCTCAGATCCTCGGCCGCCTCGCCGTGGTGGCGCGGCAGATAGATTTTCACCGTCGTCCCCTGGCCCACCTCGGAATAGATCCGCACCTCGCCGTTCGACTGTTTGGCGAAACCGTAGATCATCGACAGACCCAGGCCCGTGCCCTGTCCGATCGGCTTGGTAGTGAAGAAGGGGTCGAAGGCGCGCGCCACAACGTCGGGCGTCATGCCCACGCCCGTGTCGGTCACCGAGACGGCGATGAACTGGCCCGGCGGCATGTCGCGCTCGCCGGCGGTGCGATGGTCGACCCAGGTGTTGGCCGTCTCGATGGTCAGGGATCCGCCCTCGAGCATGGCGTCGCGGGCGTTGATGCAGAGGTTCAGGATCGCGTTCTCGAGCTGGTGCGGATCGCAGAAGCACGGCCACAGGCCGACCGCCAGCACCGTCTCGATGGTGATGCTGGGTCCCACGCTGCGCCGGATCAGCTCCTCGATGTTGGTGATCAGCCGGTTGGCGTCGATCGCCTTGGGCTCCAGCGTCTGCTGCCGCGAAAACGCCAGCAGGCGGTGGGTCAGGGTCGCCGCGCGCTGGGCGGCGCCGCGTGCGGCGGTGATATAGCGATCCAGTTCGTTGGTGCGGCCCTGGGCCAGCCGGGCCTTGATCAGATCCAGGCTACCGGTGATGCCGGTCAGAAGGTTGTTGAAGTCGTGCGCCAGGCCGCCGGTCAACTGACCCACCGCCTCCATCTTCTGCGCCTGGAACAGCGCGCTCTGCGAGCGCTCCAGTTCGATCTGCGCTTCGCGCTGGTGGGTCACGTCGCGGGTGATCTTGGCGAAGCCCACGATCTCGTCGCCCTCGCGGATCGGATCGATCACCACCATCGCCCAGAACTTGCTGCCGTCCTTGCGCACGCGCCAGCCTTCGGCCGCGTAGCGCCCCTCCGTCGCCGCCTGCTTCAGCACCTTTTGCGGAAGGCCGTCGGCCCGGTCCTCGGGCGTATAGAAGCGCGAGAAGTGCTCGCCCACGATCTCGTCGGCGCTATAGCCCTTGATCCGCGCCGCGCCGGGGTTCCAGCTCGACACCCGCCCCTGCGGGTCGAGCATATAGATGGCGTAGTCGACGACCGACTGGATCAGCCGCTCGTACGCATTGGGGTCGAGGGCGCCCGGCTTGGCGGCGTCGGGACTGAGGACGTCGGACCCGGGGGCGTCGGGCCTCACGGCCTCGGGGGCTGCGGCCTCGGTTGGTTGGTTTGTCGCCAAGGCTCCGCCTGTCACACAGCTTACACTAAGTCGCAAGGTTGAACGCGCGGGACAGCGGTTCGATCCATGGGCGGGGACAGGTTTCGCCGGAACAACCCCAAGCGGCCCCCCGTTTCGGCGCCATGACCGACACCCTCCTCGCCGTCCGTTTCATAGCCGGTTTCGGCCCCGTCGTCCGCGATGCGGCGGCGAGCCGCGCGCTCTATGCCGACACCCTCGCCATCGCGTTCAAGCAGGAGGCGGGCGGCTATCTGCACACCGAGGCCCTCGACGGCGCCAAGACCTTCGCCCTGTGGCCGCTGGCGCAGGCGGCGCAATCCTGCTTCGGCGCGGACGCGTGGCCGAACGACATTCCCGCGCCCCAGGCCTGGCTGGAGTTCGAGGTCGACGATGTCGAAGCGGCCACGCGCGCGCTCGAACAACGCGGCTATCGCGTGCTGCTCCGTTGCAAGACCGAGCCCTGGGGCCAGACGGTGAGCCGGTTCCTGTCGCCGGAGGGCTTGCTGACGGCGGTAACGTTCACGCCGCAGCTGCGCGCCGGCTCGGCGACAGGTTAAGGCGTCGCCCGCCATCTACGAAAACGTGTCGAGATAAGTGTTGATGCGCGAGGTCAGGTCGAGCCTCAAATACTTGTCGACCGCGTTCTGGATCCTGCGTCCCCCCGGGCCGGTCATCTGGTAAAAGCGCACCACCGTGGTGACGATGCCGCCGGTGACGTCGCGCGGTTTCACCAGGATGTGCGGCACGTCCGCCACCACGTTCAGCACATGCAGCTTGCCGTTCGGCAGCTTCTCCACCTCGCCGCGCAGTTTCACGTCGAAGTGAATTTCGAACGCGGGATCGGCGTAGCTCCCCAACACGCTCGGCTGCGTCACCTGGGTGTAGAGGTAGTTGTCGTTCAGGGTGACTTCGAAGTTCGGCGCGTGATAGCGCACGTCCGCCTGGGCGAAGCGCAGATTCATCTTATGCAGCGAATAGCCTTTGCCGAGCAGATTGGGCTGGCCCATCTCGGCGAGCAGGAACGGTTGCGCCAGTTGCAGCGCCGCCGGAATTCCCTGGCTCACCGCGTCGACGATGATCTTCGATGGATCCACCTGCTTGCCGCTCAGAAACGCCATCGCAAAGGTGAACCCCTGCGCCACGTGCGCGCCGCCGGCCGCGCAGGCGCCGTGGCCGATGTTCCAGAACAGGTCGTTGCACTTCTGGCAGAAGCGCCAGTCGCTCTGCGCGATCCCCGCGGGCTTGCCGGTGTTCAGGCCGAACATGAAACCTTCCGCCGCGTGCCCCTTACCCGCCGGACAGCGGCCTTTGTTCGGCGAACCGTCGTAGAACATCACCTTGCACTTGCTGCAGAAGCGCCAGTCGTACTGGTACGGACCGCCGGCGCCGCCCTTTCCCGCATCGTAGTGCGGCAGGAACTGGAATCCCTGCGCCACGTGGCCGCCGCCGCCGGCGCAACGCCCCTTGTCCGGCGCGCCGTTCCAGAACATCCCCGCGCACTTGCCGCAGTAGCGCCAGTCCTGCTGCACCCCGGCCTGCGCCGCCGCCGGCGACCCCACCGCCGCCAGACCCAACACCGCCCCTCCCCCCAGCAATACCCGACGCCGCGAATCACAGTCGTGACCGTTCATAGCCCTGCCCCCGTTTGAGATAACGTTGTTCTTGGAGGACAGCCTGCCCCGGCCGGGCGGAGGAAACAAGGGCGCGGCTCCCCTCTCGCAATCGTCACCCCCGGAACAAGTGCGGGGTAACGGAATGGAGAAGATGGGAAGCGGGGACTGCGCCTTAGCCGGCGCGAAAAGCGGCGACGAACGCGGCCAGGTTGGCGATGGTTCGCGCCGTGCCTTCGTCGACGCGCATCTGCAGGAACTGATCGAGATGCTCGTCGGAGCGGCATTGGATCTCGACCGACAGCTTGGTCTGCTCGCCCACGGCGGCGAACCCGACGCGACCGGCGGCGCCCATCGCCTCGAACGCCAGGCGCACGCCCGGAACGATCTCGACATAACGTCCCGCGAACGGCATTTCGGCGTGCCCCTTCGACACGAACACGAAATCGCCGCCGACGCGCAGATCGATCTCACACCGCGTCAACGGTTCTCCCGCCGGGTCCCACCAGCATGTCACCTGATCGGGTTGCGTCCAGGCGTCGAACGCCTCCTGGGGCGATGCATCGAGCATGCGCTCCAGTCGAAGGCTGTGGGTCGCGCGATCGACGACAAGGCTCACGCCTTCGATGGAGCGGGCCAAGGTCTGGGCGTCGGGTGTGGGCATGTCAGGCGTCCTTTGATTTTTTCTTCGCAGCGCGCCGTGCGGCGAGATGGGTCTCGAGCCGGTCGAAGCGGGCGGCCCATTGGGTATGGAAATCGTCGATCCAACGACCGGCGTCGTCGAGCGCCGCCGGCGCCAGGCGGCGCGGACGCCGTTGCGCATCGCGTCCCTGTTCGATCAGGCCGGCCTGTTCGAGCACCTTGAGGTGCTTGGAGATGGTCGGCTGACTCAATGCAAACGGCGCCATCAGCTCCGACACCGTCGCCTCCCCCGCCGCCAGCCGCCCCAGGATGGCCCGCCGCGTGGGGTCCGCCAGCGCCAGGAAGGTCCGGTTCAGCTGTTCGGGATCGGTACTATGCATCGTCATACAGCTATATAGCTATAAGGCTATATACTGGTCAACCCCCGTGGCGCGATCCGGGCCTCCGGCGTGGCAATCGGGCCAGACTCGTCTATCCTGTGGCGGCGCCGTCGGGCGTGTGCCGCCACCGAAGCGGTCGATCCTTCCCGACGCGACGCTGTTTCGAGACCCACTCATGAGGCCACGCGTTCCCGGCGTTCGCGCCCAAGCTTTCGCCACACCGCCTGTCGTCACCCCGCCTTCCACCCCCGCGTCAGGCGGTCGCCGATGATCGCCTCCCCCCGCCAAGGCCGCGCCGCCGACTATCGCGACCGCGCGCGCGAGGCGGCCGCCCTCGCCGAAGCCAGCCCGCTGCAATGCGTGCGTGAGCGCTACGAGACCGCCGCCGCCCGCTGGCTCGAACTCGCCGCCCAGAGCGATCACGGCGCAGGCGTTCGCCCCCACCGCGCCGCGCGTTAGACTGAGGCGTCGCCGGCTTCGTCGGCCGACGCTGAACCGTCTTCACCACCAAAGGACACCGCCATGGCCAAGGGTCAGAAAAAATCCAACCGCGAAGTGCGCAAGCCGAAACAGGACAAGCCCAAGCCCCAGGCGAGCGCGAAGTCCTTCGTCGAAGTGCCCGGCCGCGGCGCCGCCGGCGCAGGCAAGAAGCCCGGCAAGTGAAGCTCGAGGGACAGGTTAAGGTGTCCCGCGGAACGAGCATGAGCTTCGAGCTGACGATGCTGGCGGCCGCGAGCTGAAACATCGGCAACCTCAACCTGTCCGCTACTGTGCCGGCTCCGGCTGCGGGGTCTTGCGCCCGCGCGTTCGCAGGTTGCGGGGCGACAGGGCTTCGGGGGCGAAGTCGTCGACGGCGATGACGGCGGCCACGGCGGCGTCGGCCTGTTGCAGGCGTTCTATGCGATCGTCGGAGAGCAGCCCGCGCGCCTGCGCCCAGTCGTCGACGCCGAGCTTGCGCAGGCGGTCGTGGTCGGCCTGGGTTTCGACCACCAGTTCGAACGCGCGTTCCAGCCGCGCGATGGCGTCTTCGCCGGACCCGAGATAGAGGCGCCCGGCCAGGCGATCGCGCGCGCCCGACGGCTCCAGCAGGATGAGCGCACAGCGCGCGGTCACCGCGTCGCTCGGCCCGCGCCGCACCACGCCGAACGGCAGCACGAACAGCCGCAGCAGCCAGGCCGCCACCGGGTCGGGGAAGTTGTCGAGGATCTGCTTCAGCCGCGTCTCGATGGTCAGGAACCCGTCGGCCATGATCCAGTCGACCAGCGGCAGGTCGTCCAACTGCCGCCCGTCCTCGTCCCAGCGCTTCAGCGCCGCCGACAGCATGTACAGTTCCGACAGGATGTCGCCGAAGCGCGCCGACAGCATCTCCTTGCGCTTCAGCGTCCCGCCCATGGTCAACAGCGCCACGTCGGACGCCAGCGCGAAGGCCGCGGCGTAGCGGCCGATCATCCGGTAGTGATGGCGCACCACGCCCGCCGGCGGCGATGGCGCGAGCGCGCCGTCGGTCCAGGCGCGCGCGAACGAACGCATGGCGGTGCGCACGGTGTGCGCCGCATGCGTCCAGAACACCGCGTCGAACTCGGCCAGGCCCTTTTTCGCGTCGCGGTCCTGCAACGCCTGCATCTCGCGCAGCAGGTAGGGATGTGCGCGCACCGCGCCCTGGCCGAACAGGATCAGGCTGCGCGTCAGGATGTTGGCGCCCTCGACCGTGATGCCGATCGGGACGGTGCGATAGAGGTTGCCAATGATGTTCTGCGGTCCGTCGATGATCGCCTTGCCGGCGAACACGTCCATGGCGTCGGCGGCCGACACCCGCATGCGCTCGGTCGCGCCCTGTTTCATGATCGCGGAAATCACCGACGGATGATGCCCGAGCGCAAGCCCCGCGCAGGTGAACCGCCGCGCCGCGTCCAACAGATAGGCGTTGGCCGCCAGCCGCGCGAGCCGCTCGCCCACGCCCTCGAAGCGGCCGATGGCAATGCCGAACTGTTGGCGCACGCGCGCATAGTCGCCCGCCGCGCGCGCCGCCAGCGCCGCGCCCGCCGCCGACTGCGACGGCAGCGAGATTCCCCTCCCCGCCGCCAGCGCCGCGTTCAGCATGGCCCAGCCCTTGCCGACCTGGGCCTCGCCGCCGATCACCGCGTCCAGCGGCAGGAACACGTCGCGGCCGAAGTTCGGACCGTTCTGGAACGCCTGCATCGCCGGCAGGTGACGCCGCCCGATCTCCACCCCCGGCGTGTCGGTCGGAACCAGCGCCACGGTGATGCCGCGCTCGACCTCGTCGCTCAACAGCCGCTCGGGATCGCTGAGCTTGAACGCAAGGCCCAGCACCGTCGCGACCGGTCCCAGGGTGATGTAGCGCTTATGCCAGTTGAGACGCAGTCCGATGACTTTGCGCCCTTCGTGCTCGCCCAGGCACACCACGCCGGTGTCGGTCATCGCCGCCGCGTCCGAACCGGCCTGCGGACTGGTCAGGCCGAAGGCCGGGATCTCGCGCCCGTCGGCCAGGCGCGGCAGCCAATGGTCCTTCTGCGCCTCGGTCCCGAAGCGCAGCAACAGTTCGCCCGGCCCCAGCGAGTTGGGCACCATCACCGTCACCGCCGCGGTCGCCGAACGGCTGGCCAGCGTGCGCACCACTTCGGAATGGGCAAAGGGACCGAACCCGAGCCCGCCATACGCCTTGGGCAGGATCATGCCGAAGAAACGCCGCGCCTTGATGAAGTCCCACGCCTGGGGCGGCAGGTCGCCGTCCTCCCAGGTGATCTTCCAGTCGTCCAGCATGGCGCACAGCTCGCGCACCGGTCCGTCGAGAAACGCCTGCTCCTCGTCGCTCAGCCGCGCCGGCGGGATGGCGAGAAAGCCGCGCCAGTCCGGGTCGCCGGTGAACAGTTCCGCGTCCCACCACACGTCGCCGGCGGCGATCGCCTCGGCCTCGGTCGGCGACATGTGCGGCAGCGCGCGGCGCGCCCAGCGGAACACCGGGCGGGTGAGAACGTCGCGGCGGAGGGCGGATAGGGCCATGGACGCCTCACAGTTGGGGGACGCGTGTGGAACGGTCGAGGTGGCCGGATGGGTCCCTCGGCCGACCTCCTCTCCCCACCTCACACTCAGGGACATCCGCAAACAGCAGACATCGGGGACAGGCAAAGGTGTCCCCGATGCCGAACGGTCGGAGTACAACGACGCGATGGGACACCTTGACCTGTCCCCCAAGCCGCAGGTGGAACCGTCGGCGCCGCCGCCGGTTGCGCCGCGAAGGAGGCCTTGATGACCGACACGCTCATCCCCGCCGGCGATCTCGCCAGCAAGCGCCTCGCGCCCTTCCCCGGCGAAAGCGCCGACTATGCCCGCGCGCGTCAGACGTTGCTGGCGGCCGAGATCGAGCTGCGCCGGCACGTGACCCGCGTCGCCGAACAACGTCGCGCCCTGCCGCCTGGGCCCGTGATCACGAAGGACTATCGTTTCATCGATGCGAACGGCGCCGGACTCGGCCTCATCGATCTGTTCGGCGAGCACGACACCCTGGTGACCTATTTCTGGATGTACGGACCCCAGCGGGAACGCCCCTGCCCCATGTGCACCAATCTTTTGGGTCCGCTCGACGGCAACGCCGCCGACATCAAACAGAAGGCCGCGCTGAAGATTCTCGGCCGCTCGCCCGTCGCGCGGCAGCTCGCCTTCGCCCAGGAGCGCGGCTGGCGCGATCTCGACTTCGTGCAGACCAAGGGCGACGACTACGCGCGCGACCTCGGCGTGCTGACGCCGCAGGGAGATGAATATCCCGCGCTGGTGGTCTATCGGCGCGACGGCGACAAGGTCCGTCTGTTCTGGGCCGGCGAGATGTCGGGCGCCATGGCCGACCCGGGCCAGGATCCGCGCGGCGCGGTGGACCTCGCGCCGCTTTGGAACATCCTCGACCTCACGCCCGAAGGCCGCGCGCCGGACTGGTATCCGAAGCTGAGCTACTGAGGCGAGCGATCGGAATACATCGGGGACAGGTTAAGATGTCCCCGACCGTCCCCGCCACGCCGCCGCGAGCGCGCTGCGCATCCTCGCCTCGTCGAAGGGTTTCGCGAGCACCGGGGCCGCGCTGAACGCTTCGGGCACGCCTACCGCGCCATAGCCGGTGGAGAACACGAACGGCGCGCCGCGCGCGGTCAACAGCTCGGCGATGGGATAGGCCGCCGTGCCGTTCAGGTTCACGTCCAGAATGGCGATGTCGAACGCGAGCGTGGCCGCCTTGTCCAACCCGTCCTTCAGGTTGGACGCCACACCCGCCACCACGCAGTTCAGCTCGCCCAGGACGTCGTCGATCAGCATGGCGACGAGCGACTCGTCCTCGACCACCAGCACGCGCAGGCCGCTCAGGTCGACCTCGTCCATGCGCCGCCCTCCGTATGAACCATCGTTGTCCCGGGGGTGCTTAGCACCTCCGGCCGGATGAAATCGAGCGCGCTCGGAACCCGACAAGAGCTTGGCCGTTGTTGTCCGCCTACCGCGTATCCAGGGGGGAATCCTGTGTCCGTTCTCAAACTCGACCTTCCGCCGACCGCCTTGCTAGAATCGCTTCTGGACCTCGACCAGGCGATCCTCGACGCCCTGCCGCTCGGCGTCTACGCCTGCGACGCCCAGGGGCGGATCCTGCGCGTGAACCGTCGCGCGGTGGAGCTGTGGGGGCGCGCCCCCAAGTTGATGGATTCCACCCAGCGCTTCTGCGGCTGTCATCGCCTCGAGAGCCTGGACGGCGACGTCATCGCGCCGCACCAGACGCCGATCGCCCGCGCCGCCCTGTTCGGCGAACGGTTCGACGGCGTCGAGGCCATGGTCGAGAACCCGAACGGCGCGCGCTGGGTCGCGCGCGTCAACGTCGCGCCCCTGACCGACGCCAACGGCGTCCTGGTCGGCGCGATCAACTGCTTCCAGGACGTCACCGTCGAACACGCCCTGCGCCGCGAAACCGAACGCCAGCAGCGCACCTTCGACCTGGCCATGATCGCGTCCAAGATGGGCACCTGGCGGTACACCATCGCCGACAACATCTGCGTGTATGACCACAACGCCCAACAGCTCTACGGCCTGAGCGAAGCGCGCTTCCTGCACGACGAAGAGGGCGTGAAGGACAAGTTCCATCCCGACGACATGGCGATCATGTGGGAGCGGGTGGCCAAGGCGCTCGATCCGCTGGGCGACGGCCGCTACGACGTCGAGTACCGGGTGAAACAGACCGATGGGTCGTGGCGCTGGCTCAGCGCCTGGGGCCTGGTCGAGTTCGACGGCGCGGGGCCGGACCGCAAACCCGTCGCCATCGCCGGCGCCAGCCGCGATCTCAACGAGATGAAACGCGCCGAAGAGCTGCAGCGCCTGCTGCTCAACGAGCTCAATCACCGGGTCAAGAACACGCTGGCCACCGTGCAGTCGCTGGTGGCGCAGACCCTGCGCGGCGCCGACGACATGGGCGTGGCGCGCACCGCCATCACCGCGCGCATTCTGTCGTTGGCCAACGCGCACGATCTTCTGACCGCGAGGAGCTGGTCCGGCGCCGACATCGCCCTGGTCGTCGGCCGCGCCGTCGCGCCATTCACCGCCGACCGGTTCGACATCGACGGTCCCTCGCTCGACCTGTCGCCGAAACAGACCCTGGCCCTGTCACTGGCCCTGCATGAACTCGCCACCAACGCCGTCAAGCACGGCGCCCTGTCGGGGACCGAGGGGCGTGTGAGCCTGACCTGGAGCGCCGGCGACGGCGCCCTTCGCCTGGCCTGGCGCGAAACCGGCGGCCCCGCGGTCGCGCCTCCCACCCGCCGCGGCTTCGGCACGCGCCTCCTCGTGGACGGCCTCTCCCGCGACCTCGGCGGAACCACGACGCTGACGTTCGGGCCGGACGGCGTGTGCTTCGAGATCACTGCGGCCCTGGGCGAGACCGACGCGGACGATGCGATCGGCTGGCGCGGCGCGGACGATCCGGCGACATCCCCTGCCCCCGCATGAAAGGGCTTGCTTAGTCATTTTATGACTAGTAAGCCCCTTTCTATGAAAACCGTCAAACGCTCGGCTATCGCCCTGGCCGTCCTGGCCATGCTGTACGAGGCGCCGATGCATCCTTACCGGATGCAGCGGCTGATCAAGGAACGCGGCAAGGACGAGGTCATCAACGTCGCGCAGCGAGCGAGCCTGTATCAGACGATCCAGCGGCTCTATCGCGAGGGCCTGATCGCCGCGCGCGAAACCATCCGCGACGACCGGCGCCCCGAACGCACCGTCTATGAAATCACCGAGACCGGCCGCGCCGTCGCGCTCGACTGGATGCGCGAGATCCTGTCAACGCCGGCACGCGAATATCCCGACTTCCCGGCGGCGATTTCGTTCCTCCCGCTGCTGCCGCCCGGCGACGCGCTGCGCCAGCTCGAACTTCGCGCGAGCGCGATCGAAATCGAGCTCGGTTCCATGGACGCGGGCATGGCGCAGGCGGCGCACCTGCCCCGCCTCTTCCTGCTCGAAAGCGAATATCTGCGTGCGATGCGGGTCACCGAGCTGACCTGGGTCAAGGCGGTGATCGAAGACCTGCGCGGCGGGCGTCTCACCTGGAGCGATGCGTGGCTGCGCGAGGTCGCAGCGCAGGCCTCGCCTGCTCCCGCAAACAGTCCGGAGTAAGTCATGCATGTCCTGATTATCGGCGCCGGAACCGGCGGCCTGGCGCTGGCGCACGCGCTCCGACGCGCGGGCGTGGAGGTTTCGTTGTTCGAGCGGGATCTCGAGCCCAACGCCGACACCGGCGGCTTTCGCGTCGGCATCAGCCCGGCCGGAAGCCGCGCGCTGAAAGCCTGCGTGGCGCCCGAACTCTATGACCTGTTCGTCGCCACCTGCGCCCGGTCGCCGCGCTATTTCATCATGATGACCGAACAGCTTTCGGAACTGCTGTGCCTCGACCTGGAGCGCGCGAGCGCGAACGTCGCGGACGGCGAGCGCAATGTCATCCGAAAGACCCTGCGCCGCGCCCTGCTGACGGGCATGGAAGATCGGATCCGGTTCGGCAAGCGCCTGACGCATTACGCGCCGGAGCCGGACGGACGCGTCACCGCGTGGTTCGAGGACGGGAGCAAAGCGACGGGCGATGTTCTGGTCGGCGCCGACGGATCGAACTCGGCGGTGCGCAAACAGCGCCTGCCGGACGCGCGCCTGGAAGACACCGGCATGCGCTCCATCGGCGGCCGCCTGCCGATGACGCAGGCGAGCAAGGCGCTGCTCTCCGAGAAGATGTTTCACGGCATGGCGATGATCATGGCGCCCAAGGGGTTCGGCGCCATCGTTCATTCGCTCGAGTTCACCGCCCATCGCAGCGACGCGGCGTTCGTCGCGCGCTGGCCGGGCTTCGTCGACGCGCTCGACGAGGACAGCATCGGCTGGGGCCTGTGGGGCGCGCGCCAGAACTTTCCGCGCGATCCCGCCGAACTGAACGGGGTCGGCCTGCAACGCCTGGCGCTGGACCTGACCCGCCGCTGGCATCCCGACTTCCAGGAGCTCGTTCGCATGACCCCGCCGTCGGCGATCGGCGAGCTCGGCGTCAGGACGTCCGTCCCCCCGCCGCCGTGGGAGAGTTCGAACGTCACCCTTCTCGGCGACGCCATCCACACGATGACGCCGGGACGCGGCGCGGGCGCCAACACGGCGCTGCGCGACGCGGAGCTGCTCAGCCGGCGGCTGATCGAGGCGGCGCGGGGAGAGACGCCGCTGGTCGAGGCGATCCACGCCTACGAGACCGAGATGCTTCGCTACAGCGGTGAAGCCGTCCTCGCTTCCCGCAAACAGATGGACGCGGCCGACGCGATCCACAAGCCGGTCGTCGGCGATCTGCAGCTGTTCACGATGCGCGCCGTCATGCGCCTGATCAACGCCCTGCCGCCGCTGAAGCGCCGCGTCCTGAAAAACATCATGAAGGTTCGCGGCGCGAACTGACCGCAAAAGCATGACGACGGGACGCATCGCGACGGCGTAAGCCGCTCGCTTGATTCGAACGTGGACTGTTTCTCCGAGCGGCGCTTGCTTGTGCTTCACGGCGCGGCGGATTATTCTCAGGAAACCAAAACTAGCCCCTTTGCGCGCGGAACGTCGGGGACGGGTTAAGGCGCCCTTCCCGGTACGATGAACGCTTCCCCGCCCCGTCACGCCCGGGGGCCGTCCGCGGGACCCATGGCGCCACACACGCCGACGGCAGCGGGGGGACGCGGCCGTGGCCATGTGCATCCGGGGCGCTTTCGTGATACGGCTGGGCGGTCGACGACCGGGGCCGTCTCGGCCCAAGGATCGATCCGGGGGAGCCATCCGATGCGCGCATTGATCGGCCTGTCGCTTGCAACGATTTCGCTCGCGGCGCTTGCCGCACCGCCTGTCGCCGCGCAGGCGTCGCCGACGCCGGCCGTGGCGCCGACCGACGCGCAAAGAGCCCGTTGCGCCAATGAGGATTTCAGCCTGCACATTTCGTCGACGGAAGCGATGGCGGCGTGCACCCTGATCATCAACATGAAGCCGACGGACCCTCAGGAACTGGCGCTCGCCTATAGCAACCGCGCCGTCGCGGAAGATTCCCTGGGGCTGCACGCCCAGTCGAACGCGGACCTTCGCGCCGCGCATCGGATCGACCCGGCCGACTTCGAGGCGAACCCGCCGGAGTAGCCGCGTCCCGCATTCCACGTAAAAGGACCGCATGCTCGAAGCCGTGCACGAGGCGCTGTGGATCGCCGAGGGTGAGACCGTCAGTTTCTTCGGCGCGCCCTATCCGACGCGCACGGTCATCGCCCGGCTGGAGAGCGGCGAGTTGTGGGTGTGGTCGCCGGTCAGGCTGACCGCCGACCTGCGCGCCGCGGTGGAGCGCCTGGGTCCGGTGCGCCACCTGGTGAGCCCCAACAAACTGCATCACCTGTATCTGGCGGAGTGGCAGGCCGCCTTTCCCGAGGCGTCGCTGTGGGGGCCGCGGTCGACGATCCGAAAGCGCCGCGACCTGCGCTTCCGCGAAGCCCTGACCGACACGCCGCCGCCGCAATGGTCCCGCGAGATCGACCAGGCCTGGTTCCGCGGTTCGTTCGCCATGGACGAGATCGTCTTCCTCCACCGCCCTTCCGGCGCCGTCATCGTCGCGGATCTCATCCAGACCTTCAGCGACCGCTATCTTCGCGAGCACTGGGGCGCGTGGCGCTTCCTCGCGCGTATCGACGGCATCACCAAAGATGACCCCGGCGCCCCGCGCGAATGGCGCGCGTCGTTCGTGAACCGCGCCCCGGCGCGACGCGCGCGCGACAAGGTGCTGGGCTGGGATTGCCGGCGCGTGCTGGTCGCGCACGGCCAACAGCCGCACGGGGACGCGCGCGCGTTTCTCGCGAAGTCGTTTCGCTGGCTCGGCGCCTGACGACGAATGCCGTCAGCCTCGCGCTTGTCCGAAGAGCTCATCGTTCAGCGCGCAGATGAGTCGAAAATGAACTTTAAGCCGAGCGTCGCTCGCTTGTGTCACACGCCGCGGCGGGTTATTCTCAGGAAACCAAAACTCGCCGCCTTGTGCAAGGAACCTGGGGGGCGGCTTAAGACCGCCCGACGTTCAACCGCCCGTGCGCACGCGACGCGATGGGACGCCTTAACTAACCTGTCCCCTTCACCGCAAATGAACTCCGCGCTAGACTGCCGGCATGGCGTTTACACCAGCCAAGAGTAGATCGGTCGCCATCGCGACCCCCGCGTTTTGGGCGGCAATGTCAGCGTCGAATGCGTGGAGGCAGTACCAGCATTCGTCACCCTTGCGAGTGGTCCACCTCGTGCCGAACTACCTAGCCTTCGCCGTGCTTACGGGGGCGCTCGCGGTGGTCGCCGTCGTGCGGATCTGGCGTCCCTTCCACGAGTATCCCCTCGGCCGCCCCGCACACGCGATCATCAGCGCGGCACTCGCGATTCTGTTTTCAGTCTCGGCGGTGGACGCCTGGCGCGGCCACTCGGCGGACGACTGGTACGTCTGGCCGATCATTTGCGCCGCGGTGGCCGGCTTTCTTGCCGTCGGTGCAGTGCGGACGGTCGGCCTCCCCTTCCCCGACCTGAGCGCGAAACCGATCCGGCGCTGGACGCGGATTGGCGGCGTCGCCGTTCCCCGCGACGCAACCTTCTGGATCGACGCCGCGGGTCTCACCGTCGGATTCCTCCTGATGATCTGGCTGATCATCGATCTGGAGAGTGCACCGCCCTTCACCATCGTTCTGGCGGTCTGTCTCCTCATGCTCTGCGCCGTGCGGCTCGCTCAGCGGGTCATCGGAGCCGTCGAGGCCGCCGACATCGGCGGCGGCAAACCACGCTGAGCTCAGAGAAAACATCGGGGACAGGTTAAGGTGTCCACGATGCCGAACAGTCGGTGCGCGCACGACGCGATGGGACACCTTAACCTGTCCCCTGCCCCGATGGCGGATCGGAACCTCCTATCCCTCGTCCTTAGTGGGACGGGGAGAAGGCGATGCGCATCTTATCGGCGGTGATAGCGGCGACCGCGCTGGCGACCGCGGGCCATGCTCAGGCCCAGCCTCAGGCGCAAACGCCCGCCCACTACGACCTCAAGGCCCGCCTCGACGCCGCCGCCGGACGCATCGCCGCGACCCTGACCGTCAGCCTCCCGGTCGGCGCCGGCGATACCGCCTTCGTGCTCGCCGACCGGTTCAGGATCGAACGCGTCGACGCCGGCCCCGGCGGCGCGGCGACGATCGCGCCCGTGGACACGCCGATTCCCCACCTCAACCGCATCGCTTTCCATTTCACCGATCCGCGGGCGCCGCACTGGGTCAGCATCGTTTACGACGGCGTGGTCAACGATCCCGACGACCCGACGCCGGCGCTGTCGCCGCAGCGGATCGAGCTCAACATCGAAGACATGTGGCTGCCGGCGCGCGAAGACCTCGGCCTGGCGTTCACCGCCGACGCGGAGATCACGGGCCTGCCCCACGACCTGGTCGCGATCAGCCAGGGCAGGTTCGAACGGCGCGGCGACCGCCTGATCATCCATCGCGCCGAGGCGGAGACCGACCTGCCGATCGACGGCGCCGTCGGCCTGACCATGATCCACAGCGCCGACGTGGATTTCTGGGCCGCCGAGCAGGACGATCCGCTGGTGGCGGCGCTGCGCCGCGACGCGTTCGGCGCCGCGGCCTTCTATCGCAAGCTATACGGCGCGCCCGCGATCGACCCGGTGCGCATGGTCATCGTGCCGCGCGGCGACGGCGCGGGCTATGGCGAACGCAGCTTCGTGGTCATGCCGACCTTCCGCAAGCCCGGCGCACCGACGCCGAAGTTCGACGAGACGAGCCCCGCAAGCTTCGTCGCGCACGAGTTCCGCCACGCCTGGATGCCGAACCTCCAGGGCGTGCCGACCGACGACACGTGGCTGTCGGAGTCGGTCGCCGAATACTTCGGTCTGCGCTACGTCGAAGTCACGTTCGGCGTGAAGGCGCGCGACGTGATGTTGGAGCGCAAACGCAAGGCGGCGACCGGCGCCGGCCCGCTGATCGGCCTCGGCAAGAAGCCGTCGGGGGCGGCGCTTTATCAGGAGGGGCCGGTGTTGCTGTTCGACCTGGAGGCGAAGATCGGGCGGCCGGCGGTGGATCGGGTGCTGGTGAGGAAGGACCCGCCGCTGACGACGCAGGCGTTTTCGAAGAGCCTGAGGGAGGTTGCGGGGGCGGACGTTGCGCGCGACTTCGAGGCGACGCTGCGAAGTGGCGTAACGAACGCACCTTAGCCAGGGACGAGTAAGGTCAGGAGGAGGGGGATTCAATTTGGCGTAGGAAATGTCACCTGAGTTCTGGCCTTACCTCGACATGCTCAAACAACGCTCCCGGCGTCACATTTCGCTCCCTAAAAGCTACTCGCGAAACAGGCCAATCACCTCGAACTGAAATTGCTCTTTCGCCAACTAGGTATTGTCGGCAGCGAGATAGAACCCGCGCCATCTGTTTAGTAGCCTCGGCGGCCATAACGACCGCCCATCCATAGGAGACGATTGGCGATCGACCGTATCGGTCAAGTTGGGAGAAGTTTCCATCTTGCCAATAGATACTCTCGACCATTCGGTTTCCGCGCTCATCATTCCACGCAAACAAGCCATGTTTTGCCGGCACCCAGTTGTTTGAAAGGCCGACTTCGGGCGACAAAGCCATAAAAACTGGGCGGAACAAGCCTCCTCCACGGCACGCGAGAGCCGGACGGTTCCACGTATCCGGCACGGCAGGATAAATCGCGCCGGTCATCCAAGTCGGAAAGCGCATGAGGAAGTTATCCTCTGGCGTCTCGGATCCCGACCATAGATAGCCCTTCGCGCCTATCATTGAAGCCCGCACCATAGTCGGACGCTTCACATCGAGCTTCGCGAAGTAACTGAGTTCCGCCAGTATAAGCCTACCATCCGGCGTCAGCAGAGGCGCATCACTCAAGGTTTCGTGTGGCCGATCGTACCAACCTTCATCTGAATAACGGTCGACCTCATTCGCAATGGGCAAGCAAATCCAATTCGGTCGTCGAGTAGGATCTATCCGTGACGTCAGGGGATCCACGTCAGAAAGCCAATGCTCTAGCTCTCGGGGTAGAAATTCGATTGCATTTGCATCGGCCAATTCCTGCACGAGGCGAGCAAAGGCGCGATGCGCCACAGCTACTCGTACCCGCCTGTATGCAATCTTCAAGTTCGCGCTTTCAAAAGAGTCTCTCGCCTTTCGCTCCGCAGCTTGATTCCAAGTTTCTCTTGGAGCGACAACGCCCATCAGCGCCGCAAGCCGGGAAGTTAAATTTTCGATTTGCAACCCACTTAGGGCCGAAAGTCGGCGCAGGGCACCATCGAAGGGCCGCGCGAGTTCGGTTGGGTCAGTCGTGTCGCTTAACATATCGCCAGGGCGAAGCCTCTCAAACAGGCTTCGGTCGGCCATCGGCACCGGCGGCAGCTCCAACGAATAAATATTCGGGAGATCTCTCCTCTCCCTTTGTGGGACTTCTATACCAATGCCCCGCAATATCCTCTCACCGAGGAAACGCACAGTCGCTGACGGCGTGTCCTTCACCAACGCCGACAGCACGTCTGCAAAGCTAGACACCCATTTTTCGTTGATATCCAGCGCACAAAAAAGGAAAGACAAGGCTTCCACTTGTCGCGCGTCTTCGGTCCCGCCGAGCTCGCGATTAATTATGGCAGCGATACGCGCGCGACCATCTTTGGCGAGAAAAAGATCAAGAAGAGCTCGTCTAGATTCGTCTGCGACCTCACGTATCGGATGTCGCAATTGCTCAACTACAAATTCGAGGAGAACGTCGGGGGTCTCACCGTCCTCCCCCCCTTTCCATTCTGGCACCGTGATCTCACTCGAGGGTTGGATCTCGGAGAGCTGACTGACATGTTCAAAAATTTCCTCCCATATCCGTTGTACGGGCATCTCTGGCATGAATAAATCGACAAACGTCTCCAGTTCGCGCAACATGTCGCGCG
>DASZMV010000052.1:0-111084 GCA_035551675.1 Caulobacteraceae bacterium | reverse complement strand
CCGAGCGAGGCCGGATCAATGGCCGGAAACGCCTTGCCCAGCAGGTAGAGTCGCTTCCCGTCGGCCAGCAGATAGAATTCGGGCGGCTGGCTGGGTCCCGACTTTTCAACGATGACGCGGCTTAGGTCATTGGAATAGTCGACGATGCTCACGTCGGCGTCATCGACCATGTCGATCTTGGCCTTGACGCCCGACGACGGATCGATCCAGTCGATCTTTACGACGTTTATGTGCAGCGCGTCGCGGAGATTGCGCTCGAGCGCTTCGAACTGGCCGTCCATCCAATAGATGCGTTGGGTGTCGGCGTCGTAGCTGAACCCGATGAGCTCGCCGTAGTCTTTGGTGCGGTTGGAGAATACCGGCTCGCCTGCTTCGAACAGTTTGTGCTCGAAGGCGACCTCCAATTGTTTGTGCGCCTTGATATCATACTCGACGATCGCAGCGCGCTCCCGACCGGCGTCCGTGCGGAGAAGAAAGACGTTCGGGTCGTCGGTATCACCGACGTAGGACAGAGGTTCGCGATCCTTCGCTCGCCAAGTCAGGAGTGGTTGCCAGGCGTCGTCGAGGCTTGCGCGCGCTTCACACGACTCCGCGACATCGGTGTTGTCACCGATGAATTCACAGCGGACGCGGGGCTGGCCCTTTGCATCCAAGCTGTAGTCCCACTTGTCGGAATTGCGTTCTAGGACCTCCGCGAAGCCCGTGTAGACATTGACCGTATAGAGCTCGCCTCGGGCGGCGATGACGATGCGTTTGGGATCGGCGGGCAGAAGGTCGCGGATCGCGACGTTGACGATGCCGCTATTCGCCATGACCTCAGCCTGAGCGCCACCCTTTTCGTCGGGCGAGACCATGATCGTGTGGGTCGCCTCGAACATGTGCTGGCTGCCGTCGGCGATGCTGCCTGGAACGTAGGCCTGATAGGTTATCGCCATGCGGTCGTTCTTGACGAACTGGACTCCGACGAAATGGGCGCCGCCGAGTTTGCTCACGCTCATGACTCGCGGCTTCTCGGTCATGGCGTCGGTCTTCCAGACCGAGATGTAGGTCGAGGCGCCGTCCGGCGAGATGATCGCCGCGATCTGCTTCCCGTCGGGCGAGAGCGTCACATGGCTGATGGCGGGCAGTCGTCCGAAGTCGCCGGCGCTGGGCGGAGTCGGCGCGGCGGTCCCGACCGCCGGGCTCGCAGACAGGAGCAATACGAGCGCTGTCGCGCCCAGGATACGCTTGAACATCAAATCCCCCCGCCGCGGCGCACTGCGTTGCGAAGAAGCCTGGCCGCCTGCGCAGATTGCAATGGCAAAGCTCACTACGCAAAGAAAAAGCGCGCCGTCCTCGGGGACGGCGCGCTTCAAAGGGCCGGGATGGCGTGGAACCTACTGCGTGCCCATCTGGCAGCTCGTTTTCAGGAAATCGTCGACCGTCAGGAGGATGTCGCGCCAGTTCTGCGGCGTCCAATAGACCAGCTGGTGGTCCATGTTCGGCAGCTCCACGAACTTATAGGGTCTGTGCGCGGCCGCCAGCGCGTTGGTGAACCGCTCGGACTCGGTGCGCGACACGGTGTGGTCGGTGTCGCCGTGATAGGCGAGCACCGGAATGGTTACGTCCGAAATATGCTGCAGCGGGCTGACGCCCTCGACGGTCGGCCGCTGGTAATTGCGGATGAAGTCGTTCTGGTTGGTCAGCTCCTGGAAGCGCGCGATTTCCGATACGCCGGCGCCGGCGATGGCGCAGCGGTAGAGACCGTTCGGGCGCACCGACGCGTCGAACGCCGCGTAACCGCCGTAGGAGTAGCCGTGAATGGCGACGCGTTTGGGGTCGGTGATCCCCTGCGCGATCATCCACTTCAGGCCGTCCTCCATATCGTCTTCCATCTTGCCGCCCCACTCGCGGTCGCCCGCGCGCCAGAGCTTCTGGCCCCAGCCGTCGGAGCCGCGGAACTGCGGCTGGATCACCGCATAGCCGCGCGCGGCGAAGTACTGGGTCCAGCCGGTCGGATCCCATTCGAGTTCGTCACGACCCCAAGGTCCGCCGTGCGGCGTAACGATGGTCGGGTAGGGTCCGGGTCCGAACAGCGCCTTGTTCGGCGTGGTCACGAAGGCCGGGATGATCAGCCCGTCGCGCGCGGGGTACTCGACCATGCGCGTGTGGCCGAGGTCCTGCAGGTCGATCTGCGGGTCGGACTTGCCGAGCAGGATCAGCTTGTTGTCCTTCAGCAGATAATATTCCGGCGGTTGGCTCGGCCCCGACTTCTCGACCAGCACCCGGCTCATGTCGTCCGAATAGCCGAGGATCGAAACGTCGTAGTCGTGCATGGTCTGGATCTTGCCCTCTTTGCCGGTGGCGGGGTCGGTCCAGGTCATGGTGTCCATGGTGACGCCGAGCGCGGCGCGCAGGTTTTTCTCCAGCGCTTCGAACTCGCCGTCGGTCCAGTAGGTGCGCTCGGTGTCGGCGTTGTAGGTGAAGCCGAGCACGTGGCCGTAGTCCTTGGACCGGCGCGAACGCACGACGCCGGTGGCCTCGAAGAACGGATGGCCGAACGCCACTTCCGGCGGCTTGCGGCCGGTGATGTCGTAGGACTCGATCACCGCCTTCTCATGGCCGGCGCGCGAGACCGCGAGGATCGCATTGGGATCGTCGTCGAAGGCCGCGAAGTTGATCTGCTCGCGGTCCTTCACCAGCCACTTGAAGCCTTCCTGCCAGCCGCCGTTCGGCGTCTTGAATTCGTCGAGCTGCGCGATGTTGCCGCCGTCGCCGACACTACGTTCGCGGCCGCGCGGCTCGCCCTTGGGATCGACATAGTAGCCATAGGTGTCGGAGCCGCGTTGAACGACGTCGAGCTGACCGGTCATCACATCGGCGCGGTAGATGGTGCCGTCGGTTTCGTCACGCACGAGGACGCGTTTCGGATCGCCCGGCAGGACGTTGACGATGCGCACCGCCAAGCCGTTCTGCATGAACTGGTCGGCGTCGGTCTGCGCCGGTCGCTTGGGGATGATGTTCGCCGGCGGCGGGCCGTCCTTCGACGGCGACATCAGGATCGACTGGAAGATGAAACGCTGGTTCTTGCTGCCGTCGCCGTTGCCGAGGCCGGCGACCAGGGTGCGGAAGGTGACGAACAGGCGGTCGTTCTTGACGAACTGGACGTCGAAGAACTGGAAGCCCTGCATATTGGTGGGCGGGATGATGTAGGGCTTCTGGTCCATCGCGTCGGTCGACCAGACCGAGATGAAGCCCGTGACGCCGTCCGGCGTGGTGATGGCGGCGATGTGCTTGCCGTCGGGTGAGATGCTCACATGCGCGATCGCGGGCAGGCGGCCGAAGTCGCTGGCGGCGGGACGGTGGCTGTTGACGGTCACGCCAGAGACGGTGGTGACCTCTTTGCCCGCGGGCGGCGACGCCGGTTGCGCCGAGGCGGAAGCGGCGAGAAGGGCGGCCACGGCGGCGCCTTGCAACAGAGCTTTGAACATTTTGACCTGTGTTCCCCCAGAATGCCGGGTTCCCAGGGGCGGACCGGCCCCTCCGGCGGAATAAAACAGTCGTAAACTGGACAGCATCCGTTGCGACATTGCAAGCGCACGCGGCGTCGCGGCGAATGCCTGCGACCTTGGCGCCACGCCGTTAAGGTGCTTCAGCAGTTGAGGAATTCGACCTCAGGCCGCGTGTGCGGACTGTTTCGCGTCCATCAGCTCGGCGAACCTGCGGAACAGGTAGAGCGAATCCGTCGGACCGGGCGAGGCCTCCGGGTGGTGCTGGACCGAGAAGACCGGCCGGCCGTCCATGGCCAGGCCGCAGTTGCTGCCGTCGAACAGCGAGACGTGCGTCTCCTTAAGGCCGGCCGGCAGGCTGTCGCGGTCGACGCTGAAGCCGTGGTTCATCGACACGATCTCGACCTTGCCGGTGGTCAGGTCCTTTACCGGATGGTTCGCGCCGTGGTGGCCCTGGCCCATCTTCACGGTCTTGGCGCCCAGCGCCAGCGCCAGCATCTGGTGACCGAGGCAGATGCCGAACACCGGCTTGCCGCTCTCGACCATCTTGCGGATTTCGGGACCGGCGTACTCCGCCGTCGCCGCCGGATCGCCGGGGCCGTTGGACAGCAGAATGCCGTCGGGGTCGCGCGCCAGCACCTCGTCCGCCGTGGTCTTGGCCGGAACCACGGTGACGCGCGCGCCGATGGAGGTCAGCGCACGCAGGATGTTGCGCTTCACGCCGTAGTCGAGCACCACGACCTCGTATCTCGGTTGGCCGGCTTTGGCGAAGCCCTCCGGCCAGGTCCACAGGCCCTCGTCATAGACGAACGGCTGCAGGGTCGAGGCGTCCTTGGCCAGGTCGAGCCCGCCGATGCCGCTCCACGCCTTGGCCTGGGCGACCAGCGCCTCGAGATCGAACCTGCCCTCCGGATCGTGGGCGATGACGCCGTGCGGCATGCCGCGCTCGCGGATACGCTTGGTCAGCGCGCGGGTGTCGACCCCGGCCAGGCCCACAACGCCGCGCCGCTTCATCCAGGCATCCAGGTCCGACGCGGCGCGCCAGTTGGCGGCGAGCGTGGGAACGTCGCGGAACACGGCGCCGCGGGCCGAGGTCTCGGGCCCCTGGCCGATCTGCTCCACGTCCTCGAAGTTCACGCCCACATTGCCCACGTGGGGAAAGGTGAAGGCGATGATCTGGCCCATGTAGGACGGGTCGGTCAGGATCTCCTGGTACCCCGTCATGGCGGTGTTGAAACACACCTCGCCCAGCGCCTCGCCGGTCGCCCCCACGCCCACGCCCTGAAGCACCGTTCCGTCGGCCAGGGCCAGGATGCCGGTCGCGCCGCTCAGGAGGGTGGAGGTCATGGGCAAAGCTTCCTTGCAGGGCTTCGGGTTCTTGGGCGTTGGGCAAACGGCCGCGTAGGTACTGATTCGAGGCCGCGTCTGCAACCACCAATGCAGTTTCGTTGCGGCCCCGCTTGGCGTATTCTCGCGGCATGCTCGAACTGCGCCCCAATTGCGAGTGCTGCGACCGCGACATCGGCCCGCGCGAGGAGGCGATGATCTGCACCTTCGAGTGCACCTTCTGCCCCGATTGCGCCGAGGAGAACTTCGGCTGGATCTGCCCCAACTGCGGCGGCGACCTGACGCGGCGGCCGATCCGGCCCGCGCACCTACTGTCGCGCTATCCGCCGTCGGACAAGCGGGTGGTCAATGTGCACACCGGCTGCAAGGCGCGCAGCGAGACGAACAGCTGAGCTAAATTCAGATCAGACGCGGTGCGCTCTTGGCGAAGACGGCGTGGGTGGCGCCGGCCTTGGTCAAGGCTTCGGCCTGTTCGGGCGGGGCGCCGTCGATGATGACCGTCGGGGCGATTCTAGCGGCGACCTCGATAAGCGCCGCGAACCTCTGCCAACCGGCCTCCGTCTTCAGCGTCTTGGCGTCGGGGGCCATGACCATGCCGCGAAAGCCGCAGTCGCGCACCGCGTCCAGCGCTTCACTCTCGGCGGGGATGCGCGCGCAGACCGAACGGCGGCGCTCGGCAATGTCGCTGACCACGCGGCGCAGGGACGAGCGACGCACGCCGGCTGGAATGTCGAAAAGCTCCGCGATCACGTGCGTCTTCGCGTCGAACGCGGCCTTGAGGCCGCTCGACAGGGCGCAGAACGGCGCGCCGGAAATCGCCATGCGCCACGACAACGGCATGACGCCCATCTCCGCGTGACTGTCCTGCAGCATGACGATGCCGCGGCGGAAGCTCATGGATTCGAGACGCAGCGCGTCCTCGGCGCTGCTGAGATGATCGCGCAGGCGCGTTTCACCGCGGCCGGGCGAAACCGGGTGCGCATTGGTGCGGACATAGCCCGCGATCGGCTGCAGGCGGCGCAGCTCGAACACCGGCTCGGCGGCGAGGCTCACGCTGAAGCGGCGCCCTTCGCGGCTGACAAAATCGAAATGGGTGTGCGGCATGGCCGCCGGCAGCGGCGCGAGTTCGCCGATCTGGTCATGCGGCGACCAGGAGCGCCCCTCGCCGAGCGCGCGGTGGTAGGCCGCATCGGCGGTGCGGCGACGTTCGACGGACTTGCCGCCGCGGGGTTCGGGTCCCGTCGTGTGGTCGCGGTCCATGGCAGGAACCCCTTTCGGTTTTCCGCCCCCCGAGCGCCCAGCTCCCACCGCTGTAACGGCCCACTGCCTATCGGGTTCTTGAGATTCGACCCTAACGCGTGGTTAGCCACGTTTGTCGCGGCGGCGCGCAGCACCGCATGGGCGTGTCGTAAGACGGCCGCTATAAGCGAACGGTGCGGTTCGACGAGCGATTCCTGGAAGAGATCAAATCCCGCGTCCGCCTCTCGGACGTGATCGGGAAATCCGTGAAGCTGAAGCGGCAGGGGCGCGAGTACGCGGGTCTGTCGCCGTTCACCAAGGAGAAGACGCCGTCGTTCTTCGTCAATGACGACAAGGGGTTCTGGCACGACTTCTCGTCGGGCAAGCACGGCGACCTGATCGGGTTTCTGCAGGAGACCGAACGCCTGAGCTTCCCCGAGGCGGTCGAGCGGCTGGCGGCGGAAGCGGGGGTGCCGATGCCCGCGGCCGATCCCCAGGCGGCCGAGCAGGAGAAAAAGCGGCAGGGCCTGCAGGACTGGCTGGAAACCGCGGCCAAATGGTTCGAGGCGAACCTGCGCCGCCCGGCCGGGCGCGAGGCGCGGGCCTATCTGGAAAAGCGCGGCCTGCCGGCCGACCAGTGGGAGCGGTTCCGCCTGGGCTTTGCGTCGGGGGGTCGTCACGACCTGAAGGACGCGCTGGTGCAGCGCGGCGCCATGCCAGCCGACCTGATCGAGGCGGGGCTGCTGATTTCGCCCGAGGGCGGGGGCCAGCCGTACGACCGCTTCCGCGACCGCATCATCTTTCCCATCGCCGATCAGCGGGGGCGGGTGGTGTCCTTCGGTGGCCGGGCGATGAACCCGGACGACCGGGCCAAGTATCTGAACGGACCGGAGAGTTCGCTCTTCCACAAGGGCCGCACGGTCTATGGGCTGCAGGAGGCGCGCCGGCTGCTGGCGCTGGGGGACGCCGAGACGCCGCTGGTGGTGGTCGAGGGCTATATGGACGTCATCGCCTGCCAGCGCGCGGGGGTGGCGGCGGTGGCCCCGCTCGGCACCGCCCTGACCGAAGAGCAGATGGACCTGCTCTGGCGTATGCACCCGGAGCCCACGCTCTGTTTCGACGGCGACAAGGCGGGCCTGCGCGCGGCGCATCGGGCCATCGACCGCGCCCTGCCGAAGCTGCGCCCCGGCCATTCCTTCCGGTTTTCTCTGCTGGCGGGCGGCCAGGATCCCGACGACGTGCTGCGCGAAAAAGGCGCGCTGGCGCTGAAAGAACAGCTTCACCACACCCGGCCGTTCGTGGAGGTGCTGTTCCTGCGCGAAAGAGATCTGGAGCCGCTCGACACGCCGGAGCGGCGCGCGGGTTTGAAGGGCCGGTTGCGCACCGCCGCCTCCGCCATTGCCGACCGGGACCTGGCGGAGCAGTACCGGGGCGAGCTGTTGCGGCGTTTCGACGCCCTGGTCGGCAATAATGTCCCCCGGGCAAACCCGATGGGCCGGGACAGGGCGCCCTGGCGCAAGGGCGGGCTGGTGCGGCCCTCGACCCCGACGCCGGAAGGGATTGCGGCGGCGCAAACCCTGGCCCGGTCGCTCAATCCCCTGGCCGCGGCGGTGGCGTTGGGCGCGGTCGAAGACCCCCACCGGCTGGACGACCATCTTGAGGCCCTGCAGACCTGCGGTTTCGGCGATCCGGCGCTCGATGGAATGGCGAAGGAAATCATCCGGCTGCGGTTGACCGCCGACGCCCTTGACTCCGAGGGTTTGCGCCGCCATTTGGCCCATTCAGGACTAGGTGCGTTGTTACGCGAGGTCGAACAGGCGGCTCTTAAATCGGGTGCGCCATTCCTTGCCCAGGAACAGACTCTCGAAGACGCACGGGCCCTGTGGTTGCAAGCTTTTGACGCCCTGGCGCGGGTAGCTGCGCTGGAGGGCGCCTTGGCGTCCGCCAAGAACGACGGTCTCTTCGGGTCGGATCCCGAGGCCTACCGGCGTCTTAAGGGCGAGAGGGACGTTCTGAAGCAGGCGATCATTTCAGGAACGATTTGGACCGAGGACGCGCCCTAAGCCGGCGTGGCGCACATTTTGCAGCGGGCAGTTAAGGTTAAGGGCGCGGTTCGGGCCGATAAGAACCAGCCGGTGAAGCCGGAGAAGAATGCGCCGGAGAAGAATGCGCCGGCCAAGAATGCGGCGGCGAAGAATGGGCCGGAGAAGAATGCGCCAGTGAAGAATGCGCCCGAGAAGAGCCGGCCAGAGAAGAATCGAGCGGAGAAGAAGATGACCACCACTCAGGCCGAAGCGCCGGAGGCGGAGACGTCGTCCGACGGGCCGCTGCTCGATCTCACCGATGCCGGCGTCAAGAAGTTCATCAAGCAGGCCAAGGCCCGCGGCTACGTCACCATGGACGAGCTGAACAAGGTGCTGCCGTCCGAGGAAGTAACTTCCGAAGCCATCGAGGACACCCTCGCCATGCTCTCGGAGATGGGCGTCAACGTCATCGAGGCGGAAGAAGACGCGCCCGAGACGACCGAGGTCGCCGTGCGCGAAGAGACCCAGGTCGCCGCCACCGAAGAGAAAGCCACCTACGACCGCACCGACGATCCGGTGCGCATGTACCTGCGCGAGATGGGCTCAGTGGAGCTGCTGTCGCGCGAGGGCGAAATCGCCATCGCCAAGCGCATCGAGGCCGGCCGCGACACCATGATCCGCGGTCTGTGCGAAAGCGCGCTGACCTTCGAAGCGATCATGGCCTGGCGCGAGGAGCTGCAGACCGGGCGCGTGCTGCTGCGCGAGATCATCGACCTCGACCAGACCTACGGCGCCATGATGGGCACTACGCTCGGCGAAAACGGCCTGCCGATCGGCCTGCCGGGGCAGCCGCCCGCGGTTGCGCCGGTCGAAGGCGAGCCCGCCGCCGAAGGGGAAGCCAAGGCGGAAGGCGCGGAAGGCGAAGAAGAGAACGAGGACGATTTCGACGACGGCGCGGGTCCGTCCGTATCCGCCATGGAAGCCGAGCTGCGTGACAGCGTGATGGCCACGCTCGACTCGATCGCGAGCGAGTTCGAAGCCTTCCGCAGGCTGCAGGACAAGCTGCTGGACCGCCGTCTGCAGGGCAAGGACCTGACCGACAAGGACCGCAAGCACTACGATGAGGCGCACACCTCGATCTCCGTCAAGCTGAAGACGGTGAAGCTGAACAACGCCCGTATCGAGGCGCTGGTCGACCAGCTCTACGCCATCAACCGCAAGCTGATGCAGTACGAAGGGCGTCTGCTGCGCCTGGCCGACAGCTACGGCATCTCGCGTCCGGAATTTTTGAAGGCCTACTTCGGCGCCGAGCTGCACCCCGGCTGGGCCGAGACGGTGAAGCCGCTAGGCGTGCGCTGGAAGAAGTTCATCGACAACGAAGGCCACGGCATCGCCGACATCCGCGGCGAAGTCGCCGCGCTGGCGAGTGAAACCGGCGTGCCGATCGACGACTACCGCCGCATCGTGCAGACGGTGCAGAAGGGCGAGCGCGAGGCGCGTCAGGCCAAGAAGGAAATGGTCGAGGCGAACCTGCGCCTGGTGATCTCCATCGCCAAGAAATACACCAACCGCGGCCTGCAGTTCCTGGACCTGATCCAGGAAGGCAACATCGGCCTGATGAAGGCGGTGGACAAGTTCGAGTACCGCCGCGGATACAAGTTCTCGACCTACGCCACCTGGTGGATCCGCCAGGCGATCACCCGTTCGATCGCCGACCAGGCGCGCACCATCCGTATCCCGGTGCACATGATCGAGACGATCAACAAGATCGTGCGCACCTCGCGCCAGATGCTGCACGAAATCGGCCGCGAGCCGACGCCGGAAGAGCTGGCCGAAAAGCTGGCCATGCCGCTGGAAAAGGTGCGCAAGGTCCTGAAAATCGCCAAGGAGCCGATCTCGCTGGAGACGCCCATCGGCGACGAAGAGGATTCGCACCTCGGCGACTTCATCGAGGACAAGAACGCGGTCCTGCCGATCGACGCGGCGATTCAGAGCAATCTGCGCGAGACCACCACCCGCGTGCTGGCGTCGTTGACGCCGCGCGAGGAACGCGTCCTGCGCATGCGCTTCGGCATCGGCATGAACACCGACCACACCTTGGAAGAAGTCGGCCAGCAGTTCTCGGTCACCCGCGAACGCATCCGCCAGATCGAAGCCAAGGCGCTGCGCAAGCTGAAGCACCCGTCGCGGTCGCGCAAGCTGCGGAGCTTCCTGGACAGCTAGGCCGTTTGGAGCGATGGTTCGGTCATGACCGTGATGCGGACGATCGAAATCGACGAAGCCACCGCCACACCGACTTCGGTCCGACGACTGCGTACGCCGCCGCGGATTTGATTATAGACGCGGTCGCAAGCTTGGCCGAGCATCCGAACCGCGGCTATCGCGGCCCGCGCGAAGGGTATCGCAACTGCTCGTGCCGTTCGGAGATAGCGGCTACGTCATCCGTTATCGGGTGCAGGGGGATCTGGTTCTTGTCCTGCGCATCTTTCACGGCCGCGAGCAGCGTTGCGAAGGCGACATAGGACGCCTAGGCGCCCTGCGGCTGCGCAGTTTCCCGGCAGCTGAGCCGCAACACGAACTTCCTTTTCCGACGCAACCTTGGGCGCCCCCCGAACGCTGACTCTGTGGGACGGCGCCCCTTCTGCGCCGGTCGATCGCGAGGAGAGTGGCTTATGGCTTCGCGAACCATCTATCTGGCCCGGCTGATCGGGCTGGCGCTTCTGATTACGGCGGTCGCCATGCTGGCCAACCGCGCGGACGCGGTCTCCGCCGTGGCCAACCTGACCTCCGATCCGTCGTTCCTCTTTACCTATGGCCTGCTGTCGCTGGTGATCGGCCTTGCGATGGTGCTGGCGCACAACGTCTGGAGGGGCGGCGTGCTACCGGTCGCGGTGACGGTGATCGGCTGGCTGCTCACGCTCCGCGGCGCCCTGTTGCTGACGGTTCCCGCGGCGACGGTGTCCAACTGGGTCGCGCGCATGCACGTGGCGGACCATGTCGGCGCCTATCTGGCGATCGTGGGCCTGATCGGCCTCCTGTTCACCATCGGCGGCTTCTGGAGCGAACGCCTCTTCCCGCCGCGCGGCGTCGGCCACGGACACGGCCACACAACGGCGATGCGCTGACCCTCGTCGAGCGGTAACGTTGGATCAGCGAGACCGCTGACGCGGCCACCGGATCGGGGCACAGGTTCTGCCCCGATCCGAGCCGCTGAGCCGCCGAGCTGACGGATGCTCACAAACCGTCGAAGACGATCTGCTCGACCGTCGGGCGCGCCGCTATCGAGACCTTTCAGCAGGACGCGACCACCAACAGTTTTTATGCCGTCCTCGGGGCCGTCAGCGCTTGTGCGGGGGCTTTGCCTATTGCGTCCGCCGTTCGAACGTCCCGATCAGTTCGCCTTCCGCCAGCACGCGGGCCTTCAGGGCGTCGACGACTTCAACGAAGGGCGTCTCGGGGCCCATGTCGATCGGTTCGGACAGGGCGAAGACCTGGAAGTGGTAGCGGTGAGGGCCGTCGCCGTCGGGCGGCTTCATGCCGTAGTAGCCGTGTTTGCCGGCGACGTTCTTGCCTTGGATCATGCCCTCGGGCGTCTCGAGTTCGGGCGCGCTGTGCACCCCCTGCGGCAGCGAGGTCGTGTCGGAAGGAATGTTCCACGCGATCCAGTGCACGACCGGCTCTGGCTTTGGCGCGTCCGGGTCTTCGACGATCAGCGCGTAGGCCTGGGCGTCGGGGTGTCTGGTCCAGGTGAGCGGCGGCGACAGGCTGTGGCTGACGCCGTCGCCGTATTCGCTGTGCACGGCGGGAATGGGGGCGCCGGCCTTGAAGGCGGTCGACTTCACCTCGATCCGATCAGGCGTCTGCGGTGTGACTTTTTGAATTGTGATCGCTTCGCCCGAGCTGTGCTGCGGCATGACGCGTCTCCCTGCGGTGAGGCGTCAATCGGCGGGCGCAGCCGGTTGTTCCCCAAACCTAGAGCGCCGCTCTGATTGAATCAGAGCTGCGCTCGAGGTTGTTGCTTGGTCGCGGTTTCTGACGGCGAACCGGTTTCCACTTCGCGGAAACCGCTCTAGGCCTCGTGCGAGATCGCCTTGCGTGCGGCGATCACATATTCGCCGCCGGTCCAGAGCGTCAGCAGGGCCGCGATCCACACCAACACGTGGGCGGTCGTGCCCATGGTGGCGGTGGTGTCGGGGAGGCCGAGCGGCAGACATTGCGCGATCAGCTCAACGGCGAAGGCGACGAGCTGCACCGTGGTCTTCCATTTCGCCAGCAGCGTCACCTTCAGCGTCACGCCGCGCGAGGCCGAGGATTCGCGCAGCGCCGAAACGGTGAATTCGCGGAACAGGATGATCGCCGAGGGGATCGCCAGCCACTTGTTGTCGACGTTGAGCGACAGCAGGCCCAGGATCACGCCGCAGATCAGAACCTTGTCGGCGATCGGGTCCAGCGTGGCGCCCCAGGCGGTCTCCGCGTGCAGCTTGCGCGCCAGGAAGCCGTCGAAGAAGTCGGTCACCGCGCCGACCAGGAACACGATCACCGCGATCTTCTCGTAGAGGAACTGCTGGTCCGGATCGATGTCGCCCACCGGTGCGAAACCGCCCGCGGCCGCGGCCAGGAGCGCGAACACCGCCACCCCCGCGATGATGCGGATCCAGGTCAGGACGTTGGGCAGGGGGTTCACGGTGGTCATGGCGAATCTCCAGGATCGGAATGGGTTTAGCCCACCCGGCGCGCGTTACGAAGCTTGGCTTTCCCAACCGCCTCCCAGCGCCTTGTAGAGACTGACCAGATCGGTGGCCAAAGCGCCGTCGCTCTGAGCCTTCTGGCTCTCGGCGCTGAAGAGGGCGCCTTCGCTGTTCAAGACGGTGGTGAAGTCCGCAAGGCCGGATCGGTAGCGGCCCTCGGCTTCGCGATAGGCGCGATCGGCGGAAAGCGCCGCCAGACCCAGCGCTGCGTTGCGCCGCTGTTCGGCGCCGTAGCGGGAAAGCGCGTCCTCCACGTCCTTCAGGGCGCCCAGCACCGACTTGCGGTAGGCGGCGTAGGCTTGCACCTCCTTCTCGCGGGCGGTCCGAACGTTGGCTCTGCCCTTGCCGGCGTCGAAGATCGGCCATGTGACTGCGCCGGTGATGGAGGTCTGCAGGCTGTTGGGCGAGATCAGGTTCTTCAGCGATTCCGAGATCAGGTCGGCGGAGCCGGTCAGACTGAAGCGCGGATAGAGCGCCGCCGTGGCGACGCCGATGTTGGCGGTGGCGGACGCGAGCTGGCGTTCCGCCTGGCGCACGTCGGGACGGCGGCGCAGCAGGTCGGACGGCAGGCCTACCGGCACCTGCGGCGGAACCGTGGGCGTCGCTCGCGTCGGGGTGAGTTCGTCGGCGAGCGCCTCGGGCGACTGGCCGGTGAGGACGCCCAGCGCATGGATCTCCGCGCGCGCATTCGCCTCCAGCGTCGGGGTCTGCGACAGCGAATTGGCGACCTGGGTTTGCTGCTGTTCGACGTCGAGGTCGGCGGCGAGGCCGGCGGTGCGGCGCGCCTTCACCAGTTTCAACAGGTCCTGCTGACGCGCGGTCTCGCGGTTGGCGACGAGGATCTGCTGCTGCAGCGAGCGCAGGCTCAGGTAGTCGGTGGCGACCTCGGCGGAGAGCGAGACCTCGGTGTCGCGCAGGCTCCAGAGCTGCACGCCGGTCTGGTCGCGGGCGGACTCGACGCTGCGTCGCACGCCGCCGAACACATCGATCTCCCACGAGGCGTCGAAGCCCAGGGTATAGGTGGTGAAATCCGTGCCCGGCAGGCCGATGCCGGTCGTCGGGCCGCCGCCGCCAGTACCGCTTCCACCCGAGCCGCTTCCGCCCGAACCGCTACCGCCGGACCCGCCGCCGCTTCCACCGCCGGAGCTTCCGCCGCCGCCGAAGGCCTTCGCGAGCTGTGAGAAGCCGGCGTTCTTGCTCAGCATGGTGTTGTTGACGCTGCCGTCGAGGTTTACCTGCGGCTTGCCCTGGGCGCCGGCGATGATCTCCTGCTGGCGTGCTTCACGGATCCGCGAAACGCCGCTCTCGATGTCGGGGTTTTCGCGCAGCGCCATCAGGGCCAGTCGCTCGAGCTCGGGATCGCGGAACTGGGTCCACCACTGGGCGACATCGGCGCCGCCGCCCGCGGTCGCACTGAGTGAGCCGCTACCGGACTCCAGATAGGCGCCGGGCGTCGCGGTCCTCGGTTCATGGTAGTTGGGCCCGACCGCCGCGCAGGCGCTGAGCGACGCGACGCCGACGATGACAAAAAGTATCGACTTGCGCGACATCAGTGCGCTCCCGCCGGCGCCTTGCCCGGATGGTTGGCGCGCATCAGGAAGATCACCGGCGTCACGCAGAAAACCACGATCATCAACACGCGGAAGGCGTCGATGAAGGACAGCATGGAGGCCTGGTTCATGACGTTTTGCAGGAGGCTCGCGTTGGCCTGTTGCGTGGCCTGCAGGGCGCCGGCGCCGTGGTGAGCAAAGTTGGCGGCGCTGCCCTTGATCGTGCTGTTGTAATAAGGATTGAAGCGGTTCAACTGCTCGACCAGGCGCGCCTGGTGGAACTGCTGGCGTTGCGCGATCAGGGTCTGGGTCAGGGAGATGCCGAACGAACCGCCCAAGTTGCGGGTGACGTTCATCAACGCCGACGCCTGGTTGTTCTGGCCCGGCGCGAGGCCGACATAGGCGACCGCCGTGATCGGCACGAACAGGAAGGGCAGCCCCACCGCCTGCCACATGCGCGCCAGGGCTGCGTCCTTGAACGACATATCCGCCGACAGGTGGGTCATGTGCCAAAGCGCTGTCGCCTGGATCACCAGCGCGACGCCCAGCAAAATCCGCGCGTCGACCTTGCTCGACAAAATGCCGGCGAAAGGCATGACCAGAACCGTCGCCAGCCCGCCCGCGGTCAGCGCCATGCCGGCGTCGGTGGCGGTATAGCCCAATACCTGCTGCAACAGTTGCGGAATGAACTGGGTGGTGCCGAAAAGAATCATGCCGACCGTGAGCATGACCAGGCAGGTCACCGCGAAATTGCGGCGTCCAAACAGGCGCAGGTTGATGATCGGGTCCTTGTGCGTCAGCTCCCACGGAATCAGCGTGAGGATGCACAGCCCCGACGCAACGGCGCTGGCCAGGATCACGGGATTGGTGAACCAGTCGTCGCGCTGACCGCGGTCGAGGGTGAATTCTAGAAAGCCGAGGCCGACGGCGATCAGCGCAAAGCCGATGTAGTCGACCTTCAAGCCGCCCCGCAGCTTCTCTTCACGGTCGCGCTGAACCGCCTCGGGCTCGTCGACGAAGATGTTGACCAGGAACAGCGACAGGCAGCCGATCGGGACGTTGATCAGGAAGATCCAGTGCCAGCTCAGATTGTCGGTGATCCAGCCGCCGAGCGTGGGACCAAGGATAGGGCCCACGATCACCACGATGCCGTAGGCGGCGAAGGCGAGGCCGCGCTTCTGCGGCGGAAAGGTGTCGGCGAGCATGGCCTGTTCCGACGGCGCGAGGCCGCCGCCGCCGATTCCCTGCAGCACGCGCGCCATGATCAGAATGCTCAGCGAGGGCGCCAGGCCGCAGAGGAGCGAGGAGCCGGCAAACAGCGCCACCGAGATCATGTAGTAGCGCTTGCGGCCGATCACGTCGGACAGCCAACCCGAGATCGGGATGATGATGGCGTTGGAGATCAGATAGCTGGTCAGGACCCAGGTCGCCTCGTCGTAGCTCGCCGACAGCGATCCCGCGATGTGGTTCAGCGAGACGTTGGCGATGGCGCTGTCCAGCACCTCCATGAAGGTCGCGATGGAGATGACGAAGACCACGAGCCACGGTGAACGATTGCCCGCGGCCGAGCGCTCCGGCGTCCACCCGCCCGCCTGCGCGCCCGCTGTTCCCGCTTCCGACATTACGGTCTGACCAGCACCTTGGGCCGCACCGACATGCCCGGCCCGAGCGGGCAATCGCGCGGCAGGGTGTCGAACACGATCTTTACCGGCACGCGCTGCACGACCTTGACGAAATTGCCGGTGGCGTTCTGCGCCGGCAGGATGCCGAAGGCCTGGCCCGCTCCGCGCTGGATCGAGTCCACGTGCGCGCGCACTTTGGTGTGCGGGCAGGCGTCGATCTTCACCTCGACCTTCTGACCGACGCGCATGTTGGCGAGTTGGGTCTCCTTGTAGTTGGCGGTTATCCAGACATTGAGCGGCACGATCGCCATCACCTCCTGGCCCGGTTGGACGTAGTCGCCGAGCGCGACGGTCCGGTTCGCGACGTGACCGGCCACCGGCGAGAACAGCCGCGTGTTGCCGAGGTTGATCTGCGCCTGTTGCGCCTGGCCCTGCAGGGCGCGCTGCTGCTGTTGCGCGGCTTTCAGCTGGGCCTGGGCGGTCGCGATCTGGTCGGCGGCGTTCTGGGCTTTTTCCAGCGCAGAGCGGCGTTGGGCCTCGAGGTTGCGCGCGGTGGCGCGCGCCTGGTCGACCTGCTGCTGCGAGACCGAACCCGCGGCGATCCGTTGCGCGGTGAGATAGCGGCGAAGATCGTCCTCGGCCTGGACGGCCTGCGCGGCGGCGGCGTCCGCATCGGCGCGGGACTGGCGCCAGGTCGCGGTGTTGGCGGCGATCTGGGTCTGCGCCTGCTCGACCGACGCGCCCGCCTGGCCGACCTGGCCCTGAGCCTGCTGCAGACTCGCGCGCGCGCTCGACGGTTCGATGTCGAGCAAGACCTGTCCGGGCTGCACAAGGACGTTGTCGCCGACGTAGATGTGGTTGACCGAGCCCGCGACCTGAGGCGCGAGATGCACGATCTTGGTATCGATATAGGCGTCGTCGGTGTTCACCCACCGCCGCGCCTGGAGCCACCACAGCAGGGCGGCGATGATAACCACCACCAGCACCGCGGCGCCGATCAGGAGCACCAGTGGATTCTTGAACGGCGACGGTTTCTTCGGCTTCTGGTCGGGCGGCTTCTGGCCCTGCTGCGCCTGACCTTGTTGGGGCTGACCCTGTTGCGGTTGACCTTCCGGCGGCGGCGCAGGCTTTGGCTGGACGGGTTTCTGGTCGTCGGCCGCCATCGGAGCACCCAGCTTGGCCGGGCGTTTCGCCCAGCGTCAACGCGCGCTCCGCCACCGGATCGCTATTCAGCAATCCGCGACCCGCGGTGAAGGTTCCTCCGGTTGAGCTATCGAGCCGGGTGGAAGAAATCGTAGATGCGATGCGCCAGGGCCTCGTTCACGCCTTCGACCTTGGCCAGGTCCGCCGGCGCCGCGCGCGAGACGCCGCGCGCCGAGCCGAACGCCTGCAGCAGCGCTTTCTTGCGCTTGGCGCCGACGCCGTCGATCTCGTCGAGGGGGTTTCTCGCCATGTCGATCTTGCGCCGCGTCCGATGGCTGCCGATGGCGAACCGGTGCGCCTCGTCGCGCAGGCGCTGCAGGTAGTAGAGCACCGGCGACTTCGGCTCGAGCATGAACGGTTGCTCGCCCGGCTTGAAGAAACGCTCCAGCCCCGCGTCGCGGTCGGGCCCCTTGGCGACGCCGACCACCGGAATGTCGTCGACGCCGAGTTCGGTCATGACCTCCAGCGCGACCTGAAGCTGGCCCGCGCCGCCGTCGACCAGCACCAGGTCGGGCCGGATCGCGGCCGCGTCTTCGGCTTCTTCCTTCACCAGGCGTGAGAAGCGCCGTCCCAGCACCTCGCGCATCATGCCGTAGTCGTCGCCGGGCGTGAGTTCGGAGGACTTGATGTTGAACTTGCGGTACTGCGCCTTCTGGAAGCCGTCGGGGCCGGCGACGATCATGCCGCCGACCGCGTTGGTCCCCATGACGTGGGAGTTGTCATAGACCTCGATGCGGTCCGGCGGTCCGTCCAGGCCGAACGCTTCGGCGACGCCCTGCAGCAGTTTCCCCTGGGCCGAACTCTCCGCCATCTTGCGGCCCAGCGCCTCACGCGCATTGGTCATGGCGTGCTGCACCAGCTCGCGTTTTTCGCCGCGCTGGGGGACGGAGATATCGACCTTCCGCCCCGCCTTGATCGCGAAAGCTTCGGCCAGCAGGTCGCGGTTGGGCATGTCGTGGGAGACCAGCACCAGGCGCGGCACGGGCTTGTCGTCGTAGAACTGGCCGATGAAGGCGTCGAGGATGTCGGGGTCCTCGTCGGTCTTGTCCACGCGCGGGAAATAGGCGCGGCCGCCCCAGTTCTGGCCGGCGCGGAAGAAGAACACCTGCACGCAGGCCTGGCCGCCCTCGGCGTAAAGCGCAAAGACGTCCGCCTCGTCGACCGTTTCGGGATTAACCGACTGCTCCATCGAAATCGCGGCGAGCGCGCGGATACGGTCGCGCAAGCGCGCGGCGCTCTCGAAATCCATGTTCTCGGACGCGGCCTGCATCTCCTGCGACAGGCCGGCGATCACCTTGCGGCTCTTGCCGGTGAGGAAATCATGGGCCTCCTGCACCAGCGCCTGATAATCGTCGGGCGTCACCAGGTTCACGCAGGGCGCCGAACAGCGCTTGATCTGGTGCAGCATGCAGGGACGCGTGCGGCTCTCGAACATGCTGTCGGAACAGGTGCGCAACAGAAACGCCTTCTGCAGCGTGGTCAGGGTGCGGTTCACCGCCCAGGTCGAGGCGAAGGGGCCGAAATAGTCGCCGGGTATGGTGTGCGCGCCGCGGTGCTTGCGGATCTGGGGCGCCGCGTGGTCCTTGCGCACCAGGATCTCGGCGAAGGACTTGTCGTCGCGCAGCAGCACGTTGAACCGCGGCTTCAGCGACTTGATCAGGTTGATCTCGAGCAGCAGCGCCTCGGTCTCGGTCTTGGTGGTGACGAACTCCATCGAGCGCGTCAGCGAGACCATGTGGGCGATGCGCTGGGTGTGAAAGCGGCCCTGGGCGTACTGCACCACGCGTTTCTTCAGGCTGCGCGCCTTGCCGACGTAGAGCGCCTCGCCGCCTTCGCCGTACATGCGATAGACGCCCGGGCGGTCGGGCGCGCGACGGGCCTCGTCGCGGATCAGGTCCGCGCCGGTCAGGCGTTCGGCGGTGGTCGGGGATTCGTCCATGCGAGGGCGATCATATAGGCAAGCCGGGCCTCCGGCGCCGCTAACCTCGGCGCACCAGCACAACGCCCGCCGCCACCAGCACCAGACCGGCGATCTTCGAGAGGTCGATGGGCCGCACCTTCAGCCCCATCCAGCCGAAATGATCCAGCGCGACCGCGACCAGAAGCTGGGCCGCGACCCCGATGGTGAGGGCCTGGGCCACCCCGATCCGGGGCGCCGCGAACGCCGTCGCCGCCACCAGCACCGCGCCGTAGACCCCGCCCACCCAGACCCACCAGGGCAAGCCCCTGATCACCGCCGGGTCGGGCCGCGTCCGCAGCAGCAGGGCCGCCACGATCAGGCCGAGCGAGCCGACCAGGAACGAGATCATGGCGGCGTTCACCGGCGAGCCCACGCCGCGGGCCAGCATGGCGTTGGTGGGGGCCTGGAGCGCCAGGAAAGCGCCTCCGATCAGCATGGCGATGACGGCGGGCAAGGTCTGGTTCATGACGGCCTCTCGCGGATGGATTCGTATAAGGTGGCAGAACTTTTGGAGTTTGGCGTGCAGGCGGCGATCGGCGTCATCGCGATGACCTTCGGCATAATCAGCGGCGCGGTATCGGCGGTGAGCGCGGTCGGCTGGCTGGGCGACCTGCCGTGGCTCGCCACCACCGACACCGGCGAAGTCGGTCCGATGGGCGCGGCGATGTCGCTGGTGATGATCGCTGGCTTCGGTTCGGCCAGCGTGCTGTCGCTGCGCGCGGCGCGGCGGATGCTGAAATGACCGCCATGCGTTTGCGCACGCTCGCGAGTTACGCCCTGCTCATTGCGGCGGTCTTGCCCTTGCTGGCGGCGCCGCTGGTTCTCGTGCGCGACGTGTCGATGGTCTCGGTCTGCTTCGCCCTGACGCTGATGTTCGCGGGCGGCGCGTGGCTCGTCATGGCGCCTGAGGCCGGCGCGGAGTCCGGACGACCCTTGCGACTCTTTTTCGGACGCCTCCTGTTCTCGGCCGGCGTCGTGCTGGCCGGCCTGTTCGGCGCCGGCGTGCTTTATCTGTGGTTGGAATTCATTCCGCCGGTGCTGACCCGCACGGTCCATCAGCCGCGCTTCTTTGCGCCGGATACGCTTCTGGGCGCGATCATGTGGCCGCTTACGATCGGGCTCATTCCAATTCTCATTGGCGTGGCGCTCGCCGTCGTCGGCCGCGTGCTGATCCGGTCATTCCGGCGCGAGCATCCGGCTTAGCGTCACCAGTGCAGCGTCGTCTCGTCCGCGCTCAGCGCTTCGGCGATGCGGCGGCGCGTGCCGGGGGTGACGTCGTGCGGCAGGGCGTCCGGCGGGAAGAAGTCGCGGCGCAGGATTTCGCCCTGGGCCGACGCGGGAACCTCGCGCCAGCGGTCTACGCGATAGACCAGCACGTGATCGCCGCGGAACACCGCCTCGTTGGAGTGGATCGAGACCAGGCGCGGGCGCTCCAACGGGTCGACGCCGGCCTCCTCCTGCAGCTCGCGTGCGACGGCCAGCTCGGCGGTTTCGCCGCGTTCGATACCGCCGCCGGGCAGGTGCCAGCCCGGGACGTAGGTGTGTTCGACCAGAAGCACGCGCCCGGCCGCATCGGTCACCACGGCCCGCACCCCCAGCGTCATGCCGCGCTTCATCCGGGCGAAGGCGAAGAACAGGGGACGGGTGAAGGGCTCGATGCGGCGGCGCCAGGGCATGGCGCCCCATAGCACGATCCCCCCGCCGCGATCCCCGCCCGGCGACCCCGTGCGGCTTGCGGTTGGACGGGCCTACGGCTAAGCGGGCTCAACGACCCCTCGTTTCCCGCCCGGAGCCCCGCCATGTCTGCTGTGATCGTCGTCGCGATCTTCCTGGTCATCCTGGGCGCGATCAACGTCTTCGAGTTCGGCCGGCTCGACTGATCCCATGACGGGGGGCGTCCCATGACCGCGGGCGTGCTTGCGATCCTCGGTCTGGCGGGCGGCGTCGCCCTGGCCTTCGCCGGCGCCTGGGCCGTGACGCGGGGGGCGCGGGCCTTGCCGGTCGCCGCCGCGGGCTTCGTCGGCGCAGCCTCCGCCGCTTGGCCCGCCTTCGCCTTTTCCGTGGGCGCTTCAGCCGCGCATCTGCCGGGCGCCTCGGTCGGCGCCGTCGCCGGCGGCCTGATCGCCACCGCCTTCCTGACCGCCGTGATCGGTGCCAGCGCGGGCGGCCTGCCGCCCAGGGGGGTCCGGCCCTTCGCCGTGGCGGTCGCGCTCGCGGTCGCGGTTCTGATCTTCGTCGCCTACGACGGCCAGATCAGCCGCTCCGAGGGCGGCATGATGGTCCTGCTCGCTGTCGCGGTGGGCTGGCAGATGCTCCAGGCCAAGTCCCTGTTCCGCCCGGCCGAGGCGGTCACCGCCGACGCCGTCATCGCCCCCAACCCGCTGCTGGCCGCCGGATGGACGACGCTGGGCCTCGCGGTGATCGCGCTGGCGACCTGGCTTCTGACCTCGGCGATCGACGCCCTGTCGCTGGGCCGTCCCGACGGCGACCTCAAGCTCGGCCTGACCGTGCTCGGCCTTGCGGCGGCCTTGCCTGGGCTCGTGCTCACCGTCGGCGCGGCGCGGCGCGGGGAAGGAGGCCCGGTGCTGGTGAAGATCATGGCGGTAACCGCGCTCGGCCTGCTCGCCGGCTTGGGCGCCGCGGCCCTGGTGCATCCGATCTCCGTCAGCGACGCCTTCCTCGGCGCGCCCACCGTCGCGGTATCGGCAGGTGCGGTGATCCTGTTGCTCATCGCCTTTACCGGCGTGAAGCCGCCGCGCGCTGCGATCGGTCTCGGCGCCGTGGTCTATCTCGGCTTCCTCGCCGCGTTTCTCGGCGTGTTCGGATGAGGGAACCAAGCTCGTGAGAGGCAGTGCGCTCGTCACCGGCGCCGGCAAGCGCATCGGCCGCGTCATCGCGCTCGAGCTCGCGCGCGCGGGCTTCGACATTGTCGCGCACCACGGCCGGTCGCGCGACGAGGCGCAGTCGCTGGTCGACGAGGTGAAGGCGTATGGACAGCGCGCGGTCTCGCTGGGCGCCGATCTGACCGACGACGGCGACGTCGAGACGCTGGTTCCGCGGGCCGTCGAAGCGCTCGGGCCGCTCAGCCTGTTGGTGAACAACGCCTCGGTGTTTCACGACGACCGCATCGACACCTTGACGGCGGAAAGCTGGGACGCGCACCTGAAGACCAACCTCGAAACGCCGGTGCGTCTGGCGCAGGCGTTCGCGGCCCAGGTGTCGGAGAAGGGCGCGCGCGACGGCGCGCTGATCGTCAACATCCTCGACCAGCGGGTATGGAAGCCGACGCCGCAGTTCTTCAGCTATTCGATTTCCAAGGCCGGGCTTTGGTTCGCGACGCGCACGCTGGCCCAGGCCCTGGCGCCCAGGGTGCGGGTGAACGGGGTGGGCCCGGGGCCGACCCTGCCGTCGATCCACCAGGGCGCCGAGGATTTCGCGGCAGAGGCGCGCAACACGCCCTTGGCGCGGCATGCGACGCCGCAGGAGATCGCGCACGCGGTGCTCTATCTCGTTGACGCGCCTTCGGTCACCGGCCAGATGATCGCCGTCGACGGCGGCCAGCACCTGGGCTGGCGCACGCCCGACGTCGTCGAGCCCTAGGAGCATCGCCGTGAGCGCGCCCGTGCACGAGCTTCGCGTCACCGCCTGCGCCGCCATGCGCGTGTTCGTGCGCGGCCTGAAGATCGACGCCTATATCGGCGTGCACGCGCACGAGAAGGGCCGCGCCCAGCCGCTCATCGTCGACGTCGAGATTGAGCTCGCCGATCCGCGCGTGGACCGGCTCAGCGACACCATCGACTACGAAACCGTGGTCGAGGCCGCGCGCGCGGTGGCCGCGTCGGGGCACGTGGACCTGGTCGAGGAATACGCCGAGCGGCTGGCCCGCGCCTGCCTCAACGATCCGCGCGCGCGCCGGGTCAAGGTGCGCATCGACAAGCCCCAGGCCCTTGCAGGCGCCGACGCCGCCGGCTGTGAGGCGGTGTTCGAGCGAGGCTGACGCGAGCTTCCGCCGGGCGGCGCTTTGGGCTAACCCTGGGCCCAGGCCCCGCGAGCGGGCGAAGTGGGTTCCATGAGCGCCGATCCCGACCAGAAACCCCCTGAGCCCCAAGCCGAATCCACACCGCCGGGGCCCGCGCCTGCGCCTGAACCTGAGGCGCCGGAGGCCGCCGCCGAGGCCGTCTCGGAATTTTTCGCGGCCGCGCCGTTGCCCAAGACCGAGCCGGAGTCCGAGCCTGAATCGCCAGCCGAGGCTAAGCCCGAGGCCGCAACGACTCCGCAGGCGCCCGCTTCGTCCGCCCCGCCCGAACCCGTCGCAGCCCCGCCGGAGCCGCCGGTCGAGGATGCGCCGCTGTTTCGCACGATCACCTCCGGGCCGCGCAGGAAGGGCAAGACGTCGCGCGCCCGGGCGGCGACCGCGTCTGCCGCGCCGCGCGAACTGGAGCCCGAAGCCGGCGACTTCGACGCGGTGTTCGAAGCGCGTTCGCAGGTCGGCCTGGGTGACCGCCTGACGCCCACGGCCTGCTATCTGCTGATGATCTTCTCGCCCCTGACGCTGGGCCTCGCCGCGATCCCGGCGGTGGTTCTGGCCTATATGAACCGCGAGACCGCGCCGGCGTGGATGGCGGGTCACTATGTCTACCAGATCCGTTCGTTCTGGGCGGCGGTGCTGGTCGCGCTCGCGGCGATGGGCACGATCTTTATCGAGCGCGGCATCATTGCGCTCGCCTTCGGACTTTTCTTCAGCCTGCTGCTGCTGGTGGCCGTCGCGTGGTTCGTCTGGCGGGCCGCCAACGGACTGATGCGCCTGCGCCGCGGCCAGCCGATCGCCAACCCGCGTAGCTGGAGCGTGTAAGAGGCATGAGTGTCGAGCGGGTCGCGCTGCCGCCGGAGAACGGCAAGACCGCCGCGCTGGTGATCTATGTGCTCTATCTTTTATCGCTGCCGAGCATCGGGCTCTTGATGTTCGCGGGCGTCATCTTCGCCTACATCCGGCGCGGCTCGGCCGTGGACTGGGTGCGCACCCACTACGATCACCTGATCAAGGTGTTCTGGACCACCTTCTGGTGGACGGTGCTCGGCGGCGTACTTTGGTTCGTGGCCGTTCCGCTCTACCTGGTGTTCGGCCTGGGCGCGCTCATCCATGGCGCCATCGCCATCGGCGCCGTGATCCTGGCGGTGTGGTTCCACCTCGTCAGCCTGATCGGCATCCTGCGGCTGGTGCAGGACAAGCCCTACTGAATTACGCCCTACTGAATTCGGCCTTACCGAATTGAGCGCCATAGAAAACGGCGCGAATTCTCATCCGCGCCGCTTCAAATCGAGCTCGAGACAGATCAGCCGCCGGCGTGGATGGTTCCATGCTGGCCGGGCATGCAGGCGCCCGCATAGGTCGCCTCGACATCCATCGTGTGCTTGCCGTTGAGCTGCGCCATCGGCGCGCCGGAAACGTCTTCGTCCATGTGCATGTTGTAGTGGCTCTGGTAGTCGCCGGACATCCGGAACTGCATCGCCATCGTCATGCCCCGGTCCATGGTGCAGGTCGCGCTGCCGTGGATCGAACCGTCGAAGCCGCGGGCGATATCAGGCGCCGTGCAGTTGTTCTTTTTCTGCTGGCCCGACCAGTCGACCTTGTTGTCCTCAGGCGTGATGCAGTTCTCGAATTCGATCGGTCTCGGCATCATCGAGTTGGTCATCTTCATCTTCCACAGGCCTGGCTTCGCTCTCGGCAAATCGGCAGGGTTCATGGATTCGCCGCCGGTCGCGGTCGAGGCCGCGGAGGTGGCGGCGCCCCCGACGGCGGTCGCGTTGGAGGCGGCGGTGTTCGCGGCGGGCTTCTGGCAAGCGGCGAGCGACACGGTCGCCGCGATCGCGGCGGTTACAACGAGGGCGGTGCGCATCTTTGTCTCCCGGCTTAAGATGTGACGGAGCTTAGACCGAACGGCGTTATGCCGGAAAGGGCGCAGGCCTCATGGCGGACCTGATCGACAACACCCAGCTTCACCGTTTCGAGCGCGAGGAGGACGGCGACACCGCCTTCGCCACCTACCGCTTGCAGCCGGGCGTGGTGGCTCTCACCCATTTCGAGACCCCGGTCCGTGCGCGCGGCAAGGGCCTGGCGGGCCGGCTGATGGAGGCGATCGTCGCGGACGCACGCGCGCGGGGCCTGAAGATCGCGCCGGTCTGCTCCTACGCGGTCGACTGGATGGCGAAACATCCCGACGTGGCGGCCGAGATCGAGGCCTAGCTCAGCCTGATCGCACGCAGAGGATGCGGCACGGCCGATCGCCTATGCGGAGGAAGGCGTGGGCCATCGCGGCGTCGAAATAAAGACTGTCGCCGGCGCTGAGCCTGAGGGGCGCGTAGGTGTCGGACAGCACCTCGACCTCGCCTTCGATGACGAACACATAGGCCTCGCCGCTCAGCCGTTGCAGATTGCCCGCCGCGGCGAGATCGTGCGCCGATATATTCAGTATTTCCGGCTCCAGCCGTTTGTGCAGGAGGTCCGCGGCCGGCGCCGCGTTCCTTTCGCATGCGCGCGTAACGCTGCGGCGGCCGAGATGGCCGCGCGGTTGCGGTTCGGGGGCGAACAGGGCGGCGACTCCGACCTCCAGGCCCGCCGAGAGCCTGCTCAGCTTTTCGTAACTCAAGGAGATGTGGTCGTGTTCGGCCCGCGACAGGGTCGAAGGCGCGATGCCGGTGCGGCGGGAGAGCTCCGCCAGGGTCAGTCCGCGCTCGCGCCGCAGCCGCCGCAGCGCTGCGCCCAGTCGTCCGCCAACGTCGGCATCGGCCCCCATGCAGCCTTGATAACCGGCCCCGCGGTAAAACTTGAATGAATGTTCGTTCATTTTATGATGACAGGAGAACTCGGGGCCTTCGTCGCAGGTCCCGAGCGGCGAGGTCCGGCTCTGCTAGGCTCGCCGGTGAACCTTCAGGAGCGCCGATTGACCGCCGCCAGCGCCAAGGGCCGCCCCCGAACCCGCCGTACCGAGCCGGCGGAGGTACGCCGCCGGCAGCTGCTCGACGCGGCTAAGCGCTGCTTCCGCGCGGTAGGCTTTCACGCCACCACGATGGCCGAGGTCGCCGCGGAGGCCGGGGTCAGCGTGGGCCTGATCTATCAGCACTTCGCGTCAAAGGAGGCGCTGATCGAGGGCATCGTGCTGGAGGACCTCGAGCAGCAAATGCGCGACATGGCCGTCGTGCTCGACCACCGGCCGAAGACCCTGATCGAGGCCATCGCGCTGGCGACCAAGGCCAATCTCCGAATCATGCTCGACCGCGACCGCACCGCTCTGATGATCGAGATCGCGGCGGAGGCCACCCGCAACCCGAAGATCCGGGCCTTCGTCGCCGAAACCGAGGCCCGGATCGGCCCGGACTACCACGAGCGCCTGATGGCCCTGAAACCGGCCGACTGGTCCGACGAAAAGATGGCCGCGCGCTTCGAGGTGCTGGGCGGCATGCTGCGAGGCCTGGCGCTCCAGGCGGCCATGAACGGCGGCCGGCGACCCAACCGCGCCGCCCTGCAGGCGCTGAACGAGGCGGCGATCTGGCTGTTCACGCCCGAGGCGTGATCCAGACGCCGTCTAACTTTTTGATTCAACTCGGGAAAAGAATTGGTCGGAGTAGCAGGATTCGAACCTGCGACCCCCGCGTCCCGAACACGGTGCTCTACCAGACTGAGCTACACTCCGACTTTGGAGCGCGCCTTATAACGACGACCTTTGCGACCATCAAGCAAAGGAAACAGCGGACGGGCAAAGGCCGCAACGCCGGTTGCAAGGCGAGGGGGCGTGCGCTATCTCCGCCTCCCTCGGCTACACCGCCGTCCTGCTGGGGAATGGTGTAATGGTAACACAGCGGTTTTTGGTGTCGTTATTCTAGGTTCGAGTCCTAGTTCCCCAGCCACTTCCCCCGTCAGGGATTTCGACGATCAATTGCGATGGCCGGCGGCCACGATTTCCACCCCCAGCCAGGTCCGCTATCCGGCTTGAGCTCCCGCCTGAACGCATATGCCGACCGGATATGACTGGCGCCGAAATCGACACCTCGCGAGTCAATGAGCGCGGTTCAATCCGGCGAATGCCGCGAGGTGTTTCTTTCAGCGCGGACGCTCGCAGCCCATGCGAGACGGTTGCGACGCCAGCGCGGAGCCAGGGCGTTCGCCCGCTCGAACTGTTCGATCGCGCCCGCGTCGTCGTGCTGGGCGGCGAGCGCCTCGCCCCAGGTTTCCAGCGGGTCGGCGAATCTCGGAGCGCGTTGGTGCGCGATCTTCAGCAGCGCGATCGCACTGCCCGCATCGCCTCGATCCAGTCGCGCGCGGCCCCATTCCGAATACGCGAGGGGTGACGACGGCGCCTGCCGCACAGCGGCGGCGAACCACTGTTCCGCCTGCGCCCAATCCCCGCTCTGCGCCGCAATCTGGCCGCGCACGCGCACGCACAGATAACAGTCGAGCGGTGTCTTCGCGATCAGCGCCTGTGCGCCGGCGAGATCGCCTGACCGCGCCTGGGCCAGCGCTTCGAGCGGCCAAATCCAGACTTTCTGCATCAGGCCGTAGATCGGGCGCTGCGCCTTGCCGGCCTCGAGCGCGGCGTCATCGGCGCGCGCATCCTCGAACGCTCCGCGCCAGTTCCCTTCCTCCGTGTCGATCCAGTAGTTGGGAAGGGCCGTAAAGGCGCTCGTTGCGACGTCCCACAGGAGATCGCGTTCGTCCGGATACGGCGCTTTCGCCATCGTCGCGCGCGCCGCTTCAGGATCATGGCCGAGCGCCTGCGCCGTCGCCACCATCTGGGGTGCAAGCTTTCCGTAATGGACCGTGAAGCCCTCGGTCAGCGGCAGATTCCACGCCGCGGCCGAGGCGAAATAGTCGGGAAGGACGAAGAGCAGCCACGCCCGGGAGACGAGTTTGTTTTCGAGGAAGAAGAACGCGCTCGTGTCCGGGAGGCGCCGCTGGGCTCCGGCGTCGATGATGACGGATAGCTTCAGATCGGCCTCCTCGTGGCCGGACCAGACCGCCGTGTTTACCTGAGCGATTCTGGCGTTGAGATCCGACCCCAGCGTGAAACCCAAGCCCATCGCGCCGTGGCGGGCGGCCGAGATCGCGTCGCCGCGGTCGTTCAGGTCCATCACCGCCCACTTGGCATAGGCCCAACCCCGCTCGCTCCGCGGTCCCTTGGTCGCGAGGTCTGAGATCACCTGGAATCCATCCTGCCAACGTCCCTGGCTGTCCAGGTATTCCGCATAGCGATAGGGCTGGCTCCCGCGGTAGACCGCCTCGGCCGCCTTCTGCGCGAGCGCGTCGAAGTCGGCGGCCGGGCTTGTGAAGGTCTGCGGCGGCGCGTCGCCGAGGCGTGCCGTCACCGCGATCCCGTCCGGGGATTTCACGACCTCGCCAGTGACATGGCTTACATGGCCCAGTTTTTCGCTCAGCAGCTTGTCGAATTCGTCGAACGTCAGGCCCGTCTCGGGAATCTCGACCTTGATGTCCGAGCCCCAGTTGCTCTTGTAGGACTGCGACGGCCGGTCGGAATCCTCGGTCGCCGCCTGCATCGCCTGTAGCTTGTCGAGAAAGCGGCTCGCCGCAACCTGACCGGTCAAGCCATCGCGCGCGAGGTCAGGCGGGACGGAAAAGGCGTCGACGACGAGACCGTGGTCTTCGTGCGCCGTCAAGGCCATCGCGGCGATCAGCACGACGACGCCGAGGCCCGCCAGCACAGTCATGACCTGAAGCAGAGCCTTGACCCTGTCGCTGAACCGCCCCCAGCGCAGGCGCGACAGCACCAGCGCCCTCTGCTCATGCAGGTGCTCCGCCTGCAGGCGGGTCAGTCGCGTCTGTTCCGTCAGAAATCTATCGAGTTCGGGGTCTTTCGCCTGACCTTTTCGTTGCCGCCCGAGCGCCACAGCCAGCCCTGCCGCGACGCCGGCGGACTCGGTCGCTGCCGTTGAGGCAGCTTCCCCAGCGCCCACATCTTCCTGTTCGGCCATAGACCAGCGCCCCCGCCTCTACCGTTGCGAGCGATCGTATCCAGGCGGACCCGACAGGCATAGTGGATTAGCGCGAGCTGTGGCCGCGAACCGGGACACTCCTAGCGTGAGGTGTGCGCCCGAGGCCGAGGCGTTAGGCCGTCAGTTTCCCGGGACAGGGCGTTTGTGGAATCGGCGAAGGCGCCGATGCAGGCCGGTTTCGACTTCGCCTTCGAGGTGGTGCAACTCCCACATCTCCTCCTGCGTGAAGTGGAGCTGCGTCCGAAGTGAACGCAGAAGGGAACGGCCAAACGCCTTCTCCGCCGCGCGCAGCTGGGCGAAGCGCGCCTCAAGCGTCGGGTCGGGTGAAGGCGCGCGGCCTTCTTCCATCTCGAGCAGACGCGCCTCAGCTTCGGCGAGCAGGCCCAGATGCAGCTTGACGTAGGAACGCACTTCCTCGGCCCGGTGCGGGTCCAGCCGCGACGTCAGCGCGCGCACCAGCCGGCCTGCCTCCCCCTCTGCGGAGTTCAGCGCCTCGAACATGTGGATATGGCTGTCGTACTCCTGTCTGAGCCTGCGCTCGGCTGTGCGGGTCCCGATGTACTCGGCCGCCAGCAACAACAGCGGACACACGACCAGGGCGGCGGCCATGGCCACTAGCGGCCGATCCGGCAGCTGGTTGTAGGCGCCGTGCACAAGGATCGCGCCGGCCAGGCCCGGCAGCAGGGCGAACAGGCGTCCGCGCTCTCGCCCGGCGACGAAGGCATGGCCGAGCACGGCGAAAATCGCCGTGGCCCCTCCATGCATCAGGGCGGTGCCGAACCCGCGGACAATCCAGACGCCAAGGTTCGCGTGTTCGACAAACCAGAGATAGTATCCGTTCTCACAAACGGCGAAGCCGACGCCCAGCGCCGCGCCCTGAATCGCCGCATCGATCGTGAAGCCGATCCGACCGCGCAGGATCAGCCAGGCGATGAAGGCGGCCTTCAGGCATTCTTCCACCACCGGCGCGACGTAGCGGCTGTAGTCGGTGAATGCGATCGGCAGCGCGTCGAGGCTTCCCCCGTTGACGAGGAAGCCGATCAGCGAAATGAGCGCGCCCGCCCCAAGCGTTCGGGCCAGGTCGGGCAGGCGCACCAACTCGAAGCTGTCGAGCCGATCGTAGGCGACGAGCAGCGTCAGCGCCGGCGCCAGAGCCACCGCGACCTTCAACGCGAGATCAATTCCATTCATCGATCGCCTTGCGCGAACAGCTCGCCGAATCGAGTCAAAGGATCTTCAGAGACGCCAGAATCTGGCCGCCCCGGTAATCCCCCTTCTCGAAGCCGGCGGCGTAGCCGACCGAGAACACCATAGGGAGTCGGAGCGCGACGGTGAAGTTGAAGTCGGCCTGGGTCCCGATTGTTTCGTAGTAATGCATGGGCCCGTAGCCGGGGTCGGAGGCCATGACGCCGGCGAACACCGCCGGCCTGAGCGAGCTGAGATAAAGGCTCGGCGTCCCGACGTCGCTGAATCGGATCGGCGGCAGGTTCAGCTCCGCGACGCTCTTGGCGAAACGTTGCGCGTTGATCGCGTCTATGCCGAAACCCGGGAAGCTGTCGTACTCCCGGTAGCGCTTGGGCTCGCGGTTATCCACGTAGTTGTTGCGGAAGCTGCCGAAGTAGAAGTCGTCGAGCGGGTCGCTGCTCGTGTTCAGGTATGCGCCTGCCGAGTTGTAGAGCCAGATCGAGGCGTGGTTGAGCGGCAACGGCGCCCCGAAATCGAGCCCGCCCCGGATCGAAGGGAAAGCCTCGCCGTGCGAGGTGTCGACCTCGGCGTCCAGGTTCCAGCGCCAGCCGCGTTCGTGGTCGACGGCGCCCAGCGACTTGTCGGTGTTCGTGTACTTCGCGTCGAAGGAGATCGTCCCGATGTCGCGGTCCGCCGCCGCCGAAATGTTCTGCGCGCCGGGCAGCGCGTCGAGCCCGGCGTAGACCGCGCCCGTGACGCTGATGTCGAGCTGGCGCGGCGGGTCATAGATCGGGATCTTGCTGTAGGTCGCGATGAAGGCGTCGCCCTTGCGGCTCCGATCCACCGGGCCGAACAGGTCGTAGAAATCCGCCTTGTTGTGCCAGTACTCGAGCTTCCAATCGATCGACCGGTACTGGAGATCGGCGTGGAAGCGCTCTTCGTCGGACAGGTGGCCTCCGGGCGAATAATAGGCCGCCGCGGTGATCTGGTTCAGCTGCAGGGGGTCTTCGAAGTTCGCGAATACCCCGGCCGCGCCCGTCCCCTTGTAGCCGGCCACGGCTGGATAGATCGCATCCAGCGCGAGCTCATGCTGGGGCAGGTATTTGCCGGTCTGGGTGATCATGTCGTCGAGCGGCACCTTGGCGGGCGAGCCGACAGCCCAATCCTTCACCACCGGGCGAGTGCGCGCGACCTCGGCGCCCAGGAAGGTGATGGCGCCCAAATCGTCGAGCGGCGTGGGGTGGTCGAGGCGCACGGGCGTGAAGCCGTCGCCTGTGTACTCGTAAGCGATGACCGAGCCGTCGGGCAGCGGAATGGGACGGAACAGGCCCGTCTGTGTGTTGGTGAGGGCCTCGACCTTCTGGGTCTGCAAGTCGTAGCGGTAGAGGTTCGACACCCCGGTGTAATAGGCCGTGCCGTACAGGTACCTGCCGTCCGGCGAGTAGACGAAGCCTTCGGGCGTCGACTGTCCGAGCGAGAACTTGGCCACCGTCTTGGGCTCGGTCTCGTCCAGTGCGGCGAGATCGTAGACCCGTACGCTCTGGTCGCCGTTCACCTCACCGAAGGACAGGGAAATCTGCTTACCGTCAGGCGAGATGTCCGGATCGAACAGGACCTGGCCGTAGCCGAAGGTGTGCGCCTGGCGCCAACTCGTGTAAGGCGGCGGAATCTCGACCAGGGTGACGTAGCCGTTGAGATGCCTCAGCCCCCAGAGCGACTTCGTCTTGGGATTGAACACCAGATCGCCGATGCGGCCATCCCGGATCACCATCTTCGTCTGACCGGTGCGGACATCCATCTGCATGATGTCCCGGTAGGCGTAGTTGTCGGTGTTGTACCAGACCGTGTGGGTTTCGGGATCGTACGCGGTCGAGGTCACGCGATAGAGCATGGCCCCCTTGATGTTCTGCAGCCGGCGGATCTTGCCGGTATCGAGCGAAAGCACGCCCATGTGGCCGATCACGCCCGGATAGCGGAAGGCCCCGATCAGGGACCGGGTCTGCGGGTCATAGAACGAACGCGAGATCGACCCCAACGCGCGTGGCGTGAGGCGCTCGAGCGGGGTGATCGGGTATTGGGCGATGGACTTCAGGTTCGTGTCCTGGAAAGCGTGCTCCGAGGCGATCCAGTCCTGCCAGGCCTCATCTAGCGGCTTGCCGAAGACGTGCTCGAACTGGGCGGAGTAGTAGGCCTTGCTGCCCTCGTCCCGCCGCAGCCACCCGACGACCTTTTCCGGCCCGTACGTCAGCGCCAGCCAGGTCATGAAACGCGTGCCGTAGAGATACGAGTTCACGCCCACCTGGAAGTCGACCTGCGTGCCTTCCGACTCCAGGCCGAGCGGCGAGTAGAAGCGGGCGTTGTCCCGGACCATCGCGCGGAACACCATCTCGTCGTAGCCGCCCTGGGCGCGGCCGTAGCCGCCCGCCATCCAGGTCTCCATAAAGACGGCGCTGCCCTCCAGATACCAGCGGGGGACGTTGACGCGCGGCGTAGCGAGATAATTGTAGACGATCGATTCCGGATGCTCCTCGATCGGCATGGGTTTGCCGTGAAAGAGCGTGCGCCAGAAAGCGTCCTGGCTGTTCCATACGTCCATGGTCGCCACGTGCGTGAGCTCGTGGTTCATCAAGGTGTAGAAGCGCTCGCCCGGGCTGAAGGTCTCGTAGGTCTGGCTCAACGGCGCGATGTCGACAAGCAGGGCGTTGTTGGGCGACGAACGCGCGCCGGCGTTTCCGTAGTCGGAGAAATCCTTCAGCAGGACGGTCGTGCGGTCCCAGGGCTTCCAGCCGAAGGTCTTCTGCTGGAATGCGAAGGAATTCTCGAAGCTGCGTGCGACGTGGGGTGTGAGATAGGTCTCCGCCGGCGCGAACCAGACCAGGGACAGGTCCTTGGTCTGGAGCATGTCGAGATCGAGCCCCGAAGATATGCGCGGTGGCGGCGGCGCCTTTTCGGCGGGGGGCGGCGGCTGCGCCGGCGGAGTCGCGGGCGCCGGCTGAGTCATCGGCGACGGCGCAGCCGTGGGCGGCGGCTCCGGCTGCGGCGCGGCCTGCGCCAGGACAGGCGCGCCCAACGCGAGCAGTATGGCAAGCGCCGGCGCGCCCGAAGCCTTAAGCACCCTCTTACGCCCCCTTATAGCCTTCGAGATGGGGGCCGACGCTCACGGCGGCCCATCCTCGCAGGTCCCGGCTCGAGCCTATTGCCGAGCTTGCCCCGACGCCGACATGGCCGCCTGTGACATGGCCGCACCGAATGACGGGTTCTGGGCCATGGCCCCGAAGGAAGGCGAGTTCGCCAACTGAGCGATCGCCTGGGAATGGGCCGCGAACGCTGCGAACGCCTGAGCGTTGGCTCCGAGCTTCGCGAACGCCGAGGGGTTCTGAGCCATGACCTGGAAGGCCGCAGCGTGGCTTGCCATCGCCTGCGCGGCCTGGGCGTTCACCGACGCGGCAGCCGCATTGGCCGCCGCGGCCTTCGCCGCGACCGCTTGCGCGCTGACGCCGTTCGCCGCCGTCGCCGCGGCGGAAAGGGCTGAGGCTTCGCGCGACATGGCGGCGAGGCTCTGAGCATCGAAACCCGACGCCGCGTGACTCGCCGCGGCCGCCTGCGCCGCGACGCCCTGGGCCGCGACCGAGGCCTGCGCCGCACGGGCGCTGAGCGCAGCCTGTTGACCCGCGGCCGCGGAACTCGCGGCGGACGCGTTGGCCCCCATTGCGGCCGCTGACTTCAGGGCCGCGGCCGTGTTCGCCACGGCGAGATTGGCGACCGCCGCGTTGGCGCTCAGCGATGCGCGGCTCGCGGCAGCGGTGTTCGCCGCCGCCGTATTGGCCGCCGTCGCGTTGGCGGACTGAGCGGCTGCCGCAGCGTTGGCTGCCGAGGCGGCGGCCGACAACGCTTGCGCGTCGCTGGCGAAAACCCTCAGCGCTGAACTGTCGTGGGCCAGGGCGGCGAACGCCGCCGGGTTGCGCGCCATAGCCTGCAGCGCCGCCGGATTGGCCGCCAGAGCTGCGAATCCGGGATCGGAAGCCATCGCGCGGAAGCTCGGGTCCTTGACCATCAGTTCGAAGGCGTCGGTTTGCATGATCCGGGCGACATTGGTGTCGCCGAGCTTCACATCGGCGTCGGAGATCTGGCTCGAATGGTAGCGATCGGCCGGCGCGATCGTCCCGGCCGTCGTCCCACCTCGCGGCGGATGCTGCATTCCAAAGAAGATGGCGCCCGCGGCCACGACGACCATTGCGCCGCCGGCCAAGAGGAAACGTTTGTCGATTCGACCAGTCATTCGCCCAACCCCCATCCTGTCGGAGACCTTGGCGTCCTGCACTGAGTTGAAGGGCGCCAGCCCCGAGATCAGCGTGAGACTTGCATAAAAACAACACTGTTAGGAAGAGTTTGTTTGGTCATCCACGGCTGCTTTTTTTTTGGCTGAGACCCATTGGGCGTACACAATCCAAAAGGCTTGCGGCCTTCAGGACCGTTGCTACGGAATGAGTTCCCACCCAAAGCGCAAAAATGACGTAACCCACGAAATTTATTGGCGAAAATAGCACGTCGAAACAGGACAGGCGAGTTTCCTGGTTCCCCAGCCACTTTCTCCGACAAGCGCCTTTCTCCCGACATTCCACTTCCACCCGACAATGAGATCGAGCCGCACGCCGGGCGCGCGAGTCCGCCCCTCGCTCGCCCTCCCGTGTGCTAGGACGGTCCGGGTTCTGGGGAGACAGCGTGCGGGCAGGGGTTTACAGCGTCCTGGCGGCGGCTCTGATCGCCGTATCGGCGGTTGCGGCCGGCGTGCTCGATGGCCGGGCGGCGGATCGAGCGGCCGCATCGGCCGCCCGCTGTCCGACCGACCCTCTGGCGCCGGCGGTGACGCCTCAGGTGATGTTCGACAGCGCGCCGCGCGCCGACGGATCGGCGGCCCGCTACGGCACGCTGCAGTACCCGCGCGGACCGATCAAGCCTTACGAGATCGCCATCACCATCGACGACGGTCCGGACGCCAAGCTGCACCAGCGCGTGCTCGACATCCTCGATACGCACTGCATCAAGGCGACCTTCTTCTTCGTAGGCCGCTATGTGAACGCCCACCCGGAGATGGTGCGCGAGAGCGCCGCGCGCGGCCACGTGGTGGGGACCCACTCGCTGACCCATCCGAACAATCTTCGGCGCTTTTCTCACGCGGTCGAGGCGCAGCAGATTCGCGGTGGATTTCAAGCAGTGGAGGCGGCGCTGGCCTCGTCGCCGCCGCGGGATCGCGCGCGGCTGGCGCCTTTCTTCCGTTTTCCGGGTCTGAACGCCTCGCCCTGGATGCTGGACTACCTCGGCGCGCGCCGCATCGCGGCCTTCTCGTCGGATTTCGGAACCGACGACTGGCGCGGCATCGGTTCCGCCGACATCCAGGTGCGCGCCATCCGCTACGCGAATGCCTCCAAGGGCGGGATCGTCATCATGCACGAGACGCGCCCGCACATGGTGGAGGAGATGTCGTCGCTCATCGTGCTGTGGGAGCGCCAGGGCTATCGCTTCGTTCAGGTGGTACCGGCGCCGGGCGCGCGCGACCTTGCGGCCCGAACACCGGACGCATTGGTGACGTCCATTCCGTGAGTTTAGTCGGTGACCAGCGTCACCATGGTCTTGGCCACCACGGCGCGGGGATCGGCAAGCGCGGTCTTGGCCAGGTCGGTCAGGGCGCGGCCCATGTCGCGGGCCAGGGCGTCGGTCGCCTCGAGGCGCACCTTGTAGGTCCCGCCGTGCAGGATGGCGTCGAACTCGCGCGCGACCACGGGATTGTGGCCGGTGGCGGAGGCGTTGCTGTTGCGGCTGCCGCCGACCAGGCCGCCCGCGTGGCCGGAATGCTTGAAGGTGAAGACGATGCCCGAGTGCGAGGCAAGCACGGCCAGGATCGTGTAGTTGATCCTGTCGGCGCCGCTGTCGTGCAGATGGGTTTCGAAAGTGAAGTCGCCGCTGCGCCGCATGGTCAGGCGCGCCCAGGCGTCGCACGGCAGCCCGCTGCGGATGAAGCCGGAATCGAAATGCGCGGTGGAGTCGTCGGGATGCGGCGGGGGGGCCGGCGGTTTGGCAAGAACGCTGGTCGGCGCGACGGCGAGGGTCGTCAGAGCGCCGCCGGCCAGCAGCAGCGATCCGCGCCTGCTCAGGATCGTCATGATGGTTCTCCCGCGCCTTTTGACCGGCGCTCCCAAAGGTCGAGCGGAAAGAGAACATGGTTCTCCGAACCCGCCAAGCCCGGTGGGTCCGGTCGCGCTAAACCGTCCCCGTCCCCGACCCCGACCCTGACCCTCGGCCTCCGCCGCGGAGGCGGTTGGCGTCGGCGAGATTTCGGTAGGTCGTGGCGACGGCTTGAGCGTTACGCCGCTCGCTTTCGGTGCGCGCCTTTTCCGCGCGGGAATCCCAGTCGCCGGCGAGCACGAGATATTCGCGCTCGCGCTTGAGATACTGGCGCCGCCTGGCGATGTGCGATGTCATGGTTGCCCCGCCAAAAGGTCGAGCGTGCAGAGTTACTCAGATCGCGGACGGACGCATCAACATGGGTTGTGCGCGCGCGCGGCACGTGGTCGCGCAACAGCGAGGGCCGGCGCGTTCGGAGGCGATCCGGCGCTGCGCTCTGGAGACGCTAGGCCTTCGTCTCGGGCCTGGGGTCAAAAGAGGTTTCGATCGCGGCCCAGACCTGCATTTCAACCACCTCTTCGTACTGTTTCATGTCCAGGCTCTGCGCCGGGTCGAGCGGCCTTTGCGCCTTCAGGTCATTCAAAGCCTGCTCTATCGCCCAGCTCAGTCGGAACAACACCGAGGCGGGGTAGAGGATCATGGAAAATCCCATCGCCGATAGTTCGGATGGAGGAAGCGCGGGGGTCACGCCGCCGCGCTCGAGCACGCTGGTGGCGAGTGGAACGTTCCGCAGCGCGCGGCCGACCCGCTCGAGCTCCTCGACCGTGCGCGGACCTTCGACATAGGCGCCGTCGGCGCCGGCTTCGAGATACGCTTCAGCGCGCCGGATCGCACCGTCGACGCCTTCGGGCTCCAACGCATCGGTGCGGGCGAGGATGAAGGTGGAGCGTTCCTGGCGCGCGGCTACGGCGGCCTTCACCTTGGAAACCATCGCCTCCATCGGGACCACGCTCTTGCCGGCCATGTGGCCGCAACGCTTGGGCGAGGTCTGGTCTTCGATGAAGATCGCCGACGCGCCGAGCGCCTCGTAGCCGCGCACGGTGCGCGTTACATTCTTGGCGTCGCCGTAGCCGTCGTCGCCGTCGACGAGAACCGGCAGAGGGCATGCCTCTATGATATCGCGCACGCCGTGGCTCTTGTCGCCGAAATGCTCGAGGTCGAGGTCGGGGCGCCCGTAGCGCGCGCCTACCAGCGCAAAGCCGCCGACCTGATAGGCGGGAAATCCGGCGCGTTCGATCAGCTTGGCGGTGAGAGCGTCGTGGGCGGCGGGGAGGATCAGCGGTCGGTGCGCGTCGAGAACCTCTTTCCAGGTCGGTGACTTGCGACGGACGGCTGGAATGTCGAGTTCAGTTCCGGTCATGGCGCAAGCAACGCCGCTTCGGCTGGGCCGTTCCTGTGCGAAGGCATGCGGCGATGACGGAAACCCCATGACGGAGACGCTGGACACTGTGTTGCCCAAGGACGTGCAAGAGGCCGTTGGCCGTGTCCTCAAGCGCGCATCCGATTCACATAGGATGATTGCGACCGCGGAGAGCTGCACTGGCGGTCTGGTGGCTTCGCTGCTGACCGACGTCGATGGTTACGGTCACGTTTTCGATCGCGGCTTCGTGGCCTATACGAGCGAGGCCAAGCATGACCTTCTCGGCGTCGATCCCGGCATGCTGGAGCGCGCCGGCGCGGTGTCCGAACCCGTGGCGCGCGCCATGGCCGAAGGTGCATTGCGCGCCTCCAAAGCCGCGCTTGCGATCGCGGTCACCGGCTATGCGGGCCCGGGCGCGCCCGACGAGGAACCGGGCCTGGTGCATTTTGCACTCGCACGGCGCGATCGGACGACGCTGCACCGGCTGCGCCATTTCGGGGATCGCGGCCGCGGCGCGGTGCGTCTGGCTTGTCTTCAATGCTGTCTCGAGCTGCTGGAACAGGGGCTTGCGGACGTCGCCGAAGCCGCGGCCTGAACTCTCGGGTCGCGTAGACGTTGTGCGTAACACGACAGGAGAAACGCCATGCCTCGCGGCGACAAGAGCAGCTACAGCGACAAACAGAAACGTCAAGCTCAACACATCGAGCAAGGCTATGAACATCACGGCGTCGGTAAGGGTGAAGCCGAACGGCGCGCCTGGGCGACGGTGAACAAGGAAACCGGCGGCGGCAAGAAGTCCGGCTCCGGTCGCGGCAAGAGCGAAAGCCACGCGTCCTCGCGCAAGGGCGGCCACAAGTCCGGCTCGAGCCAGTCGCACGCGACGCGGTCCGCGGCGGCAAAGAAGGGCTGGGCGACACGGCGGCGCAAGTCGCGCCACTGAGACGACGCTTGGCGGCTATTTCTGACGCGGGGGTTCGAGGTCGCGGCCGGCCTGCAGCAGCTTTCCCGCATGCAGGGCCTTGGCGGCCTCCGCCAGCGTCAGCGCCGCGTTGCGCACCTCGGCCTGCAGCGCGGCGTCTCGATCCAATTCTTCGTGGCTCGTCGCGTACGGCTTCCAATAGCCGATGTAACGGTCGAGCTCGGCGTTCACGCCCGCCGGGGCCAGGTCCATGAAGCGCAGCCAATCCGACAGACTGCGCCTCACGTTTTCGGCGCCTTCGACGTCGCCATGCACCACCACCGCGAAAACCCGGCCATTGAGGTGTTTGGGATAGCCCCAGCCCTTCATCTCGATCGCCTTGGCTTCGGCGGCGTTCTTGCCGTGGGTGAGCGTGGGGTCGGGATTGCCGCCGTCGGCGCAGACCAGTCGGTCCATCATCAGTTTCATCGGCGAGCTTACCTGGTACCAGTGCACCGGGGTGATGATCATCACGCCGTGGGCCTCGACCCACATGGGATAGATGTCGTTCATCCAGTCGTGGACCTGGCCCAGGGAATAGTTCGGGTAGCAGGAGCACGGCCAGTGGCAGAGCGCGGGCGCGGTGGAGAAGCAGCCCTTGCACGGGTGGATCTCGCGTCCGAACTCCGACGCCAGACGCGAAAGGTCGAGCACATTCACCGCGATGTCCTGCGACTCCAGGGCAGCGCGCGAAATCTCCAGCAAACGGTAGGACTTCGACATCTCGCCGGGACAGGTGTGCTCGCTGCGAGGTGAACCGTTGACGATCAGGACGCGGCACGGTTCGTCGGGCGCGTCATGACGCGCCTGCGCCGCCTCTACCGCCGCCTTGGCCGCGAGCCAATCCACCGCAAGGTCGTAGTCCGGATCGGCATAACCGGGACCGGCTTTGCGTGTGGCCGGCGACTTGCGCTCATGCGCGTAGGCGTCCCACGCCGCGGCGGCGATGGCGTCGAGTTCGCCGCGCCGCGCGTCGAACACCGGGTCTTGATAGCGGCTGAGCCAGCGCTTCTTGAACGCCGCCTCGTCGAGGCGCGGGCTCGGCATGCCCTTGCGGGGCGCGGGGACGGGCCGGGGCGCGTCGGTCACGCTCAAGTCCTCCGCGCTCAGGCCGCCGCCTTTTCGGACTTTCCCGCCTTACGCACCAGCGTCACCGCATCGTGGGGCCCGCATACGTGCAGGACCTTCAGCTTCTTGTCTTCACGCTTCGCCTTCTGTTTCCAAAAGGCGCCGAGACGGTCGATGAACATCGTCGGCAGGTCGTCCGGGCTTTTGACGTCCGCGTAGAGGTGGGACAGGGTCTGGATCGCGAGCAGGCGGTCGTTGCGTTCAACGCGGTCGTGCTCGGTTTCTTCGATCACCAGGGCGCCGATCAGACGTACATCGATGAGCACCCCGACGGGGTTGGACTCGTCGGCCAGGATCATGACGTCCAACGGATCGCCGTCGTCGGCCAGGGTCGAGGGTATGAAGCCGAAATCGAGCGGAAAGCTCATGCCTTCGGGCAGCAGGCTCTTGGCCTTGAACATCCGCGTCTCGGGATCGTAGTCGAACTTGGTGCGTGACCCTTTCGAGGTTTCGACCACGGCGCGGCAAACGCCGGCCTTGCCGTCGAGACAGTGGTCAAGCTGAGTGAGATCGCGCATGCCGGCCTCCGCGTTGCACCTTGGCTGTCGAACGGCCCAGGCTGTCGCCGGTTCCGGCCGCGTGTCCCCGGGTCAGTTCGCAATCGAGCTCGGCGCCGAACATCAGGATCATGCTCGACAGCCACAGCCACATCATCAGGCCCACCACCGAGCCCAAGGCGCCGTAGGTCCGTTCGTAGTGCGCGAAGTGACCGACGTAGAGGGAGAAGCCGAGGCTGACGACGATCCAGCCGACGGTGGCGAAGAGACCGCCCCAGCTGAACAGGCGGTCGGTCACAGGCCGCGCGGAACCGAAGCGATAGAGCACCGCGACGCCGACGGCGGCCAGGACCACGAGCAAAGGCCATTGCACGACGCCGACAACGGCGTGAAACTGGGGCGCCAGGGCGGCGGCGACCGCGCTTCCGGCGGCGGTGGCGGCGACGCCGACAATCGCAACGGTGAGAAGACCGAGGGTAAAGGCGAAGGCGGTCAGTTTCAGCCGCCACCAGGGCCGGGTTTCATGCGTCTCGTGCGCGAGATTGAGGCCGGTCATCACCGCGCCGGCGGCGCCGTTCGCGCTCCACAGTGACGCGATCAGCCCGATGGCGAAGCCCGCCGACAAGCCCCCGCCGCGCGCCTTGGCCAGGCGCACCATCTCGTCGCCGAGGAACTTGGCCGCGTCGCCCGGCAGCACGCGGGCCAGCAGGTCGAACTGACGGCGCGCATCGTCGACATCCGACACCAGGCCGTACAGCGCCACGAAAGCCGCGAGCCCGGGAAACAACGCCAGCAGGGTGAAGAAAGCCACGCCGGCCGAAATCAGCGGGCCGCCGTCGTCGCTGAACTCTCGAAAAGTCGCACGGGCGATCTGAAGCAGGCTTCGATGGGCGGCAGGCTGTGAGGCTCGAGGAGGCGGCGCACCGCTGCGCTTGTCCCGCCGCTGCGCGATCGTTTCGCCGATGGCTGAGACGCCGGCCAGCAGAACGATGGTCGCCACTGTCCTGCCCGCACGCACCAAGCGCGCCCTAGGGTTGGTGTCCGCCGCAGAACGCCGCTGTCCGGATCGCTTGCTCATGCGCTCCTAACGCCGAGCGGAGCCGATCGTGTCGGTTGAGCGGCGCGTCGGTGCTGAAGCCCAGTGAATGCCGGAGGCGACCGCCACGCGCAGACTTTCACCACCGTGGTGCGGATCATCGCGCGTCAAGCCGAAAGGCCTCCCGTATTATCCGATGTTTGCCCAAATTTTTGTGATCAAGCGTAGGCGCGAATCTTCCGCCCGCACGGAAACTCTCTTTCCGTACGGTCAGTTAGACCGCCCATCACAGCAACCGCGCGTTGATGCGTCCGATCCGGCGACGGATGCGCGCGCCCAGGAGGTGGAGTTTTGGCGAAACAGGACAACGACACAAATCGCGCATCGTCGGCCGGCAAGGGCGACGGCGAACAGAACAAGGCGAGCGGGGCCGGCGCTTCCTCGAGTTCTGAGAATTCCACGGCGCAGGCCGGGCGTGCAAATCAAACGTCCGGTAGCGATCGAGGCGCTGAAAACCAAACCAGCGCCATCGCAATGTTGAAGGCCGATCACCGCAAGGTCGAAGGCTTGTTCGACAAGTTCCAGAAAGGCGAAGGCGACAAGCGCCAGCTTGCCCGCCAGATCTGTCAGGAGCTGGTGGTGCATACCATGATCGAGGAGGAGATTTTCTATCGCGCGTGCCGCCGCGTCGATGAAGAGGAGCGGCCGCTGGATGAAGCCCAGGTCGAGCACGACAGCGCCAAGATGCTGATCGCGGACCTGATGTTCGGCGAAGGCGACGACGAATATTTCGACGCCAAGGTGAAGGTGCTGGGCGAGCAGATCCGTCATCACATCGGCGAAGAGGAAAAGCCGAAGGACGGAATCTTCGCGCTCGCCGAACAGAACAAGATCGACACCCCCGAGCTCGCGCGGCGCCTGAAGGACCGCAAGACCCAACTCATGGCTCAACCCGAGCGCCTGTCGCCTTCGCGGCCGGTCTCGTTCGAAGCCCAACCCGGCGTGTTTTCACGTCGCAACCAGGAGAGAAGCATGCCCAGAAACTACGACTCCAACGATCGGGAACGGGATGACCGCGGCCGATTCATGAGCGACGACGATCGCGGCTATCGCAGCCAGGGATCCTCGCGCGGCGGCGGCCAGTATCGTGAGCGCGACGAGGAAGGCCGTTTCACCTCGGATCGCGGCGGCGAAAGCCGGTCCTATATGAATCGCGACGACGACTACCGCTCGTCCTCGCGCGGCGGCGGCGATCGGGGTCACGGCGGCTGGTTCGGCGACCCGCAGGGTCACTCTCAGGCTTCCCGCGAGGGCTGGCGCCACTCGAGCCACGAAGGCTCCGGCTGGTACGGCGACCCGCAGGGTCACTCGCAGGCGTCGCGCGAAGGCTGGCGCCACAGCGATCATGAGGGCTCGGGCTGGTACGGCGATCCGCAGGGCCATTCCCAGGCCTCGCGCGAAGGCTGGCAGCATGGCCATGAAGGCAACTACAGCTCGCGCGGCGGACGCGATTATGACGAGCGTGGCGGACGCGGCGGCGGCCGTGGTCGTGACGAAGAAGGCCGTTTCACCTCCGGCCGCGGCGGCGGCCGTGACTACGACGACGATCGCGGCGGTTCGCGCGGCGGCCATGGCGGCTGGTTCGGCGATTCCCAAGGCCACTCCGAAGCGTCGCGTCGCGGCTGGGAAGACCGGCGCTAGTCCGCTCCGAGACGTTCACGGCAAGGCCCCGCCGGCGCGCAGCCGGCGGGGTTTTCCGTGTCAGACGGCGATCTGATTACTTGCCCGGCGCGAGCTGACCGCGGATTTCGCCGCCGGGGTGGGCTGAGGTGTGGATGTTGAAGTACCACCTGCCTGCCTGCAGGTCGGCGATCTGGCCGTCGGTGAGGACCGCCGTTCCCTTCATCGGGCTGGCCAGGTTCTTCACGACGATGACCGGCGGCGCATTGGCGCCGGGCGCGGCCGGGCCGTGGAAATGGGCCATGGTCGCTGGGCCGGTCAGGCCCGAATAGGTGACGCTGTAGCTGAAGGCCTTGGTCTTGGTGTCCAGCGTCGCCTCGACCTTGCCGACCCCTTTGGAGTCGTTGGCCGGGACCTCGCTGCCGCCCGCCAGTCTTGTGCTGTAGTGCTGCACCGCCGCGGTCGCGGTTCCGGCAAAGGCCAGTCCGGCAACGCTCAGGGCGATCGCCGCCGCCATTACCATCGAAACCTGTCTCGTCATGTCGTCTTCCTCCCAGAGGCCGGCCCCACCGACACGCGACGTCTTACGCCTGGCGCCGCGGCTCGAAAACCAGTGGTCGCCAGGAAATCTTGCAGCGGCGAATAGAGGGTTCCTGGCCCCTTTCCGCTCTTGATCTGTAGACGGCGAGGCTTAGGCTCCGCCGAAGTCGATAAATCGTATACGCCCTTGGGGGGATTGCCCGTGACCCGTTCATCCATCTTTGCGCTCGCCCTGCTGGCGTCCGTCTCCACCACCGCCGTGGCCTGGTCGGCTCCGGCCCCGAAGGCCGCCGCCGCGTCGGCCGCCACCGCCGCGCCGACGCCCGACCCGGCCGGCCCGTTCGAAGGTCTGAAGTACCGCCTGGTCGGCCCCTTCCGCGGCGGCCGCGCGACCGGGGTGTCGGGCGTGGCCGGCGATCCGAACACCTTCTATTTCGGCGCGGCGGCGGGCGGGGTGTGGAAGACCACCGACGCCGGCGTCACCTGGAAGCCGCTGTGGGACAAGTTCCCCGAGGCCTCGCCCGCGGTGGGCGCGATCGCGGTGGCGCAGTCGGATCCCAAGATCGTCTACGTCGGCACCGGCGAAACCAACATCCGCGGCAACGTGGTCATGGGCAACGGCCTCTATAAGTCGACCGACGCCGGCAAGACCTGGCATTTCTCGGGCCTGCGCGACACCCAGGTGATCGGCCGCATCATCGTCGATCCGAAGAACCCCGACAGCGTCTATGTCGCGGCCCTGGGCCACTTGTTCGGCGAAAACGACGAGCGTGGCATCTTCCACTCCGTCGACGGCGGCAAGACCTGGAAGAAGGTGCTCTACGTCGACAACAAGACCGGCGGCGTCGATGTCGCCTTCGATCCCTCCAACCCGAAGATCATGTGGGCCGGCATGTGGCAGGCCTATCGCAAGCCGTGGATCATGGAGAGCGGCGGTCCGGGCAGCGGTCTCTATCGTTCCACCGACGGCGGGGAAACCTGGACGCGCCAGTCCGGCGGCGGCCTTCCCGAAGGGATTTACGGCCGCATTAACGTGGCGCCGACCTCGAACCCAAACCGTATCTACGCCATGATCGAAGCGAAAAAGGGCGGTCTCTATCGTTCCGACGACGCCGGCAAGACCTGGGCCCTGATCAACGACAGGAACGACTACCGCCAGCGCGCCTGGTACTTCAACACCGTGTTCGCCGATCCGAAGAACCCGGACGTCGTCTATGTGATGAACACCAGCGCCTATCGGTCGACCGACGCGGGCAAGACCTTCAAGTCGCTGCACACGCGCCACGGCGACGACCACGAGCTGTGGATCGATCCGACCGACACCAAGCGCATGGTCAACTCCAACGATGGCGGCGGCACGGTCACCGTCGACGGCGGCGAGACCTGGTCCAGCCAATCCAACCAGCCGACCGCGCAGTTCTATCACGTCGCGACCGACGACGCGTTTCCCTATCACCTCTACGGCTCGCAACAGGATTCCGGCACAGTCGACATCGCCACCGCCGGGCGCGAGGGTCAGATCACCGCGGCGGACTGGCAGGACGTGGGCGGCGGCGAGAGCGGCTTCGTCGTGCCCGATCCGACCGATTCGAACGTCGTCTACGCCGACAGCTACGACTCCGACATCACGCGCTACAACAAGAAGACCGACGCGATTCAGCAGATCACGCCGTGGCCTTGGCTGAACATGGGCTGGGCCCCGAAGGACCTGACGCACCGCTTCCAGTGGACGGCGCCGATCATGATCTCGCGCTTCGAACCGCACGCGGTCTATTTCGCCGCCGAGGTGCTCTACAAAACGACCGACGGCGGCCGGTCGTGGGCGCAGATCTCGCCGGATCTGACGCGCAACGACAAGACCAAGCAAGAGGGCTCTGGTGGTCCGCTGACCAAGGACAACACCTCGATCGAGACCTACGACACTATTTTCGACGTGGCGGAATCACCGCTCGACAAGAACATGCTGTGGGTCGGCAGCGACGACGGCCTGGTGCATCTGACGCGCGACGGCGGCGCCCACTGGGCCGACGTGACGCCCAAGGGATTGCCCGAGTGGGCGACCGTGCAGGTGATCGAGCCGGATGCGCACAATCCGGCGGTCGCCTACATGGCCGCCGATCGTCACCGCCTCGACGATCCGCGCCCGTACATCTTCAAGACCTCCGACTACGGCCAGACCTGGACCCAGATCACCGACGGCATCCCCGCCGACGCCTACGCCCATGTGGTTCGCGCCGATCCGACGCGGGCGGGCCTGCTGTACGCCGGCACCGAGCTCGGCCTCTACATCTCTTACGACGATGGCGCGCATTGGCGGCCGTTCCAGCTGAATCTGCCGATCACGCCGGTGCATGATCTCGTGATCCACGGCGACAGCCTCGCGGTCGCCACCCACGGCCGTGCTTTCTGGGTGCTCGACGACCTGACCCCGATCCGTCAGTGGTCGCCCGAAGTCGAGGCGTCGAAGGCGCATCTGTTCACGCCCGCGGTGGCGAACCACACCGTGTTCGGCGGACGCGGGCCCTCGCTCGAGAACGGCGCCAATCCGCCGGGCGGGGCGGTGATCAGCTACTGGCTCTCGCCTTCGGTGGGCACGGCGCGTCCGCTGCCGGACGCCAAGCCCGACGACAAGAAGGACGACAAGAAGAAGGAAGCATTCGATCCTCTCGACTCGCGCATCAAGCTCGAGATCCTCGACTCCGAGGGTCGCGTGGTCCGCGCCTTCCCGGAACCGCCGATCGAAGCGACCAAGCCGAAGTCGACCGTCGCCAAGGGCGACAAGCAGCCCGAGGAAAAACCGCAGGGCGAAGAGGAAGAGGGGCCCAAGCCGATCAAGGTCCCGCACCTCGCGGGGATGAACAGCTTCGTTTGGGACCTGCGCTACGCCGGCGCCTTGCCTATCCCGCACGAACCGCTGTGGGCGGCGAGCACCGCCGGGCCCAAGGCGTTGCCCGGTCGCTACCAGGTGCGACTGACCGTCGACGGCGTCAGCCAGACCCAGCCCCTGGAGATTGCGCCCGATCCGCGCGGCATCACCACGGCCGAGGCGCTTCGCCGCCAGTTCGATTTGCACGAGGCGATCAACGAGGAGGTCACGACCGTACACCGCGCGGTGCTCGACATCGTGGCGGCGCGCGGCCGTATCGCATCCGCGCGTGCGGCGGCGAAAGGCAAGCCGGACGAGGCGAAGGTGGACGCCGCGGCGAACGCGCTCGAAGCCAAGCTCGTCCCGGTCGAGGAGGCGCTCTACCAGCCGCGCTCGCACGCGGGTGAGGACGCGCTGAACTTCCCGGTCAAACTCGACAACCAGATCGCCGCGCTCGGCAGCTATGTCGGCTACGGCGACGATGCGCCCACCGAGCAGGAGGCGAAAATGTTCGTCGAGCTGAAGGGCCAGGCGGACAGTCAGCTGGCGACCTGGGAAGACATCAAGGCCCACGACCTGGCGGCGTTCGACCGAATGACGGGGCGGTAAAGCACACAGAGCGTCTCCCTCCCTTCCTCCTCGATGGAGGAAGGGAGGGGACGGTGGTGTGACCACGACGCGCCTGCCTTGCCGCTCGGTCAGGCTTCGGTTTCGATCAGCACCAGTTCCTGGCGGTCGATCAGCCACTTGTTCGGGTCGGCGCTGCGTTTGCCGGCGTAGAACGAGCTGCGGTTCTTGCGCCGGTTCGAGGCGCCGTGGACGCAGTCGATAAGTTGGATGCGATTGCCGTCGCGACTGGCGACGATCCAGTGGTTCGACGGACGGGTGACGCCGATAATGGCGCAACGCACGCCGGGGGTCTCTTCCTCGAACAGAGCGTCGAAACGTTTCCAATAGGCGTCGTTGTTCGCCGGCGGATGTTTCATAAATGGATAGGTGAAGCTCACCCGCGCCATGCCGGGGATGTCGCGCTGGCAGCGTTTGATCATCCGCTGCAGGTCGACGAAGGTCGCGCCCTTCCACAGTACGCCCGGCCAGCGCCGCCGCGACAGGGCCGAACACGCGCTCTGGAACACCGCCTCCGGACGGCAGTCGTCCAGCCCGCAATGCTCCAGCGCATTGGCGATGGCGTAGGGGCCGCAAAGGCCGTCCAGTTCGCCTTGGTGCTTGGGCATGCGCGTCCGGGGAGGGCTCGACTTGAGCCTTGCGGAATAAGGGTTTTCAGGGCCCGTTCAAGCCCCTCCCGCGCACAGATTTTCTGGCTTTCGCCGGCTCCGGTTCAGGTGTTGGGGACCGGCGGCAGGACCTCCTCCAGATCCGCCAGCTGATAGGGCTTGCCCAGGAAGGAGACCCCCTCCTCATGGCGCAGGTCCGAGTCCATGTCGTCCTCGCCCCGGCCGGTCGTCACGATCACGTGCAGACCGGGTCTGAGGCGACGCAGGTCGCGCACCAGGTCCTCGCCGCGACGGTCGGGCAGGCCCAGGTCGACCAGGGCGCAGGCGAACTGGGCCTTCTCGCGTTCGACCAGGCGCAGCGCCTCGCCCGCCGCCCCGGCCTCCAGGGCCTGCCACCCCAGCACGTCGAGCATGTCGACGGTCAGCATGCGGACCATCGGTTCGTCTTCGACGAGTAAAACGACTCGACTCTCGATCATGGCGCGGCCTCCGCGGAAAGCTTACTGGATGAACGCGAGCGCGGCGGGCGCGGCGACTTGGACCTGGCGCCCAGCACCTCGCGCAGTTTGGCCGCAAGCACCGCGCGCTCGTACGGCTTTTCGATGAGCGGAAATTCGCTCTGGGTGAACACGGCCTCGTCGCCGACGAAACCCGAGGCCAGAAGCACCCTGATTTCGGGCCGGAGTCTCTTCGCCTCGCGCGCAAGCTCGACGCCGCTCATGCCGCCCGGCATCACCACGTCCGAGAACAGAAGGTCGAACGGCTCGCCGGATTCGAGCACGGTCAGGGCGCGCCGCGCGTCCGGCGCCGTCGAGACAGAATAGCCGAGACCTTCCAGCATCTCGGTGTTCAGCGCCAGCACGCCCACATCGTCTTCGACGATCAACACGCGTTCGGTGCCGGACTGCAGCCGCGTGGGCGCTTCGGTCGCGGCGCGTGCGGCCGGCTTGGCCTCGGACACGCGCAGGTGCAGCCGGAAGCGCGCGCCCTGGTCCTTCAGGCTTTCGGCGCTGACGTGGCCGCCGGACTGGCGCACGAAACCGTAGACCTGGCTCAGGCCCAGGCCCGAACCCTTGCCGATGTCCTTGGTGGTGAAGAACGGCTCGAAGATGCGCTCCAGCACCTCGGCATCTATGCCGGGGCCGGTGTCGGTGACCTCGATCAGGATCCACCTCGCGCTGTCGGTCTCCGGCTCGTCCTTCGGCAGGTCGGGTTTGCGCGTGGCCAGGCGTGTGGTGATGTTGAGATCGCCGCCGTTCGCCATGGCGTCGCGCGCGTTCGCCGCCAGATTCAGCAGCGCGGCTTCGAGCTGGGTGGGGTCGATATCGGCGTGGAGCTTGCGTTTGGCCAGGTTGGTGTTGACGGTGATCGCTTCGCCCACGGCCTGGCGCAGCAGCGGCAGGAAGGTTTCGATCAGGCCGTTCACGTCCAGGGTTTGCGGATTGAGTTGCTGGCGGCGCGAGAAGGCCAGCAACTGGCGCGTGAGGCTGCGACCGCGGTCGGCGGCGGTGCGCATGGCTTCGAGCTGACGCTGGCGCTTGGCCTCGTCGCCGGCCTTGCGCGTCATCAGGTCGATGTTGCCGAGGATGACGGTCAAGAGGTTGTTGAAGTCGTGGGCGACACCGCCGGTGAGCTGACCCACCGCCTCCATTTTCCGCGCCTGGGCGAGCTGTTCCTCCAGCGAGCGGCGGTCGGTCACGTCGAGCATGGCGCCGACGATCTCCGGATGACCGCTTTCGCTGGCGCCGGACAAGACCCCCTGGTCCAGGAACACGCGGTAGTTTCCATCGGAGTGCAGCCAGCGAAACTCCACGCTGTAGCCGCCGGTGGTCAGCGCCCCGTCCAGCGCCTTTCCGACCCGCGCCTGGTCGTCCGGATGCACGCGGCCGAAGCCGAAACCAGGGTCATCCATGAAGAAGCTGTCCGGAAAGCCGGTGACGTCCTCGACCTTGTCCGACAGGTACAGCGGGGGGTAGGGCGCCACGCCCCGGCGCGCCTGTACGATGATCGGAAGCGCCCGCAGGATGGCGTCCTGGCGCGCGCGCATTCGTTCCAGCGATCTCTGCGCGAGATCCTTCTCCTTGCGGACCCGGATGTTCTCTTCCAGCAGACGCTTGTGGTGGTCGGCCTGTTCTTTCAGCTCGGTGGTCTTCTGGTGCAGGTCCATCAGGACCGACACCTTGGAGCGCAGGATGAAGGGATCGACCGGCTTGAACACCACGTCGACCGCGCCGGCGGAATAGGCCTGGAACAGGTGCGCCTCGTCGCGGAATACCGCGGTGAGGAACAGGATCGGGATGCGGCTGTTGCGCCGCCGCGCCCGGATCAGGGCGGCGGTCTCATAGCCGTCCATGCCCGGCATGTGCAGGTCGAGCAGGATGACGGCGTAGTCGTCGACCAGCAGCTTCTTCAACGCTTCCTCGCCCGACTTCGCCACCACCAGGTCATGGCCGAGCGAAATCAAGGCGTGGCGAGCGGCAAAGGCGTTGCGCTCATCGTCGTCCACGATGAGGATTTTCGCAGGAGCGGACGGATTCTCACTAAGCAAGTCGGGAATGGACTCGATCATCCGCGCGCCGCTCCGTGCGACGCCCCGTGGGCCAGAACGGCGTCAGCGCCCATCTTGTGCGCGTCGGAGCGTTGCAGCGAGACGCGCAGCACCGACACCAGATGGTCGATGTCGACCGGCTTGGAGACGTAGTCCGAGGCGCCGGCCTGGATACACTTTTGCCGGTCGCCCTTCATGGCCTTGGCGGTGACCGCGATCACCGGCAGGTCCGCATAGTTTCGCTGGGCGCGGATCTCGCGGATGGTCTCATAGCCGTCCATGTCGGGCATCATGATGTCGACCAGGACCACGTCCATCTGGTCGCGCGCCAGGATCTCGAGACCGGCGCGACCGCTCTCGGCGTATTCGAGTTCGACGCCGTATTCCTCCAAGGCGCTCGCCAGCGAGAAGATGTTGCGGATGTCGTCGTCGATGACCAGCACCTTGCGACCCGCGAGCAGCGGATCGGCCAGGCGATTCTGGCTCAATTTGGCGCGCACCGGGGCGGGCAGGCTGTCGATCGGCTCGTGAAGCAGCAGCGAGACCTGGTCGATCAGCTGTTCCGAGGTGCGGGCGAGCCGGACCAGGCCGCCGAACACCGCGAGCCGGAGCTGACGCTCGTCTTCGCTCTCCAGCTCGTCGAACAGATAGACCACCACCGGATCGACCGCGCGGTCGGGCTGTTTCAACAGCTCGATCATGCTTTGGACCGGAAGGGCGCCGGATTCCACGACCAGGACGTCGGGCCGATCGCCGTGCGGACGTTCCAGCACCGAGGCGAGGTCGCCCTCGATCTCCACGTGCTCGAAGCTCTGACGCAGGATGTCGGCGGCGTCGCCCTCGGCGCCGATCAGGGCGATCTTGCGATCCGACTTGGCGACGAAGTCCTTCACCCCCGCCAGGGTCGAAACCACCACCTCGCGCTCCACCGGCTTATGGGTGAAGCCGAACGCGCCCATGGAGAGGCCGAGGCCCCGCTGATCGTCGGCGCTGATCACGTGCACGGGGATGTGCCGCGTCGCCGGCGCGTGCTTCAGCATGTCCAGCAGCGCCAGGCCGTCCATGTCCGGCAGGCCGATGTCGAGCATGATCGCGTCCGGCCCGAAGCGGCGAGCCAGCGCCGGCGCGGCGGCGCCTTCGGCGGTGACCACCCCCTTGAAGCCGGTTTCGCGCACCAGCGACAGCAGGATGGCCGCGAAGCGCGGGTCGTCCTCGACGATCAGCACGACGCCGTCGCCGGGTTCGACCTCGTCACGGTCGTCCTCGATGGCTTCACGGATAGATTCGCTCTCGCTGTAGGTGATCTGCGGGCGAGGGGCGGGCATGCCGGCGGCGCGCGACGAGGGGGTCGTCTGCACCGCCGGGCTGAAGTTGAGCGGAACGTAGAGGGTGAACACGCTGCCGACGCCGGGAGTGGATTCGACGCCGAGTTCGCCGCCCAGGAGACGCGTGATCTCGCGGCTGATCGAAAGACCCAGGCCCGTCCCGCCGTACTTGCGGCTGGTGGTGCCGTCGGCCTGCTGGAATGCCTCGAAGATGATGCGCTGCTTCTCGTCGGGGATGCCGATGCCGGTGTCTATGACGCGGAACGCAAGCACCTGTCCCGAGCGATTGAGGTGCTCGTTGCCCGGGCTCCAGCCGCCCTTGGCGCGTTCGACCGCCAGCCGGACCTCGCCCTGTTCGGTGAACTTGAAGGCGTTGGACAGGAGGTTCTTGATGATCTGCTGCAGCCGCTTGTCGTCGGTGTACATGGACCGCGGCAGGTCGGGCGCCAGCTCGATCCCGAAGGCGAGCTTCTTGTCCTGGGCCAGCTGCGAGAAGGTGCGGTCCATCTGGTCGCGCAGCGACGAGAACGGCATTTCCGCGACGTCGAGGGTGACGGTGCCGCTTTCGATCTTCGACAGGTCGAGAATGTCGTTGATCAGCACCAACAGGTCGGAACCGGCGTCGTGGATATTCTTGGCGAACTCCACCTGCTTGTCGGTCAGGTTGCCCTGGGCGTTGTCGCTGAGCAGTTTCGACAGGATCAGCAGCGAGTTCAGCGGCGTGCGCAGCTCGTGGCTCATGTTGGCCAGGAACTCGGACTTGTACTTGGAGGTCAGGGCCAGCTGCTCGGCCTTTTCCTCGAGCGCGATCTTGGCCTGTTCCACCTCGAAGTTCTTGGCTTCCACCTGGGCGTTCTGGGCGGAGAGCAGTTGCGCCTTCTCCTCCAGTTCGGCGTTGGTGGTCTGCAGTTCGTCCTGTTTGGTGCGCAGCAGTTCCTCCGACTGACGCAGCGACGCGGCCTGTTGTTCGAGCCGATCGTTGGTGGTCTTCAGTTCGTCCTGCTGGGCCTGCAGTTCCGAAGTGAGGAGCTGCGATTGCTTCAACAGACCCTCGGTCCGCATGTTGGCGGCGATGGTGTTGAGCACGATGCCCACCGATTCCATCAGCTGGTCCAGGAACGCCTGCTGGGTCTCGTTGAACTCGCCGAAGGTGGCGAGCTCGATCACCGCCTTCACCTCGCCTTCGAACAGGGCGGGCAGCACGATGATGTTCAGCGGCGCGGCTTCGCCCAAACCCGAGGAGATCTGCACGTAGTCCTTCGGCACATTGGTCAGAAGGATGCGCTGTTTCTCGTAGGCGCATTGGCCGATCAGGCCCTCGCGCAGCTTGAACTGGTTGGTGACGTGTTTGCGGTTGTTGAAGGCGTAGGCCGAGGCCAGGTTCATCACCGGCGTGTCTTCGTCGTCCACGTCGGTGACGTAGAACACCGCGTGCTGGGCGTTGATCAGGGGCGCCAGTTCCGACAACACCAGGTTGGACACGGTCGACAGGTCGCGTTCGCCCTGCAGCATGCGGGTGAACCGCGCCAGGTTGGTCTTCAGCCAGTCCTGCTCGGTGTTCTTCAACGTCTGATCCTTGAGGTTGCGGATCATCTCGTTGATGTTGTCCTTCAGCTCCTCCAACTCACCCAAGGCATTCACGGTGATCGACCGGGTCAGGTCGCCCTTGGTCACCGCGGTCGCCACTTCGGCGATGGCGCGCACCTGGTTGGTCAGGTTGGCGGCCAGTTCGTTCACGTTGTCGGTCAGGTCGCGCCACAGACCGGCGGCGCCGGGCACCTTGGCTTGGCCGCCGAGCTTGCCTTCGACGCCCACTTCGCGCGCGACGTTGGTCACCTGGTCGGCGAAGGTCGCCAGCGTCTCGATCATGCCGTTGATGGTGTCGGCGAGCGAGGCGATTTCGCCTTTCGCGTCCACGGCCAGCTTGCGCTTCAGGTTGCCCTGCGCCACCGCGGTCACCACCTCGGCGATGCCGCGCACCTGGGCGGTCAGGTTGCCGGCCATCATGTTCACGTTGTCGGTCAAGTCCTTCCAGGTACCGGCGACGCCTTCCACGCGCGCCTGACCGCCGAGCTTGCCCTCGGTGCCGACCTCGCGGGCCACGCGGGTCACTTCCGAGGCGAAGGCGTTCAACTGGTCCACCATGGTGTTGATGGTGGATTTCAGTTCCAGGATTTCGCCCTTGACCTCCACGGTGATCTTCTTGCTGAGGTCGCCCTTGGCGACGGCGGTGGTCACTTCGGCAATGTTCCGCACCTGACCGGTGAGGTTCGCCGCCATGCCGTTCACGTTGTCGGTCAAGTCTTTCCAGGTGCCGCCGACGCCCTTCACCTGGGCCTGGCCGCCGAGCTTGCCCTCGGTGCCGACTTCGCGGGCCACGCGGGTCACTTCCGAGGCGAAGGCGTTCAACTGGTCCACCATGGTGTTGATGGTGTTCTTCAGTTCGAGGATCTCGCCGCGCACGTCCACGGTGATGGTCTTCGACAGGTCGCCCATGGCCACCGCGGTGGTCACTTCGGCGATGTTGCGCACCTGACCCGTCAGGTTCGCCGCCATCAGGTTCACGTTGTCGGTCAGGTCCTTCCAGGCCCCGGCGACGCCCTTCACCTGGGCCTGGCCGCCGAGCTTGCCTTCGGTGCCCACTTCGCGCGCGATACGGGTCACTTCCGAGGCGAAGCCGTTGAGCTGGTCCACCATGGTGTTGATGGTGTTCTTCAGCTCCAGCACCTCGCCCTTCACGTCCACGGTGATCTTCTTGGACAAGTCGCCGGTGGCCACGGCGGTGGTCACTTCGGCGATGTTGCGCACCTGGCCGGTGAGGTTCGCCGCCATGCCGTTCACGTTGTCGGTGAGATCCTTCCAGGCGCCGGCGACGCCCTTCACCTGGGCCTGACCGCCGAGCTTGCCCTCGGTGCCCACTTCGCGGGCGATACGCGTCACTTCCGAGGCGAACGAGTTCAGCTGGTCCACCATGGTGTTGATGGTGTTCTTCAGCTCGAGAATTTCACCCTTCACGTCCACGGTGATCTTCTTCGACAAGTCGCCCATGGCCACCGCGGTGGTCACGTCGGCGATGTTCCGCACCTGTCCGGTCAGGTTGGCGGCCATGAAGTTCACGTTGTCGGTAAGGTCTTTCCAGGTGCCGGCGACGCCCTTCACCTGGGCCTGGCCGCCGAGCTTGCCTTCGGTGCCGACTTCGCGCGCCACGCGCGTCACTTCCGAGGCGAACGAGCCCAGCTGGTCCACCATGGTGTTGATGGTGTTCTTCAGCTCGAGGATTTCGCCGCGCACGTCCACGGTGATCTTCTTCGACAGGTCGCCCATGGCCACCGCGGTGGTCACCTCGGCGATGTTACGCACCTGGCCGGTCAGGTTGGCGGCCATGAAGTTCACGTTGTCGGTGAGGTCCTTCCAGGCGCCGGCGACGCCTTCCACCCGCGCTTGGCCGCCGAGCTTGCCTTCGGTACCCACTTCGCGCGCGATCCGCGTCACTTCCGAGGCGAAGCCGTTCAGCTGGTCCACCATGGTGTTGATGGTGGATTTCAGTTCCAGGATTTCGCCCTTCACCTCCACGGTGATTTTCTTGGACAAGTCGCCCTTGGCCACGGCGGTGGTCACTTCGGCGATGTTGCGCACCTGGCCGGTCAGGTTCGCCGCCATGCCGTTCACGTTGTCGGTCAAGTCCTTCCAGGCGCCGGTGACGCCCTTCACCTGGGCCTGGCCGCCGAGCTTGCCTTCGGTGCCCACCTCACGCGCCACGCGCGTCACTTCCGAGGCGAAGGCGTTCAGCTGGTCCACCATGGTGTTGATGGTGTTCTTCAGCTCGAGCACCTCGCCCTTCACGTCCACGGTGATCTTCTTCGACAAGTCGCCCATGGCCACGGCGGTGGTCACCTCGGCGATGTTACGCACCTGGCCGGTCAGGTTGGCGGCCATGCCGTTCACGTTGTCGGTCAAGTCTTTCCACGTACCCGCCACGCCCTTCACCTGGGCCTGACCGCCGAGCTTGCCTTCGGTGCCGACTTCGCGGGCCACGCGGGTCACTTCCGAGGCGAACGAGCCGAGCTGGCCCACCATGGTGTTCACCACCCGGCCGATGCGCAGGAACTCGCCGCGCAGCGGGCGCTCCTCGTTTTCCAGATCCATGGTCTGGCTCAGGTCGCCCTTGGCCACCGCGCCGATCACGCGCGCCATTTCCGCGGTCGGGTGCACCATGTCCGCGATCAGGGTGTTCACCGCGTCCACGCTGGCGGCCCACGATCCGGTCGCACCGGGGAGCCGCGCGCGGTGGTTGATCTTGCCCTGCCGGCCGACGATTTCGCCGAGCCGCTCGAATTCCTTGGTCATGCGGTCGTTCAGTTCGACCACCTCGTTGAAGGCTTCGGCCAGGTCGCCTTCGACGCCGGAAAGATCACGCGGCAACCGCACGGAAAAATCGCCGCGCCGGAAGGCGCGAAGCGCCGTGAGCATCTGGCGGTTGTCGAGCATGGTTTCCTTAGGCTTGGCCGTGGCCGTGGCCTTGGTCTTAGCGATGCGAGCAGGCGCGTTCATGAGGACTCCCCGAGAGCCGGATTCTCGACCTGGCGAGCCTTGGGAAACGGCATGTGGCCAACGACAGGTACGGCGTCGGATCGGGCTTACGCCGCCCGATTGTTCACCGAATGTCGAAGTCCAAATTCTCCGCTCCCCACACCTCGCCCTAGCGCGCAAACGCGGAGTCGCCCGGGCGGGTTCCCAATGGCTAAGGTTGCGGACGCCCGTTCGCGGCGGGGATGGCGGTCTCCTGGGCGCTGACTGCCTGCCAGCGACAGCCGCGATATACGAAGACGTCGGTAAAGAGGTTGCGACTCAAGATCTTACCACTGTCGTTCCGGACCTCGACCGATCCTGCCGCCAGGGCCGTATCGCCATAGAGCCGCACCTCCAGGGCCCCGAACCTCGGGTGGCGATTGGGGGTCGGGTGGGCAACCATCCAGTCGATATGCTGACGCTTGGTCAGAACGTCCCCGGTGGACACCGGGTGACGGAAATCGTCGGCCAGGATCCGCTCCAGCGCCGCTCGGTCGTGGCTCCCGATCCACTCGTCTTCGAGCGCTAGAACTCGATGCCGGTCGCCGGCGGGACTGCGTGCGGGACAGGCGATAGCCGGGGTCGCCGACAACAGGGCGAGGACCAGGACGCCAAGGCCTGAGCGCACAAAGGTCGGACAAGTCATGCGCCCACCATAGAGCCCTCGCCTGTCCGGCGGGAACCTTGGCTGGCGCCTTTGCATCGAACGTCGCGACTCGGTCGACCAACGCCGAGGGCTGGAGAATGACCATGAAGAAGACCTTGCTGACCGCCGCCGCCTGCGGTCTGTTCGCCGTCGTCGGCGCCACCGCGGTTTGGGCCGCCGCCGGTCCGACCGATCCGCAGATAGCGCACATCGCCCACACCGCGGGCGTGATCGACATCAAGACCGGCGAACTTGCGCTGAAGAAGTCGCACAACAAGGACGTGCGCGCCTTCGCCGAGGAAATGGTCCGCGACCACAAGGCGGTGGACAAGCAGGCGCTGGACCTCGTCGCCAAGTTGAAGGTCACGCCGGAGGATAACGCCACGAGCCAGGCGCTGAACAAGGGCGCGGCCGCCGAGTACGCCAAGCTCGAAAAGCTCAGCGGCAAGGCGTTCGATCACGAATACGCCGCCAACGAGGTCGCCTACCACAAGACCGTCAACGGCGCGCTCGAGAACACTCTGATCCCCTCGGCGCACAATCCGCAACTGAAGAGTCTGCTCGAAACCGGCCTGAAGCTTTTCCGCTCGCACCAGGAACACGCCGAGCATTTGGTTCATGAACTGCACTAAGGCGCTCCGCCAGCTGGCGGTGGTCGCGTTGATCGGTTCGGGGGCGCTTGCATCGTGCAGCGCCCCTAGCCGACCCGCGTCAAAGACCTATGTCGTCACCATGGCCAACATGGACTTCTCGGCCAAGACGCTCAGCGCCCACGTGGGCGACACCATCCAGTGGGTCAACAAGGACATGTTCCGTCACAGCGCGACGGCCAAGGACGGTAGCTTCGACATCGACATCGACGTGGGTCAGAGCGGCTCGACCAAGCTCACCAAGCCGGGAAACGTGCAGGTCACCTGCAAGTACCATCCGACCATGACCCAGCAGATCCTGGTCAATCCCTAGCACGAGCGCGAGCGCGGTGACCGGGAGGGTTATGCCGCTCTCCCTGGAATCTCGTTAGACATTGAAATATATCGTGCGCATCGGCGAACCCGGTGGAGGAGCGCGCCGAAAAGGGGAGCCTGACCTCATGGATGCGACCGCCTTCACCGACCGCTGGTGGACGTCGAAGGACGGACTGCGGCTGCACGCTCGCGATTATGCCGGCGCCGCGGGCGACGCGCGTCTGCCGGTCGTTTGCATCCACGGCCTGACCCGCAACGCGCGTGATTTCGAGGAGGTCGCCCCCTATGTCGCCGCGACCGGGCGGCGCGTGCTGGCGCTGGACGTGCGCGGGCGGGGACTCTCGGCCCATGACCCGGCGCCGATGAACTACCACCCGGCGACCTACGCCAACGATGTCGTGTCGCTGTTCGACCAGGCCGGGATTTCGCGCGCGATCTTCCTCGGCACCTCGATGGGCGGCATCATCACCATGGCTCTGTCGGCCATCATGGCCCCGGCGATCGCGGGCGCGATCCTGAACGACGTCGGTCCCGAGGTCTCGCCGGTCGGCCTCGCGCGTATCGCCGGCTATGTCGGCAAGAGCGGACCCATAAGCACGTGGGACGACGCCGCCGCTGCCGTCAAACTGAACAATGGCGTAGCGCTGCCGCACTATACCGACGCGGACTGGATGAAGTTTGCACGCCGCACCTATCGCGAGGCGCCCGATGGCGCACCCAAGGCCGACTACGACTTCGACATCGCCGTGCCGATGCGCGCGGCCGGCGCCCAGGCCCTGGCGCCGGCGCTGTGGCCGCTGTTCAAGAGGCTTGCGCGCAAGCGTATGATCCTGACGATCCGCGGCGCGACCTCGGACATTCTCGATCCCAAGACGGTGAAGAAGATGCAGCGCGCGGCGCCGCACATGGGCTACACCGAAATCCCGGGCGTCGGCCACGCGCCGATGCTGGACGAGCCGGCCGCCAAGGCCGCGATCCTCGACTTCCTCTCCAAGGCGCCTTGATCGCCATCCCCGGACAGCCGACTTCAGCGACCGGGAGTGTGACTTGAAGGACCCGCCTTCCGGCGAGCGCGTTCAGGGAGGGTTGGGGTGTTGGACGCGGACCCCGTCGCGGCCTATGCCTCAATCGACTAACCCGGTTCGAGGTTCCCCGCTCGCATGGCTTCCCGCGCGCCTTCGCACACGGCCGATCCGGCGGAAAAAGCTGGGGAAAAGCGGTCTTCCCGCCGCGGTCGTCCGCCCAAGGCCAGCCGCGAGGGCGACACGCGCGAGGTGATCCTCGACGTGTCCGAGGACCTGTTCTCCAAGCACGGATTCTATGGGGTCACCATCCGCGAGGTGGCGCGCGAGGCGGGCGTCGACACCGCGCTGATCCACTACTATTTCGGGGCCAAGAAGGGCCTGTTCGACGCGGTGTTCCTGCGCCGGGCCGAGGTGCTGAACCGCGAGCGCATGGATTCGCTCGACCGCTACGAGCGCGAGCATCGCGGCGCCATGGCGCCCGAGGGCGTGATCTTCGCCTTCGTGCAGCCGCTGCTCGTCTGGCAGGCCCAGGGCGGGCCGGGGTGGAAGCACTATTTCGCCCTGGTGGCCCAGGCCAACGCCAACCCTGTGTGGGGCGGCGAGACCATGGCCCGTTACTTCGACCCGGTAATCCAGCGATTGATCGAGCTGCTGCGGGTCGCCATTCCAGGCTCGCGCGACGAGGACCTGTACTGGGCCTATCACAACCTTTCCGGCTCGCTGACCCTGACGCTCGGCGAGACGGGGCGGCTGGATCGCCTGTCGGGAGGGCTGTGCCGCTCGGGCGACCTGGACAAGGCCTATGTGCTCATGGCCCGGTTCGCCGCCGCCGGATTCGAGGCCTTGTGCGCAAACCGTGCGCCGTCGCGCTCGCGCAAATCGTGACAGGACGTTAGGACAGACAGGGCGTCAGCCAAGACGTCAGGCCAAAACGCCGACCGCAGGAGGGACCATGTCCGTGCTCGCCGACCTGAAGGGCCTCGACCGCAGTCAGAAGAGCGCGGTGATCGCCTCGTTCCTCGGCTGGTCGCTGGACGCCTTCGACTTCTTCCTGATGGTCTTCATGTTCAAGGCCATCGCGGCGGACTTCCACACCGACGTGAAGGCGGTGGCCCTGGCCTCGGTGCTGACCCTGGCGGCGCGGCCGTTCGGCGCCTTCGTCTTTGGCCTGTTCGCCGACCGCTACGGACGACGGCCCGTGCTGATGGTCGACATCCTGCTCTACTCGGTCATCGAGTTCGCCTCGGCTTTCGCGCCGAGCCTGTCGGTGCTGCTGATCCTGCGCGCGGTGTTCGGTTTCGCCATGGGCGGCGAGTGGGGCGTGGGCGCCTCCCTGACCATGGAATCGGTCCCGCCCAAGCTGCGCGGCCTCGTTTCGGGCTTCCTGCAGGAGGGCTATGCCTTCGGCTATCTGATCGCGGCCGGCGTCTACGCCCTTCTGTTCGACCTGATCGGCTGGCGCGGAATGTTCATGGTCGGCGTCATTCCCGCGCTCCTCGTCGTGCTCATCCGCATGCACGTAAAAGAGTCGCCGGCCTTCGAAGCGCACCGCGACGCGGCGCCCAGGCGCAATCCCCTGATGCTGTGGGGCGCGGGGCTTATCGCCCTGGCCGTGGGCGTGGGTCCCGCGCTGCTCGGCCCGATCGGTCGCGAGGACGTCGCCGCCCTGTTCGGCGGTCTCGGCCAATGGCCGGCGCTGAAGGCGGTGGTCGGCGCGCTGACGCCGCAAGAGCTGTGGATCTATTTCATCGACGTGCCGATCGGGCTCGTCGCGCTGTTCGTGCTGTTCCGCAAACAGTGGAAAATGGCGCTCTACGCAGTCCTGCTAATGACCGCGTTCAACTTCTTCAGCCACGGCACCCAGGATCTCTATCCGACTTTCCTGCAGGTGCAGCTGAAACTCGACACCAGGACGGTGGGCCTGATCACCGCGATCATGAACTGCGGCGCCATCCTGGGCGGCCTCGCCTTCGGCGCCTGGTCCGAGCGCGTGGGCCGCAAGATCGCGATCATTACCGCGGCGGTGCTGTCGCTACCGATCATCTGGCTATGGGCCTATTCGCACACCCTGGTCACGCTCGCGCTCGGCGCCTTCGCCATGCAGGTCATGGTGCAGGGCGCCTGGGGCGTCATTCCGGTGCACCTGAACGAGCTGTCGCCCAATCTGTCGCGCGGGCTGTTCCCGGGTTTCGTCTACCAGCTCGGCAACCTGCTCGCCTCAGGCAATGCAGTGATCCAGGCGCGCGTCGCCGAGTCGCGCCATGACAACTACAGCTTTGCCCTGGCGGTGATCGCGGGCCTGTTCGCGGTCGTCATCGCGATCCTGACCGTGGTCGGGCCCGAGCGTCGCGGCAAGGCCTTCGTCGAGACGGCGGACAGCCGCGCCGAAGCCGGTTAAGCGCGAGTAAGGGTTTACGCCTAGGCTCGCTCCGACTCAGCAAGGATGGGCCATGCAGAATCGCCAAGCGACGCTCGAACAGACGACGCTCGAACAGGCGACGCTCGAACAGGCGCTTGCACGCCACCAGGCGGGCGACGCCGCGGCCGCCGACGCGCTCTACTCGGCCATCCTCGACGCGACGCCGCGGCAAGCCAATGCGCTGCATCTTTCGGGCCTGCTGTTCTTCGAGCAGGGACGATACGCGGAGGCGGCGGAGCGGTGGGAAAGGCTTGCGGCCGCGGCGGCGAACGAGCCCCAGGCCTGGTTCCTGCTGGCGGACGCGCGCCGCGCGCTGGGCGACCAGCCGGGCGAAGTCCGCGCCTATCGCAACGCCCTCGACCTCGACGGCGGCAACCTTGCGGCCTGGATCGCGCTCGGCGCCGCAGAGAGCGTTCGCGGTGAGCACACGGCCGCCATCGCGGCCTATGAACAAGCACTAACGCTCGACCCGGCGCAGGTCGATGCGCACGCCGGACTGGCGGCGGCGCTCTGCGGCGCGGGCCGGGCGGCGGAGGCCGTGACGGCGGCGGAACGCGCGGTGGCGCGCGACCCGGCGCACGCGACCGCGTGGTTCGTCCTGGCCGGCGCGTTGAAGGCCGAAGCGCGTTTGGACGAGGCGTTGGCGGCGCTCGAACGATCCGTCGCCTTGCAGCCCGGTTTCGCGCCGGCGCAGCTCAACCTCGCCAGCCTGTACGGCGCGCTCAACCGCGAGGCGGACGCCGAACGCGCGCTGCGCGTCGCGCTGGCGCTCGATCCGGCGCTGAAACCGGCGATCTCCAACCTGGCGTTCCTGCTGATCGGCGCCGATCGCGTGGTCGAGGCCCAGGTCCTGTGCGAGGCGGCGCTCGAACGCGATCCCGCCCACGACGAAGCGCGCTGGGCGCTCACCCTTTCGCTGCTGCGCCAGGGCGACTACGCGCGCGGTTGGCCGCTCTATGCGCAGTGCGAATGGGAGGGACCGGCCAAGGCGCGCTTCGCCGAACAGCTCGACGCGCCGATGTGGCGAGGCGAGCCGGTCGAAGGCCGCACCCTGCTCGTCTGCGCCTCCGAAGGCCTGGGCGACACGCTCCAGTTCAGCCGGTTCCTGAAACCGCTCGCCGATCTCGGCGCCAAGCCGATGCTCGCCTGCGACGGTAAACTCGTCGCACTGCTGCAACAGCTTCCCGGCGCGGTGATCGATCGCGACGAACCCGTGCCGCCCTACGACCTGTGGGTCGAACAGATGAGCCTGCCGTGGCTGTTGCGGACCACGCTCGAGACCTTGCCCGCGCCGGAAAAGCTCGTCGCCGATCCTGCGCGCGTGGAGGCCTGGCGCGCACATCTGCCGGCGGGACGCAAGTTCGGCATCGTCTGGTCCGGCAATCCGGCCCACCCCAATGACGCGCGACGGTCGATGCGAACCGAGGAGATCGCGCCGCTTCTGACGGTTCCGGGCTGGACGCCGGTCAGCCTGCAGGTGGGTGCGCGCAGCGGCGAGATCGCCACGCTCTTCGGCCTGCCCGACCACGCTCCCGCCCTGGCCGATTTCGAAGCGACCGCGGCCCTGATCGAGAACCTCGACCTGGTCATCGCCGTCGACACCGCGGTGGCGCACCTCGCGGGCGCCATGGGCAAGCCGGTGTGGGTCATGCTGTCGGCCACGGCGGAGTGGCGCTGGCTCGCCGGACGCAGCGACACGCCCTGGTATCCGACGATGCGCACCGTGCGCCAATCGCGGCTCGGCGACTGGTCCGATGTGGTGAGCGAGGTCGCCCAAGACCTTGCCGTGTGGCAGGGCGCCTCGAAAGCGGCCTGAGCCGGCCCTGGCGAACCACGCGGCGAACGGCTAAACCGTCGTGTCTAAAGGCAAATCCCGTGGACGACGCGACACAGTATTTTGATCGGGTGAATGCGGCGGTCGCCGCCGACGACCTGGCCGCCGCCGCCGGCGTCGCACAGGAAGCCTTGCGCGCGGGCGTGAAGCATCCGCTGCTGGTCCGCCTGGTGGCGGAAGATCTCGAGCGCCAGGACAAGCCCGATCAGGCGATCGCCTTCCTGAACCGCGCCCTGGTGCTGATGCCGGGTGAGCCGACCATCCTGGTCAAGCTCGGCGCCCTGCTCGCGGTCAAGCGATTGCACGGCGACGCCCTGCGCATTCTCGGTGAAGCCGCCAAGTCCCAATCCGTCGCCGCCGAAGCGCACTTTCTGATGGCGCGCACTCTGGCGGGCGCCGGCGACGTGGAGCTCGGGCGTAAGCATTACGTTCGCGCGCTCGAAATCGATCCCGGCTATATTGAGGCGCGTGCATCCATGGCGCTGATGCTGGCGCGCATAGGCGAACCGGCGAAGGCGCGCAGCGAGGCCGAGCGCGTCCTGGTCGAGGATCCCGACAATGGCTACGCGATGCTGGCGCTCGGTATCGCAGATACCGGCGAGCGCAAGTTCGAAGCCGCGGAAGCGCGTATGCGCACGCTCCTCGCACACGAAAGCCTGGAGGAGGGCGAACGCGTCTCCGCGATGAGCGTGTTGGCGGACGCCATCCACGGCCAGGGCCGCGCCGCCGAGGCGTTCGAAGCCTATCGCGACGCCAATAACGGCATGCGCGCCATCTTCGAGTCCACCTATGCGGCGCCCGCCGCGGCGCTCGCCGCACGCGCCGATCGCCTGACCCGCGCCTTCGAACAGGAGACGCCGGAGCGTTGGCTCGGCGTGCCGCGGGCGGCCGACGAGCGTGCGCCCGAGGTCAAGCAACACGTCTTCCTGGTGGGCTTCCCCCGCTCGGGCACGACACTGTTGGAACAGGTGCTGGCGGCGCACCGCGACGTCGTTACCCTGGAGGAAAAGCCGACCCTGGCCAAGGCGGACGCGGAGCTGCTGATAGATCCGTCGGGCTTCGAGAAGCTCGTCACGCTGACGCCCGAGGCGGCGGCGCGCTATCGGCGCGACTACTGGCACACGGCGTCGATGTTCGTCGAGCCGCGCGGCAAGATCTTCGTCGACAAGATGCCGATCGGATCGATGTACCTGCCGCTGGTCGCCAGGCTGTTTCCGGACGCGAGAATCCTGTTCGCACGGCGTGACCCCCGGGATGTGGTGCTGAGCTGTTTCCGTCACGCCTTCATGGTCAATCCGATGACCTATAGTTTCACCAGCATCGACGGCGCAGCGCGGTTCTACGGCGCCGCCATGACCCTCTACGAACGCTACCAGAGCGTCCTTAACCTGCCGACCCACGAGGTGCGCTACGAGCATCTGGTGGCGGATTTCGACATCCAGGCGCGCGCGGTCTGCGCGTTCATCGGTGCGGAGTGGGACGAGGCGATGCGCGATTTCGCCACCGCCTCCAACAAGCGCACGGTGTCGACGCCGAGCGCGGTGCAGGTGCGTCGCGGGCTCTATCGCGAAGGCGAGGGGCAGTGGCGGGCCTATGCCGCGCAGCTGTCGCCGATCATGCCGCTGCTCGCGCCTTGGATCGGGCCCAAGGGCTATCCGGTCGAGTAGGCGGCGTGGCGAGCGGGGCGGAACATTTCGATCGGATGCGGAACGCCTTGTCGGCGGGACGTCTCGACGAAGCGGTTGCGCTCGCCGATGTCGCGGTGTGCGAAGCGCCGGGTCAGTCTATGGTGGTGCGTCTGGTCGCCGAGACGATGGAACGCTCCGGCCGCGGTCGCGAGGGCGCGCGGCTGCTCGCGCGGGCGATCGAACGCACGCCCGACGATGCGATGCTGCTGGTCGGGCTCGGCGGACGGCTGATCGCGCTGGGTCGCTCGGGCGACGCGATCCGGATGTTCGAGGCGGCGATCCGCGCGGATCCGACGTCGGCGGAGGCGCACTACGCGCTCGCCAAGACCCTTGCCAACGACAGCGATTTCGAGGGCGCGCGGGTGAGCTTTCAACGCGCCTTGGAAATATTGCCGGCCTACGCAGACGCTCGGGGCGCTTTCGCCAGCCTGTTGGCGCGAAGCGGTGACGCGGACGAGGCGCGAGGTCACGCCGAACGGGCGCTCGCGGATGCGCCTGGTCAGGTCGACGCGGCTCTCGCGCTCAGCCTCGTCGATCTGCGCGCGCGGCGTTTCGCCGAGGCGGAGATGCGGGCGCGTGACCTCATGCGCTCACCCGGAATCGATACCCATTCGCGGGCCCTCGCCACCGGTTTGCTCGCCGATGCGCTCGACGGTCAGGATCGCACCGCGGCCGCCTATCTCTCCTACGTTGCGGCCAATGAGCTGTTCCGCCAGCAGGTGTCGGCTGACTATCCGGCGGCGTCGCGGGCCTATCAGGATAATCTCGACCGTCTCACCAAGACCTTTGCACACGCCGATCCCGCCGACTGGAGCGGCGCGCCGGTCTCGCCGTCGGAAGCAGTGGCGCAGACGCACGTGTTCCTGGTCGGCTTTCCCCGTTCGGGCACTACCCTGCTGGAGACCGTGCTGGCCGCGCATCCGAAGGTCGTGACCCTGGAGGAGCAGCCGACGCTCGACGCGGCGGAGGCGGCCTATCTCGCGGCGCCCGGCGGAGTGGAACAGTTGGCGCGGCTCGACGCAGAGGCGGCGGAACGGTTCCGCGCGGACTATTGGCGGCGGGTTCGCGCGTCCGGGGTCGAGCCGGCGGGGAAGACGTTCATCGACAAGCTGCCGCTGAACACCCCCAAACTGCCGGCTATCGCCAAGCTGTTCCCGCGCGCCAAGATCCTGTTCGCGCGACGCGATCCGCGCGACGTGGTGCTGAGCTGTTTTCGCCGGTCGTTCCTGCCCAACATCGCGACCTATTCGATGCTGTCGCCGAAGGGATCGGCCGAGCTCTATGCCGCGGTCATGCGCCTGGCCGACGTCTATCGCCGTGTGTTGCCGCTCGCGCTGCGCGAGGTGCGTTACGAGACCCTGGTGGAAAACTTTGAAGAGGAGGCGCGCGGTGTGGTCGCGTTTCTCGATCTCGAGTGGGACGAGGCTGTGCTCGATTTTGCGGCGCGCGCCCAGGGACGCCTGATCAACACGCCCAGCGCGGCCCAGGTCCGACGCGGCGTCTATCGCGACGGTGCGGGCCAATGGCGGCGCTATCGCGATCAGATCGCGTCCGTACTGCCGATCCTCGAGCCGTGGATTGCGCCGCATGGCTACGACCAAGGCGAACAATGAGTACGGCGGAGACCATCGCGGCCATCGAAAGCGCCGACGCGAGCGGCGACGCCGAGTGGGCGCGCAGCCTAGCCGCCGACGCGGTCGCGCGCGGGCTCAGTCACCCGCTGGCGCTGCGCTTGGCGGCTGACGGCTTGCGTCGCGAAGGTCGCGAGGACGAGGCGATCGGCTTGCTGCGCCGGGCGCTCGGCCTGCAGCCGAACGACATCGACACGCTGATCGCGCTCGCGGGGTGCCTGATGGATCTCGACCGGCGGCGCGAGGCGCTGCCGGTGTTCAAGGCGGCGCTGGACGCGGATCCGAGCCGCGCGGACGCGCACTATGGCGCGGGCGAATGTCTGGCGACGATGGGTGCGGTGGACGATGCCCAGGCGCGGTTCGAAGCGGCGCTGGCGCTCGGTCCTCTCCACGCCGACGCCGGAGCGTCGCTCGCGAACCTGCACGCCCGAACGGGCAATTGGCGCGAAGGCCGCGCGCGGGCGGAGGCGGTGTTGGTGTTCGCGCCTGGTCACGCAACCGCGATGGCGGCCATGGCGGCGTGCGAGGTCGGCGAAGGCGCGTTCGACGAGGCGAAGACGCGGCTCACCTTCATGCTCGAACCGCGCGGCGCCGAGCCACCGCTCACGCCTCTGCTGCACGCGGCGATGGAGAGCCTGCTGGGCGAGGCCCTGCACGGTCTCGGCCGTTATCCGCAGGCCTTCGACGCCTGGCGGCGCGGCAATGAAGAGCGCCGGCTGATCCACGCCGGCTGGGCGATGTCCTCGGAGGAGCTGCGCTATCTGATCGGCACGCTCACTGAGGCTTTTTCCGGCGTGACGCCGCAGGATTGGCGGGTGAACCCGGACACCGGCGCATCCGGCGCGCGCGGACACGTGTTCCTGCTCGGCTATCCGCGATCCGGCACCACGCTGCTCGAACATATTCTCGGCGCCCATCCGAAGGTGACGGCGCTGGAGGAGGGCGATCTCCTGGCCGAGGCGGCCCGTCGCTTCTTTGGCCGGGCGGATGGGCCGCGATCGTTGTTGTCGCTCGACGACGCGACGGCGAAGCGCTTTCGCGACGCCTATTGGCGGCGCGCGCGGGAGGCGGGCGCCGAGGTCGAGGGACGGGTGTTTGTCGATAAGATGCCGCTCGACACGATCAACTTGCCGATCATCGCCGCGCTGTTTCCCAACGCGAAGGTTCTGTTCGCACGGCGCGATCCGCGCGACACGGTGCTGAGCGGTTTTCGCCAGGTGTTCGCACCGAACCCGGCGACCTACGCCATGCTGGCTCTCGACGGCGCCGCGGATCTGTACGACGCGGTGATGCGGTTGGCGGAGGTCTATCGAACCGCCCTGCCGCTCGATCTGCGCGAGGTGCGTCATGAACGGCTGGTCGAGGATTTCGAGAGCGAAACGCGCGGTCTTTGCGACTATCTCGGGCTCGAATGGTCGGACGCCTTCCACGATTTCGCCGCGAATGCTCAGGCACGCACCATCTCGACGCCGAGCGCCGGCCAGGTGCGGCGCGGCATCTATCGCGAAACGGTTCCGACTTGGATGCGCTACGCGGATCAGCTTGCGCCGGTGCTCCCGAAGCTCCAGCCCTGGGTCGACCGGTTCGGTTACGCCTGAGCGGGTCGAGGAAAAGTGTGAAGCGGTTTCTGCTCGCGAGCCGCGCCAAAAAGACCCTACCTAGGCTGCGTGCTCTCCAGCAGTTCTTTCATGTAGCCCTGCCAGATTGCCGCCCAGGTGTGGGTGCCGTGGCCGTGGGTTTGTGCGGTCGCCGGTATTACGACGTAGCGCACATGCTTGATGCGCGCGGCCAGCGGCTCGGCGATGCCGAGGTTGGGCGGATTGATGAAGTCGTCGGCGGAATTGACCCACATCACCGGCGCGACGATCGATTCCAGCGCGGCCGAAGGGTCGTAGTTGCGCGACGAGGCGACCTGGTAGAGCAGGTCGTTGGCGTCCAACGTCTTCAGCTCGTGATCGGTAAAGGTGGCGAGATCGGCGTCCGCCGCGTCACGCGTCGGATAGGCGATCTGCCAGGGCAGCGGCGCGCTGCCGGCGATCATCAGCAGATTGGACGCGGCGCGCAGAGCCTCGCGGGGCTCGACCGTATAGTCGCCGCCTTTCCACGCCAGATCCTGGGTGATCGCGTCGATCACCATCTTGCGCCAGATACGGTTGCGCCCGGCGATCTGGGTCGGCTCGCAAGCCAACGGCATCAGGGCGTCCATCATCGTCGGATGCTGCTCACCCCACAGGAAGCTGTGCATGCAGCCCATGGACGTACCCATGACCAGGCGCAGGTGGTCGACGCCGAGCCCCTTGGCGACGAGCAGATATTCGCCCTCGACCATGTCGTCGTAGTCGTAGTGCGGGAAGCGTGCGTGCAGGCCGTCACTGGGCTTGGACGATTTGCCGTGGCCGATGTCGTCGGGGAGGATGATGAAATATTTCGCCGGATCGAGCAGACCGCCCGGCGCGAACAGCACGTCGGCGAACTGGGGCCGCTCGAACTGATGACCGTCGCCGCCGGTGCCGTGCATGATCAGGACTGCGTTGACCACGTGACCGCGGGCGTCGCGCCGCGGCGTTCCCAGGGTCGTGTAGTGAAGGCGCAGCTCGGGCAGGCTCTCGCCGGACTTGAACTTGAAGTCCTTCACCGTGAAATCGCCCTCGTGCGGGGAAAGCGGCACGTGGGCCGGCGTCTGGGCGGAAACCCGCGAGCCGGCAAAGGCCAGGGTAATGGCGGCGGCAAAAACGGCGATGCTGGTCTTCACGCAGGACGCTCCCTATGAACCCGCCTGGGTGCCCGACGGGGCGCCGCCGAAGCTGCCCCAGGATCGGTCCCAGGCCAAGACTGTCATGAATGGACCACGACTTCGCCGGTGGATTTTGTGGGCCTTGGGCGCCTTTGGCATCGTCGTGCTCCTGAACACCATCGCCTTCGTCGTGGTGCTGGCGCGCGACCCGCTGCCGGGGGGCGGGGCACCGCATGCGGGGCCCGGTCTACGCAACCTGCCGCTGGTTGAAAGGACGCCGGCCCGGACGTCAGCCGCGGCGCCGCTGGTCATCTACTACACCGGCGACAACGGCTGGCAGGACGGGGACCTGACTTTCACCGAGGGCCTCAACCGCTTCGGCGCGCCGGTGGTGGTGGTCGATTCGCTGCATTACTTCGCGCGCGAGCGAACCGCGGACGAGGCCGCGGCGGACCTGGCGCGGGTGATCGACCGCTATTCGGCGGTCTGGGGCCAGCGGAAGATCGTGCTGGTCGGCTATTCCTACGGGGCCAATGTCGCGCCGGTGCTGGCGCGGCGGCTGCCGGATCGGCTTCGCGCACGACTTCAACTCATCGCCATGATCGCGCCGGTGGGGACCGCCGAACTGGTGATCCGGCCCTGGTCGCTGATGGACATCGTCGACGACCCATTCGCCTTCTCCGATCGAAGCGAACTTGCGAAACTCGGCGGCCTGAAGGCGGTCTGCATCTGGGGCCGGGACGATCACCGCGCCGCCTGTCCGCATCTGCCGCCGGCGCTCGCCACGCCCGCTCCCGTGCCGGGCGGTCACCGATTCCTGGACCAGCGCGACGCGGTCGCGCGGATCATCGCCGAAGCGGCGGGGATGCAGGTTCAGCCCGCGACCCAGCCGGGTCCCTCGGGCGGCTCCGTGTCGCCCTGAGCCAGGGCGCGCTGCATCACCACCACGTCGACCCAGCGACCGTGCCTGAAGCCGATGGAGCGCAGGATGCCCGCGGCCTCGAAACCGCAGGCGCGGTGGAGTGCTACGGAGGGCGCGTTGCCGCTGTCGCCGATGAAGGCCATCATTTGGCGCAGGCGCTTCGCCGTGCAGCGTTCGATCAGTCCCTGCAGCAGGGCGCGGCCGACGCCTTGGCCCAGATGTCCTGGCGCCACGTAGACGCTGTCCTCGACGGTGTAGCGGTAGCCGATGCGCGGCCGATAGGCCGAGGCATAGCCGTAGCCCGCAATCGCGCCCGCGCTCTCCGCGACCAGACAGGGGAGGCCGAGACGGGCGATGGCGGCCATGCGCTGGGTGAAGTCGGCCGCGTCCGGCGGCGCCTCTTCAAAGCTGCCCAGCCCGCTCAGAACGTGATGGGCATAGATCGCCAGCATGGGCGCGTGGTCGCGGGCCTCGGCGTCGCGGACGATCATGGGAGGCGGTGATGGGGCGAGTCGCGTGCTGGGGAAATCGGCAAAGAAAAAGGGCGGCGAGATTGCTCTCGCCGCCCCTTGGTCTGGTCAGTCAGTCCGATCAGAACTTCTTCGACACCGTCAGGAAGAAGCGACGACCGATCATGTCGTAGCCGTTGAGCGCCGCAGTGCCCTTGCGGAACTCGCCCGACGACACGGCCGGGGGCCGCTCGTTGAACAGGTTCTGCACGCCCGCGGTCACCGTCAGCGTATCCCACGAGCGACGGATCGACAGGTGGTGGTAGCTGGTGAACTCGGTGTAGGTCTTCAGGTTCACAGTCTGCGGCACAACCGCGATGGTGCCGCCGTTCAGGCCCAGCAGCGTGGTACAGGGCGCTTGCACGCCCGGCAGGGTGCTGTTGGTGCAGGTCGAGCTATAGCGCGTGCTGTTCACCTGCGTGCCCAACAGGTCGCGGTCGGAGCCTTCGCCGAGGAACTGGATCGTCCACAGCAAGGTCCAGGGACCGTGGTCGAAGCGCACGTTGGTCAGACCCGCAAACGACGGACCCTTGAAGTCATAGGTCGTGCCGCTGTAGTTCGGCGTCGCGATGCCGGCGAAGGTCTGGGTCGTGTTCTCCAGGTCCCAGGTCAGCTGCGAGTTCACTTCCAGGCGACCGAGGTCGAAGTCGTGGCGCCAACGCGCCGTGACGTCGATGGCCCGTTCGGTCTGGGTCGCGATGTTCACGTAGCTGGAGTTCACCGTCAGGATCTGCAGGTAGCGCGTGTCGGCGGGATTTTCGTCGCGCACGAGCAGACCGCAGAAGCCGTTAGCCGGGAAGTTGACCGCCGTGTAGCACTGCGACGCGATGGTGGCCGCGCCGAAGGGCTGCACTTCGTTGTTCACCGTGATGTCGGTGTAGTCGACCGCCAGCGAGAAGTCGGTGAACGTCGGCGTGAAGATGAAGCCGAAGGTCGTGGCCTTCGAAGTCTCCGCCTTCAGGTGGCCGGCGCCGCCGCCCGTGGTGACCTGCACGCTCGAACCGTTGCCGGTGTAGCCGGCTGGCACGCCGACCGAGGCGCAGTTCTTGATCAGGTTGGCGTTGCTGCTGTCCTGATAGTTGATGCAGGGATCGACGGAGGCCTGCGGCAGGAAGCCGGTCTGGTTGGCCAGGAACAGCTCGTACAGCTCCGGAGCGCGGAACGAGGTGCCTTCGGTGCCGCGAATCCGGAACCAGTCGTTGACCTGCCAGTTCAGACCCACTTTCCAGGTCGAGTTCGAACCGCCGATGTCATAGTCGGTGTAGCGGGCCGAGGCCTGCAGATCCAACGACTTGATGAACGGCATGCCTTTCAACAGCGGCGCTTCCACTTCCGCGTAGGCTTCCTTCACGGCGTCGGAGCCCTGAGTGATGCCCGCGGAGGTCTGGCCCCACAGGTTGCCGGCCAGTTCGTTGTAACCAGGCGTGTCCTTAATGTGCGAGTGGCGATAGTCGGCGCCGAGCGCCACCGACAGCTTGCCCGCGGGCAGCTGCAGGAGGTCGCCGGTGATGTTCGCCTGGAACTCATACTCGTCGAAGATGGTCTTGCCTTCTTCGTCACCGAACAGGAACGCCTTCTCCGCCGGCGTCAGTTTGCCGGCCAGCTCGTTGGGGTTCAGCAGGGGCAGGCCGTTCGGGCCGAGGGTCGAGCACTGGCCGCCCTTCTGGTGCTGCGAGATGGTGATCAGGTTCTGGTTACAGTTGGTCGTCGCCGGACCGGCGAGGCTCGTGATCGCATTGACCCGGTCATTGTAGATGAACAGGTACGAGTAGGTGCCGTCGGAACGGCTGTCGCGAGCGTGCAGATCCCAGTCCCAGCCGCCGAACAGCGGACCGTCGGGCAGCTTGCCCTTAATGCCGACGTCGACGTTGTAGTAGTCGACCGTCTGCTTGCCATCGAACGGCGCAGGCATGATCGGCAGCAGGACAAAGCCGACCGGGAAGATGCCGGTGACCGGATTGGGCTGCAGCGACGCCGGAACGTTCTGTTGGCCCGCGTACACGTCCGGGAAGAACTGGCGATCGCCGTTCTGCTCGGAGATACGACGGTTAACCAGGAAGTCGCCGTAGAGGGTCGTGTCGGCGCTCAGATCGATGCCGCCGCGGCCCGTGACAGTGAACAGCTTGGTGCCGCTCAGCACGTCTGAGTTGTCATAGAACGGCGACGAGAAGTTGTCGTACGGGAAGGTCCCCGGGAAGCCCGCGCGGTCTTCACGCACGAACCCGGCCGGAACCGGATTGCCGAAGGCGTCGGAGTTGCCTTGCTGGGTCCCGGGATAGGTCTGGCCCGCAACGATCGGCTGCAGGATCAGGGTGCCGCCGCTGTAGGCCGCACCGCCGCTGGGGGAGAAGGCCGGAGTCTCAAAGGCGTCGGCGAACAGGTTGAAGCACTGCTTGCCGTGACCCTGGGCGGGACGGTCGACCGGATGGCCCGCCTGGTCGAACTCGTAGTCCGCCGCGCAGGCCGTGTCCGGACGCTGGCCGGCCTTCAGGCGATCCTGGGCGTAGTAGTCGAACGAAACGTTGAAGTAGCCCTTGTCGAAGACCTTACCCCAGCCGCCGTTGACGTCGTACTGGTTGCCGCCGCCGTATTGGCTGAGTTCGGTGTAGGCGTTGATCACGCCGCCATCGAGGTTCTTCTTGGTGATGACGTTGATCACGCCGGCCACGGCGTCGGAGCCGTAGATCGACGAGGCGCCGTCCTTCAGGATTTCGATCCGGTCGACGATCGACGCCGGGATGACGTTCAGGTCGAACGGACCGACGGTGCCGCCGACGCCGGCGGGACCCATGCGATAGCCGTCGACCAGCACCAGGGTGCGCTGGGCGCCGAGGCCGCGGAGCTGGATAGTGCTCGTGCCCGGGCCGCCGGTGACCAGGAAGCCGGTCAGCTGGTTGTTCACCTGGAACGAACCGGCCACCAGCGAAGAGGTCGACAGGATTTCGGCGGTATTGGCCAGACCTTCGAGGCTGGCGGTGTCGCCGGAGAGCACCTGGATCGGCGCCGCCGAGTTGTACTCGTTGCGGTGGATGCGCGAACCGGTAACGACGACTTCAGAGACTTCGTTGGACTTCTGAGTCGTGCTCGGCGGCGGCGTTTGCTGTTGTTGCGGCGGCGTCTGGTCCTGCGCCGAGGCCATGGCCGGAACCATGAGCGTAAAGCCGGCGGCAATGACTGTGGACGCAAGCAGTTGGTTTCTGAATCTTTGCATTGTTCCCCCTCGTTTCCGGCCGCGGGACCGGTGGTTTGTCATAACGAGGGTCGGACTATGGCTCGGCCGGCCGAGCCGGTGCAACGATTATGATCAGGATGTGGCGGTCCTGTTGCATTTTTGACATCGTTTCCCCAGGCGTCAGGGAAAGTTTCACCCCGGATTACCGGGGAACCGGCAGTGGAATAACCGTTTTTTAACGGCGCTCGACCGCCCAGACCGCGAAGGCGTAGTCGAGGGCGATCTCCTTCAGGAAATCGAATCGGCCAGACGCTCCGCCATGGCCCGCTTCCAGGTTTATCCTCAGCAGGATTGGGTTTTTCGAGGTCGTCGAGGCCCGCAGGCGGGCCGCCCACTTGGACGGTTCCCAGTAGGTGACGCGGGGGTCGGAGAGGCCTCCGGTAGCCAGGACCGCCGGGTAGGATATTTCAGCCACATTGTCGTAGGGGCTGTAGCCCGCGATGCGATCGTAGGCCTCCGGATCCTCCAGCGGATTGCCCCATTCCGGCCATTCTGGCGGGGTCAGGGGCAGGCTCGAATCGCTCATGGTGTTGAGCACGTCCACGAACGGGACCGCCGCGACCACCCCGCACCACAGGTCGGGTCTGAGGTTGGTCACCGCTCCCACCAGCAGCCCCCCGGCAGACCCTCCATAGGCGGTGATCTTGCCGCGCCGCCCGAAGCCTTGGTCCGCCAAGGTCTCGGCGCAGGCGATGAAGTCGGTGAAGCTGTTGGTCTTCTTGTCCTTGCGGCCGTCGAGGAACCAGCCCCAGCCCTTTTCCGACCCGCCGCGCACATGGGCGACCGCCCAGATCCACCCCCGGTCGACCAGGGACAGGTGCCGAATCGAAAACGCAGGCTCCAGCGCGTGGCCGTAAGAGCCGTAGCCGTAGAGCATCAGGGCCGACGACCCGTCGAGCGGCGTGTCCTTCAACATCAGGACGGTGATCGGGACCTTCGCGCCGTCGGGGGCGTCCGCATAGAGCCGGCGAGTCCGATAGCGGGCCGGGTCGTGGCCGGAGGGGACCTCCTGGGTCTTCCGCAGCGTTCGCTCGCGGGTCGCCATGTCGTAGTCGAACCACTGCCGCGGCGTGGTCGGCGAGGTATAGACATAGCGCGCGACGTCGCTGGCGTATTCGAGGCCTGGGTCCAGGGCCAGGGCGTAGGCCTCTTCCTCGACCGCGATGACGTGGGTGCTCAGGTCCTCGCGACGGACGATGACGATCCGGTCGTTGGCGTCGGCCCGCTCGCCGATGGCCAGCCAGTCGCGCCAGGCGTGGAGCCCGGTTACGAACACGCCGGGGCGGTGACCGATCCACTCGCGCCAACTCGCTTTGGACGGATCCGTTTCGTCGGCCCACATCAGCTTGAAATCGATGGCGCCATCGTCGTTGGTGCGAACCACGAAGCGGTCGGTCCAGTGCTCGAGTTCGTAGCGGATGCCGGTGCGGCGCGGTTCGACCAGCCGCGGATCGGCGGTGGGATCGGCGGCGGAGATCAGCCAGGCCTCGCTGGTCTCCTGGTTGCCGGCGCCGATGACGATGAAGGCTTCCGACGCGGTGACGCTGACCCCCAGAAAAAAGCCGGGGTCTTTTTCCTCGTAGACGAGCGCGTCCTCGCCGCCGCGGATCGGCCGGCGGAAGATGCGAGCCGGCCGGCCGTTCTCGTCGCGCCAGGTCCAGAACAGCCATGACGAACAGGGCGAGATGGCGAAGTCGCCGGTGGAGCTCTCGATCGCATGGTCGAGCACCTGACCCGACGCGAGGTCCTTCACGCGGACGCGATAGTACTCCGACCCCTGGTCGTCCTCGGCCCAGGCGTAGAGCGCGTGGTCGGCGCTGTGTTCGGCGTGACCGACCGCGTAGTAGGCGTGCGGCTTGGCCAGGGCGTCGATATCGAGCAGCACCTGTTCGCCGTCGTCGCGACCGCGCGGGCGGCGCGCCAGGATCGGGTGCTGGGCGCCGATGGCATAGCGCGAATAGTAGTCCCAGGGCCCGTCGGGCTGGGGGACTGAGGCGTCGTCCTCCTTGATGCGCCCCTTCATCTCCTCGAAGATTTTCGCCTGCAGGTCCTTGGTCCCCGCCAGCATCGCCTCGGTGTAGGCGTTCTCAGCCTCCAGGTGGGCGCGGATGTCGGCGCGCAGGACCTTTGGGTCGCGCATCACCTGCTGCCAATTCTCGTCCTTCATCCAGGCGTAGTCGTCGACGCGGACACGGCCGAGCTGTTCGATACGGTGGGGGTGTTTGGGGGCGACGGGAGGGTAGGGCTGCGGATCGGTCATGCTGTGCTTTTAGCGAGCCCGGCGCCGACGAGCACGTACAATAATACCGCTCATCCCCGCGAAAGCGGGGACCCAGGCTTTTTGCTTGCCAGCTAGAATCTCCGCTACGCCTTTAGAATTTTTCCCGCACTCAACACTTGCTTGGACATGCGTAAAACACCTGGGTCCCCGCTTTCGCGGGGATGAGCGGAATTCAAAAAAGCCTATCGCAACCGGTCCTTCAACTGATCCCCCACTCGCATCGCGTTGGCGACGATGGTGAGGGTCGGGTTCACCGCCGCGCTGGTTACGAAGAAGCCGGAGTCGACGACGTAGAGGTTGTCGAGTTCGTGCGCCTTGCACCACGGATCGAGCACCGACGACTTGGGGTCGGTTCCGAAACGCACTGTGCCGGTCTGGTGCGCCGTGCCGTAGAGCGGCAACAGCGAGTCGAACTGGAAGTGATGCTGACTCAGCGGATGGGTGTGGTTGGAAAAACCGTCCAGCGCCTGATCGAGCGTATGCACCAACCGTTCGTGACCTTCGAGATTGTTGTGGCTGTAGTGCAGGTCGATGCGGCCGTTGTCGCCCCAGCTCACGCGGTTGTTCGGGTCGGGCAGGTCCTCGGAGATGACGAGAAAGCTCAACAGACGTTCCGCCACCGCGTCCATGAAATGCGCCGGCACCAGCGACGGCGGAATCCAGTCGCGCACCTGACCCTCGAGCGTCTGCCCCGACATATATTCGAGCAGCTGGATGTGTCCCATAGGCAGGTCGAAGCCCCCACGCGGATCCTTCCAGTAGAAGTCGTTGACCGCCAGCGTCTTGGGAAAGGTGGAATCGAGCGGTTCGGCGGTCAGCGACAGCATGGCCGTCAAGGTGTGGAACATGTAGTTGCGCCCGACCTGGTCGGAGCCGTTGGCCAGACCGTTCGGATGCGAGTCGCTGTGCGAGGCGAGCAGCACTAGAGCGGTGTTCACCGCGCCCGCGGCCATCACCACGATGTCGCCGCTCCAGCGTTCCTCGCGGCCGAGCCCGTCGGTGCAGACGACCTCGGTCACCGTCTTGCCTGACGGGTCGGTCTCCAGCTTGGTCACCTTGCGGCCGGTGAGGATGGTGACGTTCTTCTGGTCCATCAGCGGTTCGAGTGCGATCGAGCGCGCGTCGCTCTTGGCTTTCAACAGGCACGGATAGCCGCCGCAGGTCTTGCACTTGATGCAGGGCGTGCGCACCGGCTGGCCTTCGAGCCAGTTCACCCCGAGCGGCAGGGAGAAGGGTTTCCAGCCCTGGCTTTCGAGGTGGTTCTTTAAGCGCTCGATGCCGGGATCGTGGCGAATGGCCGGATAGGCATAGGCCGGATCGCCGGACGCTTCGGACGGATCTTCACCGCGCGTGCCGTGAACGCGCCACAGGGTCTCTGCCTCGTCGTAGTAGGGCTTCAGGTCTTCGTAACGGATCGGCCACGCGGGCGAAATTCCGCCCGGATGTTTCTGCTCCTCGAAATCGCCGGGACGCAGGCGCAGCAGCGCTGCGCCGTAGAAGGTCGTGTTGCCGCCGGCCCAATAATGGGTGTTCGGCACGAAGGGCTTGCCGGCCTTGTCGTACCACTGCTCCTTGGTGCGGTACTTGCGGTCGACGAACACCGCTTTCGAGTTCCAGTTGTCGGCCTCGCGCGGCAGGTGCTCGCCGCGTTCGAGTATCAGGATCGACTTGCCGGTAGGCGCGAGGCGTTGCGCCAGGGTGGCGCCGCCCGCGCCCGATCCTACGATGACGATGTCGAAATGAGAGGACATGAGGCGTCAGCCTTTCGGTTTCACGCGGTATTTGGCGGCGCCGCCGCGGATCATGGCGCCGGTCAGCGACTCCGGCAGGTACTTCATCATCGCCGCCGCCGTCTTGTTGTGCCAGCCCGGCACCACCACGGTCTTGCCGCGCTCGTTGGCGCGGATGGCGGTTTCGACCACCTCGTCGGCGGTCTGCCAGAACATCCGGGGGGCCGCGTCCACCACGTGACCGACGCCCGCGGTTTCCAGGAACTCGGTCTTGGTAAAGCCCGGCGAGATCGCGGTGACTCTAACGTTGTGCTCGCGCAGTTCCGCCGCCAGCGATTGGGAGAACTTGGTTACGAAGCTCTTGGCGGCGGGATAGAGCGTATTGCCGGGCGCGCCCGGAGAAAAGCCTGCGAGGGAGGCGGTGTTGACGATCGCGCCGCGTCGCCGCGCGACCATGGCCGGCGCCAGCGCATGGGTCAGTCCGCAGACATTGACCACCAGGGTCATCAGGAAGTCGCGCTGACGCTCCCACATGACGTCGAGAAAATCCTCTGGGACGCCGAAACCCGCGTTGTTCACCAAGGTCTCGACGAAGCGGCCGTCCAGCGCGGCGACGATGGATTTCTGCGCATCCAGCGCCGAAAGGTCGCAGACCAGACTTTCCGCCGCGATCCCGTGCGCCTGCGCAAGTTCCGTCGCCAGCGCGTCCAGCCGGTCCTTCCGCCGCGCCACCAGCACCAGGTTTCGCCCCCGGCGCGCGTAGGCGCGGGCGAACGCCTCGCCCAGGCCCGCCGAGGCGCCGGTGACCAGAACAAGGCCCCGCTCGGAACTGTTGGACATGGAGAGAATCCTTCACCCGACCGAGGGTCAAGCTTGAGCGGCGCCGCCCCTTGCGTCAAACCTTTGAAGGATTTCCTGTTTGGCCTCTTTCTGACGAAAGATGGCGTGGAGTCGTCATGGACGCGGACCTGACGCTCGATCTGATCAACGCCACGGTCCAGATCGAGCAACCCGAGTCGGAAGACAAGCGCACGGTCGGTTCCGGCTTCCTGCTGGACGACCCGACGCCGGATGGGCGCGCGCGGACGGTCCTGGTCACCGCCGCCCACGTGTTCGAGCTGATGCCGGGCGACGAGGCGCGGATCGGCTGGCGGATCGAGGGCAAGGATGGCGCCTGGCGCTATGCGCCGCAGACCGTGCGCATCCGCGACCACGGCAAGCCCCTGTGGACCGAGCATCCAGACCAGGACGTGGCGGTGCTGTCGATCAAGGCGCCCGACGCCTTCGCGCGGGCGGCGATCCCGCTGGCATGGCTGGCGGACCGCGACACGTTCAAACGCTACTCCGTCGCGCCCGGCGACGAGATGATGACGCTCGGCTTTCCGAGCGGCCTGTCGTCGAACCCGGCGGGGTTCCCGATCCTGCGCTCCGGCCGCGTCGCGTCCTATCCGCTGTCGCCGACCGATCGTTTCCCGACCTTTCTGATCGACCTGCACGTCATGCCGGGCAACTCCGGCGGCCCGGTGTTCATGGCGCCCGATTCGGCGCGGCGCTCGGACGGCGGGCGCAATCCCCCCTTCGTGTCCGGCGTGCTCACCAAACAGGTCGAACTCGAGATCGGCGTGGTGGTCCACGCGGCTTTCATCCGCGAGACGGTTGATCTTCTGGATGCGCCAGGGGATTCAAGAAAACACTGATCACAAAGAACCAAAGACGAAAGCAAGAACCAAAGAAAAAGCAATGCGGCTTCGCCGCGAGGACGCCGCGCCGCAGGCGCTGTCGAACCTCTGTCGATCGCGGATCCGGCGTTACTCTTCTTTCCTTCTTCTCTTATCTTCGGTTCTTTGTGCGAAATGTTTTTTTAAGCGAGCGCGTCCGCGTTCAGAGCCTCGAGCGCCGCGGCGCCTTGACTGATCGATGGCAGGAGTGACGGCGTCTGCGCCAGCACATGCTCCGCATAGACCGCCGCGAGATCGAGCTTGCCCATCAGCCACGCCGCATCTTCCCCGCCAGCCGCGAGGCGTCGCTCGGCGGCCAGCGCGCCCTTCGCCAGGATCCAGCCGCCGGTCGTCTCACCCATCAGACGCAGATAGCCCGCCGCGCCGGCAAGCGCGTCCGGCGTACCCTTGCGCTCGAGCAGGAGCGCGCCCGCGGCTTGCGCGGCATCGACGGCCGCGGCGAGGCGGGCGCCCAGCGTCTTCAGGCGCGCGTCGGCCGATCCATTCAGCGCAGCCAGCGTCGTACGGATGTCGGCGATCAGTTCGCCCGCGCTCTTGCCGCCGTCACCGGCGAGTTTGCGGCCTGCGAGGTCCATGGCCTGGATGCCGTTGGTGCCTTCGTAGATCGGCGCGATGCGCGCGTCGCGATAATGCTGTGCGGCGCCGGTCTCTTCGATGAAACCCATGCCGCCGTGCACCTGCACGCCGATCGATGCGGACTCCATGCCGAGATCGGTGGACCAGGCCTTGGCGATCGGGGTCAACAGATCTTCGCGGCGCTTCCAGAAGGCGCGGTCGTCCTCGCCCTTTGCGGTCCGCGCGAGGTCGCTCGCGGCAGACGCCGAGAGACAGATGCCGCGCGCGGCTTCGATCTTGGCGCGGGTCACCGCCAGCATGCGGCGCACATCGGGATGATCGAAGATCGGCGCCGACGCCTCGCCGGTCCAGGCGGAGCGGCCCTGGCGGCGTTCGCGCGCATAGTCGAAGGCGCGCGCCCAGGCGCGGCTTGCGATGGCGACGCCCTGCACTCCGACCGCCATGCGCGCGGCGTTCATCATGACGAACATGTGGGCCAGGCCCTGGTTCAGCTCGCCGACCAGTTCCGCGCGCGCGCCTTCATAGGCCATCACGCAGGTGGGCGAGGCGTGAATCCCGAGCTTGTGCTCGACGCCGACCGGACGGAACGCGTTGCGCGAACCGAGCGAACCGTCCTCGCCAATGTCGAACTTCGAGGTGAGGAACAGCGAGATGCCCTTCGTGCCCGACGGCGCGTCAGGCGTGCGCGCCAGCACGAAGTGGACGATGTTGTCGGCGCAGTCGTGATCGCCCCAGGTGATGAAGATCTTCTGGCCGTCGATCGCATAGGTCCCATCGCCGTTCGGCTTCGCCATCGATCGGATCGTGCCGAGGTCCGAGCCCGACTGCGGTTCGGTCAGCACCATCGCCCCGCTCCACTCGCCCGAAATCAGTTTCGGAAGGACGTGGGTCTTCTGCCGCTCGGTGCCGTGGACGTGCAGCGCCTCGATGCCGGCGAGCGTCAGCATCGGGCAGAGGCCGAACGCCATGTTCGCCGCGTGGAAACACTCGTACGACGCCTGCTCCAGCGCCTTGGGCATGCCCTGACCGCCGAACGCCGGGTCGGCCGCGAGCCCGTTCCATCCACCCTGGGAAAAGGCCTTGTAGGCGCCGGCGAACCCCGGCGCCGCGGTCACCTTGCCGTTGGCGTAGGTCGCGCCCGCCAGATCGCCCGGACGGTTCAGCGGCTCCAGCACCTCGTCGGAGAGTTGGCCCGCGGCCTCGAGCACCGCGCTCGCGGTGTCCGCGTCCAGGTCGGGATAGGCGCCGGTGTCGATCAGCGCCTGCAGGCCCGCGGCCTCGGTGAGCGAGAAGACGATGTCGCGCACGGGCGAGCGATAGGTCATCGAGGCGATTCCTGGTTTGTCTTGGCCTTGCTGGCGTTCGCTGCGGGTTCTAGAGCGGTTTCATGGCCGGTGGAAACCTTACGGTGCGCAAGGCGCGGATGGACGAACGCGCGGCGCTGGAAGCGCTGATCGCGGCTTCGGCGCGCGAACTCGGCGGACGCGACTACAGCCGGGCCCAACTCGACCGCGCCATCGGCAATGTGTTCGGCGTCGACAGCGAACTGATCGAGGACGGCACCTATCTGGTCGCCGAGATCGACGGCGCGGCGGCGGGCTGCGGCGGTTGGAGCCGGCGAAAGACTTTGTTCGGCGCCGACGGCCGCGCGGGCCGCGATCCCGGTCGGCTCGATCCGGCGAAGGACGCCGCCAGGATCCGCGCCTTCTTCGTGCATCCCGACTTCGCGCGCCGGGGCGTGGGCCGGGCCCTCTACGATCGCTGCGAAATGGAGGCGCGGGCGGCCGGCTTCGGCGCGCTGGAACTGATGGCCACCCTCGGGGGTATTCCCCTCTATTCGGCTCTCGGATTCGAACCGGCGGCCTCGATCGACTACGATTTAGGGGCTGGCCTTTCCATGCGCTTCGTCCCCATGCGAAAGGTTTTGCCCACGGTCACAGTTTCGTGAGGTCGGGAAGCTTTGCCTGGGGCGGCGGCGTCCTATCTACGGGGTTACCGCAACCGATGCTGTAGCTGATTAAGGTCCGCCGCCATGTCGCTTCCGATGCCGCGCCTGTTTCCCGCCCATATCCTTCCGGGCATGGCCGCCGGCCTGATCCTCTCTGGCGCAGCCCTCGCCGCGGCCGTGGCGCCCCAGGCGCTGGCCGAAGCCGGCGCCGGCGTATCCCGCGATCCCGCGACCGCGCCGGCGGGCGTGTACAAGCTCGACCCCCGCCATTCCAGCGTCGTCGCCCGCGTCCAGCACATGGGCTTTTCCCACTTCGCCATCCGCTTTAACGCCGAGAGCGGGACGCTCGACTGGGACCCCGCCGACCCGACCCGGTCCAAGCTCGACGTGACCGTCGACCCCAAGACCATCCACACCGGCGTCGACAGCCTCGACAAGGAAGTGCTGGGCGGCCTGTTCACCGATGAGCCGCCGGTGCGTTTCGTCTCGACCCACATTGAGCGCACGGGGCCGACCACGGGTCGCATTACCGGAAATCTGACCTATCATGGCGTTACAAAGCCGGTGACGCTCGAGACCGTGTTCGACGGCGCCGGCAAGTCGTTCGGGCACGTTCGCATGGCCTTCTCGGCGAAGGGCGCGTTCAGCCAGCGCGCCTTCGGCGCCGACAAGTTCACTCAGTTCGTCTCGGACGAAGCTACGCTCGAGATCGAGACCGAGTTCAGCAAGTAACGGCGGAGTCAGCATGGCGGCGATAAGCTCGAAGCGATACGGGATGGTGGCGATCCTCTTTCACTGGGTGATCGCGATCCTGATCCTGACCAACATCGGCCTGGGTTGGAGCTTCGACAGCTTCAGCGGCCCGGACAAGACCGCCATCGTCAATGTGCACAAGTCCATCGGCATCAGCGTGCTGATCCTCAGCGTGCTGCGCCTGCTCTGGCGGCTGATGAACAAGCCGCCGCCGCTCAGCCCCTGGCTGAAGCCGTGGGAAAAGCTGCTGGCGACGACCGTGCACTGGCTGTTCTATGTGTTCATGATCGTCATGCCCCTGACCGGCTGGGCGATGGTCTCGGCCTCGCCGAAAATTCGCATCAACCCGGTGACCTTCTTCGGCCTGTTCAACGTTCCGGCCTTCCCCTACGTCTCGACCCTGCCGCACGACCAGATGCACACTGCGCACAAGCTGCTGGAACAGGCGCACACCGGCTATGTTCTGTGGCTCGGTTATGCGTTGATCGTGCTGCACCTCCTGGGCGCTTTCAAACACCAGTTCTTCGATCGCGACGGCGAACTCGGGCGGATGATCCCGTTCCTGCGCGAACCCGCGCCGCGCAGTCCCGGAGAGTAGACATGCGCATCTTCACCGCCGTCATCACCTCGTTGTTCCTGTTGACCCTGCCCGCGGTCGCAGACGCCGCGAACTGGGCGGTGGACCAGGCGCACTCGCGCATCGGCTTCCGCGCCACTCAGGAGGACGCCGGTTTCGAGGGTTATTTCCGCAGCTGGAACGCGGCGATCAGCTTCGATCCGAAGCGTCTGGCGACGTCGCACGTGACGGTGAACATCGCGCTCGCTTCGGCGGTGACCGGCAACAAGGACCGCGACGCCTACCTTCCGACAGCCGACTGGTTCGACGCCAGGCGCTTCCCCTCCGCGAGCTTCACCGCCGCGAAGTTCGTCGATAAGGGCGCCGGCCATTACGAAGCCATCGGCGATCTCTCGATCAAGGGGATCAAACGCCAGGTGATGCTACCTTTCACCCTCGCCATCACCGGCAACACCGCGAAGATGTCGGGTGACCTCGTCCTCGACCGGACATGGTTCAACGTCGGCGCCGGCAAATGGAAGGACCCGGCGGAGGTCGGAACCAAGGTGACGGTGGTCGTCACCGTCGTCGCACGAGCAGCGCGCTGAGCCCCTCGACCCTCGACCAGGCGCTGAAGGCGCTGGCCGGCGGCGGCCTCGTGGTTATGCCGACCGAAACGGTCTACGGCCTCGCCGCCGACGCGTCGAACGCCTATGCGGTCGCCAGGCTGTTCGAGGCCAAGGGCCGTCCGCGTTTCAATCCCCTGATCGCCCACGTCGCCGACCGCGCCATGGCGCGCAAGGTCGCGATGTTCGACGACCGCGCCGAAGCCTTAGCCGAAAAATTCTGGCCCGGCCCTCTCACCCTGGTGTTGCCGCTGCGCGACGAAACGCTCTCGTGCGACCTCGCGCGCGCGGGCCTTTCCACCATCGCGGTACGGGCGCCGTCGCATCCCACCGCGCATGAGCTCATCGGCGCCTTCGGCCGCCCGGTGGTCGCGCCCTCCGCCAATCGGTCCGGACGTCCCAGTCCCACGACCTTCGAGGACGCGATGGAGGAAACCGGCGTGTCGGCGCAGGCTTGGCTCGACGGCGGCGCGTGCGAGGTCGGCATCGAGTCCACCGTCGTCGCCGTGCTCGACGGCGGCGTCCGTTGGCTTCGCCCCGGGGTGGTGACGCGCGACGAGGTCGCCGCGGTGTCGGGGCCGCTCGCCGAAGCCGGCGGCGACGCCGGCCGCTCCCCCGGACGCCTGGCGCTGCACTATGCGCCGAACGCACCGGTTCGGATCGACGCCGAAAGTCCCGAAGCCGGCGAAGCCTACCTCGCGTTCGGCAAGACAGATGCAGCCGGCCCGCTGGTGTGGAACCTCAGCGCGTCTGGCGACCTGCGCGAAGCGGCGACCAACCTGTTCCGCATGCTGCGCGAAGCCGACCGCGCCCAGCCCGAAGCCATCGCGGTGGCGCCGATCCCGGACCAGGGTTTAGGCGAAGCGCTCAACGACCGCTTACGTCGTGCGAGCGGCCACGTCGGCTGAAAATGAACCACAAAGCGCACCAAGCGCACGAAGAAGAAAATTAGAACGCGCGCCGCAGGCGCGCGTTACGCGCGTCTCGAGCCGATCGTGAAGTTCAAGCGGAACATCTTAGTGCCCTTAGTGCCCTTAGTGCGCTTGGTGGTTAACTTTTATTTCAGAGAAACCGCTCGCGTATGTCCACGCTGCACCGAACGCCGACATCGTCGAAGTGCGCCTTCAACCAAGTCTCGCCCGCCTTGCGGCCGCGTTCCTTCAGGTCGGTGAGGAAGCTCCACTCGGTGTCGAACTTCGACGGCAGGGGCAGGTCGTCCAGGTGGCCGTCGGCCTCGATGGCGTGGATCAGCATGTGGCGATAACGGCCCTTGGCCGTGTCGGTCAGCATGCCGTCTTCGATAAGTTTGTGCACGAAGGCCACGGCGCGCAGCTCGGCGGTCAGGGCGGCGTTGAAGGTGATCTCGTTCAGGCGATCGACGATCTCGCCCGCAGCGCGCGGCACGCTCTTGCGTCGGAACGGATTGAGCATGACGATCAGAATGTCGCGCGGCGTGTCCTCGTAATAGAGCGGCCACAGCGGCGGATTGGCGAGATAGCCGCCGTCCCAATAGGGCTCGCCCTTCACCTCCACCGCCTGGAACAGATAGGGCAGGGCCGAGGACGCCAGCACGGTGTCGACGTCGAGCTCGCTCTTGGTGAACACCCGCTCCTTGCCCTTCAGCACGTCGGTGGCCGAAATGAACAGGTGCATGGGCGCAGCGCGCACCGCCTCGAAATCCACTACCCGGGTCAGCACGTCGCGCAGCGGATTGAGGTTGAACGGATTGAACTCGTAGGGCGACGAGTTCAACAGCATGGTCTCGTAGTAGCGATAGAACGGATTGGCCTGCAGCCACTGCGGATTGAGCGCCGCGGTCCAGATGCCGCTGTCGCCGAACACGTTGCGACCGCCCGACTGGTTCACCCCGCGCCACAGTTCTTCGAGTTTTTTTCGCGCCTCGTCAGGACCGCCGCGAGCCATGCCGCTCGCCAGCGCCAGAGCGTTCATTGCCCCCGCCGACGCGGCGGTGATCGCCGAGATCGTCAGCCGCCCGTCCTCGAGAATGCGGTCGAGCACGCCCCATTCGAAGGCGCCGTGCGAACCGCCGCCCTGCAGGCCGATGCTGATCGGACGCGCCCCGTCCTTGGGCGCGCTCGTCTCGTGCGGCGCAGGCGCCGCCTGCTCCTTGACCTTCTTGCGACTGAGCAGGGTCATGCGGCGCTCAGGCCGCGGTCCAGCCGCCGTCGACCGAGAACTCGGCGCCGTTGGCCGACGCGCCGGAATCCGACACCAGATAGAGCAGCATGCCGGCCAGCTGGTCGAAGGTGACGAACTTCTTGGTCGGCTGGGCGGCGAGAATTACGTCCTTCACCACCTGCTCCGGCGTCATGTTGCGCGCCTTGGCCTGGTCGGCGATCTGACCCTCCACCAGCGGCGTCTCGACATAGCCCGGGCAAATGGCGTTGCAGGTCACGCCCGCCTCGGCGACTTCCAGCGCTACGGTCTTGGTGAAGCCCACGACGCCGTGCTTGGACGCGACATAGGCCGACTTGAACGGCGAGGCGACCAGGCCGTGCGCCGAGGCGATGTTGACGATGCGCCCGCGGCCCTGCGCCTTCATGATCGGGATCGCCGCCTTGGTGGCGTGGAACGCCGAGGTGAGGTTGATGGCGATGATCAGGTCCCACTTGTCGTCGGGAAACTGGTCGACCGGCGCCACGTGCTGAACGCCCGCATTGTTCACCAGGATGTCGAGGCGGCCGAACTCGCGCTTGGCGAAGGCCACCATGTCGGCGATCTCCGCCGGCTTGGTCATGTCGGCGCCGTGATAGCGGACGGCCGCGCCGGTGCGCGCCTCCATGCCGGCGCGCTCCTTCTCGATCTGCGCCGGATCGCCCAGGCCGTTCAGCACTACCTTCACGCCCCGATCGGACAGCGCGTTGGCCAGCGCCATGCCGATACCCGAGGTCGAACCGGTGACGATCGCGACCTGGTCCTTGAGCGAGGCGAAGGGATCGGCGGCCATGGGAAAACCTTTCAACGGGGAGGGGATGCTGCGGTGCAGCACGATCTAGCTCAGACGCACGGCAAGGGCCAGACCCGGCGTGGGGCGTCTTGGATATGGACAAGCTTCGCCACAGCCGCCAGGGTCGAAGCCATTGGAATTGGGGGCTTCCCGCATGCTGCGAACCCACCGTGTTCTGGCGAGTCTCGTGCTCGGACTTTGCGCTTGGTTGGCCGTGACGCCGGCGCAAGCCGCAGTCGATCCGCGCACCTTCCAGTGGTTGACCGCGGTGGTCCCCCGGCTTGGCTTCCTCGTCGCGATCATCTGGCTGATCATGGCGCTCGCGATCGCCGAGCTGATCTATTCCCGGCCGAAGGGTTGGTATTGGTGGATCCTGTCGATCTTCTTCATCCCGCCCTTGGCGCTGATTTCGCTGGCGCAAAGCGGCAAGTCGATCGCCTACCGTCGACAGGTGAACCGAATGAAGGCCGAGGCCGCGAAGCAAACCGCGTCGAAATCCGCGACCTAGAACAGCACCGCCGGGTTCATGATCCGCTTGGGATCGAGCGCCCCGCGGATCGCGCGCATGGCTTCGATCTGGACGGCCGATTTGTAACGCGTGGCTTCCTGCGACTTCATGCGGCCGAGGCCGTGTTCGGCGGAGATCGAGCCGTCGTAGCGGGCCACGATGTCGTGCACCACGCGCGCACCGTCGTCGCGCTTCGCCGCGAAGGCGTGGCCGTCGCCGCCCTCGGGCTGGATCACGTCGAAGTGGATGTTGCCGTCGCCGACGTGGCCGAAGATCACCAGCCGCGCGCCCGGATAGAATTTCACCACCGCCGCCGACGCCTCCTCGATGAAGTCGGCGATGCGCGAGACGGGCACGGACACATCGTGTTTCCACTCCGCGCCCTCGGGCTTCTGGCCTGAGGACTGGTCCTCGCGGATGCGCCAGAGGTCGTTCATCTGCTGTTCGTTTTGTGCGACGGCGGCGTCGGCGATCAGTTCGTCTTCGAAGGCGCGGCCGAGCAGGCGCTCCAGGCCCGCCTCGGCGCCGCCGGGTTCGGCGGAGACGATCTCGATCAAGGCGTACCAGGGATGGCGGCTCGTCATCGGTTCGCGCGTGCCGGGGATGTGCTTCAGGACGAAGTCGATGCCGAGGCGGCCCATCAGCTCGAAGGCCTCGACGCCGTTGCCGGTCTCTTCCTTGGCGCGCATCAGAAGTGCGATGGCCTTGGCGGGGTTCTCCAGGCCCACGAACGCCGTCGCACGCGAGCGCATCTGCGGGAACAGCTTCAAACTGGCGGCGGTGATGATCCCGAGCGTTCCCTCGGCGCCGATGAGGACCTGTTTCAGATCGTAGCCGGTGTTGTCCTTGCGCAGGCGCTTCAGCCCGCTGAACACCTCGCCGTTCGGCAACACCGCTTCCAGGCCCAACACCAGGTCGCGCATGACGCCGTAGCGGAGCACCGCCGTACCGCCCGCATTGGTCGAGATATTGCCGCCGACCGTCGCGGTGCCTTCCGCCGCGAGCGACAGCGGAAACAGACGGCCTGCCGCCTCTGCCGCCTCCTGCGCTTCGAACAGGGTGACGCCGGCTTCGACCACCATGCAGTCGTCGGCGGGCGAGACGTCGCGGACGCGATTGAGCCGCGCGGTCGAAACCAGAATCTCCCCGTGCGGAAGCTGGCCGGCGACGAGGCCGGTGTTGCCGCCCTGGGGCGTGATCGCGACGCCGTGTTGGGCGCAAACCTTCACCAGCCGCGCAACCGCCTCGACCGAGTCCGGGAGCGCCAGCAGCGGGGTGTCGCCACGCCAGCGGCCGCGCCATTCGACCAGGCGGCCCTCGAGCTTGTCGGGATCGTCGCTCCAGCCGCCGGGGCCGAGCGCGGCCTTCAATTGATTGAGGACTTCGGGGGCGACGGACGCCGCGCGAGCGCCGGGCGGCGCGCTTGGGGGGGAGGAGGCAAGGGTCATGCGGCGCGGACCATAGCCTCGCCTTCGGCGATGCGGTAGGCGCAACCCATGGACAAGCGCACCCCCGTTCCGGCCGTCGGCGTCGTCTGCCTGAGAGTCAATGAACGCGGGGGCGACGAGGTGCTGCTGATCCGCCGGGGCCGTCCGCCCAAGCTGGGCGAGTGGAGCCTACCGGGCGGACGATTGGAATGGGGCGAGAGCGTCGCCGACGCGGCCCTGCGCGAACTCGAGGAAGAGACCGGCGTGCAGGCCGAGCTCTGCGGCCTGATCGACGTGGTCGACGGCCTGTTCCCCGCGGAGGGCGCCGGCGACGACGCGCGCCATTATGTGCTGATCGACTTCGCCGCGCGCTGGCTGTCGGGCGAACCCCGCGCGGGGGACGACGCGGCGGCGGCGGCGTTCCATCCCCTCGCCAAGCTGGATGACCTGGTCGCGTGGGACGAGACGCGGCGCGTCATCGGACTGGCGGTAAAGCGGTTGCGGGGTTGAGCCCTTTTCGTCGCGAGGCGTTGTCCTGGCGAGAGGTGGCTCATGAACCGGCGTTTTGTTCTTGTCCCCATCGCGGCGCTAGCACTCACCAGCTTTGCGCTGGGCGTGCGCGCCGATCCCGACCGGCCGCTCAGTTTCGCCATCGCCAACCATACCGACCAGACGCTGGATTCCCTGTCGATCAGCTTCCATTCCGCCCGGATCTGGCGGCCGGTGACCATGGATCACGGGCCCATCGCGGCGGGCGCGCGCGGAAACGCGAAGGTGGACCCGGCCGACCGTCAGTGCGAATTTGACGTCCGCGCCGATTTCCACGGCGGGACCTCAACCGAACAGGACGGCGTCAACCTGTGCACCCTTCGGGCCCGTACGCTCGACCTGCAATAACGGCGGTCCTTGGCGCCGCGGCGCTTGCGTTCTTTGCGGCCTCACCGGCCTGGGCCCAGGACCGCACCCCCGACCAGAAGAAAGAGATGCTCGACCTGGCCTATGTGCTGGGCGAGGCGCACGGCCTGAAGCAGGCCTGCGCGCCCGACGATCAGACCTGGCGCGAGCGGATGCAGCGCATGCTGGAGGTCGAGGCGCCCGACGCCGACTTCGAGGCCCGGCTCACCACACGGTTCAACGACGGCTTCACCGCTCGCCACGCCCAGTATCCCAAATGCGACCCCAGGGCGGCCCGGCTCGAGGCCAAGATCGCGGCCCAGGGTGAGGCGCTGGCCAAGGCCCTGGCCAAGGAGCCGGCGAGCGCCCCATAGCGGGACGGTTGTCGCGTCACCATCTCTTGGCCGAAGGGCTTTCGGTCGGAGGCGGATTTCCCTTTATCCGAAAGCGCTCTAGGCTTGGCTGTAAGCACCCTAGTGTGCTGGATTTGAAGTTCGCCTCCATTTTGGGTCGCGCGGCGTAGCGAACTTCAAATCCAAGAAGCACACTAGGTTCTTGGAATTAGTAGTTTCCCGATCGAATCCGAAGTTCGTCGTCGGGCGCCACGAGCGGATGCGAACTTCGGATTCGGGACACTAGGATACAATCCCCATGGTTTTCAGCTACGTCGTCCTGGCGCTGGTGTTTCTGGCGGTCATCGTCGCCTTCGGTTCGATCAAGATCGTCCCCCAGGGCCGCGAGTTCACCGTCGAGCGCTTCGGCCGCTACACCCGCACGCTCAAGCCCGGCATCTCGATCCTGACCCCGTTCATGGAAGGCGTCGGTCGGCGCATGAACATGATGGAACAGGTCATGGAGGTGCCGCAGCAGGAGGTGATCACCAAGGACAACGCCTCAGTGAAGGTCGACGGCATCGTGTTCATCCAGGTGATGGACGCCGCGGCCGCGGCCTATCGCGTGGACAATCTGATGAACGCGATCCAACAGCTGGCCATGACCAACCTGCGTACGGTGGTCGGTTCGATGGAGCTCGACGAGGTGCTGTCGCAGCGCGACTCGATCAACTCGCGCCTGCTCACCGCCATCGACACGGCGACCGAGCCGTGGGGCGTGAAGGTCAACCGGATCGAGATCAAGGACCTGACCCCGCCGGTCGACATCACCAACGCCATGGCGCGGCAGATGAAGGCCGAGCGTGAAAAGCGCGCGGTGATCACCGAGGCCGAGGGCGAAAAGCAAGCCGCCATCGCCCGCGCTGAGGGCGCCAAACAGGCCGCCATCCTGCAGGCCGACGGCCGCAAGGAAGCCGCCTTCCGCGACGCCGACGCGCGCGAACGCCTGGCCGGCGCCGAAGCCAAGGCGACGCAGCTGGTCTCCGACGCGATCCGAGACGGCAACGTCAACGCCATCAACTATTTCGTGGCGCAGAAGTACGTCGAAGCGTTCGGCCAGCTGGCCGCGTCGCCCGCCGCCAAAACGGTGATCGTGCCGGCGGAAATGGGCGCGCTGGTCGGCACGCTCGCGGGCATCGGGGAACTGGTGCGCGAGGCCAAACGCGACGGCACGCCGACGCCGGCCGGCGGCGCCGTGCCGCCTTCAACCCGTCCGGGCGCGACTCCCGCGCCGCCGCGGACTCCTGGAAGCTGAGTCATGTCAGACCTCGCTCAACTCTACGCCGCACACGCCTTCTGGTTCTGGCTCGGGCTCGGCGCCGTGCTCCTGGGCCTCGAAGCGGCCAGCGGCTCCGGCTGGTTGCTCTGGCCCGCCGCATCTGCGGGCGTGGTCGCGGTGATCACACTGCTCGGCCTGCACATCGGCGCGCTGGGCGAGGTCGCGATCTTCGCGGTCCTGACTCTGGTCTCGACCTTTCTGGCGCGGCGCTATCTGGTGCATGCGCCCAAGGGCCACCCCGACATCAACGACCCGAACCTTCGCCTCGTCGGCAAGAAGGGCCAAGCCACCAAAGCCTTCATCCACGGCCACGGCCGCGCCTTCGTAGGCAACGCGGAATGGCTCGCCGACCTAGAGAGCGGCGGCGACTTGGCGGTGGGTTCGCAGGTGGTGGTGACAGCGATCGAGGGCTCACGTTTGGTGGTAAAGCCGGCGTAGGCGACGCAAACACCCCCGCTACCGTTTCTTCTTTCGCGCCGCCGCGTCCACATCCACCGGCGCGCGTTCGATCCCCAGCATCTCGTCGATGGCGTGGTTGGCAAGTCTATCCGCGCGTTCGTTCATTTCGTCGCCGGCGTGGCCCTTGACCCAGAACCACTTCACCTCGTGACGCAGCCGCGCCTCGTCCAGCAATCGCCAGAGGTCGTCGTTCTTCACCGGTTTCTTGTCGGCGGTCTTCCAACCGCGCGCCTTCCAGCCGCGGATCCATTCGGTGATGCCCTGCATCACATATTTGCTGTCGGTGTGGAGGTTCACCCGGCACGGCATCTTCAGCGCGTTCAACGCCTCGATCGCGCCCATCAGCTCCATGCGGTTGTTGGTGGTGTGCGTCTCCGCGCCCCACAGGTCCTTCTCGTGCTTGCCCGCGATCAGCACCGCGCCCCAGCCGCCGGGACCGGGATTCCCGCGGCAGGCGCCGTCGGTATAGATGACGACCTCTTGGGTGTTCACGTCAGGTCAGCACGCGCGGGAGTTTGAAGGTCACCGTCTCGCGCGCGCTCGGATCTTCCTCGACCACGGTGTCGAAGCGTTCGCCGATGGCGTCGGTCAGCGCGGTGATCAGGGTCTCGGGCGCCGAGGCGCCGGCGGTGACGCCCACGCTCGCGACGCCGTCGAACCAGGCCCAGTCCACCTGACCCGCGTCGTCGATCAGCCGCGCGTCGCGCGCGCCGGCCTTCAGCGCGACCTCGACCAGGCGCTGCGAGTTCGACGAGTTCTGCGAGCCCACCACCAGCACGAGATCGCAAGCTTGCGCCATCCGCTTCACCGCCTCCTGGCGATTGGTGGTGGCGTAGCAGATGTCTTCCTTGTGCGGCGCCTCCATCACCGGAAAACGCCGGCGCAGGATGCCCACGATCTCGGCGGTGTCGTCCACCGAGAGGGTCGTCTGGGTGACGTAGGCGAGGCGCGCCGGATCGCGCGGCTCAAACGTCTCCGCGTCCGCCACGGTCTCGATCAGCACCACGGCGCCCTCGGGCAACTGGCCCAGCGTCCCGATCACCTCCGGGTGGCCGGCGTGGCCGATCAAGACGACCTCGCAGCCGGCCTTCCAATGCCGCTCGGCGTCGAGGTGGACCTTGGAGACCAGGGGGCAGGTGGCGTCGAGATAGAGCATCTGTCGCCCGCGCGCCGTTTCGGGAACCGACTTGGGCACCCCGTGGGCGGAGAACACCACCGGCCGGTCGTCCGGGGCCTGGTCCAGCTCGTCCACGAACACCGCGCCCAGCGCCTTGAGCCGCTCGACCACGTGCTTGTTGTGGACGATCTCGTGGCGGACGTAGACCGGGGCGCCGTACTTCTCGACGGCCCGCTCGACGATGTGGATGGCGCGGTCGACCCCGGCGCAGAACCCCCTGGGGGCGGCGAGGAGTACGCGGATCGATCGCTTTTTGGGGGGGAGGGCGTTCATTCCCTGGCAAAATAGGCCGCGTCGGATCGTCCCGCCAGCGGTGTCCCTTCATTGCCGGGCCGCTGTTTTGCCCTTATCAGGAGCCTAACTCCCCAGGCCGGCCACGAGGCGCGGCCGCTTTCTCGCGGGTAATCCCATGCGTCGCATCCTCTCCGCCCTGGCCTGCTCGGCCTTCGTCAGCGCCGCCTTGCTGCCGGCCGTCGTCCATGCCCAGGAAACCAAGCAGGACCGCCAGGACGAGGAAAAGCGCGAGGCGGACAAGCAAAAGGCCGACAAGGAAAAGGCCGCCAAGCGCGAAAAGCACGCGCCGGGCCTGTTGGCCGCGCCCCACGCCGAGGGTCCCTGCCCCTACGTGAAGGTGCTCTACGACGCGGCCCGCGACGTCGAATTCAAGGACAACAAGGAAGCGTCGGCCGCGGTCGCCTGGACCGGCGAGATCGAGGCCGTGTCCTCGGACTGCTCCTACAAGTCCGACAGCCCGATCCACGTGGCCGCCAACGTCCTGTTCGACCTGGGTCGCGGCCCGCAGGCCGAGGGCTACGCCAAGAACTACCGCTACTGGGTTGCGGTGACCGACCGCAACCGCTCGGTGCTGGCCAAGCAGTATTTCGACCTGCCGGTAAAGTTCGAACGCGGCCAGGATCGTCTTTCGACCAACCAGGTGATCCAGGAAATCCTCATCCCGCGCGCTTCGGCGACGGTGAGCGGCAACAACTTCGAAGTCCTGATCGGCTTCGACGTGACGCCCGAACAGGCCCAGTTCAACCGTGACGGCAAGCGCTTCCGCATCACCGCGGGCCAGCAGGTCGCGTCCGAGGGTCAGACCACGGCCAAATGAGCGATCTGAAGGGGGCTCTGGGCGAAGCGGCGGCCGCCGCCTTCGCATCCCAAGGTTTGGATAAGGCCTTCGGGCGCGTGACCGCGTCCGATCGTCCCGACCTGGCCGATTTCCAATGCAACGGCGCGCTCGCCGCCGCCAAGGCCGCGGGCCGCAATCCGCGCGAGATCGCGACCCGCGTGGTCGAGGCGCTGAAGGGCGATCCGCGCGTCGAGAAACTCGACATCGCCGGCCCCGGCTTCATCAATTTCCGGGTGACCAACGCCGCGCTGGCGAAACGCGCCGAAGACGTCGCGAACGATCCGCGCGCGGGCGCCGGCAGCGTGCCGACGCCCCGCCGGGTAGTCATCGACTACGGCGGTCCGAACGTGGCCAAGCCGATGCACGTGGGCCACCTGCGCGCCTCGATCATCGGCGAATCCCTGAAGCGCCTGTTCCGTTTCGGCGGCGACGAGGTGTGGGGCGACGCCCACTTCGGCGACTGGGGCTTCCAGATGGGCCTGCTCATCGTGGCCATCCTCGAAGAGGGCAAGGCCGACGCCTTTGCCGCAGACGGCGAGGGACCGTTCCCGGCGGAGAGCCCGGTCAGTATCGAGGATCTCGACCGCATCTATCCCGCGGCCTCGAAGCGCACGAAGGAGTTCGTCGAGGTCGACGGCGTGCGCGCGCCGAACCCCGGCTTCGATCTTGCTTTCCGCGACGCCGCGCGCAAGGCCACCGCCGAACTGCAGGCCGGGCGCCCCGGCTATGTCGCGCTGTGGCGGCACATGCACGACGTCTCGATGGCGGCGCTGAAGCGCGACTTCGATTCCCTGAACGTGCGCTTCGATCTGTGGAAGGGCGAAAGCGACGCCGACCATCTGATGGAAGCCATGGTCGAAGACCTGAAGACAAAGGGCCTCGCGGTTCCCGACCAAGGCGCGCTGGTCGTGCACGTTGCGCGCGACAGCGACAAGGCCAAGGTCAATCCGCTGATCGTCGTCTCGCGCGATGGCTCCGCCATGTACGGCGCCACCGACGTCGCCACCATCCTGGATCGCCGCAACGAGCAGAACCCCGACCTGGTGCTCTACGTCGTCGACCAGCGGCAGGCGGATCACTTCGAACAGGTGTTCCGCACCGCCTATCTCGCGGGCTACGCCGAGGAGGGTTCGCTGGAACACCTCGGCTTCGGCACAATGAACGGGCCCGACGGCAAGCCATTCAAGACTCGCGCCGGCGGCGTGCTGAAACTCGGCGACCTGATCGAGATGGCGACGGAAAAGGCGCGCGCGCGCTTGCACGAAGCGGACCTCGGTTCCGAACTGCCGCCGCAGGAATTCGAAGACACCGCGCACAAGGTCGCGATCGCGGCGCTGAAATTCGCCGACCTGTCCAACTTCCGCGGCACCAGCTACGTCTTCGACCTCGACCGCTTCACCAGCTTCGAGGGCAGGACCGGCCCTTACCTGCTGTATCAGGCGGTGCGGATCAAATCGCTGTTGCGAAAGGCGGCCGACGAGGGCGCGAAATCCGGCGCCATCGTCATCACCGAACCGGCCGAACGCGACCTCGCCCTCACGCTCGACGCCTTCGAAACCGCGCTCGAGGAGGCGTACGACAAACGCGCCCCCAACCACCTCGCCGAACACGCCTATCGCCTGAGCCAAAGCTTCTCGAAATTCTACGCCGCCTGCCCGGTGCTGGCCGCGCCGACGCCGGACCTGCGCGCCTCCCGCCTGCGCCTGGCGGAAGCGACCCTGAAACAGCTCGAGCAGACGCTGGAATTATTGGGCATCGAGACGCCCGAGCGGATGTAAGCCAAGTCGACCGACGCCGGTCGTGTCGCTATTTCTTCGCGTAGGCGCCCGCGCCCATGAGATGAAGCGACACGTACGGCTCATCGCCGAGCACCCAGCTGTCGTGCGGTTCGGGGGAAATGTAGAAAAGTTCCCCAGCCCGGAGTTCGTAGATGCGCCCGTCGGCGAAGGCGGCGGTGGCGCGGCCACTTACCACATAGCCCAGGTGCTCGACGGGGCAGCGGTCTACACCGATTTTCTTGCCCACGTGTTCAGACCACTTCCAGCCGGGCTCGTAGGTCGCGCGCCCAATGGTCATGCCGCCGATGTGGACCAGCTCGAACTTGCCCTTCTCGAAGTGACGGACCTCGTCAGGTTCGTCGAAGCGGCGAAGTATGGCCGGATCGGTCATGGCGAAGGCGTTGGTCATCGAAACCTCCCTGCGGCAACCCTAGACCGCCACAAGGCCAGAATTGGCCCTCCCTGGCTTGACTCTCAAGGGGCGCTCCCCCAGGTTCCGCGCGCTCTCGCGGGAGAGATCGGGCTGGTGATTCCAGGCTCGACGCCGAAGGCGCAACCGCCCCGGAAACGCTCAGGCTCCAAGGACCGCGCAGAGGATCGAAACGCTGGAAAGCAGCCCCCTGGGGCTCGCCGACGGAGCAAGGGACCCGCTCGTCCCGGAATCTCTCAGGCTTCAGGACAGCGGGGGCGTAGACCGGCGGTCGCCCGGTCACGCGTACCCGACTGCCGGAGGCCCCATGACCGAGACGGTTCAAGACACCCTGAAAACCACCCCGCTAAACGCGGCGCACCGGGCGTTGGGGGCGCGCATGGTCGGGTTCGCCGGCTACGACATGCCAGTGCAGTATGAGGGCGTCCTTGCCGAGCACCGCTGGACGCGCGAGCACGCGGGCCTGTTCGACGTGTCGCACATGGGCCAGGCCAAGCTGCGCGGCGCCGAACCGTTCAAGAGCTTCGAGAAACTGGTCCCCGGCGACTACCAGGGGCTGAAGCCGGGCAAGCAGCGCTACTCGCTCCTGCTGGCGCCCGACGGCGGCATGCTCGACGACCTGATGGCCGGCAAGCCCGACGACGACGGCCTGTTCATCGTGGTCAACGCCGCCTGCAAGGACGGCGACTTCGCCAAGATCGCGGGTGATCTCGCCGGCGAAGCCGAACTCGAACGCCTGGATGATCGCGCCTTGATGGCGATCCAGGGGCCGGAAGCTGCGGCGGCGATGGCCGCGCATGAACCCAAACTCGCCGAGATGGGGTTCATGGATTCCACGCGCATGACGCTCTTCGGCGAAGACTGTTTCGTCTCGCGCTCGGGTTACACCGGCGAGGACGGTTACGAGATTTCCGTGCCCGCGTCGGCGGCCGAGCGCATCTGGAACACCCTCCTGAAGGACGCGCGCGTGCGTCCGATCGGGCTCGGCGCGCGCGACAGCCTGCGCCTGGAAGCGGGCCTGCCGCTTTACGGCCACGACGCGGATGAAACCACCAGCCCGGTCGAAGCCTCGCTCACCTTCGCGCTCTCGAAGCGGCGCAAGGAAGAGGCGAACTTCCCCGGTGCTGCGCGCATCCTCGCCGAACTGGCGGGCGATCTGAAGCGCAAGCGCGTCGGTCTGAACGTGAAGGAAGGCGCCCCCGCGCGCGAAGGCGCCGAAATCGCCGACAAGGGCAGAAACGTCATCGGCAAGGTCACCTCAGGCGGACCGTCCGTGACGCTCGGCCACAACATCGCCATGGGTTATGTGCCGCCCGCCTTCGCCGAACTTGGAACCGATCTCGCCGTCATCGTGCGCGGCAAGACTCTGGCGGCGGAAGTCGTCGCCATGCCCTTCGTCGCTCAACGCTACTACCGCAAACCCTGAGAGGAACCCCGACCATGCGCTTCACCAAGGATCACGAGTGGGTCTCCCTCGACGGCGACGTCGCCACCATCGGCATCACCCGCTACGCCGCTGAACAGCTCGGCGACGTGGTGTTCGTCGAGACGCCGGACGCCGGCAAGCACGTGAACAAGGGCGACGGCTGCGCCGTCGTCGAAAGCGTCAAGGCTGCGTCGGACGTCTACGCCCCGGTGTCGGGCGAAGTGGTGGAAGGCAACGCCGCGCTGGGCGCCGCGCCGGAAACCGTCAACGCCGACCCCGAAGGCGCCGGCTGGTTCTGCAAGATCAAGGTCGCGAGCTCCGCCGAGGTCGACGCGCTGATGGACCGCGCCGCCTACGACCAGTTCCTCTCCACGCTCTAATCGAAAGTCGCGAATGCGTTACCTACCGCTCAGCCCGCAAGACCGCACCGAGATGCTCGGGGTCATCGGCGTCAAGTCGATCGACGACCTGTTCGTGGACGTGCCGCAGTCGGCGCGCCGCGACGGCCTTGTCGACCTGCCCAAACACATGGGCGAGCTCGAGGTCGAGCGGGCGTTGTCCAAGCTGGCGGCGAAGAACACGCCGGCGGGTTCGGTTCCGTTCTTCTGTGGCGCGGGCGCGTACAAGCATCACGTGCCGGCGTCGGTGGATCACCTGATCCAGCGCTCGGAGTTCCTGACCAGCTATACGCCCTACCAGCCCGAGATCGCCCAGGGCACGCTGCAGGTGCTGTTCGAGTTCCAGACCCAGGTGGCGAACCTGACCGGCATGGATGTGGCCAACGCCTCCATGTACGACGGCTCGACCGCGACGGCGGAAGCGGTGCTGATGGCGCAACGCGTGACGCGGCGGCACAAGGCGGTGTTCTCCGGCGGGGTGCACCCGCACTATCTGCACGCGGCCGAGACCCTGGCGCACGCCACCCAGATCGAGACCGTCGCGCTCGAACCGGCGATCGACGCCGAAGCCAAGGTGATCGACGCCATCGACGCCGACACCGCCTGCGTCATTGTGCAGACGCCCAATGTGTTCGGCACGGCGACCGACGTTTCGAAGATCGCCGAAGCCGCGCACGCGGCCGGTGCGCTCCTGATCGTGGTGGTGACCGAGGCGGTGTCGCTCGGCCTGTTGAAGTCGCCCGGCGCCATGGGGGCGGACATCGTCGCGGCCGAGGGCCAGTCCATTGGTGTCGGCCTGAACTTCGGCGGTCCGTACGTGGGCCTGTTCGCCGCGCGCGAAAAACTGACCCGCCAGATGCCGGGCCGCCTGTGCGGCGAGACGGTGGATGCGGACGGCAAGCGCGGTTACGTGCTGACGCTGTCGACGCGCGAACAGCACATCCGCCGCGACAAGGCGACCTCGAACATCTGCACCAACTCGGGCCTCTGCGCCCTGGCGTGGACCATTCACATGAGCCTGATGGGTGAAAAGGGGCTGCGCCGGCTGGCGGAGATCAACCACGCCCAGGCGCTGAAACTGCGCGACGCGCTGAAGGCGGTGGCCGGCGTCGAGGTCCTGACCCCGCGCTTCTTCAACGAGTTCGCCATCAAGACACGCAAGCCCGCGAAGGACGTGGTCGAAGCGCTCGCCAACAAGGGCGTGCTCGGCGGCGTGCCCTACGCGCGGCTGCATCCCGAGGGCGGCTTCGAGGACGTGATCCTGGTCGCTGCGACCGAGACGGTCACCGACGGCGACATCCAAACCTATGCGTCCGCGCTCTCGGAGGTGCTGGCATGACCACCACCATGGCCAATGTGGGTCGACCCACGCGTCCCGAAGCCGCCTCCGAGAACAATGAGCTGCACGCGACGCTGACCGGCGGTCGCGGCCTGCTGCAGGACGAGGCGCTGATCTTCGAACTGAACGCCTGGGACAAGACGGGCCTCGATCTCCCCGAAGCCGACCGCGATGCGTCCGACCTCGGCGACCTGGTGCGCAAGGAGCCGATCGGCCTGCCGGGCCTCTCGGAGCCCGAGGCGCTGCGCCACTACGTGCGCCTGAGCCAGAAGAACCACGCCATCGACCTCGCGCTCTATCCGCTGGGATCGTGCACCATGAAGCACAACCCGCGCCTCAACGAAAAGATGGCGCGCCTGCCGGGCTTCGGCGACGTGCATCCCCTGCAGCCGCAGTCGACGGTGCAGGGCGCCATCGAGCTGATGGACCAGTTGGCGCACTGGCTCAAGACGCTTACCGGCATGCCCGCGGTCGCGCTGTCGCCGAAAGCCGGCGCGCACGGCGAACTCTGCGGTCTGCTGGCCATTCACGCCGCGCACGACGCCAAGGGCGACGCCGCGCGACGCGTGGTGCTGGTCCCGACCTCAGCGCACGGGACCAATCCCGCCACCGCCGCCTTCGTCGGCTATTCGGTGCGCGAGATTGCCCAGACGCCCGACGGTCGCGTGGACCTGAAGGATATGGAAGCCAAGCTCGGGCCCGACATCGCCGCGATCATGGTCACCAACCCCAACACCTGCGGCCTGTTCGAGCGCGACGTGATCGAGATCGCGCGCCTGGCCCACGCCGCAGGCGCCTACTTCTACTGCGACGGCGCGAACTTCAACGCCATCGTCGGGCGCGTGCGGCCGGGCGACCTCGGCGTCGACGCCATGCACATCAACCTGCACAAGACCTTCTCGACACCGCACGGCGGCGGCGGTCCGGGCGCGGGTCCGGTGGTGCTGTCGCAGGCGCTGGCGCCCTATGCGCCGGTTCCTTGGGTCGTGCACGACAAGGATGGCTTTCATCTCGTCGAGGAAGAACGCGACGTTGCGGAAAAGTCGTTCGGCCGCATGTGCGCCTTCCAGGGCCAGATGGGCATGTACGTCCGCGCGCTCAGCTATATGATGAGCCACGGTTCCGACGGCCTGCGCCAGGTCGCCGAGGATGCGGTGCTGAACGCCAACTACATCAAGGCGCGGCTCAAGGACCTAATGACGCCGGCGTTCCCCGACGGTCCGTGCATGCACGAAGCCCTGTTCGATGACCGCTGGCTCGAAGGCACCGAGGTGACCACGCTCGACTTCGCCAAGGCGATGATCGACGAGGGCTTCCACCCGATGACCATGTACTTCCCGCTGGTGGTGCACGGGGCGATGCTGATCGAACCGACCGAGACCGAGTCCAAACAGGAGCTCGACCGCTTCGTCGAAGCCTTGCGTGCGCTCGCCAAGGCGGCTAAGGCCGGCGACGTCGAACGCTTCAAGGGCGCGCCCTACCACGCCCCCCTGCGCCGCCTCGATGAAACCCGCGCCGCGCGTCAGCCGAAGCTGAAGTGGACTGCGCCGATGGCGCAGGCAGCGGAATAGGAAAACGCCGCGCCTTGCGGCGCGGCGTTTCCTTTCTCAATTCGAAAGCCTGATTACGCGGCCTTCTTCTGCGGGCCCGGCGGCGGCGTGCGGTCGTCGAGCGGGACGCCCAGTTTGTCGGACATCAGCAGCGTCAACAGCGCTTGCATCACGCCGCCGCCTTGGCCGTCGGCGCCGGAGCCGGTGATCTGCACCTTTGGCACCACGTCTACGCCTGAGGTTTCCAGCGCCTCGGCGAAGCGTTCGGCGACCTGGCGGGCGAGCTGGTAGCGCGCGCCGCCCGACGCCGCGACCTGCTTCTCGATCGCTTCCGCCTGGGCGAGGCCGACCTTGGTCACCCGCTCCGCTTCCGCGGCGGCTAGCGCCACGACCTTCTTCGATTCGCCTTCGCCCAGGTACTGGATGCGGTCGGCCTCGGCCCGCGCGAGCGTGCGGGTCTGGTCGGCGTCCTGTTCCGAACGCGCGAGCGAGGCGCGGCCCTCGTTGGCCTTCACCTGGATCGACAGCTCCGACTCGGTGATGGCGGTCTGCTGCTTGGCGCGGGCTTCGGCTTCGCGCAGTTCACGCTCCTTCTGGGCTGCGAGCTTCTGCCGCTCATAGGTGCCGACCTGTTCGTCGGCGATCTGGCGCTGACGCAGCTGGGTCAGGATTCGCTCGATCTGGTCGTCGCCGGACGCCGAAGGCCGCGGCGTGCCGATCAACACCTCCTGCAGCTCGAGATTATAGGCGCTGAACTTCTGTTTCATGTCCTGGGACGACAGCGACTGGATCTCGCTGCGGTCCTGCAACAGTTCGATCAGGGTGCGGGTCTGACCGATGTTCTTGAAATAGGCCGAGACCATCGGATCGAGCGTCTGTTCGACCAGTTTCTTGACGTCACCGAAGCGCTGGATCACCAGCGGCGCCTTGCGGTAGTCGATGTGCACGACGACCGAGACGGGCAGGGTCGGTTCGAACGCATCGCGGGTGATCAGCGACACTTCCGCCAGGTTTTCATCGAAACGGTGCGAGCCCGCGGTCGCCGCTTCCCACTTCAGGATGAAGTTGGTCGTCGGCACCATGGCGATTCGACCGGCGTAGGTGTTGAACGCATACTTGCCGGGCAACAGCGGCTCGCACCACACGCCGCGCCGGCCGTTGTCGACCAGCTCGCCGTGACGATAGGCGTCGCCGGACGTGTCGACGCCTAGTTCGCCGGTATAGGAGACTACTACGCCCACCTGACCGACTTCGACCACGGTCTTTTCGACACGCTCGATCGTCGCGAACAGGCGGTTGATGTAATAGGTGCCTTCCACCAGCACCTGCAGCTGGCGGCCGCGCCGGCCGCCCGCCGCCAGGAACTTCTCAGGGTCCTGGAAGCTGTTGTGGAAGGTCTCCGACACTTTCGAATCTTCGCCGACTGTGGGCGCGATGATCTCGCCGGCGGGCAGGGCCGGACCGTCGTGAACGGTCACGATGGCGATTTCATCGTCGGCGTCCTTGAGCACCACCGGCACAAACCCGGCGCGGCTTTCGATGACCTCCGCCATCTCGTCGAGCAGGGCGGCGTCGGCCTTGTCGAGGCGCAGCCCGAAGGTCTGTTCCTTGGTCACCACCACAAACTCGGCGAGGTTCAGCGCATAGGAGCCCTCACGCAGCACCTTGCGCTGCGGACCCTTCTGGCCGCCGGATTCGAGAAAGCGGCGCGCGTCCTGAAAGTCGTCGGCGCCTTCGAGGTTCGACGCGAGCACCTGGTCGGCGTCAAGCGCGCGTCCGTCGCGGGCGAAGACATAGCCGATGCGGCCCTGGGGAATGGTCACCAGAGGCTGGACGTGCAGGCGGAACTGGAACGGGAAGAACAGGTGCGCGCCGCCGCGCAACACCTCGGGCTGGAAACCGGCTTCTTTCTTGAGCGCGATCAGGCCGCCGCGGATGGAGCCCTTGGCGCTCCACAGCTTCTCGACGATCGCGACCCGGTTGTTGCCGATGTATCTGATCGTGCCCGACGCCTTCAAAAGTACGGCGAACAGGACAAGCAGAACCAGCGCGGCCCAAGGCTGCGCTGCACCCCAAAGGGAAGTCATGGAAGACCTCGACCTACGCCGGACCGGCGCAAGAGCGCCTGTCTGGAAACAGCGTAGCCATAACACGTATGGGTAGTCCTGGAGCGTTCAAGACGCGGCAAAGGTTAAATCGGACAGCCTCCGGCCGCCCCTTATGTTGCACCGCAGCAACGCCTCCCGGAAACCCCGTGTGAACCGGGCGTAAAGGACGCCCGTGCTCTTAATCCCGCCGGGTTTGGCGCCCATGTGCGCAGCCCGATCGCCGGTCATGCGTTAGTGGCCCTCCAGCTCCCGTGCCTACCCGCATGTCTGTCGTCCTGCACCATCCGCACGCTCACACCCACGCTTCGCACGCCGCGATGCGGTGGATACGGCGCTGGGCGATGATGAGCCTGGGCGTGGCGCTGCTGGCGGTGGGCGCGGTCGGGTCGCTGCTGCCGGGCCACCTGGGTCTGCCGGTGGTGGTGATCGGCTTAGCGATCGTGTTGCGCAGCTCGTTCACCGCCAAGCGCAAGTTCGTGCGCCTGCAGCGGCGTCACCCGAACTGGGTGTTTCCGCTGCGCCGCCTGATGCGGCCCAAGCCCGAGGTCCTGCGCGTCATGTGGCACGCCAGCCTGCGCAGCGAACGCTTCTTCTTCCGCGGCCGGCTTCACGCTCTGCGGGCCACGCGGCGGTGGCTGAAGCAGAGCTTTGCCGGAAAAATGAACCACCAAGCGCACTAAGCGCACTAAGGCGACAGTCCGTGGACGGCGGCGCGGCCTTCAACGTCGCAATCGATTGTCCACGAACCACACGAACCACACAAACGCGCTCAATCTCCCCGCGTCGTAGACGCGGCTTTTCTGAAAGGCGCTTCGCGCGAAGGAGCACGCTGGAGACGCGACCTGGTTCGTGTGGTTTGTGTGGTTCGTGGACAATCCTTTAGCTACGTCAGACAAAAAAACGGCGGCGTCCTTTCGGATCGCCGCCGTCTTCGTGCGCTTGGTGCGCTTTGTGGTCCAATTTCTCTAGCTGAGCTTCGCCGGCAGGTCCTTGATCGCGCGGTCGACGAGGGGATCCGAACCCGTCGTCGCGAGCCGCGTGGTCAGCACCCTTTCCGCGAGCTCGGTGGCCAGATCGGCGGCGGCGGCTTTTACTTCCGCGGCGGCCTGGGCCTCGGCCTGGGCGATCTTGCGTTCGGCCATCTCGGCGCGACGCTTGATCTGCTCTTCCAGCTGGATTTTCGCCTGGGCCTTCAGGCGTTTGGCCTGTTCCTTGGCGTTGGCGATGATATCGGCAGCCGTCTTTTCAGCGGCTTCGCGCTCCTTGGTGATGGAGGCGAGAAGCTGTTCGGCTTCGCGACGCAGACGCTCGGCCTCGGCCAGCTGATCGCGCACTTTCTGGGCGCGCGCGTCGAGCATGCCGCCCAGCGCCTTGGGCACGCCCACCCAGATCAGCAGCGCGATGAACAGGACAAACGCGGCGCCGACCCAGAATTCCGCGTCCTGCAGGAGTTTCATGATGTCCATGTCAGCGCCTGCCCGCGATCGCGGTGTCGACTTCCGACGCGCTGGCCTCGGCGCCGGTGAGCTTGCCCACGATCTGACGCGCCGCGTCGGACGCGATCGCGCGTACATTGCTCATCGACTGTTCCTTGGCCGTGCGGATCGCGACCTCGGCGATGGCGAGGGTCTCGGCCAGCTTGGCGTCTTCGGCGGCGCGCCTGGCTGCGATCTCGTTGTCCGCCTTGCCCTTGGCTTCGGCCCCGATGGCGCGCGCCTTGGCGTGCGCTTCGGCGCGTTCGGCTTCCGCGGCGGCGGCCTGGGCCTGCGCCTCGTCCTTCAGCTTACGCGCCAGTCCGACGTCGCCCGCGATCTTGTCCTCGCGGCCCGCAATCGCGCCGCCGATGCGCGGGACGAAGATCCAACGCATCAGGAAGAACAGCACCGTGAAGGTGACCAGGGTCCAGAAGATCTGGCCCGGCCACCAATGGGTGTCGAACTGCGGCAGGCCGCTTTCGAGTACGGGGAACGCCATCGGCTTCAGCCGTCCTTCGAAATCAGGCGTAGCGGAGGAGCAGCGCGACCACGAGGGCGAAGATGCCCATCGATTCGGTCAGCGCCATGCCGAGGAACAACCACACGCGTTCCTGGCCGGCGGCGGCCGGGTTGCGAATGGCGGCTTGCAGGTAACCGCCGAACAGGGCGCCCAGGCCGGCGCCCGCGCCGATCATGCCCATGGCGGCCAGACCGGCGCCGATATACTTCGCTGCAACGGGATCCATCAGTCGTTCCTCTTCAGAGTGTAGTCAGGTTGGAAAGGGTTCAGTGCCAAGCGCTAGTGCCCGTGGCCGAGGTTCACGACCTCGCTCAGATAGACGGTGGCCAGGGCGGCGAAAACAAAGGCTTGCAGGCCGGCGACGACCAGCTCGAGACCGGTGAGCGCGATGACCATCGCAAAGCTCAAACCAGAGCCGAGATAGCCCAGGGTGGCGAGGCCGCCGGTCGCGCCGATCAGGCCCAGCATCACCACGAAGCTGCCGAAGATGTACATGACCACGTGGCCGCCGAGCATGTTGCCGAACAGTCGCATGGCCAGGGTCAGGGGGCGGATCATGAAGGAGATGATCTCGAACGGCATCACGAACAGCGCCATGACGAACGGCATGCCGGACGGCCAGAACAGCTTGAAGAAACGCAGGCCGTTCTTCATGAAGCCGATCACGATGACGCTGACGAAGGTCAGCACGGCGAGCGTCGCGGTTACCGCGAGTTGCGTCGTCGGCGTGAACGTCCAGCGCATGCCGCCGACGTTGCCGAAGGCAAGCAGCACGCCCAGCAGGTTCATCGCCAGGATCAGCATGAAGATCGAGAAGATGAAGGGCAGGTAGGGCCGGCCCTTCTCGCCGATGATCGGACCCACCAGAATGCCGTCGACCATGTCGTACAGCATCTCGCCGACCGCCTGCATGCGGCCGGGCACCACCGCGCCGCGTGAGGACAGGCCCAGGATCAGGCACACGGTCAGGGCGGCGACGAACATCATGAGCGTCGAGTTGGTGATCGACAGGTCGAGCGCCATGCCGCCGAGGCTCACCTTCAGCGGAACCACCGCATGGACCAGGAACTGTTCCATCGGCTGGATAGCGACTGCGATCTTCATTCCGACGCCCTAGTCTTCATCATCGTCGGGAACGGAGGGCAGGGGCCCGGACCGCTTCGACGCTTCATCCGCCATCCGCGACGCCCCGTTCACGACGAGGATCACGGAAACCACCAGGCCGATCAGCGTGCCGCCGATCAGCCCCCATGGACTGGTGTGGGCGAACCGGTCGAACAACCAGCCAAGCCCCAGCCCGCCCAGAACCCCGCCGATCACTTCCCCCAGGAAGCGGAAGGCTCCGGCCTGTCCCGTCATGTCGGTCGATGATGAACGCGCCCGCTCCGCCTCGAAGGCGTCGAGCCCTTTGCCGAGACGCTTGAGCGCCTCGTCGTTCTGATCATCCCGACGGGACATGAGCGCCTAAGAAAGCGGCCGCGGCGTCGCCGTCGCGGCCCGGTTAGGTCGGCGCGGAACCTATAGAGCGTGGTGCAGTGCGTCAAGACACTGTGATCAGGTGTTAACCTATTGATTTTATTGAATTGCGACGCGCCGCCGCGGGTCAAAAAGCGGTGCTTTGCCGGGATCGAGCGGTGAGGCGGCCCGTACGCGTTCCAACGCCCGCGCCCGAGTCCCTTATTGCAGACGCGCGCGCCCTACTGCGCCGCCAGCATTTCCGCCTGGGTCAGGTCGACCGAGACGAGTTGCGAGATGCCGCGTTCCGGCATGGTGACGCCGAACAGGCGGTCGACGCGGGACATGGTCACCGGATTGTGGGTGATGACCACGAAGCGCGTGTCGGTGCGTCGGCGCATCTCGTCGAGCATGCGGCAGAAGCGGTCGACGTTGGCGTCGTCCAGCGGCGCGTCGACCTCGTCCAGCACGCAGACCGGAGCCGGGTTGGCCAGGAACACGCCGAAGATCAGGGCCGAAGCGGTCAGCGCCTGCTCGCCGCCGGACATCAGGCTCATGGTCGCCAGACGCTTGCCCGGCGGGCAGGCGTAGATTTCGAGACCGGCTTCCAGCGGGTCGTCCGATTCCACAAGACGCAGTTCCGCCTGGCCGCCGTCGAACAGCGCCTGGAACAGCGCCTTGAAGTGCTCGTTGATGACGTCGAAGGCGGCCAGCAGGCGCTCGCGGCCCTCGCTGTTCAGCTCGTCGATGCCGTCGCGCAATTTCTTGATGGCGTTGGTCAGGTCAAGCCGCTCGGACTTCATCGACTGCAGGCGCTCGTTCAGGTCCTTCGCCTCGTCCTCGGCCAGCAGGTTCACCGCGCCCAGCTGTTCGCGCTCGCGCTCGAGGCCGTAGAGCAGCGACTCGGCGCCCGCCGCGTCCTTGGGCTGGGCGATCGCCTCGTCCTTCAGCTTCTGGCCCAGTTCCTCCGGCGACATGTGCGCAGTTTCGCGCACCTGGGCTTCGGTTTCGGTCATGCGCTGGGTGGCGGCTTCATCGCGCGCGATCGCGCCGGCGCGGGCTTCGCGGGCCTGTCCGGCCGCGTGATCGGCGGCGCGCGCGGCCTTGTCGGAGTCCTGCGCCAGCTTTTCGTCCTCGGCCAGCGCGTCGGCGGACGCTTTGCGGCGTTCCTCGGCCTGGTTGAAGCCGTCGAGCAGTTGTTCGCGGCGTTCGGCGATCTGGCCCGGCGTCGAGCGCGCGCGCTCCAGGGCGCCGAAGGTGCGTTCGCGGTCGTTGGCCAGGACGTCGACGTGGTCGGCGGAGATCTTCGACCGGCGCTGCCAGTCGGCGTGGTCGCGCTTGAATGCGGTGAGACGCTGTTCGCGGCCGGCGCGTTCGCGGGATTCGGCATCTCGCTCCAGGCGCGCCTGGGCGGCGTCGCTGCGTGCGGCTTCGGCGCGCTCGCGCGCGGCGTCGAGTTCGACTTGCAGTTCGTCGCTGCCGCCGGTGTTCTCGCCCGACGCTTCGCGGTCGAGGATGTCCTGCGCTTCGCCGGCTTCGGCTTCGAGGCGTTGGGTGGTTTCGTCCAGCGTCTGGGCGCGGGCTTCGCGGCGGGTCTGTTCGCGCGCGAGACGTTCGGCGTGATCGCGCGCGCCGGCGACGGCGCGCTCGGCTTCCGGTGGCGCGCGGCGGGCGGGTTGCAGCTCGCTCTCGGCTTCCTGCACGGCGGCGACCGCGGCTCGGTGCGCCTGTTGCGCCTCGTCCACCGCGGGCTTCAGCCGGTCGATCTCGGCTTCGAGTTCGGCCAGGCGCGTGCGTTGCGCCAGGCGAACGGCGGCGGGCTTGGGCGCCTCGGCGCGCGCGACGAAACCGTCCCAACGCCAGAGATCGCCCTCCTTGGACACCAGCCGCGCGCCGCTCGGCAGCGATGACGCGAGACGCGCGCCATCCGACTGCGCGACGACGCCGATGAAGCCGAGGCGCGCGGTAAGCGCCGCAGGCGCTTCGATGTGGCCGGCCAGCGGTTCGACGCCTGGCGGCCATGCGGGCGGATTCGCGTCGGCGCCGCCCCAATAAGCGGGCGCTTGCGGATCTAGCGCCGCGTCCAGATCGTCGCCAAACGCCGCCGCCAGCGCGGCTTCGTAACCCTTGTCGGCGCGCACGGCGTCGAGCGCCGGCGGAAACTCGCGCTTGGACGCGGTCAAGAGTTGCGCGAGGCCGCGCGCCTCGGTCTGCAGGCGCCCCAGCTTGTCTTCCTGCTGACGTACGTTCTGGCGCGCGGCGGCTTCGGCCTGTTGCGCCGAGGCGCGTTTGGCTTCGGCGGCTTCCAGGGCGGCGCGCGCCGCCTGCAGCTTTTGCACCGCGTCGGTGAGGGCCCTGCGCGCGGTTTCGATCTGGGGGTCTTCCAGCGGGCCCAGCGCTTCGCGTTCGGCGCGGGCCTGGGTCAGTGCGTGCTGCGCGCGTTGCAGACGCGCCTCGGCTTCGCGCCGGCGCGCCGCGGCGGCTTCGGCGCGGGCGCGGTCGGCGGCCATGGCGCCGGCGATGCGCTCCACCTCGGCCTGGGCGTCGGCGCGGATGGCCTCGGCGGCGGCGAAAGCGGCTTCCAGTTCCGGTCCGCGTTTCGGCGAGGCCGCGATCTCGGCTTCGAGGGCGGCGATTTCGGCCGACAGGCGCGCGAGCTGGCCGCCCGCGTCCTCGACGTTGCGCGCCTCGCGGTCGCGGTCGGTGTCGATGCGCATCAGCTCGCCTTCGAGGCGCTCGACCTCGGCGCGGGCCTGACGCTCCTCGCCTTCGAGGCGGTCGCGTTCGAGGGTTAGCCGGTGCAGCACGGCGGCGGCGACCGCGTCTTCCTCACGCAGCGGCTTCAGCGCCTCGGCGGCGTCGATGGCGAGCGTCTGGGCCTGGGCCGCGGCCGAGGCGGTGGTTTCGACGGCCGAGGTGGTCTCCGCCAGCTCCTCGCGCGCACGCTCCAGCGCAGTCTTCGCGTCGAGCCAGCGGCCGTAGAGCACCGCGCCCTGCAGAGCGCGGATCTCGCCGGAAATCTTCTTGTAGCGCTCCGCCTGGCGCGCCTCGCGGCGCAGGCGGTTGAAATTGGTCTCGAGCTCGCGGGTGACGTCGTCGAGACGCGAGAGATTGGTCTCGGCGCCGCGCAGGCGCAGCTCGGCCTCGTGGCGGCGGTTGTGCAGGCCCGCGACGCCGCCGGCTTCTTCCAGGATGCGGCGGCGATTCTGCGGCTTGGCTGCGATCAGTTCGGAAATCTGGCCCTGGCGCACCAGCGCCGGCGAGTTGGCGCCGGTCGAGGCGTCGGCGAACAAGAGCTGCACGTCGCGCGCGCGCACTTCCTTGCCGTTGACGCGATAGGTCGAGCCCTCGCCGCGGTCGATGCGGCGCGTGACTTCCAGGATCGGCGCGTCGGTGAAGGGCGCGGGCGCCTTGCGCCGGGAGTTGTCGATGGTCAGCGAGACTTCGGCGTGATTGCGCGGCGGCCGGTTCGACGCGCCCGAGAAGATCACGTCGTCCATGCCCGTGCCGCGCATGGCCTTGGCCGAGTTGGCGCCCATAACCCAGCGCAGGGCCTCGAGAATGTTCGACTTACCGCAGCCGTTCGGGCCGACCACGCCGGTCAGCCCCGGTTCGATGCGGAACTCGTTGGGTTCGACGAAGGACTTGAAGCCCGAAAGACGGAGACGCTGGAAATCCACTGGGGTCTATTTCTTCTTGTGAGCGGGCGCGGCCTTGTGGGGCGATTCGGCCGCAACGATCGCGGCGTCGAGGTTAGCCAGCGTCGGATCGCCCGCCATCTTCTTGCCGTTCACGATCAGGGTCGGCGTCTGGTTGATCTTATACTCGGCGTTTTCGGCCTGCATGTGCTTGAACAGCGCCTGGTCGGCGGCCTGGTCGTCGACACAGGCCTTGAGCTTGGCTTCGTCCATGCCGAACTTGGCGCCGGTGGTCATCAGCCACGCCTTCACGTCCTGGGTCTTGAACAGCTCGTCCTGACTCTGGAACAGCGACTCGACGGCGGCCCAATAGTTCTTGGGCCCGGCGCAGTGCACCACGCGGAACGCCGCGACGTCCATCTCGTCGTGGATCGGCGTCTCGCGGAAAACGTACCGCACCTTGCCGGTGTCCACCCACTTCTTCTTGAACTCGGGGAAGACGTTGGCGGCGAAGTGGGCGCAATGCGGACAGCTGACCGAGCCGTACTCGATCACCGTCACCTTGGCGTGGGCGTCGCCGATCGAATAGTCGGTGATCGCGGGGCCGGCGGCGACGTGCGC
>DASZMV010000051.1:0-29000 GCA_035551675.1 Caulobacteraceae bacterium | reverse complement strand
GGCCACACCCGGTTGACGGAGTTCACCGCGCGCGATGGTCTAGAGATACCCGCCTTCGTCACGACGCCGCCAGAGAACCTCTACGGCAAAGGCCCCTACCCCGCGATTGTTCTACCGCACGGCGGGCCGTGGGCGCGCGACTATCTCGAATGGGATCCGACGGGCTGGACGCAGTATTTCGCCGCGCGGGGCTACGTGGTCATTCAACCGCAATTCCGCGGGTCCACCGGTTGGGGTCAGAAACTCTGGCGCGCCGGCGACGCGGAGTGGGGCCAAAAGATGCAGGACGACATCGACGATTCGGCCAAGTGGCTCGTCACCCAGGGTTTGGCGACGCCGGGACGGATTGCGATCCACGGCTATTCCTTCGGTGGTTATTCTGCCTACGTGGCGGCGGTTCGGCCTAACGGCCTCTACCGTTGCGCCATCGCCGGCGCGGGCCTCTCTGAGATTGCGCGGATCAAGACGGATGCAAATGCAGACCCCTTCGGACATTACAACCAAGGCGTAGCGATCGATGGCCTTAGCCCGCTCAATCACACCGATAAGGTCACGATACCGGTCCTCGCCTATCATGGCGCCGCCGACCACACCGTGCCGGTGACCGAGTCACGCCGCTTTACCGACAAGCTCAAGCTGAAGAACAAGCCGTACAAATACGTCGAGTTCCCCAACATGGGTCACCAGATCAACCTCTGGACGCCCGATGACAAGCGCAACATCCTGCTGACGGTCGACGACTTTCTAAAGACCGACTGCGGCATGGATCACTGATCCAGATCAGTTGGAGTCAGACCGCGAGCGGATAGCAGCCGGTGAAACCAAGGGTCAGGTCGATGCAATCCTGCAGGCCGTGGGCGATGATCGGGGCGATCAGGTTGCGGCCGGTGGCGAGGTAGAGGATCGAATAGAGCACGCCCTGGATGGTCGCTTCGAACACCCCGACCGGTCCGAGGCTCAGATGCGCCAGGCCGTACGCGACGCTGGCGACGGCGATCGCGCCCCACCGGCCGCGCCACGCGTGAGCGAACAGCACCGTCAAACGTTCGGTCAGCCAACCGCGAAACACCGTCTCTCCACTCATCGTGATAATCCAAAGCAGCGGGATGCCGAGCGCGAACAGGGACCAGTCGCCGCGGACCGTACGCAGCCACGCCAAATTCGGCGGGCGATTCGTCAGCGCGATCAGCAGCGGCTGGGTCAGATAGAGCGCCTGCGCCTCGATCAGCAGACCGCCGACAATCCCGATCGCGACCGTCAGTCCGACACCGCCCCAGTCGGTCGTCCGCTCCAGCTCGAGACTCTGGGTCATCGCGAGCGCACGCAGAGAATGCGGCATGCGCGCTCACCGCCGCGGACGAACGCGTGCGCCATGGCGGCGTCGAAATAGAGACTGTCGCCGGCGCCGAGCCTGAGCGGCGCGTAGATGTCGGACAGCACCTCGACCTCGCCTTCGATCACGAAGACATAGGCCTCGCCGCTCAGCCGTTGCAGACCGCCCGCCTGGGCTAGATCGGCCGCGTGGATTTCGCGGATGGTTGGGTCGAGCCGCTTGTGGAGGATGTCGGCTGCGGGCGACACGTTATGGCGGGTTGCGTCCGCGCGGGTGACGGTGCGCCGCGCGACGGCGGCGAACGGTTTAGGTTCCGCGAACAGGGCGGCGACGCCGACCTCGAGGCCTTCGCTAATCCGCTGCAGCTTATCGTGGGTGAGCGTGATGCGGCTGCCTTCCGCGCGCGACAGGGTCGATGCGCCGAGGCCGGTGCGCCGCGACAGTTCCGCCAGCGTCAGGCCGCGTTCGCGGCGCAGGCGGCGAAGCCTTTCCCCCAGTCGGGCGCCGGATACCGAAACGCTCACTGCCGTCATCCCCGCGTCGCCAGGGTGTCGGACCGCGAGCGGCCGAGACGGCGCACCGTGGTCAGGCCGAAACGCCAGGTGAGATAGAGACAGAGCATGCTGAGCGCGAGACAGATTGGGATGATCCACCAGCCCAGCAGTTCATGGCCGTGCGGCCACTGGATGCCGAGCGAGAAATCCCAGTCACCGCGCTCGTTCCAGATCCACAGCCCCGTACGTTTGGGTAGGAACGGCTTCGCCAGCGCGATGATGAAGAAACTGGCGGCGAGCAGATAACCGATCAGGGACACGATAAAGACCGTGCAGGCGCGCAGGCTCAAACCCGCTAGGCGCCACACCGTTTTCAGGATCAACAGCGGCGAGCGTGATACCTCGACGCGCTCCGCCATGCGTTCGGCAAGATACATCCCTGCGAGTTCGCGGGCCGGGCCCAGGCCCGCAATGGTCGCATCGACCGATTGACCGCTGAGCGCGCCGCCGGCACGGTCCAGCGCGTGACTGCGCAGCTCCTCGACGATCTCCGTCGCTTCGGCGTCGGGCAGGCCGCGCAGGCCGTGACGAACCTGACGCAGATAGGCGTCGAGCGTGCGGGTCGCGGTGTCGGCGTCACTCATCGGTCGCCCTTTCGCAGAATGGCCGCGCGCGATTGCCCGATCTTGCGCACCGCGCGAAGACCAAAGCGCCAGGTCAGCCAAAGGACCAGCGCGCCGATCGCGAGGCAGAACGGAATCAACCACCAGCCCATGATCTCGTGCGCGTCGGGATTGTTGACGATGCCGATCGAAAAGGTGGGATGCGACGCCGTGCCGACCCAGCAGCCGACCTTGTCTGGAAACACCGGCTTCAAGAGGGCGGTGACGATGAAAGATGCACCGGTCGCATAGCCCACGAACGAAATCAGGCAGGCGAAGAAGGCGCGCACGCTGAGGCCGGCGAGCCGCCACACGGTGGTCAGGATCAGCCACGGCGACCGCGTCGCCTCGACCCGCTCGGCCATGCGCTCGGCGAGATAGGCGCCCGCCAGTTCGCGCGCGGAGCCGAGCCCGGCGATGGTTGCGTCGACCGAGTTCACGGTGAGCGTTCCGCCGGCGCGGTCGAGCGCGTGGCTGCGCAACTCGTTCACGATCTCCTGCGCTTCATCGTCGGGCAGACCGCGCAGGCCGTGGCGCACCTGGCGCAGGTAGATGTCGAGCGTGCGCGATGCTGAATTGTCGCCGGTCATCGCGGGTCTCCCGTGGATGTGTCGTCCTTGATGGGCGCCAGGAGGACGTCGAGACCGCCGGCGAAGCGGGTCCAGACCCGCGCCAGGTCGCGCACGCGGCGGCGTCCGATCTCGGTCAGGGCATAGTATTTGCGCGGATGGCCGGCCTCGGCCTCGACCCACTCCGACGAAATCAGCCCCTCGGTCCGCAGCCGGTTCAACAGCGGATAGATTGCCCCTTCCGAAACCGCGAGGTCCGCCGAGGCCTGCAACCGGCGCAGGATGCCCAGGCCGTAGAGCCGCCCCTCCCAAAGGCTGGCCAGCACCGCGAGGGTCAGTCCCCCCTTGCGAAGCTGGGTCTCCCAGCGCTCCAGTGAGCTCGACGGGTCGTCCGCCATGTTCTTGGGGTTCGTCATTACACGATACCTTGCATCACAAGGTATCGTGTTGTCAACAGGTCGCTCGCCTTCCTCCCTCCCCTTCTCCCGTCCGTCACCCTCGGGCTTGTCCCGAGGGCCCATAGGTCCGCGTCCGCCATTCTTCGCGGGTCGGACTGAGCCGGCAGGGCCATTGAAAAACCTGCGAGTTCTCCTCTGCGATGGGCCCTCGGGACAAGCCCGAGGGTGACCGGAGGTGAGAGGACGCGCAGATGTGTTTCGTCGCGCTTGCCCCCGAGCGACTCCGTCACTAAACGACCCCCTTAACCCACAAGTCGGTCGATCCGGGGCGCGCCCTCAGCGCGAGCCCGCGAACGCGCGCGAGGAGTAGAAGGACCGCCATGCCCAAGCGCACCGACATCAAGTCGATCCTGATCATCGGCGCCGGCCCCATTGTCATCGGCCAGGCGTGCGAGTTCGACTATTCCGGCGTGCAGGCGTGCAAGGCGTTGCGCGCCGAGGGCTACCGCATCGTGCTGGTCAATTCGAACCCGGCCACGATCATGACCGATCCGGACGTGGCCGACGCCACCTATGTCGAGCCGATCACGCCGGAGATGGTGGCCAAGATCATCGAGAAGGAGCGCCCGGATGCGCTGCTCCCGACCATGGGCGGCCAGACCGCGCTGAACACCGCCCTGGCGCTGGAAAAGGCCGGCGTCTTAGCGAAGTTCGGCGTCGAGATGATCGGCGCCAAGGCCGACGTGATCGAGAAGGCCGAGGACCGCCAGAAATTCCGCGACGCGATGGACAAGCTGGGGCTGGAGAGCCCGCGCTCGCGCGTGGCGCACACGATAGACGAGGCGCTGGGCGGCCTGGACTTCGTGGGCCTGCCCGCCATCATCCGCCCGAGCTTTACCCTCGCCGGGACCGGCGGCGGCATCGCCTACAACGTCGAGGAATTCCGCGAGATCGTCGAACGCGGCCTCGACGCCAGCCCGGTTTCCGAAGTGCTCATCGAAGAATCGGTGCTGGGCTGGAAGGAGTACGAGATGGAGGTGGTCCGCGACCTGGCGGACAACTGCATCATCGTCTGCTCCATCGAGAACATCGACCCGATGGGCGTGCACACCGGCGACAGCGTCACCGTCGCGCCGGCGCTGACCCTCACCGACAAGGAATACCAGCGCATGCGCACCGCGTCGATCGAGGTGCTGCGCGAGATCGGCGTCGAGACCGGCGGCTCCAACGTGCAGTTTGCGTTAAATCCGCGCGACGGCCGCATGGTGGTGATCGAGATGAACCCGCGCGTGTCGCGTTCGTCCGCGCTCGCGTCGAAAGCCACCGGCTTCCCCATCGCCAAGGTCGCCGCCAAGCTCGCGGTCGGCTACACGCTCGACGAACTGACCAACGACATCACCCGCGTGACCCCGGCCTCATTCGAGCCGTCGATCGACTATGTGGTGACCAAGATCCCCCGCTTTGCCTTCGAGAAGTACCCCGGCGCGGAGCCCCTGCTCACCACCTCGATGAAGTCGGTGGGCGAGGTCATGGCCATCGGCCGCACGTTCCAGGAGAGCATCCAGAAGGCGCTGCGCGGCCTGGAGACCGGCCTTACCGGCTTTGACGAGATGGAGATCCCCGGCGTCGACGGCGAAGAGGATCCCGCTGTGGTTCGCGCTTCGGTGAAGCGTGCGCTGGGCATTCCCACGCCCGATCGCCTGGTGCTGATCGCCCAGGCCTTTCGCCACGGCCTGACTGTCGAAGAGATCGCGGCCGCCTGCGCCTATGAGCCGTGGTTCCTGCGCCAGATCGAAGACATCGTGCAGGCCGAAGAGAAGGTGCGCGCGGACGGTCTGCCGACGGACGCGGCCGCGTTCCGCAAACTGAAGGCCAAAGGTTTCTCCGACAAGCGCCTCGGCCGGATCACCCGTCTCAGCGAACGCGAAGTGCGCGCGCGCCGCCGCGGCCTGGGCGTGCGGCCGGTGTTCAAGCGCATCGACACCTGCGCCGCCGAGTTCGCCGCCGACACGGCGTATATGTACTCGACCTACGAGACCGGGGCGCTCGGCCAGACGCCCGAGTGCGAGGCTCAACCCACCGACCGCAAGAAAGCGGTTATCCTGGGCGGCGGTCCCAACCGGATCGGCCAGGGCATCGAGTTCGACTACTGCTGCTGCCACGCGGCCTTTGCCTTCGACCAGATCGGCGTCCAGTCGATCATGGTCAATTGCAATCCCGAGACGGTGTCGACCGACTACGACACTTCGGACCGGCTCTATTTCGAACCGTTGACCGCCGAAGACGTGCTCGAACTCATTCATGTGGAGATGTCCAAGGGCCAGTTCCTGGGCGTCGTGGTGCAGTTCGGCGGTCAGACGCCGCTGAAACTCGCCCACGCGCTGGAAGAGGAAGGCGTGCCGATCCTGGGCACCACCGTCGACGCCATCGACCTTGCCGAAGACCGCGAGCGGTTCCAGCATCTGCTCAACGACATCGGCCTTGCGCAACCGATCAACGCCATCGCCCGCTCGCCCGAGGAAGCCTTCGCCGGCGCCCTGAAGGTCGGCTTCCCGGTGGTGATCCGCCCGTCCTACGTGCTGGGTGGCCGCGCCATGGAGATCGTGCACGACGAGGAACAGCTCGCGCGATACATCCGCGAGGCGGTGAAGGTCTCCGGCGATAGTCCGGTGCTGATCGACCAATACCTCAACCGCGCCACCGAGGTGGACGCCGACGCCCTGGCCGACGGCGAAAGCGTGTTCGTCTGCGGCATACTGGAGCACATCGAGGAAGCCGGCGTGCACTCCGGCGACAGCGCCTGTTCGCTGCCGCCCTATTCCCTGCGCAAGGAAACCGTCGACGAGCTGCGCCGCCAGACCGAAGCGCTCGCCCGCGCGCTGAAGGTGAAGGGCCTGATGAACGTGCAGTTCGCCATCGAGGAGCCGCACTCCGACGCGCCGCGCATCTACGTGCTCGAAGTGAACCCGCGCGCGAGCCGCACCGTACCCTTCGTCGCCAAGGCGATCGGCGCGCCGCTGGCCGGGATCGCCGCCAAGGTCATGGCCGGCGAACCGCTGAAGTCCTTCGGCCTCGACCGCAAGACCCTCGACCACGTGGCGGTGAAGGAGGCGGTGTTTCCCTTCGCCCGCTTCCCCGGCGTCGACACCGTGCTGGGTCCGGAAATGCGCTCCACCGGCGAGGTCATGGGCCTCGACTGGCGCCGGGAGGGCGAGGACCTGTCCGCAGCCTTCGCCCGCGCTTTCGCCAAGAGCCAACTCGGCGGCGGTACGCGCATTCCGACCGAAGGCTGCGTCTTCGTCTCGGTGAAGGACGAGGACAAGCCGTGGATTCTCGAGCCGACGCGCCTGCTCGCCGGCTACGGCTTCAAGGTCATCGCCACCGCCGGCACCTGCGCCTGGCTGCGCGAACAGGGCGTGGACGCGACGCCCATCCGCAAGGTGCTGGAGGGCCGCCCCCACATCGTCGACGCCATGAAGAACGGCGACGTCCAACTCGTCTTCAACACCACCCACGGCAAGCAGTCGCTGCTCGACAGCTTCTCGCTGCGCCGCACGGCGCTGATGATGAAGATCCCCTACTACACCACCACCGCCGGCGCGCTGGCCGCCGCGCAGGCCATCGGAGCTGTGCGCGACGGGCAACTCGAGGTGCGTGCGTTGCAGAGCTACGGCTAGTCCTCACGGAAATAGTCGGCGCGCTCCGAACCGTCGAACCGGCCGGACTTCAGGCAGCACGTCTTGAAACAACCTCCCGGTACCGCACGGGCACAGGTCATTGCGCCCGAGCTTCTCGCTCAGCTCCACGTCCCCATGCACGATCCGCACGCCGCGCTTGACGCGGGTTTCGGACGGAAAAGGACTTACGACGCTTGGAGGTGACCTCGAAAGCAGTCGAGGGCGTCGAATTCGCGGGACTTACGCATGGCGGCCTCCTGTTCAAACGGGACGCGCCTCATAAGCGCCGCCGTTCAATCTGGCAAGCGAGAAATGCCGCACGATTGGTCGGTCAGTCGCTAGCGCGCCGAGGCGATCAGCACCACGGCGCCTGCAGCAATGCAGGCGACCGCCGCGACACGGCCGCGGGTGAAGCGCTCCTTCAGGAACGCTACCGCGATCAAGGCAGCGAACAGGATCGAGGTCTCGCGCAGCGCCGCCAGCCGCGGCGTGTCCCCCAGCCGCAGCGCCCACAGCGCCAGGCCGTAGGTCACGATCGACAGGGCGCCGGCGACGAAACCCGCCTTCCACTCGGTGCGCGCGGCAACGACGAACACCGGCCCGCGCCAGAGCGCGAACAGGCTGGCGATGCCGAACCCAAGCGCAATGAACACCCAGCAGATGTAGCTGGCGGCGTTTGGTGCGGCGCGCACGCCGTGGGCGTCGATCACGGTGTAGAACGCGATGGTCACGCCGGTCCCCGCGGCCCACAGCAAGGTCTTGCGATCGGCGTGCTTGCCGAGGCCCATGGTGATGACGCCCAGACTCACCAGAGCGATGCCCCCGGCCGTCGACCAGGCCAGCGGTTCATGAAACCCCGCCACCGACACCGCCGCGGCGAGCACCGGCGCGATGCCGCGCATGATCGGATAGGCGACGCTGTAGTCGGCGGTCTCGAACGCCTTCACCAGACAGATGAGATAGACGAGGTGCGTCACTCCCGAAGCCGCGAGCCAACCCCACGCCCCGTGCGGCAGCGGCAGAAAGAACGCCGCCGGCGCCATCAGGATGGCGCTGAACCCGTCGATCAGCGCGCGGCTCGCCATCTTGTCCTTGCCGGATTTCAAAATGGCGTTGACCACCGCGTGGATCGCACCGGATCCCACCATCATCACCGCGGCGATCTGGACCGGCGTCACGCGAGGGGCGTCTCCGAATCGAAATCAGTTCGGAGGATTGTACTTCTCCACGAAGGCCACTGCCGCCTTCAACATCGCGATCCGTGTGGTTTCACGCGACAAATGGTGGTCTTCGCCGTCGAGTTCGACGAACTCGACGGGTTTGCCGGCGGCCTTGAGGTCGCGCTCCATCTCTCGGCTCTGTTCGATCGGCACGGTCGTGTCGTCCTTGCCGTGGATCAGCAGGATCGGCGCGTCGGCGCGTTTGGCCAGTTTTGCGGGGGAGATCTCGGTGAGCGCCGGATCGGTGATCGTCTTGGCGCCCATCGCAGTCTTCCAGTAGCGCACCTCGGGACTCTGCACCTCGACTTTCTCGGCCTGGTCAGCCAGCATGGCGCGCAGGTCCGACACGCCCGCGACAGATACGGCGCAGCGGTAGAGCCCCTGTTGCACCGTCACTCCCGCGAGGGCGACATAGCCGCCGTAGCTGGCGCCCATGATGCAGGCGCGTTTGGGATCGATCACGCCCTGCGATGCGAGCGCGGCGAGACCGTCGGATACGTCGGTTTGCATCTTGCGGCCCCATTGCCCGTATCCGGCCTGTTCGAATTCGACCCCGTAACCGGTAGAGCCCCGGAAATTCGGTTGAAACACCGCATAGCCGCGCGAAGCGAACGCTCCGGCCCACCAGTCGAATCCGACATCGTCGTTGCTACGCGGCCCGCCGTGCGGAAACACGACCACCGGCAAGTTCTTCGCTTCGCGTCCGGGCGGCAGGGTCAGCACGCCTTCGATCTCGAGGCCGTCGGCGGCCTTGTACTGGACGTACTTGCGCAGTCCCACCGCGGCTGCATCGACGTCGGGATAGGCGTAACCGAACGGATTGGCTTTTCCGGTCGCGATGTTCACGGTCCAGTAGGTGCCCGCGTCCCCATCGCCGTCGGTCTCGACCACCAGCGTGTTGAAATCCGTGCTGTAGGACAACAGCGTCACGTTGAGTCCCGGAAAGGCTTTCTTGGTCCCCTTCCAAACCGCTTCGCGATGCGGATCGAAGAACATCATGTCGGGATGGGGTCCGCCCGAATGGGCGCCGATCAGGAGCCCGGTGTCGCGCGCGAAAACCGGCGACGCCGCTTCGAGGTTCTCGAACAGTTTCGTCTTGCCGCCGCCGCCGGTCAGCGGCGCCTCATAGATGTCGCTTCCGTTGTCGCCGTCCTGGCGCAAATAGAGCACCGTCCCTACCGTTCGGCCCTGACCCTCGATGGCGTCTCCTTCAAACGCCGTCTTTCCTTCGGCAATCAGCGGGGATTGGTGCGCGCCGCCATAGAGGCGCCACTCTCCGCTCTTGGTGTCGTAGTCGGAGTTCGCCAGGATCGCGCCGGTACGGTCGATGATCCATTCCTTGGGATTGACGGTGTCGAAGGCCACGCGTTCGCTCTGCTCGGTGTCGAGATCCACCTTGTAAAGTTCGCCGGCGCCGGTGAGCCGGCCGTCCTCGACGGACTGCGATTCGAAATAGCCGTAGGGATGACCGTTCTTGCTCGCGTAGCCGTAGTTCCCGAAAACGCCGAACTTCTTCGCGTCGTGCTCGAAGAGATAGAAGCCCTTATGAGTCTTCAGATTCATTACGAAGATCTGGCTGATCTCGTGCTTGAACCCGTACTCGAGACCGAGATTGTAGGTCTTGCTCGTTTCCACCAGCACGTGGTCTTCGTCCGCCCACCCGACGCCACGGATCTTGGACTCGGCTCCCTTGCCGTCGTTCTTGTCGAGGAGCTTCACACGCAAGGCCAACTTACCGTCTTCCATCACGTAGATGGCGCGTCCCTCGGCCGTCTGGGCCACAAACGCGAGCCGGTTGCCTGACGGCGAGAGTTCAAACGCCTCCGACTGCGGAAGCCTGCCGTAGGCTTCAATGGGCGGCGGACCCTTGTCCGCCGCGGTCGCAGTGGACGCCAGGGCCGCCGCTGCGGCCGCGATGAAGAAACGCTGGAACATCAAACACCCCCGTCCCAATGAAGCGGTCCGGGGCGCAATCCGTCAAGCCGCAACCTTAGGTCTGGCCATTCCGGTCATTGCGTGATCGATCCCTCCGACCTCGACCGACGCCGGGCGTCGCGGCGTGATTCGAGCGGATAGGTGCGAACCTGACTCGCGGGGCGGAAGCGACCGAGCCCGGCGCCCTGCCTTGTCCTGGCCGGCCGGGCCTGCGCCAAGACCGGGAAGGCCATGGCGGGAAAGGCCAGGACGGCGGCCGCAACGGCCGCGGCTGCGATTTTCGGAGGAACCCCGCGAGTTCCCGCAAAGCTTAACGATCGGCTTGTCGACAGCATCTTAAAAAATGTAAATGGTTCTGTATTTCCAAGCCTTTTCACCCATTAGCGGCCAAGCTGGCCAGGGTTATGCCGCGCTGCGGCATCTTGAACATCCGGCGGGTCGGTCGTATGTTTGCTCGCCGACCGCCACGCCCGCGGTCGGTTTTTTCGTCTCGATTTCCTCCTATCCACAGGGCGACTGGCTGCCAAATCGCACATGGAAAAAGTGCCGATGACGGACGCGGGCTACCGCGTCCTCGATGAAGAATTGAAGCGTCTCAAGTCGGTGGAGCGGCCTAGCGTCATCTCCGCCATCTCGGAGGCGCGCTCCCACGGCGACCTCTCCGAGAACGCCGAGTACCACGCCGCCAAGGAGCGGCAGGGCTGGATCGAAGGCCGCATCGCCGAGATCGAGGATAAGATCTCACGCGCCCAGGTCATCGACGTCACCCGCCTCAGCGGCGGTCAGGTGAAGTTCGGTGCGACCATCACGGTCGTGGACGAGGACACCGAGGAAGAGGCCCGCTACCAGATCGTGGGCGAGCACGAGGCCGACGTGCGCTCGGGCCGCATCTCGCTGTCTTCGCCGCTGTCTCGCGCCGTGATGGGCAAGGAAGTGGGCGACGTGGTCGAGGTGAACACCCCCGGCGGCGTGAAGGCCTACGAGATCCTCAAGGTCGAGTGGCGCTAGGCCAAAAGGCCCCAGCCACCAAATGACCCCGTAATCGCCCGCTATAGGCGAGGCGACGACACGGGCTCGCGCTTGCCGCGAAGCCGTGCGCGTTGTGGCCGGTGGTTATGACACCGTTCGCCATTTTCTTGCCCGGGTTGGGACCGCAAATCGGCCTCGTGGACGACAGTTCGGTTTTCATCCGTGCCCGCCTGCGGTTCGCACCCGCGACCGATGGCGCAACGATTCCCGTGCAGAAGGGACCGCCTTTCATCGTCGCCGACGCCGTCGTTCCTTTCCAGGAGGAAAGGACGTTCGCAACCGCCCCCCAGCCCTTGACCATCTGGGCCGTGTCGGACGGACGGCCGAGCGTGGACGATCAGGTGATGGGCCTTGCCGAAGCGGTGGCGCGGCTCACGCCCGCGCACGTCGAACGCAAGATCCTGCGCTGGAAAGACAAGGGCTTCGCGCGACGTCCGACCTGGATGCAGTTCGAACCGCGCGGGAAGCTCGCCGATCCGCTCGACGGCCCGTGGCCGGACCTGTGGATCGCGGCCGGGCGCGCCACGCTGCCGTTCTCGCTGCGCGTGAAGACCTGGTCGCAGGGCCGCAGCTTCGTGGTGCAGGCGCAGGATCCGCGCTGGTCGCCGAAACGCTTCGACGCGGTGATCCCGCCCCGCCACGACCGCGTGCGCGGCGGCAATGTCATCGAGATCACCGGCCAGCCGCATCGGGTGACCGCGCTCGCGCTGAAGCGCGCCTACGACGCGGCTTACGAAACCTTCGAGTCCCTGCCGCGTCCGCGCGTGGCGGTGTTGGTCGGCGGCGGCGCCAACCGCTTCGACGTGTCGGAGGATCGCGCGCGCAAACTCGCCGCCGAGATCGCCTTGGCGGTCGAGACCGAAGGCGGATCGGTCATGCTGGCGTTCTCGCCGGACACGCCCGAACCCGCGCGCGACATCATCGCCCGGCGCCTGGCGTCCTTGCCCTCGCTCGTGTGGGACGGAGCGGGCGACGACCCGCGGGTGGGCTTTCTCGCCGCCGCCGACTATGTGCTGGTCAGCGAGGACCTGTTGGGCGCCGCCAGCGAGGCCGCCGTCACCGGCGCGCCGGTGTTCGTGCTGAAGATCGACGGCTATGACGCCAATCGCCGACGCTTCCACGAGGAATTGGAAAAGCTCGACGTCGCGCGGCCGTTCGGCGGTCAGCTCTATCGCTGGGCTTACGAGCCGCTGAACGAGACCGACCGCGCCGCCGCCCGCATCCTGCGCCGCCTGCGCGACCGCGAGACGCCCCTGGCCTGAGTCCCGAAGGCCGTTCGCAGCAAGACCACATATCCCCGTTCCGCGGGCCTCGCCTCACGCCGCGGCTGTGCTAGGTTCCGGCCCATGACCGAGACCGCCGAACCGCGGCCCAAACATACGGTGCTGGTCCCGCGCCATGCGTTGGCGACGCGGGTCACCCACTGGATCAATGTGGTCGCCTTCATCCTCATGCTGTTCAGCGGCCTGGCGATCTTCAACGCCCATCCGGCGCTCTACTGGGGGCAGAAGACCGACTTCGACCATCCCTGGCTGTCGATGACCGCGACGCCGGCCGCCAACGGCAAGCTTTCCGGCCACCTGAACCTCGGCAAGGCGCAGATTTCCACCACCGGCCTGCTCGGCGCCTCGGCCGGGGCCGACGGCAAGACCGAGGCGCGCGGCTTTCCCAGGTGGCTGACCCTGCCCGGCTACAAGTCGCTGGCCGACGGCCGGCGCTGGCATTTCTTCTTTGCGTGGCTCCTGGTGCTGAACGGTCTCGCCTATGTGATCTTCGGCGTCCTCAACAAGCACCTGCGCCGCGACCTCAGCGTCACCCGCGACGACATCAAGTCGATCCCGCACGAGATCGTCACCCACGCCCAGCTCAAATTTCCCAAGGGCGAGGAGGCTCGTCACTACAACGTGCTGCAGAAGCTCGCCTATCTGTCGATCGTGTTCGTGGCGTTTCCGATCCTGATCCTGGCGGGCCTGACCTTGTCGCCGCAGCTCGACGCGACCTTTCACCTGCCCGACATCTTCTTCGGCCGGCAGAGCGCGCGCTCGATCCACTTCATCGCCGCCTGGGCGATCGTGCTGTTCCTGTTCGTGCACCTGTTCATGGTCGTCGCCTCGGGGACGTGGAACAACATCCGCTCGATGATCACCGGCAAGTACGCGATCGAGGAGGACGGCGATGCGCACTGAACGCCGCAACTTCCTGACCGGCGCGCTTGCCGCCGCAGGCGCCGCGATCCTCGCCGGCTGCGATCAGGTCGCGATGAATCCCGGCGTCCACAAGGTGCTGGGCAGCGTACAGGGCCTGAACCGCCGGCTGCAGCGCCTGTTCTGGGCCCCGGCGACCATGGCGCGCGAGTACCAGGCCAAGGACATCTCCAAATGGTTCAAGCCCAACGGCGCCCAGGCGATGGACAACGCCCACGCCTATGAATCGACGCCGGAGTATCGCGCTCTCGCGGCGAACGGCTTCAAGGACTGGCGCCTGGTCGTCGACGGCTTGGTCGAGCATCCGCTGTCGCTGACGATGGACGATCTGCGCGGCATGCCGTCCCGCACCCAGATCACCCGTCACGACTGCGTCGAGGGCTGGAGCTGCATCGGCCAATGGACCGGCGTGCAGCTCGCGCGCGTGCTGTCGGCCGCGAAGCTGAAGCCCAACGCCAGGTACGTCGTCTTCCACTGCGCCGACGCCTGGGACAAGACCGCCGACGGCAAGGTCGACCAGTACTACTACGAGAGCCTCGGCCTCGACGACGCGGTGCATCCCCAGACCATCCTGGCCTACGCCATGAACGGCCAGCCGCTGCCGGTGCCGCACGGCGCGCCGCTGCGCCTGCGCGTCGAGCGCCAGCTCGGCTACAAACAGGCCAAGTACCTGATGCGCATCGAAGCGGTGGAAAGCTTCGCCCACATCAGCGGCGGCGGCGGCGGCTACTGGGAAGACAACGGCTACGAGTGGTACGCCGGGATCTGACCACGCGCGTAAGCGGGGGCTTGCGATGAAGGATTTCAGCTGGCCGGTGCTCGGCCCCGAATTCTGGAGCGTGTTCGCGGTGCTCTACGCCGCCGCGCTCATCGGCGCGCTTGCCCTCACGCCCTACGTCCTGCGGCTGGTCAAGTCGTCGAGCAAGCCCGTCAAGGCGTCCCCGCGCAAGATCGCGATCGCCGGGTTCGTGCAGAACGCGGTGCTGTTCGCGATCGTGACCGCCGGCGGACTGTTGCTCGCGCGCGCCGTGGGGCTGAAGGCGACGCCCGACATCGACGCCTGGCTCGCGGGAGGTTTGGACGCGAACGCCGTTCACGCGCTCGCCTGGGCCGCGATCCTCGGCGCCGGGCTCGGAATGGTGCTGCTCCTCGCCGACCTTGCGCTGCTGCCGCGGTTGCCGGCGCTTTTGAATCTCGCGCGCAAGGCCTCGCTCTGGGAGAATTTCGCCGCCTGTTTCTACGGCGGCGTGAACGAAGAGCTGTTGACGCGACTGCTGGGCGTCTCCGGCGTCGCGTGGATTTTCGCTCGCGTCTCGAACGCGCCCACCGCCCATCCGCCGGCCGCCGCCGCCTTCTGGTGGGCGATCGCCATCATGAGCGTTCTATTCGGCCTTGGACACCTGCCCGCGGCGCGCGCGGTTGCGGGTCGGCTGACGCCGCTGATCGTGCTCAGAAGCCTTGTGCTCAACGCGGTGGTCGCCGTGCCCTGCGGCTGGTTGTTCTGGCGCTACGGCCTGGAGGCGGCGATCGTCGTCCATTTCACCGTGGACATCGTCTACCACGTCATCGGCACAGCCCTGTTGAAGCTGAACGACCGGATCCGGATCTTTCCCTGGTTTCCGCGCCCGGAGGCCTGACGGGCGCCTAGCTCGGGCCGCCCTTGCCGTCGTCGCCCGGCTTTTTGCCCGCGCCCATCCCGAGCCCCAGCGCTACGCCCAGGGCCGCCCCCATGGCCACGCCCATGGCGACGTTGTGGAACGCCGCGCCCATGGCCGTGCCGATGGCGACCCCCAGGGCGATTCCGATGCCGATGTTCTGGTTCTTGCCCAAGGCCGCGTCTCCCGTGCACTGAGGCGGAATCATCCCTAGATTGGCCCCATGTCGCAAGCACCCCGTTCCGTTCGCGTGGCCATTGTGGGTTCCGGCCCCGCCGGCTGGACCGCCGCCATCTACGCCGCCCGCGCCATGCTGAAGCCCGTGGTGATCGCGGGCCTGCAGGTGGGCGGCCAGATGACCATCACCACCGACGTGGAGAACTATCCGGGCTTCCCGGACGTCATCCAGGGGCCCTGGCTGATGGACCAGATGAAGGCCCAGGCCGAGGCGTGCGGAACCGAGACCATCTCCGACGTGGTGGTCTCCGCCGACCTGTCCAGGCGCCCGTTCCGGCTCGAGTGCGACAGCGGCGACGTCTATGAGGCCGAGGTCCTGATCATCGCCACCGGCGCCCAGGCCAAGTGGCTGGGGCTGGAGTCCGAGCAGAAGTATCGCGGCTTCGGGGTGTCGGCCTGCGCCACCTGCGACGGCTTCTTCTACCGCGGCAAGGAAGTCGCCGTGGTCGGCGGCGGCAACACCGCGGTGGAGGAAGCGCTGTTCCTCACCAAGTTCGCCAGCCGCGTGACCCTGATCCACCGTCGCGACGAGCTGCGCTCCGAGAAGATCCTGCAGGAACGCCTGTTCGCCAACGACAAGATCCAGGTGATCTGGAACACCGGCATCGAGGAAGTCATCGGCGTGCAGGATCCGCCCGGCGTGAAGGCGCTGAAACTGAAGAACCTGCAAACCAACGAAACCTCCGAGCTGCGGGTCGACGGCTTCTTCGTCGCCATCGGCCACGCGCCGTCGTCGGACGTGTTCTCCTCGCAACTCGAAACCAACGAGAGCGGCTATCTGCGCGTGAAGCCCGGCACGACCCAGACCGCCGTCACCGGCGTGTTCGCCGCCGGCGACGTCACCGACGACGTCTACCGCCAGGCCGTCACCGCCGCCGGCATGGGCTGCATGGCCGCGCTCGAAGCGGTGCGTCTGCTCGCGGAAGAGGACCACGAACGCGCCCACAAGCCGCTCTCGCACGAAGAGGCGGAAGAGATCGGGACCTGGTGATCTGACCGACACGTCGCGCGCCTCTCCCCCCGCTGGGGGGAGACCGGCGCGCTCCGCGCGCCAGAGGCGGGCAGGTGCGCCGACGGACAGGGACAAGCGGTTAGCGCACGCGCATCGGTTTCTCGCCGATCACTGAACCTCGGCGCACCTGCCCGCCTCTGCTCGCTTCGCGACCTGTCTCCGCCCAGAGGGCGGAGATCGCTTTGTTATTTTATTGCGCGCTGGCGCCGCTTTCGGTCGCGGGCGTGCTTGACGCCGCCGCCGTGCTCGACACCGTCGGTGTCGGCGTCGCCGCCGGCGTGATCGTCTGCTCGTACTTGGCGAGCGAGGCGTTGATCTTCGCGACCTCGTCCTTGTCCGGGCGTTTGCGGCCGGCCATCGTGCCGCCCAGCACGGTCTCGACGCGTGTGGCGCCGCTCTCGGTGACCACCGTGTGGGTCGAGGCCTTCAGCGCCGCGAACGCCGTCTTGGCCGCGGCGGGCGCAAAGCGGTTCACGCGGTAGTTGGCTTCGACGATCGCGGGCTCGGCGCCGGCGTAGCGCTCCACGAAGGACGAGATGTCGCCGGCCGCGCCCTTCCAGCGGTAGAAGATGTGCTGGCCGATCTGCACCAGCTTCACGTGCGCCCCGCTCCAGTCGGGCATGACGTAGTCGGCGTGATAGTGCGTGGCCGTGCCCACCTGGGTCGCGACATAGCCGTTCAGCGCGTGATCGGCGACGTCCTGCGCGCGCTTCCAGGCCCAGGCGACGGTCGCCTTGGCCATCGAGCCGTCGCACACGAACGAGAACTGGCAGCCCTGGTAGACCACCGCGCACACGGAATTGGGGAAGTACGGATCGCGCACGCGGTTCAGCACCACCTGCGCCACGCCCTCCTGGCCGTCGCGCGGCTGGGTCGCGGCTTCGTAGTAGATCGCCTGCGTCAGGCAGCGCTCGGCGCGCGCGCGGTTCACCGTGCCGGCGGCCAGCACGAACGGCTTGGCGGTCTCCATCGCGGCGTGATCGGCCGGCAGCAGGGCGTTGATGCGCATCGCCTCCTCCGGCGAGGTCGCGTCGATGCCGAGGTCCGGACGGCCTTTCAGGTCGAAGCTCGCCAGGTCCACGCCCTGCGCGCCCGGCGGGGTCTTCAGGAACGGATCGTGCCGGCGCGCGATCGCCAGGTCCGCCGGGGTCATTCCCGCGGTGACGTGGTCGAAGGCGTCGCCGTTCAGGCTGCCGTGGGTCTCGGCGACGATGCGCTGGACGTCCAACTTGGCCGCGTGCCCGGGCCAGGCCCAGGCCGCCACCGCCGCGCCGAGCAGCACGAGCGCCGCCGACGCGGCGATAACGCCGCGCACGGTGCGCATGCCCTTGGGGAGCCTGTCGATGCCCATGGTCCTGTCTCGTTTGTTGCTCGGAACGCCCGTTTGGGAGGGCGCCACAGATGGGCGCCGGCGGTCCATGTCCAAGCCGTACCCACGTTTCTAGGCCTCATCGTGGCGGAAATCCCCTTAACAATCCGCAATGGATGCGTTGTCGCAGGGGTTAACGGCGACGCTCGCCGGTCAGTCGAGGTTCGGTTTGCCGCGGTTCGACTTGACGCTGCCGCGCCGCGCCTTGCCCTCGAGACGCTTCAGCTTCGACGCGTAGGTCGGCTTGGTTTTCTTGCGCGGTTTCGGCTTCACCGTGGCGCGGCGGATCAGTTCGATCAGCCGTTCGCGCGCGTCCTGGCGGTTCAGCTCCTGCGAGCGGGAGCCCTGGGCGAACAGCACCAGCACCCCGTCCTGGGTCAGCCGCGACCCGGCCAGTTTCTCGAGCCGCGCCTTCACGTCTTCTGGCAAGGACGGCGAGCCGCGTACGTCAAAGCGCAGCTCGATGGCGGTCGAGGTCTTGTTCACGTGCTGGCCGCCGGGGCCCTGGGCGCGGGCCGCCTTTTCGACGATCTCGTCGTCCTCGATGGCGATGTGGTCGGTGACCGGAATCATCGGTGCAATCGTCGCGCGCGGTTCACCGCTTCGTCCAGGGCCTGCAGGAAGCGTGAACGGTCGGCCCCGGCGAACGGCTTGGGCCCCGAGGTGATCTCGCCCATGGAGCGCAGATGCTCGCCGATCTCGCGGCCCGCGAGCGCCGAGCCGACGGAGTCGAGGGTGAACGGCTGGCCGTTGGGCTTGATCACCTGCGCGCCCGCCTTCAGGCAACGCGCGGCCAGGGGAATGTCCGACGAGATCACCACGTCGCCCGCCCCCGCCCGCTCGGCGATCCAGTCGTCGGCGATGTCGGGCCCGGCCTCGACGATCACCCGCTCGATCAGCGGCTCCTTGGGAACCAGCATGAAGGCGTTGGCCACCACCTTCACCGCCACGCCGTAGCGGCGGGCCACGCGATAGACCTCTTCCTTCACCGGGCAGGCGTCGGCGTCGACGTAGAGCGTGGTCATGGGCAGGGCCTAGCCGCGCTCGCGGCGGACGCCAAGCGTGGAAAAACCGTCACAAAACGTGATCTTTGCCCGCTGCTTGGGGGTTGAGAGCCGGACCCGATGGATTATCTTATCGGCAGGTTATGCTCAGTTCTAGCATAAGTCGCCGCTCCGGCTCGGATCGGCGCTTTTTCGGACCCTCGTTATGCTCAAAGTGAGCATATTGGAGTAGAGATGGCCGACGGATCGACAGCCCGGGCCTTTACCCCGGAGATCGAAGCGGAAACCGCGCCCGTCTGGGCCAAGGTGAAGGACAAGGTCACGCCCATCGAGTGGCGGACCCACGCCCCGCTGATCGCCGAGATCAACCGCCTGAAGCGCGAAAAGCACGCCGTCATTCTGGCGCACAACTACATGACGCCCGAGATCTTCCACGGCGTCGGCGACTACGTCGGCGACAGCCTTGGCCTCGCCCGCGAAGCGCAGACCTCGGACGCGAAGATCATCGTTCAGGCCGGCGTGCACTTCATGGCCGAAACCTCCAAGGTGCTCTGCCCGGACAAGACGGTCCTGATCCCCGACCTGCGCGCGGGCTGTTCGCTCGCCGCCTCGATCACCGGCGCCGACGTGCGCCTGATCAAGCAGCGCTACCCCGGCCTGCCGGTGGTGACCTATGTGAACACCACCGCCGAGGTGAAGGCCGAGACCGACATCTGCTGCACCTCCGCCAACGCGGTGCAGGCGGTCGAGCACATCGCGCGCGAATGGGGCGTCGACCGCGTGATCCTGATCCCCGACGAGTTCCTCGCCCGCAACGTTGCGCGCCAGACCGACGTCGGCATCGTCGCCTGGAAGGGCCGCTGCGAGGTGCACGAGCGCTTCACCGCCGAGGACATCCTCGAGATGAAGGCCGCGTGGCCCGACGCCGAGGTGCTGGCGCACCCGGAATGCCCGACCGAGGTGATCGAGGTCTCCGACTTCACCGGCTCGACCGCGGCGATGAGCGACTACGTCGCCAGGCGCAAGCCCAAGCGCGTCGTGCTGGTCACCGAGTGCTCCATGGCCGACAACGTCGCCTGCGAGTCGCCGGAGACCGAGTTCCTGCGCCCCTGCAACCTCTGTCCGCACATGAAGCGGATCACGCTGACGAACATCTATGAGAGCCTGCGCGACCACCGCTACGAGGTGCGGATCGACGCCGACGTGTCCGAACGCGCGCGGGCGGCGGTGCAGCGGATGATCGACCTGCCCAAGCTCAGCGTCCCCGCGCGCTACGACCTGGTGAAGGCGCGCCACCACGTGGACGTGGACCTGATTTCATGACCGACGACACGGCCGCGGGCGCGGGGACTGACACTGGCCCCTGGGGCTCGCGCGACGGATCGGCGCCCGAGCCTGTGACCCCGGCCGCGACCGTCACCGCCGACCAGCCGAAACGAAACGGCCAGGGTCCGTCGCTGATCTGGAACCTGGTCTCGACCCTGTTGCTTGCGGCCTTGCTCGCCGCCCAGGCGGGATGGCTGTGGGCGCTCGCCGCGATTGTCGGCGTATTCGTGCACGAATACGGCCACGTCATCGCGATCAACCTGTTGGGCTGCGGCCCCGGCCGCATTCGCATCGTGCCCTTCGTCGGCGGCGCCGCCTATCCGCGCATCGGTCCGCCGACCGAGTTCAAGGGCGTGATCATCGCGCTGGCGGGTCCGATCTTCGGCCTTCTCGCCAGCCTGCCGTTCTTCGGCCTTGCGCTGTGGAGCCACAATGGATTCTGGCTGAAGGGCGCCTTCGTCGTCGCCGCGATCAACCTCGTGAACCTGCTTCCGGCCCCGCCGCTGGACGGATCCAAGGCGCTCGGACCGGCGCTGGCGCGGCTGCATCCGTGGGTCGAGCGCGGCGCGGTGCTGCTCGTGGGCGCCTTGGCCGCCGCTTGGGCCCTGTGGACCACCCGCTACATCTTCGCGGTGTTCATTGCGCTGGGCGTCTTCGGCGTGTTGCGATCCGGCGTGGTGCGGCCCTTCGCCCTGAAACTGACCGGCCGCGAGTTCGCATTAAGCCTGCTGCTCTACGCCGTCGCCATCGCGCTCTGCTGCGCGACCCTGTGGGCGGTGACCGCGCTGCTCGGCTACGGCAGCGATCCGCTGGCCCTGATCCGCTCCCTGGTGAACTTTTGACCGATCGTCGCGTCATCGACGGACCGCTTATTCTCGGCGCCGGCCTCGCCGGACTGTCGGCCGCGCTCGCCGCCTCACCGCGTGAGGTCTTGGTCGTTTCTCCCGGCGCGATCGGCGAAGCCTGTTCCTCGTCCTGGGCCCAGGGCGGCATGGCCGCAGCGCTCGCCGCCGACGACACGCCCGAGCTGCACGCGCGCGACACCGAAGCCGCCGGCGCCGGCCTGGTCGATCCCCACACGGTGCGCCTGCTCACCGCCCAGGCCGCGACGACCGTCGAAAGCCTCGCCGCGCTCGGCGCGCCCTTCGACCGCGACGCCGACGGCCGCTTCGCCCAGAGCCTCGAAGCCGCCCACAGCCGCGCCCGCATCGCCCGCGTGAAAGGCGACCAGGCCGGCGCCGCCATCATGGCCGCCGTCGTCGCCGCCGTGCGCCGCGAACCCCGCATCGCGGTGCTCGAACACGCCGGCGCCCGCGCCCTGATGCACGACACGCACGGTCGCGTCCGCGGCGCCCTGGTCGAACACGACGGCGCGCTGATCGAGATCGTCGCGACCTCGGTCATCCTCGCCACCGGCGGCCTCGGCGGCCTCTACGCCGTCACCACCAACCCCGCGGAGGTGCGCGGCGAAGGCCTCGCGCTCGCGGCGCTCGCCGGCGCCGATATCGCCGACGCCGAGTTCGTCCAGTTCCACCCGACCGCCGTCGACGTCGGCCGCGATCCGGCGCCGCTGGCCACCGAAGCCCTGCGCGGCGAAGGCGCGATCCTCATCGATCGCGATGGCCGGCGCTTCATGGACGAACTGGCGCCCCGCGACGTGGTCGCTCGCGCCGTGCACCAGCAGATCGTCGCCGGTCACGGCGCCTTCCTCGATGCGACCCAGGCCGTCGGCGCGCACTTCCCCGACCGGTTCCCCGCCGTGTTCGCCGCCTGCATGAGCGCCGGCGTCGATCCGCGCACGACGCCAATCCCGGTCGCGCCGGCCGCGCACTACCACATGGGCGGCGTCGCTGCGGACGCGGAAGGCCGCACCTCCCTCGAGGGCCTCTACGCGGTGGGTGAATGCGCCTGCACCGGCGTCCATGGCGCCAACCGCCTTGCCTCCAACTCCCTGCTCGAAGCCGCCGCCTTCGGCGCCGCCGCCGGGGGCCTGGCGCGCGATGAGCAAGCAACGTCGCATCCGATCCTCCCCGCCGCGCCCGCGCCCGACCTGCCGCCGCAAGCGCTCGCCGAACTGCGCGCCGTCATGAGCCGCGACGCCGGCGTCGTCCGCGACGAAGCGGGCCTCACGCGCCTGCTGCAGGTCATCGACGACCTGGAGGCGCGCCACGGCCGAGCCCTGCCGCTGGCAGCCGCGCGCCTGGTCGCCAACGCCGCCCTCGCCCGCGAAGAAAGCCGCGGCGGCCACTATCGCTCGGACTTCCCCAAGACCGCCGACCACGCGAGCCGCAGCCTGCAGACGATCACCCTTCCCGCCCTGGCCGCCGAATGATCGCGCCGCTACCCGACTCCCTGATCGAGCCCATCGTTCGCGCCGCCCTGGCGGAGGATCTCGGCCGCGCCGGCGACGTGACCAGCGCCGCGTGCATCCCAGAGGGCGCGCGCATGACCGCCGCCTTCGTCGCGCGCAAGGACGGCCGCATCGCCGGCCTCGACGGCGCGCGCCTCGCGGTCCGCCTGCTCGATCCCACCGCCACGTTCGACGCGCGGATGCGCGACGGCGCCGACGCCTCGCCCGGCGCCGTGCTCGCCAGGATCGAAGGCGACGCGCGCGCCCTGCTCGCCGCCGAACGCGTTGCACTCAACCTGCTGCAGCGCCTGTCCGGCGTCGCCACCCTCACCCGCGCCTTCGTGCGCGCGGTCGACGGCACGCGGGCGAAGATCGTCGACACCCGCAAGACCACGCCCGGCCTGCGCGCGCTGGAGAAGCACGCCGTGCGCTGCGGCGGCGGCGTCAACCACCGCTTCGGGCTCGACGACGCCATCCTGATCAAGGACAACCACATCGCCGTCTGCGGCGGCGTCGCCAAGGCGATCGAACGCGCCCGCGCGGTTCACGGCTGGCTGATGAAGCTCGAAGTCGAAGTCGATACCCTCGCCCAGTTCCACGAAGCCCTCGCCGCCGCCCCCGACGTGATCCTGCTCGACAACTTCGACCTCGACGACATGCGCAACGCGGTCGGCCTGGCCGCGGGTAAAGTCGCCCTCGAAGCCTCCGGCGGCGTAACCTTGGAAACCGTCCGCGCCATCGCCGAAACCGGCGTCGACGCAATCTCCGTCGGCGCGCTTACCCATTCCGCCCCGGCGCTCGATATCGGCCTCGATATTTAGAAACCACGAACCACACGAACACCGCGCCTCTGGCGCGGTAAGAATTTTGAACCACGGAAAACACGGAAAACACGGAAAGGCCGCGCGCCAGCCTTGAATCAAAAAGCCGCGCCTTCGGCGCGGCAGGACATTGTTGTTCGTGTGGTTCGTGTGGTTGGTGGTTGATATTCTTTTTTTCCGCGTTTTCCGTGTTTTCCGTGGTTCAATCTAACTTCCTTGCCGCCCTCTCCGCCGCCTCGCGTCGAGCCGCCAGGTTATCCGCCAGCGCGTCGTTGAACCGCTCCAACACCGCCCGCGGCGCCGTCTCCGGCGAGCCCGCATTGAACGGCGGCGCCGGGTCGTATTCGATCATCAGCTGGATCGCCTGCGCCGCCTCCTCGCCCGCGATCTCCGCCGCCACCGTCAGGCCGAAGTCGATCCCCGCCGTCACCCCGCCGCCGGTGAACAGGTTTCCGTCGCGCACCACGCGGCCCTCCGCCACCGTCGCGCCGAACGTCGGCAAAATATCGCGATAGGCCCAGTGCGTCGTCGCCCGCTTGCCGCGCAACAGCCCCGCGGCGCCCAGCAACAGCGCGCCGGTGCAGACCGACGTCACATACGACGCGCCGTCCGCCAACCGCTTCAGCTCCGACAGAAACATCGGCTCGCCCATCGCCGGCGTCACGCCGGGGCCGCCCGGCACGCAGACGAGATCGCAGCGATCCACCTCCGCCAGCCGCGTCGTCTCGAAGCTCAACCCGCGCTCCGACCGCACCAACCCGCCCGCCTCCGACGCGACGACGGTGCGCGACCGCGGCAACCGCGACAGCACCTCGTACGGCCCGGTGAAATCGAGCTGGGTCAGGTCGGGAAAGATCGCGAAGACGACGACGAAGGGCTCGGCCATGATCTCACGGGTGAAAGAGAAGAGAGTCCACGGACACACACGGACACACACGGATAGAAGAAAGATTGCCCACGAAAAACACGAAAAGCACGAACGCCTCGTGTTTCCGCAGCCAATCTTCGGCGCGAAGCGCCCTCAAGTTGAAGGCGCCTTCGGCGCAGGCTCTAGAGCCTTTTCGTGCTTTTCGTGTTTTTCGTGGGCAATAAAAAGCGACCGCACCACGCCAGCGGCAGCCATCCGTGCTTTCCGTGTGGTCCGTGGACTCTCTTAAGTCCCGGCGGGCGCAGCAACCTTGTCCGCCGGCGCCTCAACCTTCGGCGCAGGAGCCTCGGCCTTGGCCGCCGGTTTCGCGTCCGCCGCCGCGTCGTCCTTGTGCAGGATCGTGTAGGTCGCCACCGCCTGCACCACGGGTGCGGGCGCCAGGCTCGCCACCTCGGTGACCGGCTTCACCGGCTCCGCGGCCAGCGACGGCTTCGGCGCATAGGCAAACGCCGACGATCCGCCGCCCGGGCCGCCGAAGCGGTAGAAGATCTGCGTGCCCACCTGCGCCACGCGCAGCATGCTCGCGCGCCAGCCGGGGTTCACGTCGATGGTGTGAAAGTGGGTCGCGTTGCCCACCGCGGTCATCACATAGCCGCTGAGCGCCTTGGCCGCGATGTCGCGCGACCGGCGCCAGGCGGCGCCCTCGACGGCCCGGTGCATGGAGCCGTCGCAGGCGAAGGAGAACTGGCAGCCGCCGCCGGCGGCGCCCTGGAACACCACGCCGCAGACGGTCTTGGGGAAGGCCGGATGCCGCACGCGGTTCAAGACCACCTGGGCCACCGCCTGCATGCCGCTCTGCCCCTCGCCGCGCGCCTCGAAATAGACCGCCTGGGTCAGGCAATCGAGATCGCGGGTGGCGTCGAGCGCCGCGCCCAGCCGGAACGGCTTGGCGGCGGGAGAGATTTCGAAACTGGCCTTGCGCAGACCGGCTAGGTTCAGGCCGAGCGCTTGCGGCGCCCGCACCATCTCGTCGCCCACGAACAGGCGCGCCGCGATCAGTTCGGACTGGCGGTCGCGCGCGGCGGCGCCGGCGACGGTATAGGGGTCGTGGCGCTCGGCGATGGCCAGCGCGCTCGGATCCGCGCCCGAGGCCGAGGCCAGGGCGTCGTTCGCAAAGCGGGCTTCGGCGACGGGGGCGAGCCGGCGCCCCTGTTCCGCGGTGGCCATGGACTTCGACAGCGCGCCGCCCAGATAGGCGCCGCCGCAGCCGATCCCGGTCAGGGATACGCAGACGGCGATGACGGTCAGCGCTCGCGCGCGTTTCGTCTCCAGCGCGCGCGCCAGGGTCAGAGACCTCAAACCATGTTCCTCATTCGGCGAGGGCGGGAAGGAGCCCCCCAAGATCGTGAGTTCCGGACCGGTCTTTTTGACCGCGAAACCCCGTCCCGTTCTGTGCCGTCGTTCGGCGAACGGGAGGCGTTCTTAGCCATTAGAATGTGGCGCCTTTGTGTTTGATTCGCAAGACTGCGGTCGCGGCTTGAAAATCCTTGAGAATCGGCGGCCCTCGCCGCCCCGCTGGAATAAAATACCCATACTTGATTACCGAGACCTATCTCTTGCACTATTCAGAAAAGCCCCGCGACAATTCAGATAAGGCACGGTTAAATTCAAATATTGTCATCGCCTCGTCTCCACCACCCGCGCGACATTAAAGACCAAGGCCCGGGCGACACGCCCATCCGCCTGCTGCACGGCCATTGAACATGCTCGCTGAGAAGCGCAGAGTGGCGCCTCGGACCCTTGGGGGAGGGAGACGCGACGTGTTCAGGAAACTGCTGCTGGCCCTTGCGGCGTCGGCGATCGCGGCGGCTCCGGCGATGGCCGGCGACCGGGTGATGACCAGCGGCGAGGCCACGCCGCTCAGTGAACACGCGGTGGGCAAACCCTATTGGGTGCTGCAGTCCCAGTGCGCGGGCCTCTACGGCGCCACGGCCAACTTCCACGCCGACAAGCACCGCGGCAAGGCCGCCGACGGCGACCAGCAGATGGGCGTCAACTTCATGAACGACGCCATCCAGCGGCTGCAGCAGGATCGCAAGATCGACTTCGAGGCCGCCCTGACCCTTGCCGGCGCCCAGGTCGATACCGCGCGCAGCCACTCGCGCCAGTTGCTCGACCACGGCCAGCGCGCCGCGTGGAACACCGAGCGCAGCTTCTGCCTGGACGTTTACGACGCCTACCATCATGCTCGCCGCTAGGCCCTGACGAAACGGGGCCCCAGCTCAGGGAGCCGTATCCCATGCTTAATTCAAACCTGCGTAAGCTCGTCGTTCTCGCGTCGGCCCTCGCCGTCGCCGCCACCGCCTTGCCGGCCGCCGCCGCCGACACCGACCTGCTGTTCCCCGGCCGAGAGGCGTCCAACATGACCCGCATGGCGGCGAACCAGCCCTACTGGGCGCTGCTGGCCGAATGCGCCGGCGTGTTCGGCGCCGCCAGCCAATGGGAAAAGGGCAAGGGCAACAGCTCGGCCGCCGACGAGGACAAGGACACCGGCGCCCGCTTTCTCACCGACGCCATCGAGCGCCTGAAGACGGACCATAAGATCAGCGACCAGGACGCGCTGGCCTATGCCAGCGACGAGGTCAGCGTCGGCCACAACCAGGGCGCCGAACTCCTCGCCAACGGCGACATCTCCGCCAACTCGCAGTGGAACTGGAAACGCGGCGCCTGCCTAGAGATTCAGGAAACCTATCACCACGACACGCGCAGACGGCGGAGCTGAAGCCAGCGAGGCGGGTGCAGCGCGATCTCCGCCCTCCGGGCGGAGACAGCCCGCGGAGCGGGCAGAGGCGGGCAGGTGAGCCGACGTTCAGTGATTGTCGTCTAACCCACGCGCATCCGCCAACCGCCTATCCCTTACCGTCGGCGCACCTGCCCTCCTCTGCCGCGCAGAGCGCGGCTGTCTCCACCCAGCGGGGGGAGAGGCCGAGTTTTGTTCGTTAGATCTCCGCTCGTCTTCCGGCATACCCGGTGAACACCCGGAACAGATCCCACAGCGCCGCGGCGGCGCTGGCGAGCACCCACACCACCAGCACCAGCTCCATGATGTGCGGCGCCGCCTGGATGACGTCCATCGCATGCCATTCCGCCCTGCTCGGCACGCCGAGGTCGAGCAGGCCGGTGAAATTCAGCGCCGCGCCCGCGAACGCAGCGCCCGCGGCGTTCGACACCAGGTTCGCCGCCGCGCGCCGGCGCACCGCCGACGGATCGACCAGCTCGACCAGATAGGCCAGCACCTGGAAGCCGATCTGCACCAGGCCGATCGCCCACAGCTGCAGCCACTGCGACTCCGGCAACCGGATATCGATCAATGACAGCCACCAGCGCGGGTCGATCACCATCGGCACGCGGTCGAGGAAGGCCGGCGCCAGCGCCCACATGGCGGCGAACACCGCGGTGAAGAACAGCGACGCCGCGACGCTGATGCGCCGGCGCGTGCGCGGACGCAGTCTGAAGTTTTCGAAGTCGCCCCACGATTTGTTTTCGGCGCGCGGCGGCCACGCGGAGCCCAGGCCCGCGCCCAAGCCTCCGCCCAATCCATAATTGCGCAAGTCGGCGACCCTCCAGTTGGCGAACGGTTGAATCTTGTAGTGCTCCATCACCGCGCCCACGACGGTGAGCAGGCCGATCAGGAACAGGCCCGTGGTCCAGAACGTGCCCCACGCCACGCCGAACCCGCCGAACACGTCGAGCGAGCCGCGCGCCGTGTGCGCGAAACCGTTGACCACGCCGATGATCGCGGCGAGGAGGACAACGCCCTTCGCGCCGAGCCACCAATAGGGAAAGATCTCCGGCCCGATCAGATGCCGCTGCGGCGCATAGCGTCCCGCCGCCGCGATCGGATGGCCGAACTCGTGGATGATCGCTTCGACCTCCGCGTTCGTGAGTTTGCGTCCGAGCTCGCCCTCGCGCGCGTCGATGCGACCGCGAATGGCTTCCTCGAGTTCGGCCGCAATGTCGTCCTGCTGCGCCTTCGGCAACAGCGAACGCACGGCTTGCACATAACGGTCGACCAGATCCATCGTCCGGCTCCTTACAGACTACGTTCGAGGGACTGGCCGAGCGCGCGCCACTCGGCGACCAGGCGCGTCAACGCCTCCTCGCCGTCGGCCGACAGGCGATAGAACCGCTTCTTGCGCTTCTCCTCCTCGCGCCAGCTGCTGGTCAGCAGGCCCTGGGCTTCCAGTCGTCGCAGCATCGGATACAGCGCCCCTTCATCGATCTCGATGCCCAGGTCCGCCAGCGCCTTGCGCAGCGTGTAGCCGTACCGCTCGGTCCGCAGCTGCCCCAGCACGGCGAGGATCAACCACCCCCGCCGCAGCTCTTGCCGCAAATTCTCAAACACCTCGACGTCGACCGGCATCGGACCTGTGCATCACATAGTGTGTGGCGCACAGTGTATGGGACACAGGGTGGAGTCAAGGGGAAAAGAGGCCGGAGCCAGCGGCGCGCGCGACGTCCCCCCGCCCAAGAGGCGGGGGGACCGGCCTGCGCCCTTCGCGCAGGCCAGGAGGGCAAGTGTTTGGAGCCCACTGCAGTCGAAGGTGATCGTCAAAGCAGATGGCGCCTGGACGGGGCGTCGCGTTCACGCACCCCTTCACTCGTCACGCTCGGTCGTGGACTGCACCACTTGCCCTCCTGGCCTGGGCTACGCCCAGTCCGGTCCTCCCGCCTCTTGGGCGGGAGGATGTGCTGCCACCCTGCTGTCAGCAGGACGTCGCACCGCCCTAGCCTCGGCGGGCCCCGCCCCCTACCTTCCCCCCATGCCTCGTTCCCC
>DASZMV010000050.1:0-2588 GCA_035551675.1 Caulobacteraceae bacterium | reverse complement strand
CAAGGTTGGCAAAATCCGCGCCGACCAAGTTCGCGCAAAACTCCTCGCCTGGTACGACGCCCACCGGCGCGTGCTTCCCTGGCGCGCGCCGCCCGGCGAGAGGCCCGATCCCTACCGCGTGTGGCTCTCCGAAATCATGCTGCAGCAGACGACCGTGCCGCACGCGACGCCCTATTTCCTCAGCTTCGTCAGCCGCTGGCCGACCGTCACCGATCTCGCCGCCGCCGAGGACGCCGAAGTCATGGCCGCCTGGGCCGGCCTCGGCTACTACGCCCGGGCCCGCAACCTGCTGGCCTGCGCCCGCGCCGTGGCCAGCGATCACGGCGGCCGGTTTCCCGAGACGGAGGCCGAGCTCCGGACCCTGCCGGGCGTCGGCGCCTATACCGCCGCGGCGGTCGCCGCCATCGCCTTCGATGAGCCGGCCAACGCCGTCGACGGCAATATCGAGCGGGTGGTCGCCCGGCTGAACGCCGTGGAGACTCCGCTTCCCGACGCCAAGCCGGCGCTGAGGCGCCTCGCCGGCGAGCTGGTGCGTGTGGACCGGTCCGGCGACTGGGTTCAGGCGATGATGGACCTGGGCGCCACCGTGTGTCGGCCCAAGGCGCCGCTGTGCGAGGTCTGCCCGATCGCGAAATTCTGCGTTGCCTTGAAGACCGGCGCGCCGGAGACCTTTCCGCGCCGGGCGCCGAAAGCCGTCCGGCCGCATCGCCACGGCGTCGCCTTCCGCCTGATGCGCGGCGGCGAGGTGGGCCCAGAGGTCGGCATGGTCCGCCGCCCGCCCAAGGGCCTGCTGGGCGGCATGCTGGCTCTGCCGACGACGGCCTGGCGCGCCGAGCCGTGGACCCGGGCCGAAGCGCTCGCGGACGCGCCCACATCTGCAAAATGGCGCCGCGCCGGATCGGTCGAGCACGTCTTCACCCACTTCTCCCTGACGCTGGAGGTGTTCGAGGCCGAGGTGCGCGACGCCGCCAAAGGAGATCGCCTGATCTGGACCGCGCCGGCCGAGGCCCTCCGCGCCGCGCCGTCGGTCTTCGCCAAGGCGCTGAGGGTGGGCGATGCGGCACGCCCATCGATTAAACCTCGCCGATGACCGCGTTGTAGCGGGCGGCAGCTTCGCGCAGGCGCTCGCCCGGCTCCGGCGTGTGGACCAGTGCTTCGACGAACACTAAGGACTCGCGACCGTTCAGCGTCACGATCTCATGCTCCGCGACGCGCTCGGCGCGCCTCCCCTTTCGCGGCTTGGCCTCAGCTTTGGCCATGGCGATCTCCTCTCTCTCCAATCGTACGCACATTGCTGGCCTTCACGAGGCGCCAGTTGCCACCGGCCCATCGGCCAGCGACTCAATCTTGAAAATGTAGCGCTGAGCACTATACTCTCATCATCCTCGGCCAGGTTCTATCGATGGCGGCATACCTGACCAAGGCGTTTGCCCGTTTCGCCGGAAAGGCGGGATTGAATGATGGAACCCTGCTCGATGCCGCCAGAGCCGTCGCCGAGGGGCGGTTCGACGCGGACCTTGGCGGTGGCGTGTTCAAGCAGCGCGTCGCGCGGCCCGGCGCAGGAAAGTCGGGCGGGTTCAGAACGATCATCCTGTTCCGCCGCGGCGGACATGGCTTCTTCGTTCACGGCTTTGCCAAGAACGAGAAGTCGAACATCACGGCCACGGAAACGAGGGCCTTGAAGAAACTGGCCGACACGCTTCTGGCGTTGTCGGACGCGGATATCGAGACCGCCCTGAAGGCGGGAGAACTGAGGTCATTGGCGGACGTCGAAGATGAAGACCAGTCACAAGAAGGTTGAGACCGGCATCCTAGGCTCGGTCCATGGAACAGCGCGTGGGCTGCGCAGGGTCGGCGTGATCGACAAGGCCACGATGCGCGAATTCGACGCCCTGTGCCTGACGCCCGTCGAGCCTTTAAGCCCGGACGAGATTCGGGCCATCCGGGAACGAGAGCAGGTCTCGCAACCGGTCTTCGCCCACTACCTCAATGTACGCAAAGACGCCGTCAGCAATTGGGAGCGCGGATCGAAGCGGCCGGACGGCCCGTCGCTGAAACTCCTCAACCTGGTCAGGGCCAAGGGATTGCGGGCGATCGCCTGAGAGGCGCGATGCGGCTGGCGGGACGCTGGCGGGTGAGGATTTTTCTGTTATCCGCAGATGGCCGCAGACAGATTGATCGCAAACACTCCGTGCATTCCCGCGAATGCGGGGATCCAGGCTTTTTCTGAAAGGCCGGCGCTCAACGATAAAACACCTGGATCCCGGCTCGCCTCGCTCTCGCTCGGCGTCCGGGACGAGCGGGGGTGTGGGGGTGTTTGCGATCAATGGCGCGCCGCTGGCGCGCTGAACATCAATCCACGGAAGTCGGCTCCGCCTTGCCGGCGAGACGCCGGCGCTCCGAGCCCATCCGCGACGCCCCGTCGGTGTTCGCGAAGGCGTTGAGGGTGGGCGGTGGGTGAGGTCTGCCTGTTATCCGCGGATGCCCCGGATCAAGTCCGCGGACAGATTGATCGCAAACACTCCGTGCATTCCCGCGAAAGCGGGGATCCAGGCTTTTTCTGAAAGGCCGGCGCTCAACGATAAAAC
>DASZMV010000049.1:0-2349 GCA_035551675.1 Caulobacteraceae bacterium | reverse complement strand
CGAGTCGCAAATGAGGTCCAATCGCTGCCGTTCAAGCCTGCGAACGATTCAACGGCGCCAAGCTTGTCCGTGATCTGCACCACGCCGAGCTGGTCGCCGACCTCGATGTGACGTCCCTCCAGCTCACCGGCCGCCAGTTCCAGCACCGCCCACGCGTGGCGCTTTGAGGCGGCGCGCCAAGGGCGTAGCCGCTCGACGATCTTCAAGACCCGCAGCGTTCCGTCCATGAATACGACGTCGATCGGGAACTTCATGAAGGCCGTATGGATCGACGGAGCCGGCTGCAGCAGCATCCCTTCGCCCGCCGGCAACGACCCCCGTCCGAGCAGCCCACGCATGCGCGTCCGGGCCCGATCGGCGATCACGGTGCGCTCGCACACGATTTCGCCGCGGGTCAGATTCACGATCAGCTTCGGGTCATGCTCCAAGGTAGCCCTAGTTTCCTCTCGCGTTCCAACCTCCACACCCCACCTTCGTCTAGGGGAGCCTAGAAGTTTCTCTCACAACACACCTAAAACCGATCCATGGTTCTCTATCGATGTCCGCCTGCGTTCAGGCGTCAGAGATGAGGGACGATCAAGACCACGACGCCGCCGACAGCGAAGAACGGGCCGAGCGGGATCATGGTCTTTGCGCGCTGAGCGCCCGCCTCGGAGCAGGATTGCCGCGGACACGGGGACAGCGCACAGGAATGCGACCAGGAGGGCGTCGATCGCAGCCCATCCGAGCGCGGCACCGAGAAGCAGGCCGAGCTTGACGTCTCCCATCCCCATCGCGGATCGGCTGACCAGGCTTGGGAGCAAGAGCACGAGTGCGATCCCCATGGCAGCGAGCGCGAATTCCAGTCCCCGATGGGGGAACTCGGCGATCCGACCTGCTAGCGCGACCGCGGCCGCAGGAAGGACGATCCAGTTCGGAATGATCCTTCGTTCGATGTCGATTACCGCGAGGACCACGAGAACGAGGGCGACGAAGGCCGCGAGCACCGCACCCGTGCCGGTCCCGTAGCTGAGAAAGGAAGTCAGGCCGACCGCGAGTGCAAGCACGCCGGCCCAGACGCGCGCGGTGACCGAAGGTCGCCTGGGCGAATTCGAGGCTCCGTCATTGACGCCAACGACGCCAGCGCCTTGAGGCGGCATTATCGGCCGCCAGCCGATGCTGACCAACTCAGCGCGCACCGAGGGAAAGCTTCACGCTCTGAAGTTTCCTTCCCCTAGAGGTGCACAACAACCCACTTTAGTCTAGATTTGTGGGTCGCGGACCTTTCACTTCCCTGATCGGGCAAGCAGGGGCCCGTGACGGCGACGCCGAACATCGAGTCAACTCAAGTCACGCCGGGGGAAGCATCATCGCGGAAAGTCAGTCCCGGGGCGCTGCGGGGCTTCGGAAAAGCCTCGCCGGACGTCGTCTCGACCTTCGTCTAGGGCCGCCTAGACCAATCGCGGTAGGCGCCTCGTGCGCGAAAGCTAAACTGGCGCTCGGATCCGCCGATACAGTCGTCGGACCCTCTAGGGGGCGTGGGGCGCCCGCCGCATGACTGATGATCTTCGCTATCCGAAGCCGACCCACTGCTGCGCGCGGGCCCGTGCGTCGTAGGCTCCTACACGTGGGCCGGTCCGAGGACGGCCAAGCGGTGATCGAGCTTGCTCTGGCGCTCCCGATCCTACTCATCGTGCTCATAGGGATCATCGACTTCGGCCGCGCCATCAACTACTGGAATGACGAGACAAACCTCGCCAATCTCGGAGCGAGGTATGCCTCAGTGGGCGCGCTGTCGGATTCGAGCTCGACATGTGCGGGTTCCTCTTCTCAGCTTGTCGCCTACATCAAATGCGAAGCCGGACAGGCGTCGCCGGAGCTCCAGAACGGAGTGACTCCTGGGCAGAACGGGGTCCAGAACATTGGTGGAAACGGTGGAATCGCGGTCTGCGTCAACGCACCAAACGGCGATACGCCAGGGAGTCCCATCACGGTAAGGGTCTCGGCCAGCTACGTCATGCTGCCGCTACCCAAGGTCCTAGGCAACTCTTCGTCTGGCGTGACCCTCAATCTCGCAGGCACCGCCACCATGCGCATCGAGCAGTCGGCGTCGCAGGGCGGCCTTGACATTACAACGGGATCGACGGGCACATGCTGAACGCCATGCACAGAATGAAGACGCGACAGGGATCAAACAGCGAAGACGGCGTCGTTCTCGTCGTCACGGTGGTCATCATGGTCACTCTCCTGGTCGTCGCAGCCTTCGCCATCGATACCGCGATCTGGTACGTCCACGGGAGACACCTCCAGACGCAGGCGGATGGCGCCGCCCTCGCCGGCGCTCAGGCCTTCCAATTCCCGTGCACAGCG
>DASZMV010000048.1:0-12875 GCA_035551675.1 Caulobacteraceae bacterium | reverse complement strand
GATCACCATCGCCTACGGCTTCATGGAGACGCCCAACGTGCCCAAGGCGCTCGGCGTCTGTCGCAAGCAGGGACTGAAGTTTGACATCATGTCGACCTCGTTCTTCCTGGGCCGCCGCTCGGTGGTGCCCTCGGCCCAGTCAGGCATGCCGCTCTGGCAGGACAAGCTGTTCATTTTCCTGATGAAGAACGCGGCCAACCCCACCGACTTCTTCCACATCCCGCCCGGCCGTGTGGTCGAGCTGGGCGCCCAGGTCACCGTCTGAGCCGTCCACGCTTGCATGACGGGGCGCGCGCCGTTACACGCGCGCGTCCATTTTGCATTGCAGCATGAAAGCCCCGCCCATGAGCGCGCGCCCGTCCGTCAAGAAGGTCGTCCTCGCCTATTCCGGCGGCCTCGACACCTCGATCATCCTGAAGTGGCTGCAGACCGAGTACGGGGCGGAGGTCGTGACCTTCACCGCGGACCTGGGCCAGGGCGAGGAACTGTCGCCGGCGCGGGAGAAGGCGCTGCTGCTCGGCATCAAACCCGAGAACATCTTCGTCGAGGACCTGCGCGAGGAATTCGTCCGCGACTACGTCTTTCCGATGTTCCGCGCCAACGCCCTGTACGAGGGCGTCTATCTGCTCGGCACCTCGATCGCGCGCCCGCTGATCGCCAAGAAACAGATCGAGATCGCGCGCAAGGTCGGCGCCGACGCCGTCTGTCACGGGGCCACCGGCAAGGGCAACGACCAGGTCCGCTTCGAGCTCGGCTACTACGCGCTCGAGCCCGATATCACCGTCATCGCGCCCTGGCGCGAGTGGGACTTCAAGAGCCGCGAGGCGCTGCTGCACTTCGCCGAACAGCACCAGATCCCGATCAGCAAGGACAAGCGCGGCGAGGCGCCGTTCAGCGTCGACGCCAACCTTCTGCACTCGTCCTCCGAGGGCAAGGTTCTCGAAGATCCCAACGTGGAGGCGCCGGAGTTCGTCTACCAGCGCACGATTTCGCCGGAAGCGGCGCCGGACAAGGCGAGCGAGATCAGCATCGACTTCGAACGCGGCGATGCGGTCGCCGTCGACGGCGAGAAGCTGTCGCCCGCGCAACTGCTGACCAAGCTCAATCAACTCGGCCACGACAACGGCATCGGCCGTCTCGACTTGGTGGAAAACCGCTTCGTCGGCATGAAGTCGCGCGGCGTCTACGAGACTCCCGGCGGCACGATTCTGCTCGCGGCGCACCGCGGCATGGAGTCGATCACGTTGGACCGCGGCGCCGCGCACCTGAAGGACGAGATCATGCCGCGCTACGCGGAGCTGATCTACAACGGCTTCTGGTTCGCGCCCGAGCGCGAGATGCTGCAGGCGCTGATCGACAAGAGCCAAGAAAAGGTGACCGGCCGCGTCCGCCTGAAGCTCTACAAGGGCCACGCCACCGTGGTCGGCCGCGAGAGCCCCTATTCGCTCTATGACCAGGAACTGGTCACCTTCGAGGAAGGAAAGGTCGCCTACGACCAGCGCGACGCCGCGGGCTTCATAAAGCTCAACGCCCTGCGTCTGCGCGTCGAGGCCAAGCGACGGCAATCTAAGGTCTAGTCCAAACTAGCCACAATCTCTTTTAGGATTGCTGCAGATTCGTCGGTACGAACAGTCCCGATAGTATCCCACAGCGAGGTGCATTCCTTCGTTCTGTCCGTGACGAGCAGCACAAGGGATTGGTCGTTCGAAACCCCCACCAAAGCGCCGTCGGTAGGATTTACCGAAACATAGACGGGCTCGAAGACTTCCGACAGCAAAGACGCGGACAGGACGCTGCCCGATGACAGCGCGCGTTCGGCCACCACATGTGTGTAGAGTAGACTCAGCGCGCGCCTTTTCTTGTGCTCTCTCCCCCTGATTGGAAATGCTCGTACGAGCAGTTCGCAAGCGAGTCGGACTCTCGCCGAGAAGGTAGATAAGTATGCGGATGCATCGACGTTCTGCGATCCAAGTTGGAGGCTGGAGCAGCAATGTGCTGCGCGTAAGTCTGCGACCAGGTCAATTTGACTCAGCGTGTCCAATCCTAATGCGCTCTTGATATGGCCGACCGCACTGAATGCTCGAATTCGTTGAGCGACGTGTGTCGCTTCATGAAAAAGGAACATCGAGAGCGCCTCTCGCTCGCCGGCCGCCGCTGTTGCGGAAGAGTCGTTGGACGTTCCTTCTGATACCAGCCTTCGAGCGGCTTCCTGGGTAGCGAGCAGAGCAGGCGCGCTCACAGCGATCAGCCGCTGTTGGTCGTCGATCTGAAAGGCGGCGTCGCCCGTCGAAAACGAGGCTTCTAGATTGTACCCTTTCAACACCGAACAGACAGATCGGAGGTGGGCCGCAGCCTGGCGCTCTCGAGGACTGAAGGACTCCAAGGTCTCGAGCGCCTGATTCTGAATTGAAGCCAGCGTTTTAGTCAATTGGACGCGCCGAGCCTCGCGGCTCGGGTCCTCAACGACAGCGACGCGCGAAGATTGCTCCGGCTCGATCTCTCCGGGCATTACCAAACCCTGTTCATTTCAACTACAACCCGCCATTGTGAATTCTTCGCGTGAGTCGGCCTGGAGTCAACGCCTTAGGGTGATTGCGGCGCATCCACCCGCAATAAGTGCGGTCTTCTTCCGAGCGGGCGGGGAACCGCCAGATTCACTTTGGAGTTGAATCTACGTGAATCGCTTGAGATAGTTAGTTCGATGGGTTGCGAGCGTGGCGAAACATCCGGGGCGAGGGAAACAATGGCTGATGCTCAGTTGCGGTCCAGCCGGAATAGAACCGTCCCCTCGGCCAGGACCCGGCTGCCCGACTCAGACGGGTTTTTTATAGCTGCGGGCTGGTCAAGCATCTCGACGCTATTCCGTAGCCTCTGGGTATCCGGGAAGGGCACCGCCTTTTCGGGGGGTGCGAGACAAGAAGTTGAGAGCCTGGATCTAAGGCGCCCCTTGGGCTGCCATGAAATATTCAAGTCTTATGACGAAGATACTGCGCAGCTGGTGGCGGCGCTTACGAGAACCGAAGGCGAAAAACCTAAATAATTCCGATTCAGGCACCGTCCTTTGCGATGCGCAGGATGGTTCCGTTGCGGTCGTCGGCGACCCAGATCGCGCCGTCGGGCGCCACTGCCAGCCCCACAGGCGCGCCGGTCGGACGTACGCTGGGTTTCTGTCGCCAGGCAATGGTGAGGGGGATCGGCTCCGCGCCCGGGCCCGCGCTGACGTAGGGTTTCCACGCAAGCTTGCCGTCCACATCGAGCGGATAGCGCGCGCCCTTTTTGGTCAGCGGCACGCCCCTGGCGTCGACGTCGAAGGCGACGATGCGCGAGCCGGTGGCGCGATAGCCGTGCCAGCTCATCACCAGCTTGCCGTTCAGTTCCGGAAACATCGGGCCGCGGTAGTAGAGCATCGACAAGGGCGCGGCGTGCGGCGCGATCAGCGCGGCGGGTTTGGCGCGCGCGCTCGACGCGCAGTCCATGACTTTCAGCGGCCTCCACGCGGGCGAGGCCCGGTCGTAGTCGTAGCAATAGGGCCAGCCGTAGTGCTTGCCGGCCCCGATGACGTTCACCGTCTCATAGGGTTCGTCCGCCGACGGAAAATCGGCGCCGTTTTCGGCCTGCAGCAGGGTTCCGGAGAAGTGCCGCGCCAGCGCCATCGAATTGCGCAGGCCGCGGGCCAGAACCGTGTAGTTCGCGCTCCACCTGCCTTTGCCGAGATAGGGATAGCGCCGGATGGCGGCGGTCGCCTCGACGCCTTCGCTTTGCTCGCACCGGGTCTTGCCGACCGGAATACCCTTGGGGTCGAGGCACTGATCCGACGGCGCGCCGACGTCGACCAGCAGGCTGCCGTCGAGGTCGAAGATGAACGATGACAGCGGATGTCTGTCCTCATGCAGACGATTGGCCGGCAGGCCCGACACCACCGGCTGGATCGTCTTCATCGGATCGGCCGCGTTGGGATCGAAGGCGATGATGCGGCTCATCTCACCGACATAGATCCGCCCGTCGGGTCCGAAGGCGAGCGTGTGCGGCATGGCGAGGCGCGACAGCAGCTTCTCCACCTTCACCGGCCGCCCGGGATCGACCGTGACCCGCCAGACCGCGCCCTTGCCGGCAACCCAGGCGCCAAGGTCGGAGACCAGCCAGCGCCGCCCCTGGGCGTCCAAAGGCAGGAGAGTGCGGGGCATGCGGATCTGGCGCTTGCCGAACACGGCGCTGGACGGCCCCAGCACCAGGCCCGCGCAATAGCCCTGGCGCATCTCGATCGGCAGGCGGGGAAAGCCGCCGCAGGTCCCCGGGCCGGTCTTGTAGAGCGCGCGGGTCACGGCGCCGGCCGGAAGGCTGGCCAGGGCCAGGGCCGCGGCCAGCAAGAAGCTCTTCAGGACCGGTCGCATCGGGCCTCCCAGTCATTGTCTCGGGGGTCAGGCGACAGGAAACGCCCGAAGGGTGTAGACTAGGCGCGAGCGCCTTACGCTGTTGTATCATGGGTCGCTCAACCGGGCGCCCTTGTGGCGGCCGGCGGGCTTAGGGAGTTCCAGATGCTTTCACGTCATGGGATGGCCGCCGCCGTCGCCGGGATCGCCCTGATGGCCTTCCCCGCCCTGGCGTCCGCGCAAAGCGTCGCCGAACAGGCCGCGACCGCGGTCCCGCCCGCACCCCTGTCCGCCCTCGCCCCCACCGACGGCAATCTGGCCGCCGCCGAGACCGACCTGACCGCCGCGGTGCAGCGGCTTACTGCGTTCGTCGAACTGAAGACCGCGCGCCTTGGCGCCGAAGGGGTCCTGAAGTCCACCGACCTGCAACAGTTGGTCGAGGCCGCCGAAACCCACGCCCGCGCCGCCGAGATCGACGCGCGGCAGTTCGAACTCGCCCGCGCCGACATCACCGTGGTCAGCAAGAGCGCCCACGACGAAGCCATGGCCGGCCGCGAAGCCGCCGCCGAAGCGAACCGCATCGTCGCGGAACTGAAGCCGCAGTTCGACGACATCAAGCGCAAGGCCATGCACTTAAAGCCCGAGTGCAAAACCGCGCCCGAGAAGTGCGTCATCGTCAGCGCGAGCGGCGACCAGCACTGACGCGACCCGCGTTACACGTGTCCGCATCCCGATATTTCATTGTTTCACCGCGCGAACACGCGTGCGAATGACCCTGCTGGCAGCACTCCCGTCGCTACGCTGCTAAACCGCTGTGTTCATTGAACATTCAGATGGCTTAGTCATTGTTGCAGGCCAGGGAGCGTGTCAGCCTCGCTCCCGGCGCCTAGCCGAGGTGATGTCGTGTCGCGTGAGTTCTTCGAACAGCTCCAGGGTCGCCGCCTGACCACGGCGGAAATCGTCTACTACATGCCGGACCATCCGGCCCTGTTGCAGGAGTTCCTGTGGCAGACGCTGGACGAGGCGCCGGACTTTCCGCGCATGCATCGCTTTCTGGATCACTGGCGTCGCGAGATTGACGCGGTGATCCATTCGGTGCGCCTGAGCTATGTCGGCGTTATCGCGCCCGGCGTGGTGCGCACCGTCGATGCGTCGTTCACCCTGAACTGATTTCGTGGAGTCGGTCGCCGGCGGAAACCCGCTTCGTTCTCAACCGAGCAGATTGAGCGGCTTCATGCGCCGCTTGTTCACGTGGTCGTCGGGCGCCTTGCCCTTGTCCTCGGGCATCTCGCCCTTGAAGTAATAGCGCTGCCACGCCTCCTTCAGCGCCTCCGGATCGCCGCGGTTCAGCCGCTTGTTGAACTCGTCGCGGGTATTGGTCCAGGCGGTGAACTGGCCGGTCAGCACGGGATCGGCCTCCATCTGGCGCAGCACCGGCTCGAACTTCTCGATCCGCGCGTGCTCGAGAAGGGTGATGAAACAGAACGGCTCGTCCTTCTCGAAGCGCACCTTGCCCGGGCGGGTGAAGCGCCAGTTCATGGTGAAGGGGAAGGGCAGCCAGTCGGTCTCGGTCAGGCCGGTCAGGGCGTGGATGCCGTCCTTCATGTGGTTGGGCGCGCCCGACGCCCACACGCCCCAGCCGGGCGGGGTGCGAAACAGATAGCCGACGTGGAAGGTCAAGACGCCGCTGGTGAAGTGCGACTCCACCAGCTCGCTGAAATCCGGGTGCGGACGGTCCGGGGTCAGCTTGATGTCGGCGGATTCCGGCCCTCCGTTCCACTCGGCGGTGAACGGAACGGAATTGAGCAGCTCCCACCCCGTCGAATTGGCCATGGTCATCGGCAGGCAGCGATAGGCGTGGCGCATCGGGAAGGCGTCCATCCAGTCGCGCTGCACGCGCCCGGGCACGATTTCCGGTGGACGGCGCATCATGGGATAGCATTGCAAGAGCATCGGACGTTTCCCGAACCGGTTCCGCTGGTTAAATCTCACCTATCCGCAGGCGGCCTTCCCAGTCCAGCATGTCCGAAATCCCAAGTCAGAACCGCCCGCTGGGCCGCGCCGAACTGCTGGCCTTTCTGGAGGCGCAGGGCATCGCCCACACCACCCACGACCATCCGGCCGTGTTCACGGTCGCGCAGGGACCCGAGATCAAGGCGACGATGCCGGGGGCCCACACCAAGAACCTGTTCCTGAAGGACAAGAAGGGCCGGCTGTGGCTGATCTCGGCGCGGCAGGACACGGTGATCGACCTGAAGAACCTGCACCGGGTGATCGGCTCGGACCGGCTGTCCTTCGGCAATCCGGAGCTGATGGCGCAGACGCTGGGCCTGACGCCCGGCTCGGTCACCGCCTTTGGCCTGGTCAACGACCGCGAGCGGCTGATCACCTTCGTGCTCGACAAGGCCCTGGCCGACGCCGACCTGCTCAACTTCCATCCGATGATCAACACCGCGACCACCGCGGTCTCCGCCGACGGCTTTCGCCGGTTCCTGACCCTCCTGGGCGTCGAGCCGATCGTGGTCGACTTCGCGACTCTGAGCGTGGCCTGAGCCTGGTCTGAGCCTGACCTGAGCGCCCGCGGATTGCGCAGGGCGGGTCGGGGGACCATTTTACCGCGCAACAGGTTTAGTCGGCGCGAACCCGCGCCCTTCCCCAAGCCGCTCAAGGACTCCGCATGACCGATCTCGTCACGACCACCGACCTCATCAAGGACGGCACCGACGCCGGCTTCATGAAGGACGTGATCGAGGAGTCGAAGACTCAGCCGGTCATCGTCGACTTCTGGGCCACCTGGTGCGGGCCGTGCCGCCAGCTCGGGCCGATGCTGGAAAAGGCGGTGACCGCCGCCGCCGGCGCGGTGAAGCTGGTCAAGATCGACATCGACAAACATCCCGCCTTCGCCGGCCAGCTGCGCGTGCAATCGATCCCGGCGGTGTTCGCCTTCGCCGGCGGCCAGCCGGTGGACGGCTTCCTGGGCGCCGTGCCCGAGAGCGAGATCAAGGCCTTCATCGGCCGCCTCGTCGGCGAGGCCGGCAAGAGCGACATCGACCGCCTGCTCGACCTCGGCCGCGAGTCCGTCGAGGTCAACGACATGGGCGGCGCCGCCCAGGCCTACGCCCAGGCGCTGCAACTCGAACCCAAGAACGTGAAAGCCATCGCCGGCCTTGCCCGGGTCTATCTCGCCGGCGGCGACGCCGACCAGGCGCGCCAGATCGCGGCCATGGCGCCGGCGGATTCCAACGATCCGGATATTCAGGGCGTGCGCGCCGCGCTCGAACTCGCCAGCGCCGGCGACGGCGACGCTGCGAGCACCACCGCGCTCGAACAGCGCCTGGCGCAAAATCCGAAGGATCACGACGCGCGGTTCGAACTCGCCGGTGCGCTGGCCGCACAGAACCGTTTTCAAGAGGCGTCGGATCAACTGTTGCGTATCGTTGAGCAGGATCGCGAGTGGAACGACCAGGCGGCGCGCAAGCAGCTGCTGAAGATCTTCGACGCCGCGGGTCCGGGGGCCGACGTCACCCGCGACGGACGCCGTCGCCTGTCCTCCATCCTGTTCTCGTAAGGCTTTCGCCCATGGCCCAGGGCTACGTCCACGCCGCCGACCTGCCGCAGGTGATCCCGGTGTTTCCGCTCGACAGCGCGCTGTTATTGCCGCGCGGACAGCTGCCGCTGAACATCTTCGAACCGCGCTATCTCAACATGATCGACGACGCGATCGCCGGCGACCGCGTGATCGGCATGATCCAGACCTCCGGCGGGCTACGCTCGCGGCCGAAGCTGGCCAAGGTCGGCTGCGCGGGACGCGTGACCAGTTACGCGGAGACGTCGGACGGTCGCTATCTGATCACCCTCACCGGGGTGATCCGCTTCCGCGTGCAGGACGAGTTGCCCAACCAGGGGCCCTATCGCCAGGTGCGCGCGTCCTACGAGCTCTACGAAGAGGATCTGCAGGCGCCGGATCCGGCCAGGGATTTCGACCGCAGCAAGTTCATGCGCGCGCTGAAGTCCTACCTGACGCACCACGCCATGGATGTGGACTGGGAGACGGTGCAGGGCGCGCCGGAGGAGGCGCTGGTCAACAGTCTCTCGATGGCCCTGCCCTTCGCGCCGTCGGAAAAGCAGGCCCTGCTCGAAGCGACCACCCTGCACGATCGCCGCGAATCCCTGACGGCGCTGCTCGAAATCGACGCGGCGGAGCCGGGCGACGGCGGCCCCTCAGCCCTGCAATGACCGGAACCCCGCCATGACCGACGACTTCATGAACGCCCCGGTCGATCCGCGCCTGCTCGAGGTCCTGGTCTGTCCGGTGACGCGCGGCCCGCTGGAGTACGACCGCGAGGCCGGCGAACTGGTCAGCCGCTCGGCCAAACTCGCCTATCCCATCCGCGACGGCGTCCCGATCATGCTGCCGGAAGAGGCGCGCAAGCTGGACGATTAGGGGGCTGCGGATTCTGGATTTGAGCGGCGAGTCTCTTTTGGCGCGCGGCGCGGCTCACCCCGCCGTTAGACCAGAGCTTCGCCGCGCAATAGTCGAGGCAAGTCCCCGACCGCGCCGCCGGCTTCCTGCATGAAAAACCTTCGCGCTGGGCCGATCCGGTTCACCGCCGCGAGGCCCAGCCCGCGCACGACCCGCATCATCGGCAGATCGTTCGAGAACAGACGATTGAACAGGTCGGTCGCCGCCGCCAGGGCGACATTGTCGAGCCGGCGCCAGCGCGCATAGCGTTCGAGCACCCCTTCCGAACCGATGTCTTCGCCGAGCCTCGCCGCATCGAGCAGCACTTCCGCCAACGCCGCCGCATCCTTCAGTCCGAGATTCAGGCCCTGGCCGGCGATCGGGTGCACCCCGTGCGCCGCGTCGCCCAACAGCGCGATGCGCGGCGCGCACATGCGTTCGGCCAGCGACAGCGACAGCGGATAGACAAAGCGCGGACCTTCGACGTCGAGCTCGCCGAGGAAGTCGCCGAAGCGGCGCTCGAGATGCGCGTGAAAAGCTTCGGTGCTTGCGCTGCGCAGCGCCTCGGCGATGCGGCGCGGTTCGGTCCACACCAGGCTTGCGCGATTGTCCGTGAGCGGAAGGATGGCGAACGGGCCGCCGGTCAGAAAGTACTCGTGCGCCACGCCGTGATGCGGCTCGGACATCTTCACCGTCGCGACCACGCCCGCCTGCGGATAATCCCAGCCGATGGTCTCGATCCCCGCAGCCAGGCGTGCGACCGAACGCTTGCCTTCGGCGCCGACGACCAGCGGCGCGGTCAGCTCTCGACCGTCGGCGAGCAGCACGCGCGCGACGGCGTTCTCCCGAAGCACCGAGCCGACCGCGACCGGCGCGAAGAGTTCGACGTTCGACGCCAGCACCGTCGCTGCGAGCGCGGCGCGAATGCGGCGGTTCTCCACCATCCAGCCCAACGGTTCGCCGTCGGACCGATCGGCAATCTCCGCCGACTCGAAGCGTAGGAAAAACGGCGAGGGCGTGCGCGACGCGGCGCCCGGCGTGCGGCCGTCGGTGACCAGGATGCTTTCGATGGGGCAGGCGTAGGGGGTGAGCTTGTCCGCCACGCCCAGCACGCGCCACTGGCGGAACGAGGAATAGGCGACCGCGGAGGCGCGCCCGTCGAAGGTCTCCGCCGCCATGGCCTCGAAGGGCAGCGGATCGACCAGCGCGACCTTGAATCCCGCATGCGCCAGCGCGAGCGCGCAGGTGGCCCCCGCCATGCCGGCGCCGGCGACGATGACCTCATGCGTGGGTGCGGACATGGGGACCTTATCGGCCAGCGTTTCATCCCCCGCAATTGGCCCGCCAAGACGCGTCGAGCAAAAGTGTGAAGCGGTTTTGCGCCCGCGACGCGCCCAGACGACCGGTTTCGTAAACCGATCTTAACCCTCCCGCCGCCAATGCTGACCGGTTCTGTGAAAGGGGGCGCAAGGCATGCGCGGTATGGCGTCGCTGGTGGTCGAGAGGATGGTGGAGACCGCCAAGTTCACCTGGCAGGCGCCGCTGGTCGCGCGCTTCCGCGGCGGGGTGGTCGCCTCGGCGGGCCTGGCGATGCTGTTGGCCTACGGTTCCTACGACGCCGCCGATCCCAGCCTGAACACCGCCGCCGGCGGCCATGTGCATAATCTGCTGAGGGGCGCCGGCGCCGTGGTCGCCGACCTGTCGCTGCAGTCGCTCGGCCTCGCCGCCTGGCCCATGGCCGGCCTGATCGCGCTCTGGGGCCTCGCGCGCGCCGCCACCCCTGCGCCGGATATTTCGTTCCGTAAGCAAGCTCTGCGCGCGTTCACCGCCTTCGCGGGCGTCCTGATGCTGGCCGGCGTCCTCGCCTCGCCCGAGCCGCCGCGGGCGTGGCCGCTGGCGCGCGGCCTGGGCGGCTTCTGGGGTCAGGCGCTGCTCGATGGCGTCGGCGGCGCCGTCGCCTTCGTGCGCATCCCCTATGCCGAGACGGTCGCAGTGGTTTTGCTGATCGTCGGAACGCTCGCCGCGCTGGGTTGGTCCTTGTCGGTCAAGCGCAGCGAATTCATCGCCGCCGTGGGCTGGATCGCCGCCCTGTTCCGCCGCGCGCCGGCAAGGCCGACAACGGCGCAAGCCTTCGCCGAACCGACCGCCGGCGCCGTAAAGAAGCGCGTCGAAATCGCCGTGCCGGCCGCGCCCGTTCAGGATGACGACGACGAAGAGGCCTGGGACGACAGCGACGGCGCCGCGCCCGAACCCAAGGTGTTCGACCTGAAACCGCGCGCCCCGCGTCCCTCGGGCCGGGAGACCCGCGAGAACCAGGGCGCCTTCGAGTTCGCGCGCAAGGAAGGCTTCCACCTGCCCGAACTGAACATGCTGACCAAGCCGAACGCGCGCCCCGCGGCCTTCGACGAAGCCGCGCTGCGCCAGAATGCGCGCATGCTGGAAGGCGTGCTTGCCGAGTTTGGCGTGCGCGGGACCATCGACCAGATTCGTCCGGGTCCGGTGGTGACGCTGTACGAACTGGTGCCCGCCGCCGGTGTGAAGCACGCCCGCGTGGTCGCGTTGTCGGACGACATCGCGCGGTCGATGAGCGCGCGCGCCTGTCGCGTGTCGGTGGTGCAGGGCCGCAACGCCATCGGCATCGAATTGCCCAACGCCAAGCGCGAGACGGTTTTCCTGCGTGACCTGCTGGCGTCGGCGGAGTTCGAACGACAGGGCCACGTGCTGCCGCTCGCGCTCGGCGAGACCATCGGCGGCGAGCCCTATGTCGCGGACCTCGCGCGCATGCCGCACCTTTTGATCGCGGGCACCACCGGTTCGGGCAAGTCGGTCGGCGTCAATGCGATGATCCTGTCGATCCTCTATCGCCTGTCGCCGGCGGAATGCCGCTTCATCATGATCGATCCCAAGATGCTGGAGCTGTCGGTCTATGACGGCATCCCACACCTCCTGGCGCCGGTGGTCACCGATCCGAAGAAGGCGGTGGTCGCGCTGAAATGGACCGTGCGCGAGATGGAGGACCGCTATCGTCGCATGTCGAAGATCGGCGTGCGCAACGTCGCGTCGTACAACGAACGCGCCCGCGAAGCCCTGGCCAAGGGCGAGCATTTCGAACGCACGGTGCAGACGGGCTTCGACGAGAGCGGCCGCCCGGTCTACGAGTCCGAAAAGATCCGTCCCGAAGCCATGCCCTACCTCGTCGTCGTCATGGACGAGATGGCCGACCTGATGCTGGTCGCCGGCAAGGACGTCGAAGGCGCGGTGCAGCGCCTGGCGCAGATGGCGCGCGCGGCAGGCATCCACCTGATCATGGCGACGCAGCGGCCGTCGGTGGACGTCATTACCGGCACCATCAAGGCCAACTTCCCGACCCGCATCAGCTTCCAGGTGACCTCGAAGATCGACAGCCGCACCATCCTGGGCGAACAGGGCGCCGAACAGCTGCTGGGCCAGGGCGACATGCTCTATATGGCCGGCGGCGGTCGCGTGACCCGCCTGCACGGCCCCTTCGTCGACGACGCTGAGGTGGTCGCCGTCGCCGAGTTCCTGCGCAATCAGGGCGAGCCCCAATACCTGGAGGAAGTCACGCTCGCCGATGAGGAAGGCGACGCGGGCGACGATCCCTACAGCGGCGGCGGCAATTCCGGCGACGACCTGTACGACCGCGCCGTGGCGGTGGTGATCCGCGACCGCAAGGCCTCGACCAGCTACGTCCAGCGCCGGCTGCAGATCGGCTACAACCGCGCAGCCTCCCTGATCGAGCGGATGGAGCGCGAGGGCGTCGTCGGCCCGGCCAATCACGCGGGCAAACGCGACATCCTGGTGGGCGGCAACGCCATGGCGGGCTAGCGTCCGCCGCGAACCAGCCCAGAAGCCGCCTTTGGCCCGGCGCCGCGACCGGCGATGGTGCATTATCGGGGGCTGAACCCGCGGAGGAGCTACGTGAACCGACGATTGGCGACGACGATGGCGGCTGGGGCGGCGGCTGGATTGGCTGCACTGGTGTTGAGCGCAGCATCGGCCTTGGCGGCGCCCGCTCTGTCGCC
>DASZMV010000047.1:0-71067 GCA_035551675.1 Caulobacteraceae bacterium | reverse complement strand
TTCTTCGCCGTCGCGCCGCCCGACTTCGCCAGCACCATCGTGATCGCCGCCGTCAGCGTCGTCTTGCCGTGGTCCACGTGACCAATCGTGCCGATGTTGCAGTGCGGCTTGTTACGGTTGAACTTTTCCTTGGCCATGGTTCACCCTTCGGGGGTCTTGAGTTGAGGGGCCACGGCCCGCCCCCGACGTTTTCTGGGGGGCGACTCCGCAGTCATAGGGGCGCGCCATTAGCACCCGTTTTCACGCTCGCAAAGGGGGTTAGGCTCAGCAGCCCTCTTTGGTGGGCTTGCGGGGGACCGAGACCAGCTGGTCCGTGTCCGTACGGATGCGGTCCGCCCCGGCCCGTTTGGCGTCAGCGTACATGGCCTGGGCCTGCTGGTTGGAGCAGAAATCCGGGCTCGAGGACTGGTCGCGGAAGGACTGTTTGAAGGCGGCGACCTTGTCGGGCGTGGCCGTGGCGTCGTTGGCGCTGATGAAGCCATCCACCCGCTTGATCGAGCTCGCGAGCTCGGCCTGCAGCGCCGGATCCTCGCCCACGTGGCACTTGTCGGCCACCAGCTGGGTCGCCAGCAGCACCTCCCAGACGCAAAGAACCGGCGCGTCCTTGTAGGAGGATTGGCCCTGGGCCTCGGGCTGAGCCTGGCCGGAGGCGACGTAGGGGATCGACAGCACCCCCGTCACCAGGACGCCCAGCACAGCGTTACGAAGTCGGCGCATCGTGGGCCTCCGGGAGTTGAGACGCGGAAGGTTAGGGCCGGGTTCGGCGGGGTGCAATCGTGGGGATGGGATGGAGCGGGTAGACGGGATCGAACCGACATCCTCAGCTTGGAAGGCTGTTGCACTACCATTGTGCTATACCCGCGGAGCCCCCCGTTCGCATTCAGAAATGGGGGCGCCGATCTTTAGTGGCGCGCGTGGTGGAGGAAGTAGGACTCGAACCTACGAAGCATAAATGCAGCGGATTTACAGTCCGCCCCCTTTGCCACTCGGGACATTCCTCCGTCGCGCGTCGGGACCAACGAAAAGCCCGCGGACACGGTTTCAGCTTGCTATGAGATGAGCTAGCCCGTGGCCGACGAGCCAAAGGCCCCAAATCGGAGCGCGCCTTATAGTGACATCCTCCCGTGAACGCAACGACCGCAAACCCAGGCCGAAACAGGGTTCCGGACACGCCGCTGGCGGCGGTTTCGACCCCCGCGGGAGCAAGCCTTACCGGGGCGGCGGCGGGGGCCAGAGACCCCGGCGCGAGGACCAGGACGGCTGGATCTGGGGGCGCCACGCGGTGGAGGCCGCGCTGGCCAATCCCGATCGCGAGGGCCCGTTCCGGGTGCTCGCCACCCCGGGCGCGTCGCGCGCCCTGATGGAAGGGGTGGCGGCGGGCCGCAAGGACCTGCGCATCGAGACCCTGGAGGCGCCGGAGATCGCCCGCGTCCTGCCTGCGGGCGCCTCGCACCAGGGCATGGCGTTGAAGGCGCCGGTACTAGAGGGCGTGGCGGTCGAGGACTTCGCCGAGCCGGCGTCGGGCGTGATCGTCATGCTGGACCAGGTCACCGACCCCCAGAATGTCGGCGCCATCTTCCGCTCCGCGCGAGCCTTCGGGGCCAAGGGTATGATATTGCAGGACCGTCACGCGCCTCAGTTGTCCGGCGCCCTGGCCAAGGCGGCGGCGGGCGCGATCGAGTCCCTGCCCTGCGCGCGAGTGGTGAACCTGTCGCGCGCGCTGGAGCGGCTGACCGACCTGGGCTGGCGGGCGGTGGGGCTGGACGGTTCGGCGGAGGAGACGCTGGAAACGGCGCTGGACGGACGACCCACGGTCCTGGTCATGGGCTCCGAGGGCGAAGGGGTGCGCCGCCTGGTGGCCGAGCATTGCGACGTGCTGGCGAAGATCCCCATGCCGGGCGGGTTCGAAAGCCTGAACGTCTCCAACGCCGCGGCCGTGGCGCTCTACGCGGCCACGCGAGCCCGGTGATCGGGGCGCAATAACGCCGGTCCGCCGCTTTCGCCCCCTACGGGCGTCTGGTAAAGGTTAATGCGACCCAGGAGGGATCGCGCCATGGCTGGACGTCCGATTTCCCGTTTCGCCCCCCTTTCACGCTTCGCGCTCGCGGCGTTTGCCGCTTCCGCCCTGCTGGGCGCCTGCGTGAAACACGTCGACGAGCAGGCCGCCGTCGCGCCGCCTCCGCCGCCGCCCGAACAGCCGGCCCTGATGGGCGCGCCGGCCGACACGACCGCGGCGTCCGCCACCGACGTCGCGGCGACCCAGACCCAGGCCAACGACGACGCCTATGTCTCGAGCCTGCCCCCGGGCCTGATGGCCGTGCACAAGGTCGACGCCGCCACCGGCCGCACGATCCTGGTGATCTCCAACTATCCGGTGGCGAACCCGGCCATGCGCGCCCGCATCTGGCATGCGCGTCACCATCCGCTCTTGAACGGCGGCCCGAACAAGAACGCGCCGTCGATCACCACCGCGTCGAACAGCTCTTCCGTGACGCAGGAAGTGGTGATCACAGCGACGAAACCTTCGACACTGACCACCATGGCCCAGGCCGCGCCGGCGCCCGCGGCTGCGACGCCGACGACGCACAGCGCGCCCGCGACCCAGACCGCCGGCTTCAAGGGCGTGACGCTGTCGCCTGGCATGTGGCTGATCGGCGGCCTCGCACTCCTGGCCGTCGTGATCCTGGTGATGCTGGCCGGCCGCAAGCAGCGCCGCGAACCGATCCGGGCGTAGCCGCCGGCTTGCACTAACGGCAGGTGGTCGATCGTTCGGGGCGTTGGCCGGCGGCGAGTTCGGTGGAAATGGCCGCTGCGAGTTCGTCGAGCCGGTAGGGCTTGGGAAGAACCCGCATGCCCTCGGCCGCCGCGATGTCTTTCACCCCGTCGGCGTAGCCGCTGGTCAAGAGGACCGGGAGGTTGCGACAACGCCGGCGCACCTCACGCGCGAGGTCCACACCATTCATATCGCCCGGCATCATGATATCTGAAAATATCAGGTCGACGGTCCGCCCGTTGGCGAGCGCCCCCAAGGCCCCGGCGGCGCTCGCCGCGCGGATGACTTCATAACCGAGCTGGACCAGCATCTCGGCCACCAGCGAGGCCACCTCGTCGTCATCCTCTACGACGAGCACCGAGCCTGCTGCAGGTGAGGCCTGCAGATGCGTCCGTTCAGTAAAATGGTGCTCGACTGGGGTCGGCGTTTCCTTCGAACGAGGCAGTAACAGCGTTACCGTGGTTCCCTGCCCGATCTCGCTCTCGATCTGTACCGAACCGCCCGACTGCGTCGCAAAGCCGTGCACCTGTGCGAGCCCCAGACCCGACCCGTGTCCCACTCCCTTGGTGGTATAGAAAGGTTCGAAGACATGGGCCTTGACCTCGTCGCTCATCCCGACGCCCTCGTCGGTGATGGTCAGCCGAACGAAGTCGCCTGCAGGGGCGTTGGGCGGTTCGGCCCCCACGTTTGTGGCGCGGATCTGAATCGTTCCACCTTTGGGCATTGCATCGCGCGCATTGACCGCCAGGTTCAGGATAACAAGTTCGAGTTCTCCGGGATCGACGGCCACGGGCCACAAGTCTTCGGGAAATGAGAACTCGACGTGCACGTCGCCGCGTAGGCTGCGATCGAGAATTTCGCGCATGCCGCCGATTTGCGTCTTGAGATCCACGGACTCGGGCTTGAGCGGCGAGCGACGCGAGAAGGCGAGCAATTGCCGCGTTAGGGCCGCGCCGCGCTGCGCCGCCTGTTGCATGCCCTCGAGCAGCCGCCGGCGCCGCACCGGATCGGGCTGCCGGTCCAGCATTTCGAGGCCGCCGGAAATGACCATGAGCAAATTGTTGAAGTCATGCGCCACGCCTCCGCTCAGCTGCCCGATGGCTTCGATCTTTTGAGTTTGGCGCAGCACCTCTTCGACCCTGGACTTCTCGACCATCTGGGCGCGCAGCTGCACGTTGGTCTCGGCCAGTTCGGCCGTCCGGGCAGTCACCTGAGCTTCGAGTTCCTGGGCCGCGCGGGCCTGGTCTTCAAGCAGCGCCCGCACCTCGTATTGGCGCATTCGCGCTCTTAAGGCCGCGCGCACCGTGCTGGTCAGGGTGATCGTCTGGATCGGTCGCTCCAGAAGCGAAACGTTGCGCAGCTCGGTGACCAGCTTGGTGCGCCAGGCGTCGACAGCCGGGTGTTCCTGATGACTGGTGAGCACCACGAACGGCAAATCGGACCAGGCCGGCTGTTCGGCGATCCAGCGGGTCAGCGCCGAGGTGTCGCGACCGAAGAGCCCCTCCTCGGCCAACAGGACGACCGCCGCGCCACGCCGCAACTCGCTCAGAAACTCGGCATAACTGGCGCAGAGGAAGACTTCCATCTTGCCGCGGCGAATGAAGTCCGCCGCCGCCGGGCCGTCGCGACCCACGGGCGCAAAGATCAGGACCCTGGCGTACGGGTCAGCCTTGTCCATCTTCGCCTTCATCGAAGAGAGGCCCGGCGTCGCCCACGTACTGCGGCGTGCCCGCCAACACGCCGGCAAACTGTTTCAAAGGAGGGCCGAGGCGGATGCCACCCGCGCTGAGCTGAAACTCGCGGATGGTGTGCTCATGATTGCCGCTGCGCTTCTTCACCACCGACAGGGCCCGGCGCACCGTGCCGGCCACCTCGAAATAGCGCAGCATGATAACCGCGTCGCTGAGGTAGCTCATATCGAGGGGCGTATCCATGGGACCAACGAGGCCGTGTTGGGCCAGGATAAGGATGGTCAGAACGCCCAACTGTGCGAGATAGCTCAGCAGCTCATGCATTTGCAGGATGAGGAAGCGCCCATCCGGCATGGCGTTGAGGTAGCCGTTGAGGCTGTCGATGATGACGATCTTCGCCTGTTGTTCCTCAACACTCTTTTGAACCGTCGCGGCAAACTCGCCCGGCGACATTTCGGCGGGATCGATCTGCTGGATAACGAGCAGACCAGCCTCGACGCAGTCTTCAAGCGGCAGACCGAGTGTTCTCGCTCGTGCTTCTATGGTTCCCCGCCCCTCGTCAAATGCGAATATGACGGCTTTCTCGCCGCGCTTGGCCGCGGCGATGGCGTAGGTGAGCGCCAGCGACGACTTGCCGACGCCGGCAGCGCCTATGAACAGCGCGTTGGTGCCTCGTTCAAGGCCTCCGCCCAGCATAGTATCCAGCGCTTCTTGACCGCTGGACGTGAATTCGCTGGTGAACGAACGATGATGTTCGGCCGCGACCAGTCGGGGAAAGATTTCCAGGCCGCCGGTCGCGATTTTAAAGTCGTGAAAGCCGCCCCGAAATGAAATGCCCCGCATCTTCACGACCCGGAGGCGGCGACGCTCCGCCCCGTAATCGATCGCCTGCTGTTCGAGCAGGACGACGCCGTGGGCGATGGAATGCAATTGCAGATCGTCTTGTTGGGCGCTGAGATCATCGAGCATGATGACCGTGCAGCGGCGCTCCGAGAAGAAGTGCTTCAGGGCAAGCACTTGGCGGCGGTAACGCAACGGGCTTTGCGCGAGAAGGCGAAGTTCGGAAAGGCTGTCGATCACAACACGCGACGCGTTGAGCTTGGTGACTGCGCCTAAGATCAACTTTGTCGTCTCGCTGAGTTCCACCTCCGCAGGATGAAAGAGCGTGAGCTCTTGCGCCGGGTCGAGCGTCGTCTCCGGCGCGACCAGTTCGAAGATATCGACGCCCTTCAGCGACCAGCCGTGCCGTTTCGCGACCAACCGAAGCTCGCGCGCCGTTTCCGACAGGGTGACGTAGAGCACCCGCTCGCCCTTGCGAGCGCCTTCGAGCAGAAACTGCAAGGCGATGGTCGTCTTACCCGTGCCGGGGCGTCCCTCGTATAGGTAGAGGCGGTTAGGATCGAAGCCGCCGCCGAGGATATCGTCGAGGCCGGCGCTTCCGGTCGATATGCGGGCCTCTTCGGCCTCGTTATCGGCAAGGTGCTGGTCGATCATCGGCCCTCCTCATTTTCCGCGAAATTGGGCCTTCTCTCGCCCGATCGCTTCCCTTCGCCGGTCATCAACGGCTCAGGCTAGGGAACGGCTCCGGCAGGACGTCAGGATGTCCGCAGCCTTCGCCTCGTACTCGTCCGCCATGCGGTTGAGCGTTTCCGTCGCGATGACGTCGGCTACTGCGTTGGCGAGTCTACGGCAACGCCGCGCTTGAGCCAGAAGGTCGTCGGCGCGAACTTCGTCCGTCACGTCCTCCAGCAGGTTCACCGCACCCATGAACTTGTTCTCACCGTCGAAAATAGGGGTCGGGTAGGGTCGGAAATTGACCCGCGTTCCATCTGGCCGCTCCGCTACGGCCGTTACGCCGCGGATGGGCTTTTGCGTATTGATGGCCACGGCCATGGGGCATTGATCGTGCGGAAGGAACTCACCGGCGTTGGTATAGAGCCGCCAGGTCACGCACCATCGGTCCTCGCCGACCTCGGGCCGGCGGCCGGTAAAGTCGAGGCAGGCGGGATTGAAGTAGGTGATCAGACCGTCCGCGTCGGTCACATAGATGGCGGCGGGCAATTCGTCGAGCGCTGCGCGCAGAGCTTCGTCGCCTGCGAGTACGGCGCTGAGGGCCTGCGCCAGCATGACGTCAATCGGGCTAGACATTGGCGAATCCAAATCCTTGATCAGGGTATCATACATTCGCCTGTCCATGGGATTTGAGGATTCAGGGCTATTCATCGAGCACATCCCGAATCCGGGCCGCCAGGTCGCTTGAGCTGAACGGCTTGGTGATGAGCCGCACACCTTTGTCGAGGCGACCCTGGTGGATGATGGCGTTGCGCGCGTACCCCGTGGTGAAGAGCACTTTGAGCTGCGGGCGGAGTCGGCGCGCTTGCTCGGCCAACTGGGCGCCCGTCATGCCGCCAGGAAGGACCACGTCGCTGAAGAGAAGGTCCACGCGGCCCTGGCGCTCCAACAGCCGAAGCGCCGAAGGTCCATCGTGTGCTTCTATGACTCGATAGCGCAGTTCTCGCAGGATCTCGACGGAATAGGTTCTGACGTCGTCGTCGTCTTCCACAACGAGGATGGTCTCATCGGCTTCGCCTTCGGGGATGAGCGCCTCCGCCTCGTCGCTCGCGATTTCAACCGGAGACATCAAGCGCGGCAGGTAGATTTTGACTGTCGTGCCTTCGCCGACCTCCGAGTAGATTTTGACGTGACCGCCGGATTGCTTGACGAAGCCGTAGACCTGGCTGAGGCCGAGCCCGGTCCCCTGTCCCACCGGCTTGGTCGTGTAGAAGGGCTCGAACGCCCGGCCCAAGACGTCGGGGTCCATGCCCTGGCCCGTGTCCGAGATCGAGATCGAGACATATTGGCCCGGGACAACCTCCGCATAGTTCGCCGCGTAGGCTTCGTCGATGTACGCATTGGCGGTTTCGATGGTGAGGCGGCCGCCTTCCACCATGGCGTCCCGCGCATTCACCGCCAAGTTCAGGATGGCCGCTTCGAGCTCGTTGGCGTCCGCCTCGACCTGCCAGAGTCCGGCCGCCAGCACCGTCTCAACCGCGACGGTTTCGCCGAGCGTCCGGTGCACCATTTCCGACAGGTTGGTGACCAGGGCGTTGACGTTGAGCGGCTTCGGATCGAGCGGCTGCCGCCGGGAGAACGCCAGAAGCCGCTGAGTGAGCGCGGCGGCCCGTCGCGCGCCGTTGAGCGCCTGGTTTGCGGACCGCTTCAGCCGCGCCTCTTCAGGCGGCGCGGTCCGCACGATCGTATCGAGGTTGCCGATGATCACCTGCAGAAGATTGTTGAAGTCGTGAGCCACGCCGCCGGTGAGCTGACCCATCGCCTCCATTTTTTGCGACTGGCGAAGCGCCTCCTCGTTCGCTCGCAACTGCTCGGTGCGTTCAGCCACCTGTTGCTCCAGCGTGGCGTTCATCTCACGCAGAGCTTCTTCGGCCCTGCGCCGCTCAGCGATTTCCCGCTGGGCCGCCTGAGCGAGATAGACGTTGTCGATGGCGACCGCGGCTTCGGCGGCCAAGCCTTCCATCCCGCGTTGCGACCGCTCGTTGAACATGCCCGGCGTGGCGTGGCCGAAGAACAGCCCGCCCAGGACTTCGCCGCCGCGGGAGATTACAGGAACCGCCAGGTAGCTGCGCACCGGCAGGTGGCCTTCCGGCATTCCCTTGCGCGGTGCGTTGCGGCCGTAACGAGGGTCTTGCGTTATGTCGTCGGAGCGGACGATGCCTTCGCCCTTGAACGTCGGTGCGAACACATCGGTATTGCGCGGCATCGGGAATTTGGAGAACGCTTCCATGGGCGCGCCCGACAGGGTGTAGAGCATGTAGCTCTCTCCCTTGTCGTTGAGCACGTTGTAAAAGAAAGCGCCGAACTCCGCGCCTGAGAGTTCCACCCCGGCGTCGGTGACGATCTGCACGAGCCGATGCAAATCCATCTCCGCCGCGAGCGCTGAGCTGGCGCGATTGAGGATTTCCAGGGCGCGCCGTTCCTCGGCGGCTGAGTCTTCCGCTTCCTTGGCGCGGGTTCGATCCCGCAGGACCTTCACAAATCCGGTCACCTCGCCGGCCGGGCTGCGTATCGGGCACATCTCGCCCACCGCCCACAGGCGGTTTCCACCCTTCTTCAGCCGCCATCCTTCGGTCCCGCCGCCGCGGCCGCTGTGCTCCGCGTCGTGGAGCTCACGAGCGATCTGGGCGGGATCCTCGAAGAGACAATCGAGCGTCCGGCCGAGCATCTCTTCCTCGGTCCATCCCAAGAGGCGGCAAGCGCCTTCGTTCCAGCTGGTCACCTGGCCGGCGGGGTCCGTGCTGATGATGGCGGTGTCGGTCGCGCTTTGAACCATCTGCCGCCACTCGGCGGCCGAGATCGTGTCGGGACGGGTGCTCGAGATGGAGTCGTGCATGCGGAACCGTGGGGTCGCTTTTCCGGCTGCGGGACCTGACAATGGATAGCGACGGACGACGCACATCCGCCTTAGCAGCTAGACGCTTGAAACCGCATTGGGTTCCCGGGCTCTGGGCGCCATGTCGCCAGCGGCTCGTGGGGCGAGGACGAGAGACATTGCCCCGACGTCCTCAGGGAAAACAAAGCTCCCCCCGCAGGCTCCAGGCCGTGTCGCCGGCTGTGGCTTCGCTCAGCTTGAAGGGTCGGGGCATTCCATGCCGGCCCCCCTGCGGCCGACGTCCCCCGTCTAGGGATGGGGGGACGTTGCGGCTTCTTCCGTCCCGCCGAAACGTTCGGTCCATTCGACGACCTGGGTATCTTCGATCTTCTTGAACAGCACCTCGGGCACGGTGATCGGATCCCCGGGGGTCAGCTTGTTCAACTCCGCCTCCGCATCCGTCGAAGGCCAGTCCAGCGGCGTGGTCAGACCGACCGAGCCCGCGATCGTCGCCGCGGCGAACGGGACGATCGGCTGGCTTACCGCGGCGAACAGCGCGACCAGGTTCAGGCCGGTGCGCACGATCATGCCGGCCTTCACCGGATCGGTTTTCAGCACCGTCCACGGCGCGGCCTCGGTCAGGTATTCGTTGCCGATCACCCAGATACGGCGCACGGCCTGGGCGGCCTTGCGGTACTCCATCGCCTCGAACTGTTCGGTGGCCTCGCCGATCGCGGCCGAAAGCTCCACGTAGAGCTTGCGCTCCAGTTCGCCCGGTTCACCGCCTTGCGGAACGACGCCGCCGCAGCGCGTCTCGCAGAACTTCAGGATGCGGTTGACAAAGTTGCCCAAGATGTCGGCGAGGTCCTTGTTCACCGTGGTCTGGAACAGCTCCCAGGTAAACGCGGTATCCGACCCCTCCGGCGCGTTCGCGGTCAGCCACCAGCGCCAGTAATCCGCAGGCAATAGGCTCAGCGCCTGGTCCATGAACACGCCGCGGTTCTGCGAGGTCGAGAACTTGCCGCCGTACCAGTTGAGCCAGTTGAAGGCCTTCAACACGTCGACCATTTTCCACGGCTCGCCGGAGCCCAGGATCGTCGCGGGAAAGCTGACAGTGTGGAAGGCGACGTTGTCCTTGCCCATCACCTGCACATAGCGGACGTCGCTCGCGCCCTTGTCGAGGCGCCACCAGCGCTCCCAGTCCTCGCCCGAACGCTCCGACCACTCGACCGTGGCGCCGATGTATTCGATCGGCGCGTCGAACCAGACGTAGAAGACTTTGTCCTCGAAGCCCGGACGCGGGAAGCCGTCTTGCATCACCGGAATGCCCCAGACCAGATCGCGCGTGATGCCGCGATCGATCAGGCCTTCGTCGAGGTGTTTGAACGCGATCGAACGCGCGAGATTGGGGAAGTCGGTCTTCGAGGTCAGCCAGTCGCGCAGCTGCTGTTCGATCTTGGTCTGCAACAGATAGAGGTGGCGCGTATCGCGAACCTCGAGGTTTTTCGAGCCCGACACCGTCGAATGCGGATCGATCAGGTCGACGGGGTCGAGCAACCGTCCGCAGTTGTCGCACTGGTCGCCGCGGGCCTTGGGATAGGCGCAGTGCGGACAGGTCCCCTCGACATAGCGGTCCGGCAGGAAGCGCTTGTCGTCGATCGAATAGATCATCTGATCGACCCGCTCCTCGATCAGCCCGTTGGCCTCCAGGGCCTGCGCCAAGTGCTGGGTCAGGCGGTGGTTCGGCGGGTTTGACGAGCGGCCGAAGTAATCGAAGCTGAGACCGAAGGCATCGCCGGCCTTCTTCTGGATCAGGTGCTGTTCGTCACAATAGGTCCGCACGTCCTGGCCGGCGGCGGCGGCGGCCAGTTCGGCGGGGGTGCCGTGCTCGTCGGTGGCGCAGATGTAGAGCACCTCATGCCCCCGCGCCCGCTGGAACCGCGCGTAGACGTCGGCGGGCAGCATGGACCCGGCCAGGTTCCCCAGGTGCTTGATGCCGTTGATGTAGGGCAGCGCCGAGGTGATCAGGATGCGGGCCATGGATGTCCGAAGGCTTGGAGAGGCTGGGAGCGAGGGGCCGATATAGAAGCGCCCGGCCGGAAGCGAAAGCCGCCGGCGCCCCCGATTACCCGACTCAGCTGAAGGGTCTAGTCTGCGCCCGCCATTGGGGAGGGACCGGGCGATGCTTCAGGGTCTGAACTGGGTAGGCGTGATTGTGGCGCTGGTGGTGAGTCAGGTCGCGAGCTGGCTTTGGTACGGCATGCTGTTCGCCGACAAATTGAGCCAGCCGATGTCGCCGGCGGCCAAGACGCCGATGGGCTATGCCGAGGGGGCGCTGTTCTCGCTGGTCATGCTGATCGGCATCGCCTGGGTGATCCGCAGGACCAACCGCGAGAGCCTGATGGCCGGCCTGGTGACCGGCGCGTTCCTGTGGTTCGTCTTCCCGTTCATGGGGGCGTGCCTGAACTGGCTCTACATGGGCGAGCCGACGAGCATGCTGGAAATCGACGGGGGTTTTACCCTCGTTTACTTCCTGATCGCCGGCGCCTTGATCGGGGGCGTGAAGCTCCGCGGCAAGGCGGTCTGACGGCCAGTCTGGCCCGCGGTCGCCCGACAGGCGCTTCGCCTCATTGCGCCTGGAGTTGCGGCCCGGCATAAGCGGACCCGTGCCGGCTTAGCTCAGCTGGTAGAGCAGCGCTTTTGTAAAGCGAAGGTCGCGGGTTCGAGCCCTGCAGCCGGCACCATCCTACTTCGCCGCTCCGCGGCTTCGTAGGCCAAGTCCTACGCACCAAGTGGGCCGGGGGGCCGAATGCACATACACTTGCCGAAACCGCTGCACGGCTGGCGCGCCCTTGTGGGCGAGGTCGGTATCATCGTGCTCGGCGTCCTGATCGCCCTGGCGGCGGAGGCGGTGGTCGAACACCTGCAGTGGGAGCACAAGGTCTCCGTCGTTCGCAAGTCGATCATGGGCGAGCTGGGCAACGACCGCGCGCGCTGGGACGTCGATGTCGCCGCCGCCCACTGCGCCGACACCGACATCGATAAGCTCGACGCCTGGGCCAGCGCCGGCGCCCCTGGCCCTAACCCCGTGGTGCGCAATATCAGCACCTTTCATTTTTTCTGGATGCATTCGGCGAACTGGAACCTGGCGACGGGCAGTCAGTCGCTCGACCATTTCCCAATCGAGGATCAACTCGCCTTCGCCGCGCTCTACGACGGCATCGCCCACCGCCAGCACGACCTCGAGCTGACCCAGAGCATGGTCGGCCGCGTTCAGACGCTCGTTCCCCTGGCGACCGACGCCCAGGGCCAGCGCGATCTGCGCCAGGCGCTCGGCGACCTGAAGTTTCGGATGCACGTCCTGACCGCCAACGACGACTACATGAAGCGCCACTTCGACGCGCTGCACGTCCAGCCCAACACGAGTGACTTCGCCGCGGATTTGGCGGTGGCGCATTGTGTGGCGGATGGGTAAAATTCACGTAAGAGCGATGCGACGAGGTCCCCACGAGCGATAGTCAATTGCGTGCGGACGTCACTCAGTCGGCGAAGGCGCAAGCCTGGGCTACGGGTCGATAAGCAGGGACAGACGAAGCGCTGGGGGTAGCATGCACGTTCACAAGCCGAAGATCCCACACAGCCTGCGCGAGTTCGGCGCCGAGATCGGCGTCATCGTCGTCGGGATCCTCATTGCGCTGGCTGGCGAGCAGCTGGTCGTATGGGTGCATGGTCAGCAAGAGGTTGCGGACGCTCGCGAGGCGTTGCGGTCGGAGCTCAGTTATGACGCGGCCGCGCTGAAGGCCATGGCGGCGCAGGACGATTGCGCCGATGCGAGGCTGAGCCTTCTGGAGGCCTGGGGCGAAGGAAAGGCGAGGCTGAACTCCACCCACCTCGCATCGATGCAGAACCGACCGCTGCTCTACACGCTGAAGACCACGGCGTGGGAAGTGACCACCTCGAGCGCGATCGCGGGCCGCATGCCCCTGAAGGACAGGCTGGCCTTCGCTGACGTCTACGACCAACTGGCCAATGAAAAGAGTCACGTCCTGGACGAGCGCCGCGCGTGGGACCTTGTGGCGCGCTACGCGGGCAAGGCCGCCCTGACCGCGGACGAAGCTCGCAACCTGAACGCCGATCTCGGCTCCGTGCGGGTGCGCGACGACGACCGGCGCTTCAACGCGCCCTACATTCTGCGCGCCATCGCTCGTCTCGGTATCAAGCCGATCGGGCCGCCCAGCGACCGCGACCCCCACCAGTTGTGTGAGCAGCCGGTCTGAATGCGCCATTGGAGACGGCACCGTCGAATATCTCGAGTGCGGACACGGAAAATGGGGACATGTACGATTTAATCCCCTCAAGGCCGCCGCTCTATGGGCCAACCTCGAAAAGTCCCACGCCACCACTTTCTTCCGTTGGACGGACCTTAGCGTCAGAAATAGCGTGCGTCATTTGGGCAAGCCGGTCCCGAACCCGTCTTGAAGAAAATGCCCTTATTGTCACGCCATGTCGCCGTGCACGTCATGGCCGACTTGAGAAGGGTCTCGAATTTCCGGAGGTCGTTTCTTAAACGATCAGGCGACGTCACCAGCGTCAAGATAGCTTCAGCCGGAATGTCGGCCTCGTACCTGGCGGACACGGACACTTCGGCCCTTTGGCCGGAAAGCGTTCGGCACAGAGGCCGAACTTCGCCCAGGAAGATAACCTGTCCGACTTGGTCGCACGGTGGCGGCGTGTCTTCGTCTTCGTCAGCCGTGTAGTAGGCGTAAAAGACCTCGATGCGCGACGGATCGCCGTCGAACCCGCGCCCGGACGACGGATAGCCCGTTCCGTAGCATCGCGTCGGCGGCGTGAGAAAAATCACCGTGCCGTGGTCGGAGCCAACCCAGTCGTCCGACAGAGCGCAATAGGAGCTTCCTGACGGAGTCTGGAACGTGAGACCGTATTGTTCGGACACGAATGCATTGGGAGTTGGCCGCGGGGAAGCGGCGGCGGCGACCGCCGCGAAGGCGAGCGCGACGATCATGGACAGTCTCCCGTCTTTCCCGATCTATCAGTAAGCCGGAAATCCGATAGTGGGGACGCGTACGACTTAGCTCCTGAGACGCAGTTCCAAGCAACTATCCCCATACGTCCCGCCCCTGACCTTAATGCCCTACAGTCTGATCCACGAGCATTTGTAGGTGACGCGGCCGACGCCGTTGCCGGGCTGGAGCGCCTGGGCGCTGAACCACGCCGGCGCTCCATTGCAATGGATGACGGGCGTTATGCAGGTCCACCCGTAGCTGAGCGTGGTCGGTGTCGGACTGGCGACGGGAGAGCCCCATACGTCGGTCACGGAAAACCCCGGCGCGCAGTTGGCCGTCGACGCGCGGGCGATGCTGGGGCTGAGACGGGCCGCCGGCTGGTAGGCGTCCGCGGCCGATCCCATGACCGCCGCCGAGAACAGCACCCCGGCGACCGAGCCGGTCAGGAAAATCGAGGTCTTGGCGAACAAACTCATCACATTCTCCTTCGCATTAAGGGGAAGCGTAAAGCGCCGGCGTTGACTGGCCGGCCTGGCGACAAGTCACGGAAGATCAGAGCCCGCAGCCTAGCACGGCTTCAAGTTGCGCGCGCCTTCATGGACGGTTCGGCGAGCGCGTTTCGACGGACGCTGGTTCGCCACCCTTCGCGGGCTTCGGACGGCGTCCGCTTCGCCGCCCATCGCGGGAAAGTCGCTTCAATTCTTTTGCGCCAAGTAACCGCCTATCAGCTTGACCTTTGCCGACGGCTTATTACTTGATGCTGTGCGCGCCTGGACAGGCTGCGCACTGGGGGTCGGCGCCATGCGCCTCGTGATCGTCAATCCGCCGCATCCGGCCATCGGCAGCCGGATCCCGGACGATCACCTGCCGCCGCTCGGTTTGCTCAGCATCGGCGGTCCGTTGATCGACGACGGCCACGAGGTCTCGCTGATCGACGCCGAGTTCGGGCCGATGCCGCTCTCGGAGATCGTGCGGCGGATCGCGGCGAAGGCGCCGGAGCTGTTGTTGCTCGGGCATTCGGGATCGACGTCCGGCCACCCGATGGCTTCGGCGATCGCGCGGGCGGCGAAGGCGGCGGTTCCGGCTTTGCGGGTCGTCTACGGCGGGGTGTTTCCGACCTACCATTACCTCGACATCCTGCGCGACCAGCCGGAGTTCGACGTGATCGTTCGCGGCGAGGGCGAGGAGACGGCGCGCCAACTGCTGGCGGCGCTCGCCGATGGCGGCGACCTCGCCGGCGTGAATGGGATTGCCTGGCGCGACGAGACCGGCGCGGTTCGCTCTACGCCGCCCCAGGCCATGATCAAGGACCTCGACGCCTATCGCATCGGCTGGGAGTTGATCGACCACGCGGACTATTCCTATTGGGGCGGCAAGCGGGCGGTGGTGGTGCAGTTCTCGAGGGGCTGCCCGCATCCCTGCAACTATTGCGGCCAGAGGGGTTTCTGGACCCAGTGGCGCCGGCGCGACCCGGTCAAGTTCGCCGCGGAGATCGCGCGGCTGCATCGCGAACATGCCGTCGAGGTGTTCAACTTCGCCGACGAAAACCCGACCTCGTCGAAGAAGGATTGGAAGGCGTTCCTGGAAGCCCTGATCGCCGAAGGTGTGAGCGTGACCCTCGTCGGCTCGACCCGCGCGGACGACATCGTGCGCGATCGCGAGCACCTGCACCTCTACAAGGCAGCCGGAGTCGAGCGCTTTCTGATGGGAATGGAGAACACCGACGAACAGGTGCTGGCCAAGATCCGCAAAGGCGGTTCGACGACGACCGATCGCGAAGCGATCCGGTTGATGCGCGGGCACGGCATGCTGGCGATGGCGACCTGGGTCGTGGGCTTCGAGGAGGAGACCGACCGCGACTACTGGCGCACCCTGCGCCAGTTGTTGTCCTACGATCCGGACCAGATTCAGTCGGTCTATGTGACGCCGCACCGGTGGACGCCGTTCTTCGCGCTCGCGGCGCAGCGCACGGTGATCCAGACCGCTCAGAGCAAATGGGATTACAAGCACCAGGTGCTGGCGACGCGTCACGTGCCGCCCTGGCGCGTGTTCCTGTGGGTGAAGGCGATCGAATTCATCCTGCAGGCGCGGCCCAAGGCGATCTGGCGGCTGTGGACCCTGAAGGATCCGAAGATCCGTCACGCGCAACGATGGTATTACCAGATGGGGCGCCGTGTCTGGTTCCACGAGGTGATGGGATTCCTGTTCCGCGACCGGCGGCTGAAACACGGTCCCACGGTCGAGGCGTTCTGGGGCGCGACGCTGGAGGCGCACGAAGAGGCGCTGGCGAAGCCCGCGCGGCGACCGCCGCTCGCCGCTACGCCCCGCCCTTCAACGCCAGCAACAATCCCAGCAGAATAAGCACCACGCCGCCTACCGCGAGCGCCAGGTTCACCGCGAACCGCGCGCCGTAGCGGCCGGAGACTGGCGATAGTTGAACGTGCGTGTCGCCGCCCGCGCGCCAGGCGGCTTCGATGTTGGCCAGGAGACCTTCGTACTCGACCTCCAGTTTGCGCAGCCGCGAGGCAATGAAGGCCATCAGGAGCGTGGCGAGGCCGGCGATGCCCAAGGCGATCGCCAGCGGCGTCCCGGTGAGGTTTCGAAAGATCGCCGCCGCGGCGAGCAGCCCCGCAACGTGCAGGCCGATGTTCTGCCAGTACATTCGCCCGAAGTGCAGGCGACGCTCGGCCAAAACGGCGTACTGGGTCGTCAATGGATCGCTCATCACCGCCTCCTTGGAAACCTGCCCTGCGCCTCCGTCTGACCTGAAGGTCCGCTGTTTACGGGCGACCGATCCAGTGACCGCCTCTGCACCATGACGAAAGCCTGCGCGAGAGGCGATAGTCTACCGAGCCTTTTTTATCTTTCAGGTAGAGAACGTCATCCACGACAAGGCGGCCGCTTTCAGGGACCACCACCGCCGCCACGTACCAAGTCATCGGTTCGGTTCCGGGGTCGGTCGACGTGAGCCTTACGTACACGCGAGAAGAGCCGCCCTTCCAGGTCTCGGTTCTCTCGATGTGAAATGCGGTGGGCTCGCTTCTGTCATCGGGGCCCGAGAACACGTCGTCCTCTATCATGCCGGTCGGTGGTTTCAGGTCGGGGTCCGGATTCCGGCGATGCCAGTCGATGTCGCACGCGGTGTTCAATTCGAACCGGTGAAGCAGTGTCTTGCTGACAAAGGGATCGAAGACCTTCGCGTCCTCACCATAGGGCACGCCGAGCGGATGTCGCGCAACCACCTCCATATAGAGCCTGCTGACGAGCGCGGTCGCGGAGCTCGGTGGCGCCGGCGTGTGGCGTGTGGTCGCCGGTCCGACCGCGACGATCAGGATCACGCCGATCAGCTGGATGTTCATCGCGTGGTTCCTAATGTCTGCGACGAACCTTCGTCAGATTCCAGACGCGACGCCCCGTTGCATCGAGCAAAAGATCCGTTTCGCCCGACGGGATGGAAACTCGCTTCTTCACTTCCCGGCCGGGTGGGTTTTTAACCGGAAACCCGAGTTCATACGGCCGGGGAAACCGGATCGTCACTTCTGCAACGCCCGCGGTCACGCGTTGGCAGTAGTTTTGGCCACCCATCATGGTCACCTTGGGTGGGCCGTTCGGCGCGTTGGGGTCAGCGATAACTATGGTCGTCGGGTTGCCGTTCAGGCTGCCCATCTGTTCGGGGCGATAGATGCAGACGAGCGCGTCCAGGCGCCCGTACTGATCCACACGTGGCGGCGGCGGGAGATGCATGGCGAAGTCTGCCTGACGTTTGAGGACCCTCGATCAATGGGATGCGCTCAGTTGCGCGTTTCGCAATTCACTAGTCTGTGACGTTAGGGCGTGACAAGGGCGCGGCGACGGACGATCCGCCGCCGGATCGTCAGGACCAGCACCACCAAGGCGCCAACGACACCGGTCAAATAGCTCGCGGAATGGGCCCACAGGTCAACGACAAACAACGTCTGCTTTTTTGCGGGAATGCCCGCCTCGGACATCCAGAACGCTTCTGCGAGCGGCACGGGGTTAACCCCGAAGAGCGGCAGGACCGCCGCCGCGACGCCCGCCAACAATGCGCTGCAGGCCATAACGGCCAGGAGCATCAGAACGAGTGACCTGGCCTCGCCAAAGGCGACGCGAGGTTCAGAACCCAGCCGCGCGGCCAACGCCAGGAGCAGGCCGAGCGGCAAGGCCAGCCACCAGGTTGCAAGCACGCCCCAACCTATTGCCAGCAAAAACGGCGACTTGGTCGGAAACACCAGCGGATGGCCGATGGTGAAATACTCCACGCATAGATGCGCCGTCACCTGATCGTGCAGGATGCCGTAAGCGATCGCGGCCAAAAGCGAGAACAGAACGATCTTGACGCCTTCCACGGCGCGCTCCTGACTTCGGGCGGATAAAGTGGGGACACGTACGACTTATCGAGCCTGCACGCCTATTGAACTGAACGACGAGCGGAAGTCGTACATGTCCCCACTTACCGGGTTTCTTCCCGTGTCCACTATTTTCCCAACCGGTCAAAGTTCATGATCGCGTTGAATACCAGCGGATAGGTTCCCAGCGTCTCGCCGCGATAGACCGGCAGGTTGGCGAAGAGCAGCGTGTTGCCGGTTCCCAGGTGCGCGTCGACGACGATGGCGTGTTCGGCGATCGGGCCGGCGTGGTCGAGGAGGCCTGAGCGCAGGAGGTCCTTGGCGTCGGCGAAGCGCAGGATGACCTCGGGGCGCAGCGCCTGCGGGATGACTGTGGGGTTGTTGCGCATTTGGTCTTCGTTCAGTGGCGTGGCTTCCCAGGGTTTGGGTTTGGGCAGCGCCGGGTCTTCGGTGAGTTCGCGGCCCTGCACGATGTCGCTGTCGTCGACGGTGCCGCGGCCGGTGGGGCGCTGGGCGTAGGGGTCCATCAGAACGCGGCCGCCGCGCGCGCGGGTGGTCTCGCTGATGTTGAAGGCCATGCCGTCGGCGCTCATCACCGCGACGCTCTTGCCGAAGCCGAAGGCGACGGGGCTTTGCGGCGACACGAACTCGGCTTCCAGCACCGATCCCACCACGCGCACGTCGCCCCTGGACGCCACCGAGACGCCGGGTGCGAGACCGCTGTCGATGGCGAACTGGGCGGTGTCTTCGCAGGTGATCAGCAGGCCGCCTTGCTCGACGAAGCGCTGGAGATGCTCGACCCCGGCGCCGCCGAGGCCCGGGCGCGTGTCCGGCGTGGAGTCGATGAGGCCGAGGTTGGGCGTCAGCGCTGTCTTCTGCCACGGCAGCGCGTTGCCGTAGCGCGGGATGCCGTCGATGATGTCGCGCGTGGAGGCGCCGTCCGCCGGGGCGAAGACGATGACGTCGTACTTGCCGCGGAGGTTGGCGTCGGCCGCCGCGGTCTGGGTCGAGATATAGGCGTAGGGGATGGCGGCCCGGTCGAAGGCCTCGCGCCACCAGCCCTCGCCCTGGGTCGAGATCCAGGTGTGCATGAGCGCGATGCGCGGCGCCCGCGCCGGATGCGACGCCACGCTCGGCGACGCGCCGAGACGGTCGGCGTCGAGCGCAAAGGTCTTCAGCGCGTCGGCCAGCTTGCCGGGGTCGGCGCCGGTGATCAGCAGCGAACCGGCCGCATAGTGCTTGCCGTCCGCATCGAAGGCTGCATCGGCCACGGCGATCTTGGCGGGCTTGAGTTTGTAGACCAGCGACAGCAGCGACGTCTGGCCGCTGTTGTTGACGACAACCACGTCGCCCGCGCCCGAAATCCTGCCGGACACGTCGGCGATATCGCCAAGCGGCGTCATCGGCGCGTCGAGAATGGTCGGGTCGGTGACGCGCACGGCGTGGACGTTGAACAGCTCCGGGAACGACCAGCCGGTGTCGTCGTAGGGGTGCTTCTGGGGGTCGTCGGGCGCCCAGTACTGGCGGTCGAGCAGGCTGTCGGCGGCGCGCGAGAAGGGCTGGTCCATGCGCACGACGAAGCTGCCGGCGGGGAGCGTGACCTTCACCGGCGGCTCGCCCCGCTTGTCGGCCGCGACCAGTTGTGTGCGCGCGTCGGTCAGGCGGCTGACCTCGACATGCTGGCGCTTCAGCACCTCGATTAAGGCGAGCTGACGGTTGGTCTGGGCCGGATCGGCGGGGAGCACCCAGGCCGCGGGACCGCCCAACGATGGCTTTTGCACCGAACGCTTGCTCTTGAGGTAGAAATTTTCGAGGAAGTGCTCGGTGTGCTGCGAATAGTAAGACAGGGTCGAGAGCAGCGCGCTCTCTTCATAATTGTTGTTGTCGCGCTGGGACCAGGTGACGACCGGCAATGGCGGGTTCGGGCGGTACCAGGTTCGGCTGTACTCCTCGGGCTGCAGGATGCGCTTTTCGGTGTCGGCGCCGCCGTTGCCGAAGGTCTCGTAGAGCCGGCTGGTGCCGTTGTGCATGGTCGCCAGGAACATCAGATAGCCCGGCGACCAGGTGTCGAAGTCGCCGTGGGTGAACACGCCCGGCATGCCGAAGCCCTGCATCTGGCCGACGTTGTTCCAGCCGAGCTCCTGCCACTCGTCGGCGACGATGGGATCGATCCAGGCGTTGTAGGGTCCGTCGCCGACCGTGTTGTCGTAGAGGAACGGCACCGACTCGTGCAGGTCGTGCAGCACCTGGGCGTGCCAGCCCAGATAGGTGTCGAGCACGTTGCGCGACAGGTTCAGCGTCATGGCCATGGCGTCGCGATTGTTGTCGTGGGCGACGTAGTGCCCCCAGTACATCAGCCGCGGATATTCCTCGCCGGGATGCGCCTTGTGCCACCGGTAGAGGTCGACCATACGGTCGCGGCCATCGACCTCGACCACCGGGGTGATCAGCACGATCATCTTCGAGCGGATGTTCTTGATGTAGGGCGAATCGTCGACCGCCAGGCGATAGGCCATCTCCATCAAGGCGGTCGGCGCGCCGGTCTCGGTCGAGTGTATGGTGCCGGTGATGTAGTAGACCGGCACGGAATGCTGGATCAGCGCCTTGGCCTTAGCGTCGTCGAGGCCGATGCTGCGCGGGTCGGCCAGTTGCGCCAGGCGCGCGTCGTTGGCGGGTTGGTCGGCGAGCAGTTTCTCGTCGGCGATGGCCACGGCGATCATCTCGCGGCCCTCTTCGCTGCGGCCGATTGTGACGACCTTCACTCGCGGCGAAGCGGCCGCCAGGGCGCGGAAATATTTATAGACGTCCTCGGCGTAGGGCAGCATGTCGGGCGCGCCGGAAATGACGCCGAGCGTCTTCATCGGCGTCGGCACGGTCGACGAGGCCGGCAGGTAGTCGACCAGCGGCGAGCTGAACTGCGGGTCGGTTGTGTAGCGCCTGATCGCGTCGGTATAGGGTTGGTCGACAGGCTGGTCGGGATCGCGGCGGTAGGTGTCGTCGACCGACGGGACGTGGGAGTAGACGGGTTTGGGCGGCGGACCCTGGGGCGCGGGGCTCGGCGCCGGGCTCTGGGCGTGACCCGACCCGCCGATACAGATCGCCGATACGGCGGCGAGCAGAAATGCTCCAACGGTTCGCGAAATGGCCATGGTCCGCCCCTGGGAAATACACAGGGTGAGAACTGAGCGGAGCTTTGGGCCCGGGTCAATGCCCGCGAATGCAGCTATACCCTAGATGCAGGTTGATCTTTCCCGCCTGGGCGGCTCTCTCTGGATCGAAAGCAGCCTTGTCACTCGGGTCTCTGGCCGCAGTGAAATGCAACGGACGGGCGGAGGGCGTTCCATACACCTTATCGACGACGAAGCCGCGGCCACACTCACCGTAAAGGACGAAACTCCCGGTCAGGCTGTAGCTCGCATAAGCTTGCCACGGACGTAGCTCTCTCCTCCCGCTTCGGACATGGAATTTGATCGGGTGGTCGCCTGGTCGGTACTCGACATCCATGGTCACGCGGTACGCACGAACATGTCGGTCAGGCATGGCGTTTGAATAGTCTGCGAAGGCTGGCTTTTTCAAACATGCCCCGATTGGGCTCACGCTTATGGCGTCCTGGTAGACGTCCAGCGAATAATATCCCGTGAAAGGGAAGTCGAGCTTGCCGGTGGCCTTGACCCGGCACCCTCTGGTGACTTCAAGCAACTTCCATTCATTGTCCGGCACGATCAGTTGTACGGAGTTCTGACCGCAGCGTCTCCGGTCGAGCTTCAGTTCGTACCACTGGCGGATGCCGTCGTGGTAGATCAGCCGACCTGCCAACGTTTGAGTCTGCGACGGCGTATCCCCTCCCCCCGGGCTGGAGTTCGGACAGTCTTGAGCCGAGGCTCGGCCGGCTCCATAAAGCATGAACAGCGCGACTATATAGCCTTTGACTACACTGTTCACGGCGCCGACGGCCTCGCGATCCATCCTATTGCGGCCCTGAGGATGCCTCCCGCGCCGACCTTGATCAATGACCGCTTTCAGTCATTGAATCGGAACACGTAGCAGACCTTTCGAGAATCCGCTCTGGGCGCGGCAGGCCCAGAGGCCGCTTTCGGGTCCGGTCGCTGATTTCCGCTCACTATTTCGGTCGGGGCGGCGATCCGTGTTAGGCAAGCGTTGGCGATCAACCGCGGGGGGCGGCGCATGGACATCCACAAGCCGCAGCCGTTTCACAACTGGCGTGAGTTCACGGCCGAGATCGCGGTCATCGTGATCGGCGTCCTGATCGCGCTCAGCGCGGAACAGGTGGTTCAGGCCTTCGAATGGAATCACAAAGTCGATCGCGCCGAACGCGCGATGCGCACCGAGATCGCCGCCGACGACGGTCCCCAGGTCTATGAGCGCCTGGCGCTCGCCGATTGCATCGACGCGTCGCTGGCGCGTGTTCGCGCCGACGTGGAGAAGGGGGCGAGCCGCGCCGACGTGCTGGCCGCTGTGGCGCAATACAGCGTGCCGCATCACAGCTGGGACAGTCAGGACTATGACGCCGCCCGCGAGGAGGGCGTGACCCTGCACGGCCTGCACCACGACACCGGATGGTGGGGACTGACTTACGCCGAAATGCCGGTGCTCGACCGCGGCGCCGAGCGCGAGTTCCAGAATGGCGCGGCGCTCGGCGCTATCAGCCACACCGGCGGCGCACTGAGCGATGAGGAAAAGGGCCGCATCCTGCTCGCGGTCGAAACCCTGACCCGGGACAACCGCGCCATGGCCGACGCCGCCCGAATCGCCGCCTTCGGCATGCACCAACTCCACCTCGGCATCGACCCGCAGGCCATGGCGCGCGAAATCAATATTCTGCGGGGAACGCCGGGCGCCTCCGGCTGCATCGCCAAATTCAAGGCCCTCGCGAGCCTCCATGAACCCGTCGTCACCGACGTCCCACCCCCGGTGCGGTGAGAGGAGAGAAAAAAGGGGACAGATCGCCAGCAGTCGTCGACGTGAAGCAATGCGCCAAGGATCCGTTGCGGTCGGGCCGGCGACCCGTGTTAGGCAAGGGTGGGCGATCAACCGCGGGGCGGGCATGGATATTCACAAACCAAAGCCGTTTCACGGCTGGCGCGAGTTCCTCAAGGAGTACGGGATCATCGTGCTCGGCGTGTTGACCGCCCTGGCGCTCGAGCAGGTGGTCGAGAAGCTGCATCAGCTCGAACAGGCGAAACTGGCCGAGCACGCCATGCGCCTGGAGCTCGGCGAGGACGATGGGCCGCAAGCCTATGGACGGGTCGTCATCTCCCCCTGTCTCGACGGCCGCATCGCGCAGATCCACGACGCCGCGGAGACCGCGCCGGGCGACCAGTTGCGCGCCTGGGCGGCCGCATACGCGCCGCCGTTCAGATCGTGGGACTCAGAGGCCTGGAAGGCGGTCGCTTCGTCCAACGTCGGCGACTTCATGGGGCCGGAGCGGCTGATCGACTGGTCGGCGGCCTACCGCATCCTTCCGGGATTGACCGACAGCAACGCGAGCGAAACCGAGTTGCTGTCCGAACTGCGCGATGCGACGCCGGCCGCGGGCGAGCCCTCCGCCGCCGATCGTCATCATCTGAGGGAGCTGGCGGGCCGATTGCGCAACTTCAACGACCGCATTTCGCGGGGCTCGCAGCTTTTTCTCTCCCGCTCGCGGCGCCTGGGGGTGACGGTTCCGGAGGCGATGCAGCAGACCCTGCTCAAGAACGCGCGCGCGATCTATGGCGCGTGTGTGCGTGCGCCGGACCTGAACGCGCCGGCGGCCGCCGAACGGTCAACCGCAAATCTGCGCGGCTTCACGCACTGATCTGGCGTGGCGGAGCGCCTCCGCTCAAGCAGGCGCGTAGGTCAGTTTGACGGTGTCTTCCGCAAGCGTTTCGCTGTCGGTAAGACGCAGGAACGGCCGGGCGCGGGCGAAGAACGGCTTGCCCTCACCCAGGACGACCGGGCGGAAGTAGAGGCGATACTCGTCGATCAAGCCGAAGTCGGTCAGGCTCGCCGCAAGCCCCGGGCCGGCGACATCGATCTCCCCCTCGACGTCGTCCTTCAGTCGCCGCACGAAAGCTTCGACGTCGTCGGAAACCAGCGTCGCATTCGGACCAACTGAATTCAACGTGCGCGACACGACCCATTTCGGCAGCGCGCGCCATACCGCCGCGAAGTCGAGTTCGACGGCGCCCCAGTCGGTTTGATCCTCATCCCAGTATCGCATCACCTCGTACATGCCGCGCCCGTAGAGGACTCCCGCGAGGCCGCGAACGTGATCGTTGAAATGACCATGCAACCCGGGGCCCGGCGGCGGCAGGGCCAGGTGATCGACGTAGCCGTCGAGCGACTGCATCATTCCGAAGACAAACTTGGCCATCCCCTCGCACTCCTCGAGAAAAACGTGGGCCTCAGCTCGCCAATAGCGCCAGGACTAGGGGGATCACCGCGCCGACGGCCAGGAGGATCATGTGGGTGCGGCGGCGCAGGCGGGACTGCCAGGCCATCCAGAGGCCGATACAGGTCGAGGCGAAGAGGCCGACCGCCACCGCCGCGAAGACGACCTTCAACAGCGCCACCGCCCAGGGGTGGGCCGGGCCCTTGTGGTCGTGCGCGTCGTGGTCAGTGTGGGGGGACGGTGCGCCCGCGCCCTTGGCGGCCGGGGCCGCTGCGTGGTCGTGGTCGTGATCGTCGCTCCCCTCGGCGCCCGGCAGCTTCTGGTCCTTGTGGAGACTGCCCAGAACCTCGAGCGCGCGGGGCGCGTGATAGGCGCCGTGATCCTCGTGCAGGCTGTAGACCTGGAGCAGGCCGGTCAGAGCCATGAATAGAACCGTAGGCGCGATCAGCATGCCGATATAGGCGTGCAAGGTCCGAAGCTGCATGGAGAATCCTTGGGTTACCCACCTATCATGCCACGCCGGCTTCACCGTGCAACGAACCGGCTCCGGAACCCGCCTCGCCTGCCCGGGTTATCGGCTCGGCCGGCCCCGCGCGTGCTTTTCGACGTTGAGCGGGAACGGAAATCGCCGTCCGGCGCGTGAAGCGACTAGGGACCCGATGAGCAGCAGCACCTTGGCGACATCGCCCGGCTTGGGAGTTCGCGCATGAACCCGCCGCGACGGTTTCGTTGGGGCTTCATTCCCCTGGCCGTGATCCTGGCCGGGCTGGTGGTTTGGCTGATGAACGCCAACCACAAGCCGGCCAAGGCGAAGACGCCTTCGACGCCTGTTTCCGTGACCAGGGCGGCGCTGGTCAACATGCCGGTCTTCGTCAACGCCCTGGGCGCGGCCCAGGCGTGGAAGGGCGTGCTGATCAATCCGCTGGTGGGCGGCCGGCTGACCTATGTCGCCGCCGAGGGCGACTATGTGAAGCCGGGCGACGTGTTAGCCGAGATCGACTGCGCCGCTTACAAGGCGGCGCTCCTGCAGGCCCAGGGCGCGCTGCAGCGCGACACGGCGCTGTTGGCGGCCGCGGAGATGGACCGCGACCGGTACGCTACCCTGGTGAAACAGGACTCGATCGCGCGCCAGCAGTACGACGACCAGGCGGCGCTGGCGAAACAGGACGCGGGCACGGTCACGCTCGACCGCGGCCAGGTGGCGGCGGCGGCCTATAACGTCGGTTCGTGCAGGATGGTCTCGCCGGTGTTCGGCCGCGTCGGCGTGCGGCTGATCGATCCCGGCAATATCGTCACCACGGGGCTGACGACCGGCATCGTCAGCGTGAACCAAATCGAGCCGATCGCGGTCACCTTCACCATTCCCCAGGGCGAGTTCCAGCGCCTGGCGCAGGCGTCGAGCGGCTTTACGCGTCCACTGCCGACCGAGGCGCTGAGCCAGGAGACCGGCGCGGACCTAGGCGCCGGCGAGCTGGTCGTCGCCGACAACCACGTCGATCCGGCGACCGGCACGGTGCAGCTGAAGGCGCGTTTCGCCAATGTCTCGCGTCAGCTGTGGCCCGGCGAGTTCGTCAATGTGCGCCTCACGCTCGAGAACCTGGACAATGTGCTGACCATCCCGACCGCGGCGGTGAATCAGGGACCGAACGGCGCCTATGCCTTCGTCGTCGGGCGTGACCAGAAGGTCATCCAGCAACCGGTCGCGGTGACGATGACGCAGAGCGGCCTTGCAGTGATCGGTTCGGGCCTCAAGCCGGGCGACATCGTGGTGACCGACGGCCAAATGTCGCTGAAGCCCGGCAGCAAGGTCAGCTACGGTCGCGGGCCCGCACCGAAACCTGCGCCGGCGTCGTCGCCGTGAATATCTCGGCGGGTTTCATCAAGCGGCCGGTGGCGACGTCACTGATCGCCGCGGCGCTGTTCGTGTTCGGGTGCGTCGCCTTCTTCATGCTGCCGGTCGCGGCGTTGCCGGAGGTGGATTTTCCGACCATTCAGGTGAACGCGAACCTGCCCGGCGCAAACCCCCAGACGGTCGCGTCGAACATCGCCTCGCCGCTGGAGCGTCAGTTCGCTCAGATTCCGGGCTTGACCGAGATGACCTCGTCGAGCGCCAACGGCACGACCAGCATCACCCTGCAGTTCGAGCTGTCGCGCAATATCGACAGCGCCGCCCAGGACGTGCAGGCCGCGATCAACGCCGCCAGCGGCCAGCTGCCGACCAACCTGCCCTCGGCGCCGAACATGCGCAAGATCAACCCGGCGGATTCGCCGATCCTGATCATCGCCCTGACTTCGGACACGCTGCCCCTGTCGACGGTGGACGACTTCGCGGAGAACATCCTCGCGCAGCGGATGTCAACCATCGACGGTGTCGGCCAAGTCAACGTCGGCGGCCAGCAGAAACCGGCCATGCGCATCCAGATCGACCCGTTGAAGGTCGCCTCGCTCGGACTGCAGATCGACGCGGTCCGCGCGACCATTGCGTCAGAAACGGTGAACGCGCCGAAGGGGACGGTCAACGGTCCGCTGAAGAACTATATCGTCGACGACAACGGGCAGGTGCTCGATGCGACCACCTGGCAAAACCTGGTGGTGGGCTACCACCAGGGCGCGGCGGTGCGGCTGCGCGATATCGGCGGCGCCTCGGAAAGTGTCGAGAACGACCAGATCGGCGCCTTCGTCTATCCCGGTAAAGGCAACACCGACAAGAGTCTGACCGCCGGCCAGGCGGTGCTGCTGATCGTTCACAAGGAGCCCGGCGCCAACGTCATCCAGACCGTCAACCGCATCAACCAGATCCTGCCGTCGGTCGAGGCCAGCATTCCCGCCGGCATCGGCATCCACATCATCGCCGACCGGACCCAGACCATCCGCGCCTCGGTGCGCGACGTCGAGATCACGCTCCTGATCACCATCGGCCTGGTGGTGCTGGTGATCTTCCTTTTCCTGCGCAACGTCCGCGCGACGCTGATCCCCAGCGCGGTGATCCCGATCGCGCTGATCTCGACCTGCGTGGTCATGCTGGTGCTGCATTTCAGCCTCGACAACCTGTCGCTGATGGCCATGACCATTGCGGTGGGCTTCGTGGTCGACGACGCCATCGTCATGGTCGAGGTGATCTGGAAGCGCATCGAACGCGGCGAGAATCCGTTCGACGCCGCCATCGCGGGATCGAAGGAAATCGCCTTCACCATCATGACGATCTCGATCTCGCTCATCGCGGTGTTCACGCCGCTGGTGCTTATGGGAGGCATCGTGGGGCGCCTGATGCGCGAGTTCGCCCTGACCTTGAGCGCCGCGGTCGTGGTCTCGATCTTCCTGTCGCTGACCCTGACGCCGATGCTGTGCAGCCGGTTCCTCAAGCCCCCGGAAGAGGCGCACAATCCTTTTACGAAGAGCCTCGAGCGCGGATTCGGCTGGGTCGAGCGCAGCTACGCGCGCACCCTCGACAAGGTTCTGCGCCACAAGGTGATTACTCTGATTGTATTTTTGGCGACCGCGGTGGCGGCGGGTATCTTGTACCTCGTGGTTCCGACCGGCTTCTTCCCGCAACAGGATACCGGCTTCATTCAAGGCGTCGTGCGGACGTCGCAGGATGCGTCCTACGAGAAGATGCGCAGCAAGATCGCCATGGTCGGCAAGGTGTTCGAACAGAACCCCGATGTCGCCGGGGTCGGGTTTTACATGGGGTCGAGCGGGAGCAACCAGGCCAACCTGTCGATCAGCCTGACGCCGCGCGACCAGCGCAAACTGTCCGCGACCCAGCTAATCGATGCGATGCGGCCGCAGCTCAATAGGCTGGTCGGCGTGAAGACCTATTTGCAGGCGGCGCAGGACATCCGCGTCGGCGGGCGCGCGGGCCAGGCGCAGTATCAGTATACCCTGTCGGACGCCAACCTGGACGAATTGAACGAATGGGCGCCGAAGCTGCTGGCGGCGCTGCAGAAGACCAAGGAGCTCGCCGACGTCAGTTCGGACCAGCAGTCCGAGGGCGCCGAAGTGAAGCTGACCATCGACCGCGACGCGGCGGCGCGCTTCGGAATCTCGCCGACCGACATAGACGCGGCGATCTACAACCTGATCGGGCAAAGACAGGTGGCGCAGTACTTCACCCAACTCAACGCCTATCACGTGGTGCTCGAGGCGCCGCCGAACATCCAGTCCAACCCCGACATCTTCGACCACGTCTACGTACTGTCGCCGATCACCGGCAAGACCGTGCCGCTGTCCTTGTTCGTCAAGGTGAACCCGAACGCCACCACCAGCCTTCAGATCAACCACCAGGGCGAATTTCCGGCGACCACGATCTCGTTCAACCTCGCGCCGGGCGTCTCGCTCGGCCAGGCGACCGCCGCGGTGGACAAGGTGCGCCAGACGATCCACGCGCCGTCCACGGTGACCGGTTCGTTCCAGGGCACCGCCCAGGCGTTCCAGCAGTCGCTGTCGAGCGAGCCGATCCTGATCGCCGCCGCCCTGCTCGCGGTCTACATTATTCTGGGCGTGCTCTATGAGAGCTACATCCATCCCCTGACCATCCTGTCGACCCTGCCGTCGGCGGGCATGGGCGCGCTGTTGGCGCTCTTGGCGGTCGGTCAGGACTTGAACGTCATCGGCATTATCGCGATCATCCTGCTGATCGGGATCGTGAAGAAGAACGGAATCATGATCGTCGACGTGGCGCTCAGGCTCGAACGCGACCACGACATGAGCGCCGAGGATGCGGTGCGCGAGGCATCGCACCAGCGGCTCCGCCCCATCCTGATGACCACCTTCTGCGCGGCCCTGAGCGGCGTGCCGATGGTGCTGGGTCACGGGACCGGATCGGAATTCCGCCAGCCGCTCGGTTGGGCGATCATCGGCGGCCTGACCGTGTCGCAGATCCTAACCCTGTTCACCACGCCGGTGATCTACATCTACCTCGACGGCATCCGGAAAAAGGTCGATCCCGACGCTCGAGCGGAAGCCAAGGCGAAGCGCGACGGGCTGAAGGGCCACGGCGGAACGCCGCCGGAAGCCGCGCCCGCGCCCGCGGAGTGATTTTTAGCGGTGGATGTGTTGAGGCGGCGTCCTTCCTAAAACGTCAAATTGCGGATGATGCGCCAGCGGCCGTCGCCGCCTTTGCGCCAGACGGTCAGGAAGCGGCCGCCGGCGTGCGTCGTCGTTCCGTCCGCGCGCTCAAACGTCAAATCGCCGTGGCCCCATTCGTAGACGTCGCCGTCGGCGGCCGCCGCCCCGTCGTCGATGAGGCCGCCGCTCGCCAGCACGGGACTCTCCGCGAGGCGCTTTCGATACAGGGCCAGGATCGCGGGTTTGCCAGCCGCCACGCTTCCGTCCGTGCGCACGAAGACGCCATCGTCGGCATAAGGTTCGACGATGGCCGCGGCGTCCTTGGCTTTCATCGCTGTGACCCAGTCGGCGTTGGCGGCGCGCATGGGCGCGAGGGCGTCAGTGGGAATCTGATCCGATGCGGTTGCGGCGCCGGCGACGGCGCAGGCAGCGAGACAGGCGAGAGCGAGAGTGGCGAACCGGCGCATGGGCGACTCCTTTTCAAGCCCCACAAGAGAAGACGGCCGCGACCTTGGCAAGGTCGCGGCCGCAAGAGTTGGCGTTCGAGGGAGCCTTAGAAGTCGGCGGTGATGCCGATGAAGATGGTCCGACCCAGCGCATCGTACACCTGCGGATAGGTGTTGCCGTTTCCGAACGGTGGGGCGGAGATGCCGAAGCTGTTGGAATCGACGATCGGCGGATCCTTGTCGAACACGTTGTTGACGCCCGCATGCATGACGATGTGGTCGCGAATGCGCCATTCTCCCGACAGGTCGAGGTAGCTGAACGCGGGAATCGAGGCGTCATCCACGTCCGGCGCCAGCGGATTATGCAGCACCGGATTGTTGGTGTTCATGTCGAGCTTGCCGCCCGACAGATAGCGCCACTGCGCCGACAGACTGACGTTCCACGGCGTGACCCAGGTCACCCGCAGCTTATGCCGCCACTTCGGCGTCGGCGTGCCGCAGGTGGTGCCGAACAGGCCGGCGCAGTCGAACGATCCGCCGAGACCCGGCTCCTGGGTGAACAGCTTCTCGGTGTAGGTGCCGATGAGATTGAAATTCAACGAGCCGTGGTCGCCCATGCCCCAGTCCGACAGGGCGACACGGTAGTTGGCCTCCACGTCCACGCCTTCGGTGTGCAGCAGGCCCGCGTTCACCGTCGGCAGATTGACGAAGCCCGTCCCGAACAGCTGGCCCGTGTTCGGATCGCGGTTGATCAGGCTGCAGTAGGTCTTGGTCTGTCCCAGCACCGTGAGGGTCGCCGCAGGGCTCTGCGCGCAGGTGTCGAGCGCCACCGCCAGCGGCAGAGTCTGGATCACCCCCTTCACCTGGATGTCGAACCAGTCCACCGACAGGTTGAAGCCCGGAAGGAAGGTGGGTGTGAACACCGCGCCGAACGACTTGGTGGTCGAAGTTTCCGGCTTCAGCTCGGGGTTGCCGCCCGAAACGATGTTGCACTGAGAGGACACGCACTGAATGACGCTGCCGAACTGGCCGGCGGTTACACCCGTGTTTGCGCACTGGGCCGCGGAGAAGGCCGGCGATGCCCCCGCGCACGGGTCGGTGCCCGAAGCGAGACCGGGCGCTTGCGGCGCGAACAGCTCATTGACGTTCGGCGCGCGCACCGCCCGTTCGAACGATCCGCGCAGACGGATATCGGGGTTGATCTGCCAGTCGAGCCCCAGCTTCTCCGCGTCCACGGCGCCTGCGGACGAGTACTTGGCGTAACGATAGCCCGCCTCAAGGCTGATCTCTTTAGCGAACTCCATATCCTGGACGATCGGTACGCGCACTTCGCCGAACAGCTCCTTCACGTCGAAGGCGCCCGCGTTGGACTGTGGCGCGCCGCCGACGCCGGCGAGATCGCCGGAGGTGAAGGCTGAGTCGAACTGGTTGTTCAGCGCCTCACGCCGGTATTCCGCACCGAAGCTGACGCCCACGCCGTCCTTGGCCCACGGCGACCTGATCCCGTACTTGGAGAGATCGCCGGTGATGTTGCCGCTGACGATCTGTTCCTGGATGTAGCCTTGCTGCTGGGCGGTGGTGGAGAGGTACTTCAGCTGGGCCGCGTTGACGCCGCCGGGGAAGGCCGGGTTGTTCCAGATGTTCCACGGCACGCAGCCCGCCGCGCGCGCGGTCGGGTCGGCGCACTCGATCCCGCCGTGACCGTCGGAGATGACGTTCAGCGCCTGGTTGGTCTTGGCGATCGAAAAATAGCCTTCCTGGATCGAGTTCGCGAGGGTGTAGCCATACTGGCCGTAGACGTCGTAGTTCCACCCGTCGGTGATCTCTCCGCGGGCGCCGAGCACGTAACGATAATCCGAATGCTCGATGTGGCTGACGCGGCCCAGGCCCTCCACGTCGCGACGGCCGATCTCGAGCGGGGTGAGCGTGCCGGCGGGAAGCGCCGCGCCCGAAGCGTCTTCGCAGAAGTGCTGCTCTTCCGAGGCGGTCAGGAGCGGGTTGTTGCCGCAGTTCACCGAATAGGCGTTGCCGAAGAAGGCGCCCGAGCCCGCGATCTGGGCGTCGGACACGTCGTGCATGAACATGAACGACGAATAGATGTCGAGGTGCGGGTTGACTTGGTAGTGCGAAAACTCGCCTGCGGTATAGCGCTCATCGGGACGCTGCAGATAGTTCAGCGGCGCGAAGTTGTAGAGCGATCCGTTGGTGAACGGCGTGACGTTGCCGCTGGCGTCGATGGTGAAGTTACAGCCCGCCGGTTTCAGCGCCGTGCCGCAGTGGTTGACGCCGTTCTTGCCGAAGGCGGTGTTCGGACTGTTGATGGTGAATCGGCCGGGGAAGGCCGTCGATGAGCCCCCGCAGTACTGGAAGGTGGTGGCCGTATTGTTGGTCGAGAGCGAGCAGGCGGTGAAGTCGCGATTCTTCTCCAGCACAGGATCGGAGTGCTGATAGTTGAAGTAGAAGGTGACGTTGCCGTTGCCGTCGGCGGCGTTGGCGCCGCCGACGATGGAGACGCTGGTGCGGCCGCCGTCGGTGAGGGAGCCGGTCGGGAGCGTGACGTGGTTGCCGATGACGGTGGCGGAGTTCTTCACCGCCCGGTCGATCTGGCTGTTGTGCTGGTCGTGCTGGTCGAAGCCGTACTGCACGTCGATGCGCAGGCCTTCGAAGTCCTTCTTCATGATGAAGTTGACCACGCCGGCGATGGCGTCCGAGCCGTAAACGGCAGACGCGCCGCCGGTGACCACGTCCACCCGGTCCACGAGCGCGGAGGGGATGAAGTTCAGGTCGGGCACCGGCACGATCGGGTCGCCCGGCTGCAGGCGCTTGCCGTCGACCAGCACCAGGGTGCGCGCGATGCCGAGGCCGCGAAGGTTGACGGTCGCCGTGCCGGTCGCGCCGTTGGATTCCATGGCGCCGAAGGAGGCCATCGCCTGGGGCAGGCTGTTGACCAGGTCTTCGACGTTCTGGACACCCTGAAGTTTGATGTCCTGGGCGCCGACGGTGGTGAGCGGACTGACCGAGGTGAGACCCGGATGCGGGATGCGCGAGCCGGTGACGACCACTTCCTGCACCGTCGACGCAGCGGGTGGAGCGGCGGGCGCTTGCTGGGCGAACGCGGGGGCGGCGGAGAACGCCAGAAGCGTAGCCCCGCCAATCATCGTCGAGGCCATCAGGCGCTCGCGAACCGTGTGTGTGTTCAACTTCTTTCCTCCTGACGGTCGCCCGGACATACGAGCGGCGGCAAACAAAGGGCGCAGATTCCCGTCATTCGCCCTGTCGTCTTAGGTATTTTGACTTAAAGACGGCCGTCAATTGGCAAGAAGCGGTAAGTCAAATCTTGTAAACCGTAGTGTTCGTCACGACACATACTATCGTTGTGCTGTATTTGTGGCCGATATTTACTTTTAGTCTCGAAATGGCGACGAAGCCGGTACTGGGACGGAAAGGCTTGCGCCGCCCGGTATTGCGGGGCGCCGCATGCAGGTCGCGATCGGGCGCTGCGGAGCCGATCAGCGGCTTCGGATGAGGCGGGACCGGCTCACGGCGCGCATGTTGCAGTCGCCGTTTCAATGTCGCAGACGCCCGAAAATCCATCACCAAGTCCGCTGGCGCGGCCGGGGCGCGGGTGTGACAATACCGCGGCCGGCCCTGGTAAGGCCGCCGAGAGGCCAACGATGTCCGCTCGCGTGTTGCGTTCGCCCCTGTTCCTGAGCACGGCCGGAATCTGGCTGTTGTGCTGGCTCGTCTGGACCGTGGACGCCGCCGTCGAAGCCGCGCCCGACCAGATCGACGGCGCGGTGCGAGGTTTCTTCTGCGACGTCGCGGGCGCGCTGCTGTGCGGCGTCATTTATCGCCTGTTGCAGCGTTTCGAACGCCAGTCGCTGGCGGTCAGGCTCGGCGCAATGGTCGCCCTCGCGGTGGCGGCGACGCTCGTGTTCATGGGTGTGCTCTTCATCGCCTATCACGTCATCGCGCCGGTCGGGCCTGCAAGTCCGACTTGGTTGCGCGACCACATCGACACCGGCGTTGCGATCCTGTGGACCATCCTCGCCTGCTGCGGGATCTATTTCACCCTGGGTCTGGGGACGGCGTTGCGCAACACCCAGGCGGTCGCGGTCGATGTGCAAAACCGGATGCTGCGCTACCAGCTCGATCCGCATTTCCTGTTCAACATCCACTCCGCGCTGGCGACCCTGATCCACGACGGGCGCAACGCTGAGGCGGAGAAGGTCGTCGACCAGCTCTCCAACTTCCTGCGCCGTACGCTGGAGAAGGACCCCTGCGCGCAGGTGCCGCTCGAGGAAGAGCTCAGCGCCATGCGCGAGTATATGGGCGTCGAGGCCGCGCGCTTCGGTGACCGCCTGCGTTTCGTCGAACAGATCGATCCGTCGGTGCAGAGCGCGCTGGCCCCGAACTTTATCCTCCAGCCCCTGCTCGAAAACGCGATCAAGCACGGCCTCGGCCAGAGCGCCCGGCCGATCACCATCGAACTCGGCGCCGCGCGCGAAGCCGACGGCCTGAAGCTATGGGTGCAGGACGACGGCGCCGGCAAGCTGGCCCGCGGCGCGGTGAACCTGGGCGTCGGCCTCGAGAACGTGCGCTCGCGCCTGGAAGGCCTGTACGGCGCTCATGCCGACGTGGTGACAGAAACCCGCACCCCGCGCGGATTTAAAGTCACCCTCACCCTGCCCCTGGCCTACGCATGAGCGCGGCCCTCGATTTCACAACCGACGCGACGCCCCGGCGCTGGACGCTCGGGCGGCTGGTGCGCGAGCCGCTGTTTCTCACCACAGTGACGATCTGGGCGCTGTCGGCGGCGTTCTGGACCATCGCGAGCCTACCGCGGCAGTTCGACCGGCCGGTGGAGGTGGCGCTGCGCGGTTCGACCGCCGACACCCTGGGCGCGATTCTTTGCGGCGTGATGTATCTGGTGCTGCGCCGCATCCAGACGCGGCCGTTGGCCTTCCGCTTCACCACCGCCCTGGCGCTGTCGCTGGTGGGCGTGGCGATCTACATGGTCTACGCCTACTGGATCTATTACGTCCTGGCGCCCATGGGCGTCGGCGGCGGCGCGCTGAAGTGGTGCATCACCCACCTCGACGCGGCGGTCGCAGTGCTGTGGACCTTCCTTGCCTGGTGCGGGGTCTATTTCTCGCTGCAGCTCGGCGCGGAGCTTAGAGCCACCCAGGCGAAGGCCGCGGACGCGCAGAACCGCATGCTGCGCTATCAGCTCGATCCGCAGTTCCTGTTCAACATCCACAATGCGCTGAGCGCGCTGATCCACCGCAATCGCAACGCGGATGCGGAGCATCTGGTCCTGACCTTGTCGCGCTTCCTGCGCCGTTCGCTCGAGAAGGACCCGCGCCTGCAGGTGCCCCTGGCCGAAGAGATCAGCGCCATGCGCGACTACATCGGCGTTGAACGCGCGCGCATCGGCGAGCGCCTGCGCTTCGTCGAGGCGATCCAGCCCCAGGTGCAGGACGCCATGGCGCCCAGCTTCATCCTGCAGCCGCTGCTCGAACACGCCATCCGCCAGGGCCTCGCCGACGACAAGCGCCCGATCACCATCGAGCTCGGCGCCCACAAGGAAGGCGATCACCTGAAGCTCTGGGTATGGGACGATACGCACGCCGGGAGCGACACCGGGCGGCTAGCCGACCCGGGCCTCGAGTTCGTTCGCTCGCGGTTGGAAACCCTATACGGCCCCACCGCTGGCATGGCGACGGAAACAACCGAGCCCGGCGGATCGCGCACCGTGCTCACCATCCCCTTGGGATACTCATGACCGTTCCCCTTCGCGCCCTCATCGCCGACGACGAACCGCTGTCGCTGCGCCGCCTGGAAGTGGGCCTTGAGCGCATCGAAGGCGTGCGCGTGGTAGGCGCCGCGCAGAACGGGGCGGAGGCGCGCAGCCTGATCCGCACCACCGCGCCGAACCTGCTGCTGCTCGACATCCGCATGCCTGACGCTTCGGGCCTCGACCTGGTCGAAGAGCTGCAGGGCGCCGACGCGCCGGAGGTAATCTTCGTCACCGCCTATAGCCGCCATGCGGTGAAGGCCTTTGACCTCGATGCCGTCGACTACGTGCTGAAGCCGCTCGACTTCGACCGGCTGGCAGAGGCCGTGGAGCGCGCCCGCGCCCGCATCGCCGCGCGCGACAGGGTGCAAAAGCTGGCGGAGATGTCGGCGGTGCTCGATCAGCTTCGCGACAGCGACGAGCCGGCAAGCGAAGGTTATGCGCGCGAGATATGGGTCAACGACCGCCGCGGCCGCGTGCGCGTGCCGGTCGACCAGGTAATCTGGTTCGAGGCCGAGCGCGAATACGTCCGCATCCACGGGCCCGAGCGCAGCTATCTCGTGCGTCGCGCCCTGCGCGAACTGACCGACCGGCTCGACCCGGAGCAGTTCCTGCGGCTTCACCGTTCCGCCCTGGTCAACCGCACGCGCATCGAGCGAGTGGTGCGCAGACCCAGCGGCGGCCTCGCCGCCATGCTGACCAACGGCGTCGAGGTGCCGGTGGGGCGGAAGTACCAGAACGCCGTGCGCAAACGCCTGCGCATGTAGCGCCTGCAATTCCGACAATCGTATACGGCGTCGCGAAACGACGCACTTCGTCGCCCCTTCGAGACTTTCCAAATGTTTGTTGTGGCGAATAGGTCGTTCGTCACCGCGGCTTGATGTTACTTATGGCATTCATTGCAGCGACTGAGACGTTTGCCGCTTACCCGTAGCGAACCCGCCACGATGTTGAGACCATCGAGTAAGTTCATCGGGAGAGTTCGTCGTGAAGTCCGACGCCATGCCTGCCAAGCTGCTTCGCGCCACCATCACCATCGACGTGGAGGCGCTCGATTACCTCGAGGCGGCCGATCATCAGAAGCGCATCGAGATCCATCTCGCCCAGGTGAAGGCGGCCTATCCCGACGCCTGGATGGTGCTGAGCGAACGCCGCCGCCCGGCGGCCGCGGGTCCGGCGACGCCGCGCAAGCTGTACATGCGGTCGGGTCGCCTGAACGCCTATGAATAAGGCGGCGCCGCCCGCGCGGCGGCGCGACACCATACTCGCCGCGCTAGAGGCCTTTCGCGAGGAGAACCTGCCGCGCAGCCTGACGGGCCTGATGCTGTTTCTTTATATCTGCGAGAACGAGGGCCTGACCGTCAGCGAACTCGCCCACATCGCGCGCGTGCACGTGGCCATGGCGGCGCGAATCGTGAAGACCATGGCCGGCGAGGCGCACGAGACTCCGCTCTCGCCGGAGCGCGTGATCTTCGAGTTGCGCACCTCGAAGGACGACAAGCGGCTCAAGCTGATCCACCTGAGCGACCGCGGACGGCAGATCAGGGCGCGTCTGGAGGCGCTCATAGCAGACGCGGTTCCCATCGATCCCGAAAGCGCTACGGTGACGGCGGCGGGCGGCACGTCCCGCGTCCTGGAGCAGGCTCATGGCTAGCGGTGGAACGGGGCGCCTGTTGAGGGCGGCCCTCTTGGGCGGACTGGTCGCGGGCACGGTCGACATCGGCGCTGCGGCGACGATCTTTCATGCGCCACCGGCGATCGTTCTGCGCGCGATCGCCAGCGGCCTGCTCGGCAAGGGCGCGGCTCACGGCGGCGTCGAGATCCTGGTCATCGGGCTCTTGCTGCAATGGGCGATGTCGATCGTCATCGCGTTTATCTACGACGTCGCGGCGTTGCGCCTGCCGACACTGGCGCGGCAGTGGTTGGCGTGGGGCCTAGCTTACGGCGTCGGAGTCTATTTCGTCATGACCTTCGTCGTGGTGCCGCTGTCGATGGCGGCCAACCCTCCGCAGTCCTTGATGTCGCGCGCCGACAACCTCGCGGCCATGCTGCTGTTCGGCGTCATCGTCGCCTTCTTCGCCCGCGGCCTCGCTCCGTCGAAGGCATGAGGCCGCCGGACCCGACTGAAATTGGAGTCTAGTCGATCGACAGATCGTCGACCCCGTGCGCATCGTCGCGGCGGCGGCGACGTCCAGGCGCGGCAGCCGCGAGAAAGTCGAGCAAGGACGCCTGCTGGTCGCGACTCAACTGACGCACATAGGCGAGGATCACGCGTTCGCGCCGGCTCAGCCCCTCCGGCGCGTCGATCGCGAGGATTTCGCACGGGTGGCAATCGAGCCCTTCGGACAGACGCAGCAGCCAGTCGGCAGTGAGCCGCCGTCCGCCGCGTTCCAGACTCGACATGTGCTGGCGCGAGGCGCCGACGCGTTGGGCCAGCTCGCGCAGAGTCAGGCCGCGCGCTTCGCGCAGGGTCTGCAGGTGGTTGGGGGCGACTTGGTTGGGAGCGATGGGCCGGACGACGTCCTTTCGGGACATCGGGGGCGGTGAGACCTGGAGGACGTCGTCTCGCGTGAAGGGCCGCGCATCGAGTTCAGTCGACAGATCCACGGCGATCCCCATCGCTCCCAGGCCGGCAAGTCTGCGACCCCGGCGGAGGGGATCAAGCTGTCTGCAATGAGCGACAATCTGGACGGCGCCAGCGCCGCCCAAATGGCGCGAGGGTCTGATTTTGCGGGCGTTTCCGCACTCAATCGCGACGCTTGGCGAGGTCCAGCATGGCGAACAGGAAACCCAGCGACGACATCACGTCGATCGCGATCCCGGTATAGCCCAGCGCCTGACCGAGGTGGCTCTCGCCGCCCATAAGCTTGCTGCAGACGGTGACCAGGGTCGGCGCGACGCCGAAGCCGATCACCGCGGCCACCACCACGAAGGCGCCCAGACACATCCCGCGCGCCTCGTTCGGCACCTTCACCGCGATGACCGTCGCCGTGACCAGGCCGACCGCGGCGCCGACCACCAGCAGCACGGCCAGCAGGACCGCGAAACTCGTCACGTCCGGCATCAGCGGAAAGGCGGCCGCGGGAATGGCGAACAGCGACAGGATCACCGCGCCGACCAGCACGCCGCCCTTGTATTTCAGCTTCTGTCCGAAGTCGGCGAACAGCGCGCCGACGACCGCGCCCAGCACGCCGCCGGCGAGGATGACGCCGCCGACCCAGGGGCCGAACTGTTCGGGCGTCTGGTGGTAAGTCCGCATCAGAACCGGCGTGACCCAGATGGTCGCCGCGACATCGGCCATCACAGCGCCAACCTGGCCGATGAACAGCGGAATCAGAAACCCGCGACGCGCCCAGATCGCGCGCATCGCCGGCCCGAACGCGGCGCCGGCGTCGCCGAGCTCATGCCGATCGGGCTCGCGCATCAGCAACAGCGGCAGGGTCAGCACCAGGCTCGCGGCGCCGAACCAGAGATGAACGCCGCGCCACGGCTCGAGCCCGAACAGATGCGGCGCCCCGGCGCTGCTCAGCACCTTGGCCAGCGGACCGGCGAGCGCAAAGGCCGCGGCGGTGCCGATCTGGATGCCCATGGTGAGCGGCAGCATGGCGCGACCGCGCGCCGCGGGACTGCACATGTCGGCCACCAGCGAGATCGCCACCGGAATGGCGCAGAAGGCGCCGAGGCCGCCCAGCATGCGCGACAGGAACAGGCTCCAGAAATCCGCGGCGAAGGCGGTCCAGACGGTTCCGACCGTCCAGATCAGCGACATCAGGATCATCAGCGTCACGCGCCGCGTGGAGTCCACCAGACGCCCCAGCGGAACGGCCAGCACCGCGACGGGAATGGCCAGCGCCACGCCCTGCACCAGGCTCATCCAGAAGTCGTCGAGATGCAGCGTCTGTTTCGCCGCGTCCTGCAAAGGCGCGAACACCGCGCGCATGGCGGCGGCGTTGGTGATGGCGACGGCGAGCGCGAGGATCGCGAAGACGCGCGAGCCTTTGTACGGCGGGGCGCCGGCTTGGTGACCGGCGGACGTGTCCGCAAGCGCGACTTCGGCGGTCACGACGGTTCGCCTTCCAGCGCCTTCAGCAAATCGCCCACCGAGGCGTCGAAGTGCGAGTCCATCTCCGCCGCCGCGCGCTGGGGATCGCCATCGGCGATCGCGCGGGCGAGCGCCAGGTGGTTGTCGATGATCGACGCCTTCTGCTTGTCGGTCGTACGCGTACCCCAGGCGGCGGGCACCGCGACCTGCATGAGCGGGCCGAAGGAGCTGACGATCTGGATGAACAGGCTGTTGTGCGAGGCGCGCGCGATGGCGTCGTGGAAAGCGATGTCGTGACGCGAAAGCGTTGGACGGTCCGCGACGTCGCGGGCCATGGCCTCGGCCAGGGCGACGATCCTTGCGGCCTCTTCGTCGGTGCGCTTTTCCGCGGCCAGGGCGGCGGTGCGGACCTCGATGGTGCGGCGTACGTCCCAGACGTCGGGGACGGTGATCTGGGCGGTGGAGATGGCGTGATCGAGCGAGGCGGCGAACACCGATCCGTCCATCGCGCCGACGCGCGGCTTGCGTCCGTTGCCGACGTCGATGAGGCGAAGCGCCGCCAGCGCGCCGAACGCCTCGCGCATCACCGCACGGCTGACGCCCAGCTCTTCGGCGAAGTGCGCCTCGCCCGGCAGAGTGTCGCCGACGCGCAGGCCGTTACTGCGAATATGACCGGTGACCGCGCCGATGGCGCGGCTGACCAGCGAGCCGCCCTCGTGGGCGCCGCCCCTGCGGCTTTGCGCAACCTCGCTCATGCCGCCACCAGGGCGCCGGCGCGATAGTCCGAGGGCGAGCGGCCGAAATGCCGGCCGAACGCGCGCGCGAAACTGGCGTTGTTGAGATAGCCCGCCTCGTAGCCGACGCTCGACACCGGCAGGTCGGTGGTCAGCAACAGGCGCGAGGCCTGCGACAGGCGCCGCTCGGCAATGGCCTCGGCCACCGAGCAGTCGAACATTTCGCGAAAGCCGCGGGTCAGCTTGGCGCGGTTGAGACCGCAGGCGCGGGCGATGGCGTCCAGCGTCAGTTTCTCGTTCCAGCGCTCGTCGATTACGCGGCGCGCCTGCAGAATGCGGCGCGTGTCGGCCAGCGACAGTTCCGCGTCGACCACCAAGGGCACGATCACGCCCATGTCGAACTGGCGGATGGTCTCGCACAGGAGTTCGATGCTCTTGGCCAGACGGTACGTCGCGCGCGCCTCGACCGGCGTGTCGGCGTCGCGGAGCGCGAGCGCGATGGCGCGCAGCTCGCTCGAGAGATGGAAGTCGGCGCCGTTGCTGCCGACCAGGGACTTGCCGCCGATACGCAGCACCGCGGCGCGCGAAACCAGGAATACGATACGGGCATCGCCCGCCGCGCGCCTCAGCTCGGCGAGGTCAGGCGAAAGGTCGAGGTGCAGCCGCGGCGGTTCGTCCGTGTCGCCCAGGTGAAACACCAAGGCGATGGGCGCGTGCGGAATGGGCGGCTGGACGACCGGACAGGGCCCGAGAAGGGTCGTCATCTCGGTCGAGACTTCGACGAAATCCATGGCCTTCTCCCCTGCCCGGCCGCTCAGCGGCTCTCGCTTGTCCCTCCCTCGCGAGGCAGGACATCAGGGGTATCGCAGCTATCTGATAGCTTGGCAAGCACCTCTCAGATAGGTCAGCTTGCCGCAGGGAACCTTAGGCCGTCGATCGCTCGATCAACAACAAGCCCACGCCGATCAGCGCCATGGCGGTCAGGGCCATGACCCCCAGCACCTTGCGCCCGTAGGGGTTCAGGATGGCCATGGAGAACGCCACCAAAAGGCCAAGGAAGATCAGATAACCCATCTCCACCTCCAGTCCGTCAGAACGAACTCAGGCGTTCAAATGGGGACCAGCGGGGCTGTTTCCCAGGCTTGGGCGTCGCCCCTGGCCTTGGCTTGTCAGGCCGCCGCGCTTGTTCAGAGCGCGAAAATCTTGCCGGGATTGAACAGGTCCTGGGGGTCCAGCGCGCGCTTGATCGCGCGCATCAGGTCCACCGCGTCGCCCAGTTCGGCGACCAGCCAGTCCTGTTTACCGAGGCCGATGCCATGCTCGCCGGTGCAGGTGCCGTCCATGGCCAGCGCGCGTTCGACAATGCGGGCGTTCAGGCGTTGCGCTTCCTCGAGCTCTTCGGGTTTGTTCGGGTCGATCACGAAGATGACGTGGAAGTTGCCGTCGCCAACATGACCCACGATCGGCGCCGGCATCGACGCGGCCTCGAGATCCTTCTTGGTCTCGCCGATACAGTCAGCGAGCCGGCTCATCGGCACGCAGACGTCGGTGGCCCAGCCGGTCGAGCCCGGGCGCAGACCGAGCGCGGCGTAATAGGCGTCGTGGCGCGCCTTCCACAGCTTGGAGCGCTCTTCCGGCCGGTTCGACCATTGGAACGTCCCGCCCCCGTTGGCGATGGCGAGCGCGCTGACCGTCTCGACCTGTTCGGCGACGTAGCGTTCGGAGCCGTGGAATTCGAAGAACAGGGTGGTGACTTCCGGATAGTCGAGTTTCGACCAGCGGTTCACCGCCTTCATCTGCACGTCGTCGAGAATCTCGACGCGCGCCATGGGCACGCCGAGTTGGATCGCCTCGACCACCGTGCGCACGGCGCCGTCAAGGCTGTCGAAGCCGCAGACCGCCGAGGAGATCACCTCGGGAATGCCGTGCAGGCGCAGCGTCACCTCGGTGATGATTCCAAGGGTCCCCTCGGCGCCCACGAACAGGCGGGTCAGGTCGTAGCCGGCGGCGGACTTGCGCGCGCGCCGCGCGGTTCTGATGTCGCGACCGTCGGGTGTGACCACGCGCAGCGACAGCACCGCCTCGCGCATGGTGCCGTAGCGCACTGCATTGGTGCCAGACGCACGGGTGGAGGCCATGCCGCCGAGCGTCGCGTTGGCGCCGGGGTCGATGGGGAAGAACAGGCCCTGGTCGCGCAGGTGTTCGTTCAGCTGTTCGCGGCGAACCCCGGCCTCGACGGTGCAGTCGAAGTCGTCGGGATTGACCGCGACGATGCGGGTCATCTCGGACAGATCGACGGTGACGCCGCCCCTCACCGGCGTAGTGTTGCCTTCGATGGAGGTGCCGGCGCCGAAGGGAATGACCGGGACGTCGTGGGCCGTGCAGGCCTTGATCAGGGCCACGACCTCTTCGGTTGTGTGCGGATAGACCACCGCGTCCGGCGCCATGGTCTCGAAATGGGCCTCGCTCTGGCCGTGCTGAAGGCGGATCGCTTCCTCGAGCCGCAGGCGCGCGCCGAATACCTCGCGCAGGCGCGTCAACAGCGCCGCGGGCAGGTCCAGGCCGGTCGTGGGTTTTGCGAGAGCGCCCATGTCGGACTTCGATCCTAGTCGGTTCGTCTCCCGAAGGGGAGAGAAATGGGCGCGCGCCGGAGGAGTTTGTGGCGGCGCGCGCCCGGTAGGCTTAGTTACTCGGCTACCCGAAACACTTACGGACCTCAGAACGCGTACTTGATGCGCACGCCCACGCGGCGGCGGTCGCCGTCGAGCGCCAGGTTGTTCCACAGGAACGGCGCGGTCGGCAGGGCCACCGAGAGCAGCGACTTGTCGAGGTAGGCGGTCAGGTACTTCTGATCGAGCAGGTTGGTGGACCACAGCGCAATGGACACCGGACCGTGGGTCCAGGTGATGTTGCCGTTGACGATGCCATAGCCCGACATGACCGGCACGCTGGTCGGGGTCAGCGTCGAGCCGACGCGGTCGCCCTTGGCTACCAGGCTCAGGTCAAAGCGCAGGTCCTGATCGTTAGCCAGCGGTTGGGTGTAGCTGCCCGACACATAGGCGTCCCAGTCCGGCAGGAACAGGATGCGGTCGGACGGCAGCGGCATGCTCGTGGTCTGCTCATACTCGGAACCGTCGGTGATACGCGCATGCATCGCCGTGAGGTTGGCCTGGAACTCCCAGCGCTCGACGGGGCGCCAGTCGGCTTCCAGTTCGGCGCCGTAGCTTTCCACCTTGCCCGAGTTCAGGTTGATGGCGACGAAGCCCACGTGGGTGATCGCATTGGGGGCCAACGAGTTCTGACCGATGTAGTGGTCATAGTCGTTGTAGAAGACGTCGGCGTTCAGGGTCAGTTTGTGGTCGTCGCTTTCGAACTTCTGACCCACTTCATAGGTCCACACCGAGTCGCCGCGATAGATCGGGTTCGGCGCGCCGGGACCGTTGGTGCCGCCGCCGCGGAAGCCCCGCGCCACCGACAGATAGGTCATGCTGTCCGGGCTCCAGTGCTTGGACAGGGTCACGCGCGGCTCCAGCTGGTTGGCGACGTACTCCTGCGACGCGTCGGAGGATTGCACCGTCTGGTGGTCGTAGCGCAGGCCGGTGGCCAGTTCGACGTCTCCGGGCAGCTTGAAGAAGACCGTGCCGAACACCGCCTGCTGATTGATCTTGCTTATCTCGGTCGAGGGCACGGTGAGCGACAGCGGCACCAAGGTCTCGATGGTGGTGGTCGACGTCTTCGAATCCATCGCATAGACGCCGACGAGCGAGGAAATGCTGTCGCTCCACTTGGTGTCGAAGCGCGCTTCACCCGAATAGCTGTTCAAGGTGTTGAAGCCGCCCGCGCGGACGAAATCGATCGGACTGAAGTCGCCGTCCCCGTAGGCGCGGCCGTCGCGGTTGTCGTAGGAGCCGATCACCGTGACCTTGGTGTTCCCCGCGTCGAACACGCCCTTCGCATTGACGCCGCGGTAGATGTAGGACGCCAGGCTGTTGACGTTGAGGGTTGCGTTTTCGGAATAGTCCTGCGGGCCGCTGACGTCGACGTAGGGCGTCTCGCCGCCGTGCACGCGGTCGTAGTAGGCGTTCAGCGTGATCGTCGCGTCGGGCGACAGGATCCAGCGCAGCGTGCCGCTGACCGACTGCTGATTCAGCGGATCGGCGTGACCGCCGGCCACAACGTTCTTCTCGAAGCCGTCCTGGCTGTGTTCCGACGCGCCGATGCGGCCGTCGAGCACGCCCGGGATGATCGGGCCGGAAATGCTGCCCGCGACGGTGTAATAGTTGTCCGGACCGGCGTAGTCGGCGGTCAGGAAGCCGCGCACCGTGTCGGTGGGCTGGCGGGTGGTGACGCTGATGGCGCCGCCTAAGGTGTTGTTGCCGAACAGGGTGCCCTGCGGGCCGCGCAGAACTTCCACCTGCTGCACGTCCATCAGTGGGCTGAGCAGATAGCTGGTGTCGGGCTGGTAGATTTCATCGACGAAGATGCCGACGCCGGGCTGAACCGTGTCGATCAGAGTGGTGCCGATGCCGCGGATGGAGACGAAGGCGCGACCGACAGCGTCGGTGTTGATGTTCACGCCGGGCGCCAGCGAGGCGGCGTCCATCACCGTGTTGATCTGTTCCTTCTCGAGGGTGGCGGCGGTGATCGGGGTCACCGCGACCGGCACGTCCTTCAGGTGTTCGTCGCGCTTACGGGCGGTGACAATGACCTCGTCCACGGTGCTGGCGCCGCCCTGGTCGGGCGCGACACCGGCGTTGGCGCTTGCAACGGCGCCGGCGGCAGGCGTTGAGGCGGCGTCGGCGGCCTGGGCCACGACCGGGAGCATGGCGGCAAGGGCGACCCCCGCCAGAAGCGACGAAATACGCATTGAGACCTTCCCTCTTCCACAATGCCGCGCGGTTACGGTTCTGCGCTGGCTTATCGAGGATTAGCCTAGGTCCGGATCGACCTATCTGAAAGGTCCGGGACTATGCCGATCCGCACGATGACTTGGCCGACTCTGGGCCGCGCTTGCTTCCCGGAGGCCGGAATCCCTTTCCCTGCTGGGCGGAGCCGGTGAAGATGACGCACGCCGCCCGGAGGACCACCATGCCGACGATGCCTCGCCCGCTCGGAATCGCGCTCGCGGCGGCCCTCAGCCTCACCGCGGGCTTCTCCAAAGCCGGGGCGGCGGCCGTCGGCATGGTCGACAACCCCTGCATGGTCTCGACCGCACCGCCCCAGGCCATGGTCGACGACTTCAAATCCGTCTACGCGACGCCGCCCGGCAAGCCGCGGCCTGCGCCGTCGCCGGAAGCGATCGCCGCACAACAGAAGATGAGGTCGCTCGACCTCACCAAGACCGACTGGGCCAATCTTTGTCGTTACCGCGCCGACGATGCGCGGCTCGCCGCCCTCCCCGCCAATGCGCGCGAGGTGGTGTTCATGGGCGACTCGATCACCGAGCTGTGGGCCGTGGCGCACCCCGGCTTCTTCACGCAGGGTCGCGTCGACCGCGGGATCAGCGGCCAGACGACGCCGCAGATGCTGGTGCGTTTCGAGGCCGACGTCGTCGCGCTGCGACCGCGCGTGGTGCACATCCTGGGGGGCACCAACGACATCGCCGGCAACACCGGGCCCAACAGCCTCGACGAGCTGCAGAACAATATCGTTGCGATGGTGACGCTCGCCAAGGCGCGCCACATCCAGGTGATCCTCGGCTCGGTCCCTCCCGCGGCGAAGTTTACCTGGGCGCCGAACCTCTCGCCCGCGCCGCACGTGCAGAAGATCAATGCGTGGCTCAAGACCTACGCCGCACGCACGCACCTGATTTATGCGGACTACTATTCAGCCATGGCGGCGCCCGACGGCGCCATGCGCGCGGACCTGACGCTCGACGGCGTGCATCCGAACGCTGCGGGCTATGCGGTAATGGAGCCGATCACCCGCAAGGCGATTGCGGAGGCGCTTCGGTGAGCCCTCACCAACAGGTGTAGCCGCCGTCCACCAGGACAATGGAGCCGGTCATCAGACTGGCCGCGTCGGAGGCCAGGAACAGCACCACCGACGCCACCTCTTCGGCTTCACCGAGGCGTCCCATGGGGGTACCGTCGATCCAGCGGCGGTACATCTCGCCCTCCCGGTCGGCGAAAGCATTGATCGGCGTGTTGATATAGGTCGGCGCCACGGCGTTGACCCGCACCCCGCGCGGCGCCCACTCCGCCGCCAGCGATCGGGTGAGCTGATGCACCGCGGCCTTGGACGCATTGTAGTAGCTCTGCGGCTGCGGCCGGTTGACGACGACACCCGACATGGAGCCGACGTTGACGATCGCGCCTTGGCCGCGCGCCAGCATCGACTTGCCGAACGAACGCGCACACCAGAACGTCCCGTTCAGGTTCACGTCCAGAACATTCAGCCAGTGCTCGTCGGCCACGTCCTCGGACGCGGCATCGCTGCGCGCGATGCCTGCGTTGTTGACGAGAATATCGACCGGCCGCGTTTCGGCTAAGCGGTTGGCCACCTGCTCCACGCGTTCGGGCGAGGTGACGTCCATCAGTTCACCCGCGACGTCGCGACCCTTCGCCTGCATCTGGGCAACCGCCTTGTCGATCGGGGTCGCGTCGCGGTCGGTGATAGTGACCGCCGCGCCCGCTTCGCTGAGCGCGTCGACGATGGCGAGGCCGATGCCGCTGGCGCCGCCGGTGACGAGGGCGTGGCGGCCGGTAAGCTTGAACCGGTCGAGATACATTTCAGACAACCTTCGAAATCAGGTCAGGGGATAGACGGCCTCGGCCGCCATCACCGGATCGGCGCCGGCATAGCCTTTCTCGAGCGAATAGGCTTGGCGTCCCGCCGTGTCGTACTTGCTCCACGGCAACGGCTCGCCCTTGGCGAAGGAGGCCCACAGCCCCTGCATCCGATCGGCCAGGGCTTGCGGCGGATTTTCGCCGACGACGCCCTTGGGCCCCGAGCAGATCGCGAGCGTGTTGAACACGAAGGGCAGCTCGACGCCGTGAGCCGCGCCGAGTTCGCCATTGCAGGCGGGGGAACGCCAATCGAATTCGTAGAGGTGCGTCGTGCCCTGGTGCGCGGCGGCGAAGCGGCGCGCCGGCAGGCGGAACACGAGGTCGGTCATGGCGTCGCAGAACACCGCGCCGCCGCGCCGCCGCGGGCCGGAATTCTTGTAGGCCTTCAGGATCGGACCGGCCTTCGGCTCGACCTTCTTCAGGATCAGCCACGTCAAGAAGCCGTTCAGCTTGGGCAGGACGCCGAGCGGGACGAAATAGAGGTTCATCTCCTCGCGGTTGGAGCCGATCAGGACGTCGATGTCCTTGCCCGCGCCCTTCCTCAGCGCGTCGTGCGGCTTTTCCGGCAACACGTCGTCGCCGTAGACGGGCAGGAAGCGGCTGAGGCCGAAGGCCGGGTCGCGGCCGTCGGCCTCGCGCACGTCGATCTTCACCTTCGGCTCGTGGATCTTCACCACCGCGTCGATGCACTGATCGAAGCTCAGAGTCTTGAAAGCCTCGAGCGTGGGTTTGACGCCAGCGAGTTTGGCGATCTGCTTCACCACGCGCTGTCCGACGGCGATGGACCTTACCATGGCGCCGTGACCGCTCTCGATGATGGCGCGCTTGAACAAACCCTTAGCCAGGGGCGAGACGATCAGGTCGCCGATCGCCATGGCGCCGGCGCTCTCGCCGAACACGGTGACGTTGTCCGGATCGCCGCCGAAGGCCGCCGCGTTCGCCTTTACCCACTGCAACGCCGCGATCATGTCGCGCAGGCCGAGGTTGGTGGGCGCGCCCGGGATCGGCAGGAAGCCGTCGATGCCCATGCGGTAGTTGACCGCCATCATCACCACGCCCGCGCGCGCATAGGCGCCGCCGTCCGACACCGGCGCAGAGTTGGAGCCGCCGATAAAGGCGCCGCCGTGGATCCACACCATCACGGGCAGGCGGTTAGCCTCTGCCTCTTTGGTTCCGATGTCCGGCGTCCAGATGCTGACGTTCAGATAGTCGTCGCCCTTGATCCAGCCGGCCCCGACGAAGGGGGTGATGTCGAGGTTGGGGAACGGCCGCGAATGCTGCGGTGCATTGGGCGCGGGCCAAGTCGCGTCGCGCACGCCTTCCCACGCGGGATAGGGCTGCGGCGCCTTGAAGCGGCGCTCGCCGACCGGACCGGCGGCGTAGGGCACGCCCAGAAACTTGCGGACGCCGTTTGCGACCTGGCCGCGGACCTGGCCCGAGGTGGTTGCGACGATGGGATCGCTCACGTGATCGCTCCAGCTGAAGGGGGCCGAACATAGGCCCCTCGCGCGCGCCGTCGCGTGCGCGCGCTATGCCGTCCGGCGCTTTCCTGGTGCAGGCTTAGTGCGCGGTGGGCGCGAAGGTGGGGATCTGCGGGTCGAGCGTTTCGCCACCGATGGAGACCGGCTGGGTGACTTCGCCGTGGCCCTCGAAGGTCTGGGACGGAGGCGGGGGCTGCGGATGCTGGGCGGCGTACAGCGCCGCGGCGCGGGCGCGTTCGGCCGGGGTGGGCTCGGCGTTGGCGGCGGCCGGCGGGGCCATCGGCATGGGCGTGACCTCCGCGACGTGCTCGGGCTCCGACTGACGCATCATTTCCGGCGTGGGACGCCACTTGGGATCGCGCTTCAACACCGGCTTCAGCGCGTCGGTCAGGAACAGGGCGGCGAACGCGTTGGTCCAGGCGCTCGGCTTTCGCAACTTCAGCGACTTGGCCAGATAGTAGGCGCCGATGGAGCCCGAGAACAGGCGGATGCGCGCGGCGTGGTTGAACCAGGTCTCGCCCTGGTGCTTGTGGCGGAACATGCGCACGCCGGTCGAGGCGATCTTCAACAGCACGAGCGCGCCGAACACTTCGCCCGCGATGTGGCCGGGGCGGATGTTGGCAAGCTTGATCTGGTCGAACGGCAGGTGGTGGTTCAGCGGATGCGGCAGCGGCTCGCCCATGGCGGGCTTGGCCGGCGCCTGAGTCCCCGGCAGCGGCGTCCCGTCGGGCGCATGGGTCTTGTCGTAGGCGTGCTTCTCGTGCGCGAGCAGCTGCTCGACCATCAGGCCGACGCCGATGCCGACCAGGCCCGGGTGGTTGCGGCAAACATGCGCCACCGTCTCCACCAGGGCGCGCCCGGTGTGGCCGTGATCGGCCATGCGGCTCTGATAGGTCTGGTGGGCGAGGTGCGTCGCCTTGGCGAGTTCCGTCCCCGAGAGCGAGCCGAGGCGCTCGAAAATATTGCTCATGGACGGGGGCTCTTCACTACAGTCGAAACCTCAAGCTAGCGGAGCCGCACGCGGCCCCGAAGTTGATTCTACGGGCGAGGGAACAGACTAGGCCGTTCCCGTGACGGATATAGTTAACGCGTCTGCGTCAGTTTAGAGGCGATCTCGGCGTTCAATTCCCGCGCCCGGTCCGCCGCAGCTCCAGCCGCCTTGGCGACCAGGGCCTGCAGGCCGCCCTCGTCGAAGCGTTGCAGCGCCGCCGCCGTGGTGCCCTTGGGGCTGGTCACCTCGACCCGGAGTTCCTCGAGCGTCCGGTCGGTGGAGTCCGCCAAAGCCCCCGCCCCTTCCAGGGTCCGCCGCGCCAGCTTCTGCGCCGTCTCGGCCGGCAGGCCGAGCGCTTCACCCGCCGCCGCCAGGGCCTCGGCGAACCGGAAGAAATAGGCTGGCCCGCTGCCGGAAATGGCGGTGATCAGGTCGATACCGCCCTCGTCGTCCAGCCAGACCACCTCTCCCACCGCCGACAGGAAGGTCTCGGCGCGCGCACGCCCAGTCGCGTCGATGTTGGCCGGGGCGTAGATTCCGGTAATGCCTCGCAGCACCCCCGCCGGGGTGTTCGGCATGGCGCGAATCGCGCGGACCTCGTCGCCGAGCGCGGCGCGCAGATTGTCCAGCGACAAGCCCGCCACGATGGAAATCAGCAGCACCCTCGGTTGCGCGAACCGTTTTAGCCGCGGCAGCAGATCGCCGACGATCTGCGGCTTCACCGCCAGCAGCACCACCGCCTCGTCCAGATCCGGCAACTCATCGAAGTCGCGAACGAGCGTCGCGCCGGGGGCCTCGGGCACATTGGGATCGACCACATAGGCCTTGCACGGAACGGCCGCGGCCAGACCGCGCAGGATGGCGCCGCCCATACGGCCGCCGCCGACGAGCACGATGGGGGGAAGTTCTAGGGTCACGGACAGCCTCCCGCAGAGGCGCGATCCTTAGCCCTCCGAGGCGCCGCCGCCAATGGCGTGCGCGAGGCCCCTCCCCCGCCGAGACGGGAGAGAGGACGCGTGGGTCAACGATCAGCGGCGCATCGGCGCGTGCGAGTGGGCGCGCACGGCGTGGAAGCCGGTGGAGGTGTCACGGCGGAAGTGGCGGTCGGTGTCGCGCGCGAAGGCGTGGCCGGGACCGGTCGAATAGTAGAAGTAGCCGTCGTTGCCCCAATAACCGTCGGTATAGGGACCGTAGAAGTCGTCATAGTAGGCGTCGACGTACGCGTCGTTGTCGCCGTAGTAGTAGCCCGCATGCACGCCGTAGTCGTCGGCGCACGCGGCCAAGCCGCCGACGCCGATGACGGCGGTGGTGGCGAAGAGCGCAAGAGCAAGTTTCTTCATGGTGTCCTTCCTTGAACCTCAAGGCCGGAAAGCGCCCTCGCTCCACGCCGGAAACTGGCGTCGGGCCGGGCCTCGCACGCGAGGTTCGCGACGCAAACGCGGTTAGGGCGATGAGGATGCGTATGGCGGCGGTGGTGCGCGAATGCTCTGGGTGAAGCTTACGCCTTAACGGCAGTCAGTCTGCGCCCGGTCCCAGTGAATAGTCCGGCAAATCCAGGCGGTCGATGATCTCGCGGCCGACGGCCAACTTGGCCACACCTGGAAGATTGAGCGACTGCATGACCCGGTTTCGGAACCAGAGGCCAAACCGCGTGTGCGGTGCAAATGCGCCGGCGAAGCGCGTTGCGCCGGCCTGTTTCGTCGCCACGTAGCGACGCAGCCGCGCTTCGTAGCGGACAATCCCCTGGCTCAGGTCCGCGTGCGCGATCTCGCCAGCGAGAACGTAGCCCGCCACGATCGCGAGCGCGGAACCCTGACCCGCGAGAAGCGAAACACAAAAGGCGGCGTCTCCGACGAGGACAATCCGGCCGTCGGACCAGGTCGGCGCCCGGATCTGACTCACACGGTCGAGGTAGAGCTGGTCTGTCGCCTTCATGCGCTCGAGGATGGCGTCAGTCTCCCACTTGCCGCCGGCATAGAGGCGCGCCAGCAGGGTCTTTTGATCGGCCGTCGTGGCGGGGAGTTCGCCTTCGAACGCGAAGATCATCAGGAACAGCGTGCGGTCGCCGCGAAGCGTGAACCGGCCGATCATACGGCCGGGCTCGCAATACATGATGTAGGTGTCCGGATCGCGCGGGCGGTAGGCCTCGGTCTCGAACGCAGCGACGGCGTAGCCGAGGGGCTTCTCGAATTCCGCATCCGGGCCAAACGCAAGGCGGCGAACCTGCGAATGCAATCCGTCGGCGCCGATGAGCAGGTCGAAGCGGCGGCGGCCGCCGCCGGTGAAGATCACGTCGACGCCTTCGGCGTCTTGGGTAAGCGCGGCGATCCCATCGTCGAACAGACGTTCCGTCCCGGGCGCGACCGCGTCCAGGATCAGCTGGGCAAGCTCGCTTCGCGGCAGGGTGACGAACCGTCCGGCGGTCAACGCGTCAAACACCTGCACGCCGAATCCGGCGAGGCGCTGTCCGCGATCACCGACGATCTTCACCTCGCGCACGTGGTACCCCGCCGCCTCGATACCGCTCATCAAGCCCATGCGGTCGGCGAGATCGTAGCCCAGGCCCCAAAAGTCGATCACATAACCGCCCCTGCGCGGGGCGGGCGCCCGCTCGACGATGGTGGTCCGCCACCCCGCGGCGTTTAGCCAGTACGCGGTGGCCGGACCGGCGATGCCGGCGCCGGAAATCAGCGCGGTCTTCTGCACCTATGGCGCTCTCGTCAGGTTCTTGCGCAGGATCGCCAGCGCGATGAGCGCGAAGGCGGCCAGGCGCGGAAGGTAGGCTTCGGGCCGGTTCTCCTCCGGATTGACGATGACCTGCACCAAGCCTTGGTCGATCGCCATCAGCCAGAACGCGAGGGCGAAGGCGAGGAAAAGCGGGTCCCGGGACTTGCTCCAGAATCGCAAGAAAAAGCCGCCGGCGATGAGGAAGCCGCCCGCGGTGACGCCGCCGAAAAAGAGCTGAAGGGGTAAACCGCTCATCAGTTCGCCTCCTTTACGAAACCGAACAAGAGAACACCGACGGCGAGAAGCGACGTCGCTTGGCGATAGGGCGAGAGGTCGGTTTGCGGCACGATGAGAAGATCGACCACAAGAAGCGCGTTGTTGATCGTCAGGAACACGAAACAAAGCGCGGTCCAGAACAAGAGGCCTGAACGACTGCGTCGCCAGGACCGCGCGAGCAGCACCGCACAGAGCAGGCTGGTGGCGAGGCAGAGGCAATAGACCGCGACGGGCGCCAGGTCTTTCATGGCTTGGGCTCCTTGAGCCTGAAGGCATCGGCGAATGTCTTCAACTTGTCCTCATCGGGTGAGACGATGGCGTTGACCAGGCGAACCGGACGCTCCCGGTAACAGGCCTCCAGTTCGGCGGTCAGAACGTCCAGTTCGGGCGCCGCAGGCGCGTAGCGGACGCCGTCCGCATCGCGAGCGACGAGACCGGCCGCTTCCAGGTGCGCCAGGGCGCCATTCACGATCGCGGCGGAGGCGCGCATCTCGAGCACCAGGTCGTCGGACGTCCAGGTGCGCGGCGACGTACGGCGCAGCAGCAAGACCAGCTCGACGCCCCAGACGGACCGGACGGTCCGTCGCAGGAAATCCAGGAAGTCGGGATCATCCAGCATCGCGCCTACCGAACGGCCGTGGGCAGGGGGTTTGGGCCGTCGGCCGGATCGTCTGCCTGATCCGACAGCAGGACGCGGATTGCCGGCGCATAGCGGCGCAGTTCCGCGAGATGGGCGTCGGCGAGGCTCGCCAGGACCGTCTCGGCTTCCGGCGTGAGATCGAGCACGACGCGACGACCGGTGGCGGCCGATCGCCGGACCATGAGCCCGGCTTTTTCCAGACGGTCGACCAGTTCGACGCCGGTGTGATGACGTATGTAGAGTTCCTCGGCGAGGTCGCCGATGGTCACTTCGCGACCGCGCCGCGCGCGCAACGCCAGCAGCGCCTGATACTGTTGAGGCGCCAGTCCCGCCTGCGCCGACGCCTTCTTCGAAAAGGCGAAGAACCCGCGCAGGGCGAAGCGGAAATCCGCGAGCAACCGGTATTCGGCGTCGGAGAGCTTCGGCGGTCGGTTCCTTGCCATCAGGACGAGACTCCTGCTGCGCGCGGCGGCGCGATACCGAGCGCGTCGCCGGCCCGGCGACCCCTCTGTAGGCAAGGTCGCAGGTCGCTCACCGGCGGCGGCCCGTCGAGGGGCACGCGGCGTCAACAGTCGGTCTGGCCAAGCATCTCTCTGAGTGGGCGCCGCCGACGGCGGCGCCCATCCGATATCGTACTACGATATGCCCGTCCAGAACCGTATCGAGATCAGCGCGCGCCGCTGACGATCACAGTGTGACCGTTGCGGTTCTTCGCCATGCCCGCGTCGGTGCCGGACGTGTCGATCGGGCGCTCCTTGCCGTAGGAGATCACCGAGATGCGCGACGGCGCGACGCCGTGACTGACCAGATAGTCGCGCACGGCGTTGGCGCGACTGGCGCCGAGCGCGAAGTTGTATTCACGCGTGCCGCGTTCGTCGGCGTTGCCTTCGATGCGGACCGTGACCGAGGGATAATGCTGCAGCCACGCGGCCTGCGCGGCCAGCACCGGCGCCGCGTCCGGGCGCACGGCGTACTCGTTGTAGTCGAAAAACACGCGGTCGCCGACGTTGGCTTCGAAGTCGCGCGCCGTGCCCGGGAGCGGCGCGCCGTTTTCCGACGAGACGCCCTGGTCCGTCGGGCCGCCGCGCGGCGGCGCGGTATAGGTTTCACCGTGGTTGGGCCCATGTGCGGGCGCCACAGGGTATTTCGGCTTGGTGGCGCAGGCGGCGGCGAGGACGGCCATGGAGGCGACGGCCGTAACGATCAGGGTCTTGCGGGTCAGGAGCACAGGGATTTCCACGGGGCTTGAGTTGGGGCGGACCGAGTTGGGGGACCCCGGATATATCGTAATGCGATACGGAGAGTTAGGCGAAACTGCGGCGTGAGCGACCATAATCTCCCGCTCAGGCGTCCGCCCAGAGCCTCAACTGGTTGTGACAGGTCCCGGTCAGCAACTGGGCGGTCTTTCGAGAGTCCGCGGCGTCACCCGGCAAATCCGGACCCCCGCCTGCAGATTTTGCCCGGCAAGGATTTGCAAACCATACCGGCCCGCCGGGGTCGTCCGGAGAAAATCCGAACGATTTCAAAGCGCCGATGCGCTTGGCCTGGGCTGGCAAGCCGCTTGCTGATGGAGAGGCGGGCAAAACGCCCCCGGCCGCCAAAACGGCGCCGGACATCCTGAATAAGGAACTACGGGTATGTCGCTGAACAGCGTCAACACGAACACCGGCGCGATGATCGCGCTGCAGAACCTCAACTCCACAAATTCTCAGATCAACAACGTCCAGAACGAGATCTCCACCGGTCTGAAGGTGGCGAGCCCGCAGGACGACGGCGCGACGTGGTCGATCGCTCAGTCGCAGCGCGCCCAGGTGATGTCGCTCGACGCGGTCAACGACTCCTTGAACCGCGGGCTGTCAGCCACCGACGTGGCGATGACCGCCGGCCAGACCGTTTCCGACCTGCTGCTGCAAATGAAGCAGAAGGCGCTCGCCGCCTCCGACACGTCGCTCGACGCCACCAGCCGAGCGGCCCTGAACAGCGACTTCCAGTCGCTGCGCGACCAGATCACCCAGGTGGTCACCAACGCCGACTTCAACGGCACCAACCTGATCTCGAGCGGCGCGAAGAACTACAACGCCCTGGCCAACGCCAACGGCACCTCGACCATCACCGTGCTCGCGGAAGACCTGTCGATCGGCGGCGCCAACGTCGGCCTGAGCGCGACGGCCACCATCGGCACCGTCACCCTGGCCCAGGGGATGGTCACCACGCTCGACACCTCGATCAACAGCGTCTCGGCGGCGCTCGCCAACCTCGGCACCGGCGCCAACGCCCTGCAGACCCAGCTGACCTTCACCGGCAAGCTGCAGGACACGCTGAACACCGGCATCGGCAACCTGGTCGACGCCGACCTCGCCAAGGCCAGCGCTCAGTTGCAGGCCCTGCAGACGAAGCAGCAGCTCGGCGTGCAGTCGCTGTCCATCGCCAACTCGTCTTCGACGACGCTGCTCAGCCTGTTCCGTAATATCAGTTAGTAGCGTGCGACAACGGGGCGGGCAGAAGGCCCGCCCCACCCGTCGCGTGCAGAGTATTCATTGCCGTGTCGTTTCGAAGGCCCGCCCCGCGCGGGCTTTCGCTTGTTCAGGGTTCGATGTGGCCGGTGTCGCTGAGGCGCACGAGTTCGGGGCCTGCGCGGGCGAGATCGAGTTCGGTGATGCTCGCCGGCGCCACGGTCAGGCGATGATACAGACGCAGCGACAGGCCGAGCGACTGGATCACCAGCGCGCGCACCACCGCGTCATGACTCACCAAGGCGATACAGCTTTCGGGCGCCGCTTCCGCCGCGGTGCGGAGCGCTGCGGTGGCGCGTTCGCTCATGTCCGCCAAGCTCTCGCCGCCGGGAAAGCGCATCTCATCGGGCGTCTCGCGCCAGATGCGCCAGAGTTCCGGCTGATCGCGAACCATCTCTTCGTGAGTGCGCCAGGTCCAGTCGCCGTAGTCGATGTCGAGCAGGCCCTGGAGCGGTCGCGCCTCGACGCCGGTGGCTCTGGAGATCCGCGCCGCGGTCTTAAGGCAACGCTGGAGCGGGCTCGCGTAGATCGCCGCGACCTTCCAGGTCCTGGCGACGCGTCGCGCGCAGGCCTTCACATGCTTGTCGCCCAACGCGCTCAGCGGCACGTCGCGGCGGCCGCGAAAGCGCGCCGGGACGAGGCCCTCGACGTCCCCGTGCCGGATCAGAAGAACCCTTGTGCCCATAAGCTGTTGCGGCGCCTTCCTCGTCCAATGGTAGTGGCACCCGCCTTTTCGTGCAAAGCTGGAACCGCGCCTTTTATGTCGCGTTCTCGACCTGCGAACCAAATGCACGGTTTATCGCGCTGGCTCCCCCCGGAACTATCCCCTAGGGTTCCTCCAGGCCAGTGAGTCTCGACGACGGACGCGTTCCCTCCCCCGCGCGTCAGCCCTCTGAGCCCTGTAATCGGTGCGTTTGGTTCGCGCCCTCCCCATATGTTGGCGCCCCAGCGGACAGGACCGTGATGAAGACTGACGACGCCATCTTCAGCCGTCGCGAAATGCGGACCGTGGCCGGTCTCGTGGCGCTCTACGCCGTGATCGCGGTGGGCTCCCAGGTGATGGCCCCGAGCGAGGGGACGGCCTCGCCGAACATCACGCTGCGCCCGACGCTCAGCGGCTCGCCCGCCGACGAAGCCGCCGGCGCGGTCGAAGCCGTGCCCCTGCCCTCGCCCGCGAGCGACACCGTCACCACCGGCTGACGCGGCCGCGCCTTTAGCCTTGCCTTAGTCCGGACGCGCGCTAGCTTGCGCGCGCCTGGAGGATCCTCATGACTTCGCGTGTCCTGTTTGTTGCGGCCGTGGCGTTCGCCGCCGCGCTGTCGGCCTGCGGTCCCAAGAAGGACGCATCCGCTTCCGCCGACCAGAGCACGAGCGAAGCGACCGTCGAACCCGACATCGTTACGCCGCAGGACCAGGCGATGGTCGCGACCCTGCCGGCGCCCTTCAACACCGGCGATCCGGTGAACGGCAAACGCATCTTCGCCCGGTGCCGCGCCTGCCACACCGTCGAGAAGGACGGACCGAACATGATCGGCCCGAACCTCTGGGGCCTCTTCGGCCGCAAGGCGGGATCGAAATCCGACTACGGCTATTCCGACGCCATGAAGGCGCAGGGCTATGCCTGGGACGCGGCCCACCTGGACAAATGGCTGACCTCGCCGGCGACCACCGTGCCCGGCACCAAGATGACCTTCATCGGCCTCGACAAGGCGCAGGACCGCAACGACGTCATCGCCTATCTGAAGACCGCGACCGAACCGAAGCCGAAGGTCGAGACGGCGCCGGCCAAGCCCGCGAAGAAATGATCCGGCGACGCCGACTCACCAGGCGCGAGCGGCGGCGATCTTCGGTTGCGCCATTGCGCTGCGCTTGAGGATGCGGTCGCGCAGGATCAGCGCCGGACGTTCGAAAGTGACATAGAGCAGAGCGCCGACCGCGAAGGCCGCGCCCGCATAGACCGCGAACGCGAGTGGTCCGTCCTTCGCCAGGGCGTCGCCCCAGAGCACATGGACCATGTGATAGGTCTCCTTGTGCGTGAGGTAGAGGCTGTAGGCCATGGCCGCGATCGCGCCGGCGCCGGGGATGCGCCAACGACCGATAAGGCTGTTCGCGTTGGCGCCGGCGAAGACCAGCGACGCCATGCCGAGAGACAGCAGCGGATAGCCGACCACGCTCGGCCAGAAGGCGCGCTGGTCGTGGAAGAGCCAGATGCAGACGCCGACGACGGCGGCGCCTGCCGCGAGGAAGAGATTGGCGCGGCGCCCGAGCGCCTCCCACAGCTTCGGCTTGAACGCGCGCACCGCCGCGACGATGACGCCGCCGGTCAGGCCATCGAGCCGGCACCAGGTCGGATAGTAGATCCGCTCCATGAACTGCGGTGTCGACCGCGGCCCGTCGTCGTTCGCCCACACCGGCGCAACCTCATGCAGCCATAGCCCCGCACGCAGCAGCATGCCGCCCACGACCACCACCGCGAACACGGTCGCCGCCTTCCACAGCGCCGGCCGGCGCATCAACAGCCAGACGAGCAGCGGCATGAACAGATAGAACTGCTCTTCGACGCACAGCGACCAGGCGTGGGAGAAGGCGAAGCCGCCGCGTGGAAAGGCGACGAACAGGTTCTCCGTGAAGGTCAAATACTGCCAGAGCGGCGCGAGAGTCGGGCGCTCGCGGAAGAACGGCACGGTGAAATAGAGCGCGACCACGACGAGATAGGGCGGCAGGGTGCGAAACAGCCGGCGAAAATAGAACAGGCCGATATGCTCAGGTTCATTGCGCACATAGGGCCGGAACAGCTGACCGCCGATCAGAAAGCCGGACAGGGCGAAGAACAGATCCACCCCCATCCAACCGGAGTCCGCCACCAGGTTTCCGTCCGGGAACAGGCCGGTGAGATAGGTGTGGGTCATCATCACCCACAGCACCGCGAGCGCGCGCAGAAGGTCGAGGCCAGGCATTCGGCTCATGCGGCTGCGGGCTTTCGGTCGAAGTGTGGACGCCAAAATCCGCCGATATCAGAACCCCAGCGTTCGCCAAGGCCTTGAGGGCCCCGCGCGCCGATCATATCGTCGTGATGGCGACTATTCGGCGGGCGTCGGCTCGGGCGCGGCGCCGCGGGCGCGCTCTTCTTCCTCGTAGGCTTCGATCTGTTTCGCGGTCCACTCGGGCGAGCGGGTGAAGCGTGCGAGCAGATTGTAGAAGACCGGCACGACGAAGAGGGTCAGCAGGGTCGAGAAGATCGCGCCGGTGAAGACGGTCACGCCGATGGTCTTGCGGCTGCCGGCGCCCGGGCCCGCGGCCAGGATCAGCGGCAGGGCGCCGAAGGCGGCGGAGATCGAGGTCATCACGATGGGGCGCAGGCGCAGCGCCGCCGCCTCGATCACCGCGTCGTGCACCGATCGGCCGTCATCGCGGAGCTGGTTGGCGAACTCCACGATCAGGATGCCGTTCTTGGCCGCGATGCCGATCAGAATGATCAGGCCGATCTCGCTGTAGGTGTTGATCGACGAGCCCGCGATGAGCAGGCCGAACAGGCCGCCGAGCGCCGCCAGGGGCACGGTCAGCATGATGATCGCCGGGTGGATCCAGCTTTCGAACTGGGCCGCGAGCGCCAGGAACACCAGGAGCAGCGCGCCGCCGAAAGCGAGCGCCACCGCATTAGAGGCCTCGAGGTAGTCCTTGGCCTGGCCGCCCCACTTGATCAGCATGCCGGGCGGCTGTTTCGCGGCGAGGTCCTGATAGAACTTCACCGCTTCAGCGACCGTGTAGCCCGGGTTGAGCTGTTGCGTCAGGGTGATCGAGCGGATGCGGTCGACGCGTTCGCGGTCGGGCGTGTCGCCCCTCACCTCGGTCTTGACCACATTTGAGAGCGGAACCAGCGAACCGGAGCCGGTGCGCACGGTCAGGCGGTCGAGATCCTCTACCGTGCGGCGCTTGTCGAGGTCGGTCTGCAGGGTGACGTAGTACTCCTGTCCCCCCTTCACATAGGTGGTGACCTGTTTGGAGCCGAACATGATCTGCAGCGCCGAACCGATCTCCTGCGCGGAGACGCCGAGGGCGGCGGCCTTGTCGTGGTCGATGTCGACCAGCAGGCGCGGCGAGGTCGGTTCGTAGTCGATGCGCGGACGCGCCAGACCCGGGTTGGCCTTGGCTGCCTTCAGGATCGGCTGCATCCATTTGTTGATCTGATCGTAGTCGTCGCCGGAAACGATCAGGTCGACGTTCGATCCGGACTGGCCGCCGCGCGAGAACGGTCCGCGCACCGCCGCGACGAACTGGGTCGAGGTGATGCTCGCCAACTTCTTGTTGATCTGGGCGGCGAGGTCGTCGGCGGTGAGCGTGCGCTTGCGCCAGTCGGTCATCACCGTGGTGCCGAAGGCGGTGTTGAATTGCGCGTTGCCGAAAGCCGGCACGGCGAACAGATAGTCGGTGAGCACACTCTTCTGGCGCAGCCCCTCGAAATAGGGCTCGGCCTGGTGCACGGCGGCAAGCGTGTAGTCAAAGCCCTGGCCCTCGGGGCCCTGGATCGACAGGTCGACGCGACCGCGGTCCTCGTTGGGCACCAGCTCCTTCGGCAGCGCCAGGAACAGGCCGCCCGCGAGCGCGGCGAGACTGACCACCACGACGATGGTGAGCAGGGTCGCGAGACGATGGCCGAGCAGCATCTCGAGCGATGCGCTGTAGGAGCGCTTCACGCCCTCCATGATGCGATCGACGGTCCGCGCAAAGATCCCCTCGCCGGTGGCGGGCTTCAGCAGTTTCGAGCCCAGCATGGGCGACAGGCTGAGCGCCATCAGCGCGGAAAAGAACACCGCCGCGGCGACGGTGACCGCGAGCTCCACGAACAGGCGCCCGATATAGCCGGGCAACACCATCAAGGGCGCGAACACAGCGATCAGCACGATGGTGGTCGCCACCACCGCGAAGAACACCTGTTTGGCGCCGCGTTGGGCCGCGACCGCCGGGGGTTCGCCTTCGTCCACGTGCCGCTGCACGTTCTCCACCACCACGATGGCGTCGTCGACCACGAGGCCGATGGCCAGCACCAGCGCGAGCAGACTGAGCAGGTTGATCGAGAAGCCGAGCACGGCAAGGACGGTGAAGGTTGAGACGATGCAGATCGGCGCCACCACCGCGGGGATGATCGCCGCGCGCCAGCTGCCCAGGAACAGGAAGTTGACCAGGGCCACCAGGGCGAGCGCGATGCCCATGGTGATCCAGACTTCCTGGATCGCATCGGAGGTGAACTGGGAATAGTCGACGACGATCTTCAGCGCGGTCCCCGGCGGCAGGGATGCGTTGATCTCCTTGATCATCTTGCGGGTGTCGTTGGAGATTTGCAGGTTGTTGGCCTGGGCTTGGCCGGTCACCGACATGCCGACCTCACGCTGGCCGGACACCTCGAAATAGTTGCGCCGGTCGTCGGGCCCTTCCTCGACGCGCGCGATGTCGCCCAGGCGCACAATGTAGTTCGAGCCCGACTGGGCATTGGGCAATTGCGCGCCGACGGTCGGCATCTGCGAATTGGCCCCGCGGGCGGTGGCGGTGACGGCGGAAGAACTGGTCGGCGAAGGCGCGGCGAAGCTCGAGGCGGCAGAGCCGCTGGTCGAGCCGCGTGCGGCGACTGTCGGCAGGGCGGCGAATTCGGCGGGCGTGTTGTACTGGCGATTGACCCGGATGGTGTAGTCCTTCGCCTTGGACTCCAGCGCGCCGGCGGGCAGTTCGACGTTCTGGGCGTTCAGCGCGTTCTGCACGTCGTCGACGGTGATGCCGCGCGCGGCCATGGCGTCGGGATCGAGCCAGATTCGCATGGAATAGAGGCCCGCGCCGCTCATCCGCACCTGGCCTACGCCGGGGATCGTGGACAGGCGCGCCACCAGATACTGGTTGGCGTAGTCGGCGAGTTGAAGCTGGCTCAGCTTGGACGAGGTGAATGCCAGGAAAAGGATCGACGAGGCGTTGGCGCTGGCCTTGGAGATCTGTGGCGGTTTGGCGTCGATCGGCAGCTGGTTGGCGACGTGACTGACCGCATCGCGCACGTCGTTGGCCGCGCCGTCGAGGTCGCGGTCCAGGGTGAAGGTGATGTTGATGCGCGAAATGCCGTCGCGGCTCGACGAGTTGACCACGTCGATGCCCTGGATGCCCGCGACCTGCTGTTCGATCACCTGAGTGATGCGCTGTTCGATCACCTCGGCGGAGGCGCCGGTATAGTCGGTCTCGATGGAGACCACCGGCGGATCGATGGACGGCAGCTCGCGCACCGGCAGGGTGAAGAAGGCGGCGACGCCGATCACGCAGAGAACGATCGCCGCCACCGCGGCGAAGACCGGGCGTTTGACCGAAAGGTCGGACAGCGTCATGGCGCGGCGAGCACTTTCACCGCTTGGTTGGGCTGGATGCGGTTAAGCCCGTCGCCCACGACCTGATCGCCCGCGTTCAGGCCGCCGACAATTTCAATGAAGCCGTCCTGGCGCGCGCCGACCACGACGTTCTTCAACTTGGCGACGGTCTTGCCGTTTTCCTGGGCGAGGGCGAAGACGAAGGGCGTGTCGGTCTCGAACTGCACCGCGGCCTCGGGCAAGGCCAGCGCCGTGCGCGCGCCCTGGGTCACCGTCACCTTCAACAGCATGCCGGGCTTGATCGCGGCGTTCGGATTGGCGAACTCGGCGCGCGCGGTGACCGAGCGCGTGTCGGGCTTCACCCGGGTATCGATGCGCGCGATGCGGCCGGAAATGACGCGCCCGCTTAGCGCATCGGCGGTCGCGCTGATCGGCGAGCCTTCGCGCACCGAGGCCATGAACCGCTCGGGGACATCGAAGTCGACCACCACGGCCGACAGGTCATCCAGCGTCGCCAGCGGCGTGCCGGGCGTGATCAGCATGCCGGGGGCCGCGTCCGAAAGCCCGATAGTGCCCGAGAACGGCGCGCGGATGACGCGGTCGTGCAGCCGCGACTGGGCGGCGCGCAACTGCGCCTTCGCCTGTTCGTAGGCGGCCTTGTACTGATCCACCGACGCCGCCGGGGCGAAACCGCGCTTGGCCAGTTCCTGCCAGCGGTCGTTGTCGCTCTTGGCCTTGTTGAGCGCGGCCTGGGCGTTGATCACGTCGGCCTGCTGCTCGTCGGTCTTCAGTTGCGCCAGCACCTGGCCCTTGGCGACGTGCTGGCCCGAGTGGAAAAGAATGTCGGTGGCGATCTCGGTGGTCTGGGACGTCAGGGTCACCGACTCGTGCGCCTTGGCCACGCCCACCGCGTCGATGCGGCCGACGAATTCGTGCGGCGCGACCCGCGTCTCGGCGATTAGGGGCACGCGACCGGACTTGGACGCCGATGCGGGGGCCGTGGCGCCCGCGCCGCCCTTCCCCGCCAGCAGCTTGATCCCGCCCAGCACGGCGAGCGCCACGACGAAGACCACCGCGAACATCAGAAAAAAGTGGCGTCTCACCCTACGACTCTATGCTTGAGGCCTCGCCACGCCCCATCGCGGCCGGTTTCCACGCTCAACCACACTATCGGGCCGGTGAACAGGGCGGCCGAACACGCTCGACCGGGAATTTCTACCGAAAGTCTATTAACTTATAGCAATGTTGACCGCGAGGTACGTCTAGGCGTCGTAACCGGGCGACAGGCGGTCGAGCCGGCGCCGCCAGCCGGGCCAGGCGAGGTTCGCCACCCAGGGCACCGCCGCCGCCTGAGCCTTGACCTCTTCCTGGGCGCTTTGCGGCGCGATCAGCACCCCGTCGCGACCGCCTGACAGGGCCAGCGCTTGAGCCTCGCAGGCGCGCTCCAGATAGAACATGGCCATCCAGCACTCGCCCGGGGTCGACCCGACCGCCAGCGTGCCGTGATTTCGCAGGATCATCAGCGTCTTGTCGCCGAGATCTGCGACCAGGCGTTCACGCTCGTCCAGGTTCAAGGCGATGCCTTCGTAGTCGTGGTAGGCGACCTGGGGGCGCACCACCATGCCGGTCTGGGTGAGCGGCAGCAGGCCCTCCTTCTGAGCCGCGACGGCGGTCCCCTGGACGGTGTGGAGGTGCATCACCCAGTGGGCGTCCTCCCGCGCGGCGTGGATGGCCGAGTGGATGGTGAAGCCCGCCGGGTTGATGAAGGCCTGGGTCTCCTGGGCGATGCCGCCCTCGAGGTCGACCTTGACCAGGTCCGAGGCGCGCATCTCGTCGAAGAACAGGCCGTAGGGGTTGATCAGGAAACGGTTCTCCTCGCCGGGAATCCGGGCGGAGATGTGGGTGAAGATGGCCTCGTCCCAGTCGTGCAACGCCACCAGCCGATAAAGGGCGGCGAGGTCGACGCGGGTTTTCCACTCCGCCTCGCTGACCTTGTCCTTAAGGGTCGCTAACGAACCGTCGGCCATGCTCGATCTCCAGAAGTCGCCGGACCCTCGCTCCCAAGGTGAACGGCGTCAAGTTGACCTGCGCTCACATATCGCGGGTCGCCGTTAAGCGAGTTTTCATGGGCAGCGGCTTAGCTTCCCCTCTGGGGCAAGAAGTCCCTTGTCTACGGAGAATGCCGTGTCGGCTGCTCAAGCCCGCGACCTTATGGAGCTCGCCCACGGGCGGCGCGAGGGCGATCGCGAGCGCCTGCTCCTGGCGGTGGCCGATCTGTGCGACGCCTCGCCCGAGGCCGCCCGGCCCGAGTTGCGGGCCCTGCTCGACGACGTGTTCATGTCCCTGGTGGTGGAGGCCGAGCGCCACATCCGCCGCAGCCTGGCCGAGCGCCTGGCGACCGCCGCCTGGGCGCCGCCGTCGCTGATCAACGTGCTGGCGCTCGACGACATCGACATCGCGCGGCCGGTCATTCTCAACAGTCCCCTGCTGCAGGACCAGGACCTGATCCGTCTCCTGGTCGAAGCCACCATCGAGCATCAGATCGAAGTCGCGCGCCGCCCGAAGCTCGGATCGAAGGTCGTCGACGCGATCGTGGACGCGGGCGAACCGGCGGTGATGACCGCGCTCGCCAACAACTCGACCGCGCAGATCACGGCTGCGGCGATGACGCGGCTGGTCGAAGCGTCCAAGCGTGTGGCGTCGCTGCGCTCGCCACTGGCGCGGCATCCGAAACTCAACAAGATTCTCGCCGAGCAGCTGTACGCCTATGTGGGCGAAGCGCTGCGCTCGGCGCTGTGCGAACGGTTCCAGGTCGAGGCCGCCGAACTCGCGCCGCAGATCCACGCGGCGGTTGCGAGCGCGTCCGGCGCCAGGGCTGACTTCGTTGTCGAACGCGACGGCGAGCGCGAGGACATGGAAGACCGCCTGATCGCCAAGCTCGAGTCGGCCGGGCAACTGCGTCCCGGCTACCTTGTGCGCGCGCTGAAGGAAGGCAAGCTGTCGCTGTTCATGAGCGCCCTGTCGAGCCTCGGTGGATTCTCCATCGTCGATCTGAAGCGCGCGTGCGGCGCGCCCGATCCCGAACCGTTGGCGCTCGCTTGCGCCGCGGTGAGCATCGACCGCTCCGCCTTCCCCGATGTTCTGATGATGGTGCGCGAACTGAACGAAGGCCGTCCCGCCGGCGACGCCGCGGGCGGCAAGCGTGCGGCCGGCGCCTTCAACCGCTCGCCCGAAAACGCGGCGAAGATCTTCCGCGACCGCATCGGCGGCGCCGATTAGCTGACCAGCCCGGCGGCCAAGGACGTCGGGGACGCCTGGGCGCCGGCCGGCGGCTGGTCCAGGCTGGCGGCGGTCAAGCGCGACCGCTGATTTGACAACGAGCGCGTCAGGCGCTCGAACCTTGGCGCCTCAGCCTGCGCGAGCGCATTCCGTGTCCCTGAAGCTGGCCTTTACCGCGAGCGACCGACCCGAGGCCCAGGCCGCCTGCCGCCGCCTGGCCGACCTCTATGGCGATCATTCGCAGGCCGAGGCCGACGTGATCGTGGCCCTGGGCGGCGACGGCTTCATGCTCGAGACGCTCCACGCTCACCTGGAAAGCCGCAAGCCGATCTACGGCATGAACTTCGGCTCGGTCGGCTTCCTGATGAACGACTTCGTCGAGGACGGCCTGATGCAGCGTGTCGAGGAGGCCCAGCACGCCTCGGTCAATCCGCTGGCCATGACCGCCACCACCGTCCACGGAAAGGTCGAGACGGCGCTCGCCATCAACGAGGTCTCGCTGCTGCGCGAGACGAGGCAGACCGCCAAGCTCCGCATCCAGGTCGACGGCCGGGTCCGGCTGAAGGAGCTGTTCTGCGACGGCGTCCTGGTCGCCACGCCGGCCGGCTCGACCGCCTACAATCTCTCCGCCCACGGCCCGATCATCCCGCTGGGCGTCCAGGTCCTGGCGCTCACTCCGATCAGCGCGTTCCGGCCGAGGCGCTGGCGCGGCGCGCTCTTGCCCCACACCGCCGAGGTCTGCCTGGAGGTGCTCGAGCCCGACAAGCGCCCCGTCTCCGCGGTCGCCGATAACCATGAGGTGCGCGAGGTCGCCAAGGTCGAAATCAAGGAGGTCAGGGACCACGCCCTGGTCATGCTTTTCGACGCGGGAAGGACCTTCGAGGAGCGGGTTCTGGACGAGCAGTTCAACAGCTGAACGTCCGTTAACGGCGTTGGGTTAGCAGTTATTAAGCGGTTCCATTCATGATGCGGACCGGGAGTTCCTAAGCTTCCAAGGGAGTCTGCCGTGACCAAGCCGTCATCCGCCCAGTTCATCCAGCCGCCCAATACCCTTCGCCTGAAGGTCGCCGGCGGCCGCTTCGGCGGCATCGACCCCGAAGCCGTGGCGAAGGCGGAGGCCGCGCTGAAGAGCCTGTCATCGCAGTTCGGCCAGTGGCTGAACGACGAGCTGGTCAAACTCGACAACGCGCGCGCCGAGATCACGGCCAAGGGCTACACGCCGCAAACGGCCGAAGCGCTCTACCTGCGCGCCCACGACCTGAAGGGCCTGGGCTCGACCTACGAATATCCGCTGGTCACCCGCATCGCCGCGTCGCTGTGCAAGATCACCGACACCGAAGCCGCGCGCGCCAAGGCGCCCCTGTTCCTGATCGACGCGCACATCGAAGCGATCAAGGCGGCGGTGCGCGACGAGATTCGCGACGAGCATCATCCGGTCGGGAAGGCTCTTGCCGAAGAGCTCGAAGGCCGGGTCGCCGAGCACGTTGGCCAGGACTGAAACCCGGCTTCAGCCTGGCGCTTTAAACCCAATCGCGCACTGGCGCCCGAGCACCGGCGCGGAACACCGGCTGAGAACCTTACCGCGTAAGGGATTGCCGCTCCTGCGGGACCCTTTGCCGGAACCTGCGGCAAAGGTCTCGCGTTTTTACAAAGTCCAACCTAGCCGGACGTCCGGGGCTCCCGGCCCAAGCGTGTCATAGGTTAAGCTTCGTCGGCCTTGCGCCTCTCAAGGGTCCCCCGCCCTATCGCCGGTCTTCTCTTGGCCGCTTCGGCGCTCGCCAGATGACCCAATGACTTCAACCTGTCTGTCGGCTCTGCGACAGACGGAACAGAGGACGCGTGGCACTACGGCCAAGCCCGGTGATTCACATGATCGACACGCGTCGGGCTTGGGGCGGGCCGCACATTGATCAGAGAGACATGAAAAAGTCGCCCCCTCTTGTGGGGAACGCGTTTCTTGACTCGCTGAAGGAGGCGGACTTCGCGGTCCTCGCTCCCCACCTCGTCGAAAAATGCCTCCCGCGCGACCTCGTGCTGCACGACCCCGGCGCGCCGGTGGACGACGTCTTCTTCCCGACCAGTTGCATCCTTTCGGTCATCACCCTCATGGAAGACGGACGCAGCGTCGAGAGCTGCACCATCGGCCGGGAGAGCGCGCACGGGCTGCTCTACGCGCTGGGCGCCAAGACCGCCTTCAACCGCGTCGTGGTCCAGATCGGCGGCAATGCATTGACGATGCCGGGCCTGCGGCTACGCGAAGCGGCGATCAGCAACACCGCCCTGCTCGAAGCCGCCGCGCGCTACGCGCAGGGCAACGACGTCCAGGCGGAGCAGTCGGTCGCGTGCAACGCCTTGCACGACGTCGAGGCGCGGCTGTGCCGCTGGATCCTGACCGCGGCGGACCGCATCGACGAGCCGGTGCTGCGCCTCACCCAAGAGTACCTTGCCTTCATGCTGGGCGTGCAGCGCACCACCGTCACCGCAGCGGCGCAGTCGCTGCAGGCGGCCGGCATGATCAGTTATCGCCGCGGCGAGATCACCATCACCAACCGCGAGGCGCTCGAAGCTTCGGTATGCGAATGCTACGGCCACGTCCGCAACCGCTTCAGCAAGGTCGTGACCGGGCGCTGACCCTCGCGCACCGGCCTCTCGCTCGCAGGGCGAATATTTCCGGTCCCACGCGGCGGACGTCGGCAAGACGACTGACGGAGCCTGAGCGCGATATGTAGAGTTTCAGCGTCCGAGCCCAGAGTTTTGCGTGGGGGTCCGGGGGGCTGCATGACCAGTTACCGGCTTTACGGCTGCAACGGGGCCGGCAAAATCGTTTTTGGGGATTTCATCGAGTGCGCCGACGAAGCCGCAGCGCGCGAGGCTGCGCGCCCGTACCTGAACCGCTACGCCGTCGTCGAAGTCTGGGTCGGCAAACGGCAGCTGTTCAAGCTCGAGGCGGACCGCACAAAGTCCTGATTTCCAAGGCCAAGCTAAGGATTTTTCGGCTTCATCCGTTGCGATTGCGTCGGCAAGCCGACATAACCGCCCGATGTCCGACGCTTTACGCTACCGGGAGAACGCGGCTGAGTGTGACCGGCTCGCTCAAAAGTCCGTGGGCGAGTCCACGCGCCTGGCGTTCCGCAACATGGCGGCGGAGTGGCGCATCCTGGCTGCGGACGCCGAACGGCGCGAGGGCTCGTGCAGCGCCCCGATCGCGCCGGGCGAACCCGACAAGCTAGAGGACCTCGGCTGAGCGGAGCGTTCGCTATGCCGCGTTGGCGTGCTCGAGCACGCGCACAGGCTTGCCCGGCTGCGGCGTGCGGTCGATGCGCTCGAGCAGATAGTTCAGGTCGTCGCGCGAAGCGTAGGGCTGTGAGGTGAGGAAGCGCTGCAGCACGCGCTCCTGAAACAGGTCGCGATCGAAGTTCGCGCCTTCGCTCTCCACCGCGCGCCAGCAGTCGACCGCCGAACGGAAGGCCGGGAACAGACGCGTCGGCAGGCCCGCGCGCTCGTAGATGGCGCGGAAGCCGAGCGGCCCCGCGTCGTGCACCATCAGCCAGGTCCGCTCGTGCGGGACACCCGCCAGGATCGCCAGGGCGTGCTCGAAGAACAGCATCTGGCCCCGCGCGAGCGCACGCAGCAGCAGCGACGCGTTCAGCCGGGCGTTCTGGTTCAGGTGCTCGGCAAACGCCGCATAATCCGTGGTCGCCGCCGCCTGGTCGACCAAGTCCACGGTGATGCGCTCGCGCGCGACGCTGGTCAGGCGCATGGCGGTGTCCAGCTTCAAAGCGTGATGTTCGATCAGGTGCTGGCGCACGCTGTCGGTAACGATGTCGACGAGACGCTCGGAAATGGTGAGCGGTAGTTGCTTGCGATAGGCGATGGCGCGGGTGACGTCGTCAGAGCGCGCGAAGCGGTCGATGGCGCGTTGCAGCGACGCCTCGGCAAAGGCGGCGTTGTCGTTGGCGCAGGCCGCGATCACAGCGGGTTCTTCGCCGTAGATAGCCACCGCCGCGGTGACTTGCTTCGACAGGGTCGTGCGTTCGGCCACCGCGACCTGGCGGCTGGCGGCGCCTGACTTCACGATCTCGACCAGGTCCTCGTCGCTGAACACGGGCGAGGCGTTAATCACCGGCAGGGCGACCGACTCCAGGTCCCGCGCCAGCCGCACGGCCACGTCGCGCGGCAGCAGGTCGGAGGCTTTCAGGGTGGTCGCGAGCGCGCGGCGGACCAATTCGGCGGTGTCGCAGGCGAGCACCCGGATGATGCCCTGGGCGGCGATGCGATCCTCCTCGGTCAGGCTGACCCGCTCGACGGCGCGGCATAACTTATGGGCGGCCGCCGCGCGTTCATCGACGCTGTCGCCCTTAACCAGCCTGCGGATATCCATGTCGCTGAGCCGCGGATGGGCCGTGGTCATGGCGTTCGCCCCTGTAAGTCAGGGCGCGATTATTTTCCGTCAACCCTAACGAAGATTTACCATTCGACGCGAAAGTCTTCATCGAGCTAGTTCAACTTGTAAACCCGACGGCAACTCTGACGGGTTTAGGCTGTGGCCATGTCCGACGAGCTCTTCCCGACGAGCCAGCCGCTCAAGCTGAAGCTGCCGCCCTCCGAGATCGAGCGCGCGATCACGCGTCAGGCGCTCGACGCCCAGGTGCGCCTCTTGCCCTACGCGCTCGGGTTCTTCGGCATCTGCCTTCCCGTCCTGGTCATGCTGGGCGTGCATACGCCCAACGCGAACTGGCTCGCGGTGAGCCTCGGCGCCTATGGCTTCGTCTGGGCCCTGTTCTATCTCGTGCTCGACTGGCTGCGCCGCACCCCGGGCGCGCTCGAGAACGTCGAGCTGCGCACGCGCATTCAGCTCGCCGGCGGACTGCTGTGGGCCATCGCCCTGTTCCAGACGTCGTTCTTCGCCCAGGGCGCGGGGTGGTTGTCGGAGACCATGCTGGTGCTCTGCGCCGGCGCCGCGGCCGGCATCATCTTCTTCTGCTCCCCCACCCTGCCCGGTCTGCTGGTCGTCGCGCCCGTCGCGGCGGCGGGACCGATTATCGTGCTGAAGAGCAACCCGCACACCGATTACGTCGGCAATCTGGTGGAAAGCGGTCTGGCGCTCTGCATGGCGCTGTCGCTGATCCTGAACCGTCACCTGCGCGAACATTTCACGCTCAATCTTGAACGCCAGGGACTGATCGAGGACCGCGAGCTGGCGCTGAAGGATGCACGCCGCCTCGCCAAGTCGAAGAGCGACATCGTCGCCACCTTGTCGCACGAGATCCGCAACGGGCTGTCGGGCGTGGCCCATGTGCTGGCCGGAGCGCTGG